>NZ_JBIVFL010000001.1:531992-626521 GCF_044748125.1 Streptomyces sp. NPDC090025 | reverse complement strand
GCCGCCCCCCTGAGACTATTGGTGGGGGGGGGGGGCCCCCCCCCCGGGGGCGCGCCCCCCCCCCCCCCCCCCCCGCGGGGGGGGGGGGGGGGGCCCCCCACCCCCCCCCCCCCCCCCCCCGCGTCGCGCTCTGTCACCTACGGCCGGTCACGACGGCCGCCCACGGCTACTTACGGCTGTAGTTCGGCGCCTCGACCGTCATCTGGATGTCGTGCGGGTGGCTCTCCTTGAGGCCCGCCGAGGTGATCCGGACGAAGCGCCCGTTGTCCTGGAGCTCCGGGACGGTGCGGCCGCCGACGTAGAACATCGACTGGCGCAGACCGCCGACGAGCTGGTGCACGACCGAGGCGAGCGGGCCGCGGTACGGCACCTGGCCCTCGATGCCCTCGGGGATCAGCTGGTCGTCGGAGGCGACGCCCTCCTGGAAGTAGCGGTCCTTGGAGAAGGACTTGCGCTCGCCGCGGGTCTGCATGGCGCCCAGCGAGCCCATGCCGCGGTACGACTTGAACTGCTTGCCGTTGATGAACAGCAGCTCGCCCGGGGACTCCTCGCAGCCCGCGAGCAGCGAGCCGAGCATCACCGTGTCGGCGCCCGCGACGAGCGCCTTGGCGATGTCGCCGGAGTACTGCAGGCCGCCGTCACCGATCACCGGGACACCGGCCGCCTTGGCGGCGAGCGACGCCTCGTAGATCGCGGTGACCTGCGGGACGCCGATGCCGGCGACCACCCGGGTGGTGCAGATGGAGCCGGGGCCCACGCCGACCTTGATGCCGTCCGCACCGGCGTCGACCAGGGACTGGGCGCCGTCGCGGGTGGCGACGTTGCCGCCGATGACGTCCACCGAGGAGTTGGACTTGATCTTGGCGATCATGTCGCCGACCAGCCGGGAGTGGCCGTGCGCGGTGTCGACGACGATGAAGTCGACGCCCGCCTCGATCAGCGCCTGGGCGCGCTCGAAGGAGTCGCCCGCGACACCGACGGCCGCGCCGACGATCAGCCGCCCGTTGGCGTCCTTCGCCGCGTTCGGGTACTTCTCCGCCTTGACGAAGTCCTTGACGGTGATGAGGCCCTTGAGCAGACCGGCGTCGTCGACCAGCGGCAGCTTCTCGATCTTGTGGCGGCGCAGCAGCTCCATGGCGTCCACGCCGGAGATGCCGACCTTGCCGGTGACCAGCGGCATCGGGGTCATGACCTCGCGCACCTGGCGGCTGCGGTCCGACTCGAAGGCCATGTCGCGGTTGGTGACGATGCCGAGGAGCTTGCCGGCCGGGTCGGTGACCGGGACGCCGCTGATGCGGAACTTCGCGCAGATCGCGTCGGCCTCGCCGAGGGTGGCGTCCGGGTGCACGGTGATCGGGTCGGTGACCATGCCGGACTCGGAGCGCTTCACCAGGTCGACCTGGTTGGCCTGGTCGGCGATGGAGAGATTGCGGTGCAGCACGCCCACGCCGCCCTGGCGGGCCATGGCGATGGCCATCCGGGACTCGGTGACCTTGTCCATGGCGGCGGACAGCAGCGGGATGTTCACCCGCACGTTCTTCGAGATGTACGAAGAGGTGTCGATCTGGTCGGGAGCCATGTCCGACGAACCGGGCAGCAGCAGCACATCGTCGTAGGTGAGCCCGAGTGTCGCGAATTTGTCGGGCACTCCGTCGATGTTCGTCATGACACCTTCCCCAATGGCCTTGATCGGTGCGGATGTCCATGCTAACGGGCCGCGGCGGTGTCTCATTCCACGAGCAAGATCAGCGAGCGGTTTTGGAGCTTCGCACGTGTACATGACGGACATGACACGCGGTCCGACCCCTACTGCTCGGCCAGTGCCCGCAGTCGGCTGAGCGCCCGGTGCTGGGCGACCCGGACGGCCCCCGGGGACATGCCGAGCATCTGCCCGGTCTCCTCGGCGGTCAGCCCGACGGCGACCCGGAGCACCAGCAGCTCGCGCTGGTTCTCCGGAAGGTTGGCGAGGAGCTTCTTGGCCCATTCGGCGTCGTCGCTGAGCAGCGCCCGCTCCTCCGGGCCGAGCGAGTCGTCCGGCCGCTCGGGCATCTCGTCGGAGGGCACGGCGGTCGAACCGGGGTGCCGCATCGCGGCCCGCTGCAGGTCGGCCACCTTGTGTCCGGCGATCGCGAAGACGAACGCCTCGAAGGGCCTGCCGGTGTCCTTGTAGCGCGGCAGCGCCATCAGGACGGCGACGCAGACCTCCTGCGCCAGGTCCTCCACGAAGTGACGGGCATCACCGGGCAGCCGGTTCAGCCGGGTGCGGCAATAGCGCAGCGCGAGCGGGTGCACCCGCGCGAGCAGGTCATGGGTGGCCTGCTCGTCGCCCTCGACGGCACGACGGACCAGGGCACCGATCTCCCCCTGCCCGGTGGGCGCTGGGGTCCCCGGGGTCTCGTCGTCGCGCATCGCTCCATGGTGCCTTGGCGGCTGCTCGCCCGCGGCACCGCGTCCGTAGTTGTGCACCGAAGCGTTATGAGCAGGTGCGCCGGCACTCATCCCCTGCGCCCTCCCCTTCCGCTCGTTGTCCGCCGACTGGTCCGTCTCGTCCCCGAGGAACTCCACGCCTTCAAGGATGCGGCATTCCGCGGGGAAGTGACACAAGCCCGCCCCGTCCGCTCCTCGGCGGACGGGGACAGGGACGGGGATACGGCCTCCGGCCACAGGCCGACGACCGCTTTCCGGCGGCCCTCCGTACGGCTGCCGCCGGCCGCGGGCCACCGCGCTCGGCGGCCCGGTCCCGACGGCTCCGGGTCAGCGGACCAGGCCCCAGCGGAAGCCGAGCGCGACGGCGTGCGCTCGGTCCGAGGCGCCCAGCTTCTTGAAGAGCCGCCGGGCGTGGGTCTTGACCGTGTCCTCGGAGAGGAAGAGCTCACGCCCGATCTCCGCGTTGGACCGGCCGTGGCTCATGCCTTCGAGCACCTGGATCTCACGGGCGGTGAGGGTCGGCGCCGCGCCCATCTCGGCCGACCGCAGCCGGCGCGGGGCGAGCCGCCAGGTCGGGTCGGCGAGCGCCTGGGTGACGGTGGCCCGCAGTTCGGCGCGCGAGGCGTCCTTGTGCAGATAGCCACGGGCACCGGCGGCGACCGCGAGCGCGACACCGTCCAGGTCCTCGGCGACGGTCAGCATGATGATGCGGGCGCCGGGGTCGGCGGACAGCAGTCGGCGGACGGTCTCCACACCGCCCAGACCGGGCATGCGTACGTCCATCAGAATCAGGTCCGAGCGGTCCGCGCCCCAGCGGCGGAGGACTTCCTCGCCGTTGGCCGCGGTGGTCACGCGCTCGACGCCGGGCACGGTCGCGACCGCGCGGCGAAGAGCCTCTCGGGCAAGCGGGGAGTCGTCGCAGACGAGAACGGATGTCATGACTGACCTCCGCGACTCTCGCAGCTGAAGCGCGTCACCTTGAGCCTCCAGGGCTGGTACGTATCGTCACCTGTGCGATTGACGCCCTCGGACACCTGCCCGAGCGCTTTTTCCTTCAACCGCCTCCGCACTCTCAACGATGGTCACTCGAAAGAGTTACGGGTCGGACGGCCGCCTTCGGCACTCTACGTGAGGGACCGTGTGCGGAGGAGAGCGTCGCAGGTCATCCGTCCTTCACCCGAAGCTATGCCCCATTTAGCGGGTTTTCTTCCCTTTTTGCGGTGTCTGTGGCTAGATTCGCAATGAGTCATATTTACATCTACTTAGACAGTAGTTGTACGGTCGGATCGAACCCGCGAGAGCGGGTACCCGAGAGCTACGGGCGGCCAAGGACCCCCGTTCGATCAGCCAGCAACCCGCCCACCAATCCGTTCGACACGGTTTCAAGGGGACTAGCGCAATGGCAGATTTCTCCCGCCTTCCCGGACCCAACGCCGATCTGTGGGACTGGCAGCTCCTCGCGGCGTGCCGCGGAGTCGACAGCTCCCTGTTCTTCCACCCCGAGGGAGAGCGCGGCGCGGCACGGAGTGCGCGCGAGAACTCGGCGAAAGAGGTCTGCATGCGGTGCCCGGTCCGCGCGGAGTGCGCGGCCCACGCGCTCGCCGTGCGGGAGCCTTACGGCGTCTGGGGCGGCCTCACCGAGGACGAACGCGAGGAACTCATGGGCCGGGCGCGCAACCGCCTGGTCACGACCGCGGCCGCGACGGCCGCCTCCGCCGCGACGGCACGTGCCTCGGTGGCGCGTTCGGCCGGCGTGACACACGCCTGAAGGAACGTTTCTTCGATAGGAGTCGGACAACCGCTGACAGCCGAGCGGACCAGCCCGGCGGCACACCAGGACGCCCGCACCGCGCGCGGCCCGGGGGCGCGCGGCACGCGGCTCCCACGACGGAGCCGAAGGCGGCTCCGACGGCGGCCGGAACGGCGGCCCGGACGGCGGCGCCGGAACGGCGGCCGGGCCGGTGACCCGTCGCCCGTACGGCCCAGTGACGGCCGGGTCCCGCCCCGGCCCCGACCCGTACGGCCGCACCCCGGCTCACCCGGACGGCCCGACCCCGTCCCCCGGACGGCCGGGGGCCCGTCACCCCACCGGCCCCCGTCGGCTCACCCCGACGGCCGGGGGGCGTGCGCGCGCCCGGGTGAGGGCGCTCGGCCGGTGCGGTGGGGGCCGCCACCCGTACGGCGGGGGCCGGGACCACTCGTACGGACGCGCTCCGCGCTCACTCGTCCGGCCCTGCCCGCGTGTCCCGCCGAACAGGTGCGGGCCGGGCGGGGCGCGGCCGGTGCCGGGCGCGGCCCGGGAGCGGCGCGGCGCGGCGGGTCAGAGCGCGGGCTGGACCGGACGCCCGGTGCGGCCGGCCGCGCGGGTGAGTTCGTCGAGGGTGGCGGCGACCGCCGGGACCTGGGCGAGGTCGGGCAGGGTCAGGGCGACGATCTCCCGCTCCACGGCGGGCTCCACGGTCACCGCGACGGCGCCGCGCGGGCGGACCGACGCGATCGCCAGCTCCGGCAGCACGGCCACCCCGAGTCCGGCGCCGACCAGGCCCACCACGGCCGGGTAGTCGTCGGTGGCGAAGTCGATGCGCGGGGTGAAGCCCGCGGTCTCGCAGACGTCGACCAGTTGGCGGCGGCAGCGCGGGCAGCCCGCGATCCAGGGGTCCTCGGCGAGTTCGCCGATGGCCACCGAGCCCGCCCCGGCCAGCCGGTGGCCCTCCGGGACCAGGCCGACGAGCCGGTCGGCGAGCAGCGGGCGGACCACCAGGTCGTCCCAGGCGTCCGCGCCCGCCCCTTCGCCGCCGTTGCGGTCGCCGTAGCGGAAGGCGAGCGCGATGTCGCAGTCGCCCTCGCGCAGCATCTCGACCGAGCGCGGCGGTTCGGCCTCGACCAGCGAGACCCGGGTGCCGGGGTGCGCGGCGCGCAGCGCGGCGAGGGCGGTGGGGACCAGGGCGGAGCTGCCGCTGGGGAAGGACACCAGGCGGACCCGGCCGGCCCGCAGGCCCGCGATCGCGGCGACCTCCTCCTCGGCGGCGGTCAGCCCGGCGAGGATCCCGGACGCGTGCCGGACCAGGGCCTCACCGGCCTGGGTGAGCCGCATCTCGCGCCCGGTACGGATGAGCAGCGGGGTTCCGGCGGACGCTTCGAGCGCTTTCATCTGCTGGCTCACCGCGGGCTGGGTGCAGCCGAGTTCGCGGGCGGCGGCGGAGAACGAGCCGGTCGCGGCGACGGCGCGCAGGACGCGGAGGTGGCGGGCCTCGATCATCCCCTCAGCATAAGCGAGTCTTGGACATCGCGGCGAATGTCGCAGGTCAGCTTTGAGTACGGGCGGGACCCTGCCCCATACCCGGCTCCCTCTCATAGGGTTGCCCCCATGGAACTACTCAGCGTGAACGTGGGCCGGGCCACCGCCGTCGACTACACCAACGCGCCCGGGGGCCTGACCGGCATCGACAAGCGCCCGGTCGGCGGCCCCGTACGGATCGCCGCCCCCGGACCCGACGGGGCCAGCGGGGTCGCCGGGGACGCCGTCTGCGACCTGCGCTTCCACGGCGGCGCCGACCGCGCCGCGTACGCCTTCGCCCGCGAGGACCTCGACAGCTGGGAGCGGGAGCTCGGCCGCGCGCTGGTGCCCGGCTCGTTCGGCGAGAACCTCACCACCTCCGGCCTCGACGTCAACGGCGCGCTGATCGGCGAGCGGTGGCGGATCGGCGAGGAACTGGTCCTGGAGGTCACCGGCGGCCGGATCCCCTGCCGGACCTTCGCCGGGTTCGTCGAGGAGCCGGGCTGGGTGCGCCGGTTCAACGCCTCGGCGGCCGGACCCGGCGCGCTGCTCCGGGTGATCGTCCCGGGCGAGGTGCGGGCCGGTGACCCGGTGGAGATCGTGCACCGCCCTGCCCACCAGGTCACGGTGGCCTCGCTGCACCACGCGGCGACCGCCGACCGCTCACGGCTCCCGGAGACCCTCGCGGCGGCCGAGTGGATGGAGTCGGGGCTGCTGCAGCTGGCCCGGACGTACACCGAGAAGTACGGGGAGTAGGCCCCCCGGGGACGGGGTCCCGCCCGGGGCCCTTCCCTCACCTTTTCGCACACACGCCGTTCACCCGGCGCGGGTTAACGTGCCGCGTATGACGACTGCACTCATTACGGGGGCCACCGCCGGCATCGGCGCCGCCTTCGCGCGGCGGCTCGCCGCGGACGGCCATGACGTGGTGCTCGTGGCCCGCGACGCGAAGCGGCTGCGCGAGCAGGCCACCGAACTGCACGACCGGCACGGGATCGAGGCCGAGGTGCTGCCGGCCGACCTGTCCACCGAGGACGGCATCACGGCGGTCGAGGCGCGCCTCTCGGACGCCAAGCGGCCGGTCGATCTCCTGGTGAACAACGCCGGGTTCGGCAACAAGGGCCGCTTCCTCGAAGTGTCCATGGCCGACGAGCTGACCATGCTGAAGGTGCACTGCGAGGCGGTGCTGCGGCTGACCTCGGCGGCGGCCGACGCGATGCGGACGCGCGGGCGCGGCGGGGTCGTGAACGTCGCCTCGGTGGCCGCGTTCGTGCCGCGTGGCACCTATGGCGCCTCGAAGTCCTGGGTGGTGCAGTTCACCCAGGGCGCGGCCCGTGACCTGGCCGGGAGCGGGGTGCGGCTGATGGCGCTGTGTCCCGGGTTCGTACGCACGGAGTTCCACGAGCGGGCCGGGATGGGCACCGACAACATCCCCGGCTGGATGTGGCTGGACGCCGACAAGCTGGTCGCCGAGGCGCTGACCGACCTGGCCCGCGGCCGCACGCTGTCGATCCCCGACCCGCGCTACAAGGCGCTGATGGGGGTCGTGAAGCTGGCCCCGCGCGGGCTGCTCGGCGGGGTGTCCTCGCGGGCCGGCCGCAAGTACGGCCCTCAGTAGCGGAGTTCCCCGGGACCGGCCAGGCCGCTCAGCTCCAGCAGGTCGAGCGCGGTCGCGGTGCCGTCCGGCCAGGTCACCCGGAGGGCGGTGGGGGCGGTGACCCGGACGTCGGCGAGCGCGGCCAGGTCTTCGGCCCCGGGGTCGGCCCCGGGGTCGGCGGTCAGGGACGCGAGGGCGACGAAGAGGTCGGCAGGGGCGCCGGTCGTGGTGCCGTGCACGGCGGGCGTACCGGTCGGGCCCGGGCCCTGGAGGGTGGCGCCGGTGCGGAGTCCGGCGCACCCGGGGCCGTACCCGTGGCCGGGGAGCAGCTGGGAGACGGGCCCTCCGGCGCCCGCCGTCCAGCCGGTCTGGCGGACCGTGAGCCCGGCCGGGGCGCCCAGGACGAGATGGGCGCGGACCTCGGCGCGGCCGTGCGCGAGGGTGGCCGAGACCACCCGCACGCCGGGCAGCGGCCGGTGCGCCGAGGCGGCCCAGCCGGGTCCCTGCCCGAGCGGTTCGGCGGGCCCCCGGCGGGTGGCGGTGCCGTCGGGGCCGGTGCCGTCGGGACCGCTGCCTTCAGGGGCCGCGCTTTCCGGGGTGAGCAGGGCGAAGTGGTTGTCCGCCGGGTCGGGGTCGGCGGTGGGTCCCGTACGGGTGGAGTAGGCGAAGCGCGCGTAGCCGGGGTCGTCGGCGGACCGGTCCGGGAGTTCGGCGGGCCGGACGTGGTTGCTGCCGTGGTTGTGCAGCCGGACCAGGCCGTCGGCGGCGGTGGTCTGGACGAGCAGTCCGGTGCGGCCGAAGGCCCGTACGGTGTCGGCGCGTTCGGCGGGCAGCGGCTCCTCGGTGGCGGTCCACACCGGGTGGTCGGCGGGCAGCAGCAGCCCGAGGAACCCCTTGGCCGCCCAGTAGGGGGAGCCGGGGCCCGAGTAGTGCTGGACCAGCGGCGGGTGGGGGCCGTACCAGCCGAGCGTGAGCAGTCCGCGTTCGTCGGTGGCGCCCCGGTCGAGGAAGTGGCGCAGCGCGCCGGAGGCGAGCCGCCGGGTGGCGCCGGGGCCGAGCGGGGTGTGGCCGGTGAGCGCGCCGAGCCAGGGCGCGGCGGCCGCGGCGAACCGGTAGATCAGGGACCGCCCGTACGGGAGCGGCGCCCCGTTGGTGTCGAAGAGCAGCGTGTGGGCGTCGAGCTGGGCGCGCAGCCGGGGGCCGTAGCGGTCCAGGAGGGCCCGGTCGCCCGCCAGGTGGGCGTGCAGCACCGGGTAGAAGTGCAGGGCCCAGGGGTTGTAGTGGTCGAAGGCGCGGTTGTCGCCGTCGCTGTACCAGCCGTCGCCGAGGTACCAGTCCTCGATCCGTGCCAGGGCGCGGTCGACGGTGGCGGCGGCCCGGTCGGTCTCGATCCCGGCGTCCTGGAGGAAGCCCGCGACGGTGAGGCCGAAGAGCCACCAGTTGTTGTCGACCGGGGAGGGCCCGAGCGCGGGCAGCAGCCAGTCGGCGACCCGCTGCCGGACGCCGTCGTCGAGCCGGTCCCAGAGCCGGTGCCGGGTGAGGCGCAGGGCGAGCGCGATCGACGCGGACTCGACGACGGCCTGCCGGGTGCCGGTCGTCGACGGCCAGGCGTCCGGGCCGCCGGGGTCGCCGGGACCGCCGAACGTGGCCCCGGTCGCGGTCCCGGCGGCGAGTCCGGCCGCGTACCGGTCGAGGTGGTGGTCGTGGGTCCCGGCCGGGTCCTGCGCGAGCAGCGCGGCGAGCAGGAAGGTGCGGGCGAAGCCCTCAAGGCCGTCGGAGCGGGCGCCGGACCAGCTGGGGCGGGGCCCGGGCAGGCCGATGAGCGCGCCGCCGGGCGAGGCGTACGGACGGACCGCGCGCAGCAGCCGGTCGGCGGCGGCCACCCAGTGGTCCCGGGTCCAGCCGGTGTACGGGCTGAGCGCCCGGTCCTCAGGCAGGCGGTCCTGGGGCGGGCGGTCCTGGGGCGGGCGGCTCTCGGGCGGGCGGCTCTCGGGCGGGCGGCTCTCGGGCGGGCGGCTCTCGGGCGGGCGGCTCTCGGGCGGGGTCGGCATGATGCTCCCTGGGATCCGTGGGGCCGGGCCGTCGCCGGAATCCTGGACACGCTTCAATCGATCGTCAAGAGCGGATGGAGCGAATGATCGAAACTCCCGCCGTTCGATCATTTCACCGTGCGGTGTCCTAGAGTCGGGGAACCGCTACCGCAGGACCGATCCACCAGGGGAGCCGCACCGTGCGCGAGAGTGCCGCCGAACGTCACGCCCGACTGCTCGCCCTGGTGCGCGAGCGCGGCACCGTACGGGTCTTCGACCTGGCGGGCCTGCTCGGGGTCTCCGCCGTCACCGCCCGCAGGGACGCCGAGGCGCTGGCCGCGCGGGGCCTGCTCGACCGGGTGCACGGGCAGGTCTCCTGGCCCCGCACCGGTGCCGCCGAAGGCCCGGGCACCGGCACCGGAACCGGCACCGGAACCGGCGCCCCTGAAGGCACCGCACCCGGCGGCCTGGTGCTCGGTCTGCTCGCGCCCTCCGCCGGGTACTACTTCGCCGAGGTGATCCGGGGCGCCCACGAGGCCGCCGCGCGGGCCGGGGCCCGGCTGATCCTGCGGATCTCCGACTACCGGCCCGAGGAGGACCGGGCGCGCACCGAGGGGCTGCTCGCGGCGGGCGCGCAGGGCGTCCTGGTCGCGCCCGGCTGGCGGAGCCCGGACGACCGGCGCGCGTACGGCGACTGGCTGGCCGAGCTCCCGGTGCCGGCCGTGCTCCTGGAGCGCCGGGCGGATCCGGGCAGCCCGCTCGACGGGCTCGACCGGGTCTCCTCCGACCACTCCCACGGCGTCCTGCTCGCGCTGCGCCACCTGCTGGACCTCGGTCATCCGACGCCGCTCCTGGTGGCCCGCGGCGACAGCCCGACGGCGCTCGCGGTGCGCGCCGGGTACGCGGAGGCGCTCGGCACCCTGGGGCGCACGGCGCCGGGCGCGGTCGTCGAGTCCGTACCGGCCGAGAGCGATCCGGCGGGCTTCGAGCGGGCGGTGCGGACGCTGCACGAGGCGGTCACGGAGGGGCGGGTGAGCGCGGCCCTGGTGCACAACGACGTGGACGCGATCCAGATCGTGCAGCGGCTCGCCGAGCTCGGCGTACGGGTCCCCGACGACCTGGCCCTGATCGCGTACGACGACGAGGTCGCCGCCCTCGCGGACACCCCGCTCACGGCGGTCGCCCCGCCCAAGCGGCAGGTGGGCAGCCATGCCGCCCGGCTCCTGGTGGAGCGGCTCGGCGGCGGCGCGGAGGCAGCGCAGGACGCCGGGGAGGAGC
This sequence comes from Streptomyces sp. NPDC090025, assembly GCF_044748125.1. Lineage (NCBI taxonomy): Bacteria > Bacillati > Actinomycetota > Actinomycetes > Kitasatosporales > Streptomycetaceae > Streptomyces > Streptomyces sp. NPDC090025. The sequence continues at coordinate 615,912 of NZ_JBIVFL010000001.1, read as the reverse complement.
CCGTACGACGGCATCTGAGCCTGCTGCCGCGGCTGCGGGTGCGGGCGTCCTGCGGGGCGGCGCGGGCCGCTTCCCGCACCTCCACCGACTGATCGAGTTTCGATCAATCAATCTTTCGCTCTTGACTTCGTTCAGGAACGGTCACAGGATCACGGCCAACCCCGTCCACGTGCCTACCGGGCCGCCGTATCAGGAGCCGTGCCGTGAGCCTCAGTCGGATCAGCAGTCGCGCCCGAACCACCCGTGCCCTCACCGGAGTCGCCGCCGCCCTGGCCGTCCTCACCGCCTGCGGCGGTGGCGGCGCCGACGGCGCGGCGGGCGACGCCAAGGGCCCCGTCACCCTCACCTTCTGGGGCTGGGCCAAGGGCTCCAAGGACGTGGTCGACGCCTTCAACGCCTCCCACACCGACATCAAAGTGACGTTCGAGGAGATACCCTCCGGCACCGCCGGCGGCTACGCCAAGATCTCCAACGCGGTGAAGGCCGGGAACGCCCCCGACCTGGTCTCCATCGAGTACTCCTCGCTCCCCGAGTTCGTCTCCTCGGGCGCCCTGCAGGACATCGGCGACCAGTTCACCGCCGACGACCGGGCCGGACTCCTGCCGCAGGCCGTCGAACTCACCACCCTCGGCGGCAAGAACTGGGCGGTCCCCTTCGACGCCTCGCCGCAGGCGTTCTACTACCGCAAGGACCTGTTCGCGAAGTACCACGTCACCGTGCCGAAGACCTGGGACGAGTTCAAGGCGGCGGCCGCCCAGGTGAAGCGGGCCGACGCCAAGGCCAGGATCGCCACCTTCTTCCCCGACGACCCCACCACCTTCGAGGCGATGGCCTGGCAGGCCGGGGCCCAGTGGTTCAAGGCCGAGCACGACACCTGGAAGATCGACACCACCGACCCCGCCACCACCAAGGTCGCCGCCTACTGGCAGGGCCTGCTCGACGCCGATCTCGTCCACAAGAACGCCTCGTTCAGCCCCGAGTGGACCGGCTCCCTCAAGAACGGCACCACCCTCGGCTACCTCGGCGCCTCCTGGGGCGCCGGAGTCCTCAAGGGCACCCTGCCCGAGCAGAGCGGCAAGTGGGCCGTCGCCCCCATGCCGCACTGGGGCACCCCGGCCAGCGGCATGCTCGGCGGCACCTCCTTCGCCGTCACCAAGGGCAGCGCGAAGAAGGCCGCCGCCGTCGAGTTCGCCGAGTGGATGTCCACCACCGAGGCCGGGGTGAAGGCCCGGATCGCCTCCGGCACCTCCAGCGCCTTCCCGGCCGCCGCCGCGCTCCGCCCGGTCGCCAAGTCCGTCTTCGACGCGCGCTACTACGGCGGCCAGGACATCTACGCCCTCTTCGAGCAGGCCGGCGCCTCCATCGGCGGCAACTGGGCCTGGGGGCCGACCACCGGCACCACCAACACCACCATCAAGGACCAGTTCGGCAAGCTCACCCCCGGCGGCCCGACCCTCACCGACGCCGTCAAGGCCGGGCACGACGCCACCGTCGCCGAACTCACCAAGCGCGGACTGAAGGTCGAGGGCTGACCCGGTGACCGCCCGCACCCGCGCCGCGGCCCTGCTGCTGACCCCGTTCCTGCTGCTGTTCACCGTCGTGACGGTGCTGCCGATCGGCTACGCGGTCTGGCTCAGCCTCTTCACCGAGAAACAGTCGGAACTCGGCTTCGGCGGCACCGAGACCGTGTTCTCCGGACTCGACAACTACACCGCGGCGCTGGGTGACCGGGCCTTCCGCGAAGGCTTCGGCGTGCTCCTCGGCTACTGCCTGCTCTACCTGCCGCTGCTGCTCGCCGGAGCCCTCGGCCTCGCCCTGCTGCTCGACTCGGCGCTCGCCCGCGCCCGCCGCCTCTTCCAGCTCGCGCTGTTCCTGCCGCACGCCGTGCCCGGCATCATCGCCGCGCTGATCTGGGTCTACCTCTACACCCCGCAACTCAGCCCGGTCGTCAAGGCCATGGAGGCCGGCGGCATCGGCTTCGACTTCTTCTCCCCCGGGGGCGCGCTGCCCTCCGTCGTCAACATCGCCCTGTGGGAATGGCTCGGCTACAACATGGTGATCTTCTACGCGGCCCTGCAGGCCGTGGACCGCTCCGTCCTGGAGGCCGCCACCGTGGACGGCGCCGGGGCCTGGCGGATCGCCTTCGCCGTCAAACTCCCGCTGATCAGGCCCTCCTTGGCGATGGTGGCGCTGTTCACCCTGATCGGCTCGCTGCAACTGTTCACCGAGCCGCTGATCCTCAACAAGGGCACCGGATCCGCCGTCACCTCCAGCTGGACGCCCAACCTCTACGCGTACAGCGCCGCCTTCGACCGCAACGACTACGGCCTGGCCGCCGCCGCTTCCGTGCTGCTCGCGCTGACCGCCGCGCTGCTGTCCTTCGGCGTCACCCGGCTCACCGGCACCCGCCGGGCCACCGCCCGGAAGGAGCGCACGGCATGACCACCCTGACCACCCGCCGAGACCCCCGCCGCCGCCCCCGGAGCGTCTGGCTGTCCCGTACCGCCGTCAACGGCGTCCTCGTCGTCGCCTCCGCCTACATGCTCTTCCCCCTCCTGTGGCTGCTCACCGCCGCCACCAAGGACGCCGGTGGCCTGCTCGCCGGGAACGCCCTCTCCTTCGAGGGCTTCGACCTCGGCGGCAACCTCTCCCGGCTCGCCGCCCAGGACGACGGCGTCTACTTCCGCTGGTACCTCAACAGCCTCCTGTACGCGGGCGTCGGCGCCCTCGCCTGCGCGCTGATCAGCGTCGCCGCGGGCTACGCCTTCGACAAGTACGCCTTCCGGGGCAAGGAGAAACTGTTCGGCGTGGTGCTGATCGGCGTGCTCGTGCCGACCACCGCGCTCGCCCTGCCGCTCTATCTGCTCGCCAGCGAGACCGGCCTGGTCAACACCGTCTGGGCGGTGCTGATCCCGGTCCTGGTCAACCCCTTCGGCGTCTATCTCGCCCGGGTGTTCAGCACCGGCTACATCCCCGACGAGGCCCTGGAGGCCGCCCGTATCGACGGGGCGGGCGAGCTGCGCACCTTCTGGTCGATCGGCCTGCGCATGGTGATGCCCGGCTTCGTGACCGTCTTCCTCTTCCAGTTCACCGCCATCTGGAACAACTTCTTCCTCCCCCTGGTGATGCTCTCCGACCAGCGGCTCTACCCGCTGAGCCTCGGCCTCTACGCGTGGAACAGCAACGCCCACGCCGAACCCGGCTACTACCCCCTCGTCGTCACCGGATCGCTGCTCGCCGTCGTCCCCCTCGTCGTCGCCTTCGTCTCGCTCCAACGCCACTGGAAGGCCGGCCTGACCGCGGGCAGCGTCAAGTGACACCGGCCCCGCCCGACCCCGTGAGGAGCACAGATCCAGCATGAACCCCGCCACTGACAACCGCCCCCGGCTGCTGCTCGCCATGGGCCCCGGCGTCGCCGACCGGCTGTTCACCACCGCGCAGCGGACCCGGCTCGCCGCGCTCACCCGCACCGACCCGGCCTTCGTCGCCCACACCTTCCCGGCCGCCCCCGCGGGACACCCCGGCCCCGCGCCCACCGACAGCGCGCTCGCCGCGGCCGAACTGCTGCTCACCTGCTGGGGCGCGCCCCCGCTCACCGCCGACGTCCTCGACCGCGCACCCCGCCTCAAGGCCGTCGTGCACGCGGCGGGCTCGGTCAAGCACCACATCACCGACGCCTGCTGGGAACGCGGCATCCAGGTCACCTCGGCCGCCGCCGCGAACGCGCTGCCGGTCGCCGAGTACACCCTCGCCGCGATCCTGTTCGCCGGGAAGCGGGTGCTGCGCTCCGCCCAGGAGTACGCCCGGCTCCGCGCCGAGCAGCCCTGGCTCGCCGAGTCCGCCGACTGGGGCAACTACCGCAGGACGGTCGGCATCGTCGGCGCCTCCCGGATCGGCCGTCGGGTGCTCGACCTGCTGCGCCCCTTCGACCTGGAGGTGCTGCTGCACGACCCGTACGTCTCGGCGGCCGAACTGCCGCCGGGCGTCGAGCGGGTCGGGCTCGACGAGCTGTGCGCCCGGGCCAGCGTGGTGTCGGTGCACGCGCCGCAGCTGCCCGCCACCCACCGGATGATCGGCGCCCGGCAGCTCGCCGCCATGCCGGACGGCGCGACCCTGGTCAACACCGCGCGCGGCTCCCTGGTCGACGAGGCCGCGCTCCTCCCCCACCTGGTCAGCGGCCGCCTCCACGCGGTCCTCGACGTCACCGACCCCGAGCTGCCGGACCCCGGCTCCCCGCTCTGGACGCTGCCCAATGTGCTGCTCACCCCGCACGTGGCCGGTTCGCTCGGCAACGAGCTGCACCGGATGGCCGACCAGGCGCTCGCGGAGGTCGCGCGCTACGCGGCCGGCGAGCCCTTCGCGTACCCGGTCCACGCCGCCGACCTGCACCGCTCGGCCTAGACGGGGTCACACGCCCTAGACTGAGAGGGTCGGCAGCTCCCACCGGGCCCGTCCCGGACGTCTCCGGGAGGCGTCATGAGTTTCGTGCAGATCATCGACTGCAGGACCAGCCGGATCGAGGAACTGAACCGGCTGATGGACCGGTGGGTCGAGCAGACCGAGGGCAGACGCACCGCCACCCACAGCATCGTCGGCAAGGACCGCTCGGACGGCTCGCACATCGTGGAGATCGTCGAGTTCCCCTCGTACGACGTGGCCATGCGCAACTCGCAGCTGCCGGAGACCGACCGGATCTTCCGCGAGCTGGTGGCGCTCTGCGACGAGATGCCGACCTTCACCGATCTCGACGTGGTGCGCGACGAGGCGCTGTACAAGGCCAACGCGCGGCGGCTGCTCGACATGATCGCGACCGAGCCCGAGCTGGCGCTGCTCGACGAGGTGCTCGCCGAGAACTACCACGACCACGATCCGGGCAACGAGCAGGACGTGATCGGGATGGACGCGGTGCGCCGCGAGGTCGAGATGTGGCGCGGCGGCTTCGACTTCGCCTTCACGGTCGAGGACCAGCTCGCCGACGGCGACCGGGTCTGCACCCGGTGGAGCTGGCGGGGCGAGCACGTCGGCGACTTCATGGGGATCCAGCCGACCGGCATGGACGCGGCCATGACCGGGACGGTGATCCACCGCTTCCGCGACGACGGCAAGATCGTCGAGGGCTGGTGGCACTACGACGCGCTCGGTCTGATGGCCCGGCTCGGCGCCGTGGAGGCGTGAGCCCCGCCGGGCGCGGACCTGCCCGGACACGCACCGAGGCCCGGTGCTCCCGCGACGGGAGCACCGGGCCTCGTGACGCCCGCCTTCAGTGGCGGGCGTCAGATGCTTCAGCCGTTCCAGCTGTTCAGCCGGTCAGCCGTTTCAGTGGGAGTGGCCGTGACCGTGGCCGTGACCCGCGTCGGCCGGCTCCTCTTCCTTCTTCTCCACCACGAGGGTCTCGGTGGTGAGGAGCAGGGAGGCGATGGAGGCGGCGTTCTCCAGGGCGGAGCGGGTGACCTTGACCGGGTCGATGACGCCGGCCTTCACCAGGTCGCCGTACTCGCCGGTGGCGGCGTTGAAGCCCTGGCCCTTCTCGAGCTCGGCGACCTTCGAGGTGATGACGTAGCCCTCGAGACCGGCGTTCTCGGCGATCCAGCGCAGCGGCTCGACGGCGGCGCGGCGGACGACCGCGACACCGGTGGCCTCGTCGCCGGTCTTGTCGAGGTTGCCCTCGAGGACCTTGACGGCGTGGACGAGCGCGGAGCCACCACCGGAGACGATGCCCTCCTCGACCGCGGCGCGGGTCGCGGAGATGGCGTCCTCCAGACGGTGCTTCTTCTCCTTCAGCTCCACCTCGGTGGCGGCGCCGACCTTGATCACGCACACGCCGCCGGCCAGCTTCGCGAGGCGCTCCTGGAGCTTCTCGCGGTCCCAGTCGGAGTCCGTGGCGTCGATCTCGGCCTTGATCTGGTTGACCCGGCCGAGGACGTCGGCGGAGGAGCCGGCGCCTTCCACGATGGTGGTGTCGTCCTTGGAGACGGTCACGCGGCGGGCGGTGCCCAGCACGTCAAGACCGGCCTGGTCGAGCTTGAGGCCGACCTCCTCGGAGATGACGGTGGCACCGGTGAGGGTGGCCATGTCCTGGAGCATCGCCTTGCGGCGGTCACCGAAGCCGGGCGCCTTGACGGCGACGGCGTTGAAGGTGCCACGGATCTTGTTGACGACGAGGGTGGAGAGCGCCTCGCCCTCGACGTCCTCGGCGATGATCAGGAGCGGCTTGGAGGCACCGGCCTGGATGACCTTCTCCAGGAGCGGCAGCAGGTCCTGGATGGAGGAGATCTTGCCCTGGTTGATCAGGATGTACGGGTCGTCGAGGACGGCCTCCATACGCTCCTGGTCGGTGACCATGTACGGCGAGAGGTAGCCCTTGTCGAAGGCCATGCCCTCGGTGAAGTCGAGCTCCAGACCGAAGGTGTTGGACTCCTCGACGGTGATGACACCGTCCTTGCCGACCTTGTCCATGGCCTCGGCGATGAGCTCGCCGACCTGCTGGTCCTGCGCCGAGAGGGCGGCGACGGCGGCGATGTCCGACTTGTCGTCGATCGGGCGCGCGGTGGCGAGCAGCTCCTCGGAGACGGCCTTGACGGCGGCGTCGATGCCCTTCTTCAGGGCGGCCGGGGAGGCACCGGCGGCGACGTTGCGCAGACCCTCGCGGACCAGGGCCTGGGCGAGCACGGTGGCGGTGGTGGTGCCGTCACCCGCGATGTCGTTGGTCTTGGTCGCCACCTCCTTCACGAGCTGGGCGCCGAGGTTCTCGTACGGGTCCTCGATCTCGACCTCGCGGGCGATCGTGACACCGTCGTTGGTGATGGTGGGGGCGCCGAACTTCTTGTCGATGACGACGTTGCGGCCCTTGGGGCCGATCGTCACCTTCACCGTGTCGGCCAGCTTGTTGACGCCGCGCTCAAGGGCGCGACGGGCGTCCTCGTCGAACTTCAGGATCTTCGCCATGGGAGCGGTTCAGCCCTCTCGGAAATCGTTGAAAAAACTGCGCCCCTGGACGCCCACGGAGAAACCAGGGGGGTCAGGGGCGCAGTTCGAAGCATCTTTACAGGTGCTTAGGTGCTTACAGGAGCCTTGGTGGCTTACTTCTCGATGATCGCGAGCACGTCGCGAGCCGAGAGCACGAGGTACTCGTCACCGTTGTACTTGACCTCGGTGCCGCCGTACTTGCTGTAGAGCACGACGTCGCCGACCTTCACGTCGAGCGGAAGACGCTCGCCGTTCTCGAAGCGGCCCGGGCCCACGGCGAGGACGGCGCCCTCCTGGGGCTTCTCCTTCGCGGTGTCCGGAATGACCAGGCCGGAGGCCGTGGTCTGCTCGGCGTCGAGCGGCTGGACCACAATGCGGTCCTCAAGCGGCTTGATGGCAACCTTGGAGCTGGCGGTCGTCACGATCCGACCTCCCCCTTCGGAGATCTCACGGGGTTAACTGTCTGAGGTGGCGACCAGGTGGATCCGTCGTCGCGGGTGCCGGACCTGCCCGTCGCTGTGTTGGCACTCTCCTGCGGGGAGTGCCAGAGCCGAGACTATGACCGGGATTAGCACTCGGTCAAGCGGAGTGCCAATTCACGACCCTGTGGCGTGACCTCAGGACGTCCTCGGACCGACCTCAGGGCTGCTCCGCCGGCACGTCCCGGCCCCTCATCAGGGGCAACGCGCGGCCGGATCCGACGGTTCCGGACCCCTCGGCCCCGGCCCCGCCGGACGCGGGCGGCCCGGACCCCGCCGCGGACCCCGCCGCGGCGGACGGTGCCGCGGGCTCCACGGGCACCACCGGCACCACGGGCACCACGGGCTCCGTACGCGCCTTCGGCAGCGCCGCCCGGGCCTTCGGCGGGTGCGGACGGGGTGAAACCTTCTCCGCCGCCTTCCGGCCGAGCCGCTCGATCGGGTCGACCGAGGACGCGCAGGCCGGAAGGGCGAGCAGCGCGCCGGTCAGGGCCAGGGCGGCGGTCAGCCGGCGCGCCCGGCTCATACGTAGTCCTCGAGCCTCGCCACCGCGTACCCCTTGGCCGTGACCGTCTTCATCACCTTCCGGATCATGTCCGGCATGCTGCCCTTCCAGTCCTCCTTGCCCCGGAAGTGGGTGAGGATGATGTCGCCCGGGTGCAGGTCCCGGTCCCACTCGCGCCACTCCATGTGGTCGGGGAACGCCTCGGACGCCCACAGCGGGACCGCCTTGACGCCGCAGGACTTCGCGGCGCGCAGGGTGTCCTCGTTGTAGTTGCCGTACGGCGGGCGGAACAGCGGCGGCCGCTTGCCGAACTGCTTCTGGATGATGTCCTGCATCCCGCAGATCTGACGCTTCTGGTCGTCGTAGTCGAGACCGGGCAGGTAGGGGTGGGTCAGCGTGTGGTTGTGCAGCGACACCCCGCCTGCCTGCATCTTCCTGAAGTAGCCGTAGTCCTCCTTCACCAGGTAGTTGCTGAGGAAGGCGCTGTACGGGATCTTCAGCTCGCTCATCATCCGCAGCAGCTCGGGGTCCTTCTCCGCGCCGTCGTCGATGGTGAGGAACACGATCCTCTGCTTGGTGGGCACGGTGGTGAAGACCGGCGGCAGCCCGCTGCCGTCGGTCTCGAAGCCCTTGCGGGTGGTGATCCTCGGCTTGACGGCGGGCGGCTCCGGCGGGTCGAGCGGGGGCAGCGCGAGCCCCCACTTCTTCGCGGCGGCGACCCGCGCGGCGCGCTGCTGACGGACCTTGTCGACGTACGCGCCGAGCGCGCCCGCCGCGCCTTCCGCGCGCGGCTGCTGTCCGGCGGCGGGCTGGGCCGGTTTCGCCGGTACGGGCCTTCCGGCGCCCTCGTCGCCCGAGCCGCCCGCGCAGGCGGAGCCGAGCGCGGCGACGAGCAGGGCCGCTCCGGCCATCCGCCAGCGCCTCACAAGGCGCCCCTTTTGTTCTGTTTGTCGTACTAGCTGCATGGCGCCGCATCCTGTCAGCGCCACGCCCCTCCACGGCCCCGACACCACCGGCACGCCCGCCGCCGTCCCCCGGGCGGCCCACACCGCCGCCGACCAGCACAATGGGACGGGTGACCGACCTCGCCGCCTTCACCGCCCTGTTCACCCCCGAAGGGCAGGACCTGCTCGCCGCCGTGCGCGACTACGAACCCGCCAAGGAACTGGCGGTCGCGTCCCGGCTGCGCCGCGACCACCCCGCCGAACTGGTGTCGGCGGTGCTCGGCCAGGCCCGGCTGCGGCAGCGGGCGGTGGCGAAGTTCGGCGCCGAGGACGCGTACCGGATGTACTTCACGCCCAACGGCGTCGAGCAGTCCACCCGCGCCACCGTCGGCAGCCACCGGGCGGCCCGGCTCACGGCGCTCGGCGTGCGCAGCGTCGCCGACCTGTGCTCCGGCATCGGCGGCGACGCGCTCGCGCTCGCCCGCGCCGGGATCTCGGTGCTCGCCGTCGACCGCGACCCGCTGACCGCCGAGGCCGCCCGCGCCAACGCCGCCGCGCTCGGCCTCGCGGACCTGATCGAGGTGCGCTGCGCCGATGTCACCGAGATCGACACCAGCCCGTACGACGCCGTGTTCGTGGACCCGGCCCGGCGCGGCGGCCGGGGCAGGATCTTCGACCCCGAGGCGTACTCGCCGCCGCTGTCCTGGGCCGTCGAGGCGGCCCGCAAGGCGCCGCACGCGGCCCTGAAGATCGCGCCCGGCATCCCGCACGAGGCCGTGCCCGACGAGGCCGAGGCCGAGTGGATCTCCGACGGCGGGGACGTCAAGGAGGCCGTGCTCTGGTTCGGCACCGAACCCGGCGCCCGCCGCGCCACCCTGCTGCCCGGCGGCGCCAGTCTGACCGGCGGCACCCTGCCCGACCCCCGGGTCCGCCCGGTCGGCCGCTACCTGTACGAGCCCGACGGCGCGGTCATCCGGGCGCACCTGGTGGCCGAGGTCGCCGAGCAACTCGACGGCGGGCTGATCGACGAGACCATCGCGTACGTCACCGCCGACGAACTGCGCCCGACGCCGTACGCCGCCGCCTACGAGATCACCGACGAACTCCCCTTCAACCTCAAGCACTTGAAGGCACTGCTCCGGGAGCGGGAGATCGGCACGCTGACCGTGAAGAAGCGCGGCTCGGCGGTCGAACCCGAGGAGATCCGGCGGCGGGTGAAGCTCAAGGGCCCCAACGCGGCGACGGTGCTGCTCACTCGGGTCGCGGGGGCTCCGACGATGCTGATCGGGCAGCCGGCGGGACGGTGACCGGACCCGCCTCCGCGGCGGGCGCGGGCGCGGCCGGGCGGGCCGTCAGCCGGACCGCCAGACGGTAGTGGCCGACGGCCTTGGCGAGGCCGGTCAGACCCGTCACCCAGAGGATGAGCCCGGCACCGATCCCGTACACGACGAGCGGATAGCCGCCGTTGCCCGGGGTGGCGCGGGCCGGGGCCGCGAACGACGCCCACAGGCCCACCGCGCACAGCGCGAACGAGAGCAGCAGCCAGCGGACGCTCGCCCCCGGCGCGCGCAGCCGGGCGTCGGCCACCGGGTCCCGGTCGAGGGCGGCCCACTGGAGCAGCCGCTCGCGCGCGGTCCGGTCCCGGCCCAGGCCGCGCAGGGTCAGCCAGACCGCGGGCACCAGGACGGCGATCCCGACGGCGCCGGCGAAGATTCCGACGAGCATCTCGAACGGGTCGGCGACGCCTCCGCCGCCGACGCCCGCGAAACCCAGCCCGATCAGGCCCCAGCCGGTCTCCAGGAGCAGCAGCCAGGCCAGGAACAGCGCCATCCGGCCAGGACCGAGCAGCCGCCGCGCCAGCTCGTCCAGGGCCGCCGCCCGGTCGGCGAGCCGCGCCGCCCGGTCCGGCCAGACGGCGAACCCGGCGGGCGGCGGGGGCGGCGGCAGATCGGCGCGGCGCGGGGGGACGGGCGGAGCGGGCGGGACGGCGGGGTGGGACGGCATGGGGGCGAGCCTAACGAACGGGCGTTCAGGGCCGGTCGGGCGCCGGAGCCCCGCCGTCAACCGGCTCCGGACCCGGGCCCGCCGTCCGGCCCGTCCGGCTCCCTCGCCCGCTCCCGCAGCAGCGCCCGCTCCCGCTCGTTGCGGGTGAGTCCGGCCGCGCGCGCGAACTCCGCGCGGGCCTCCGCCGTGCGGCCGAGGCGGGCCAGCAGGTCGCCGCGGACGCTCGGCAGCAGGTGGTAGCGGGCCAGCCCGGGCGCCGCCGCGAGGGCGTCGACCAGGGCGAGGCCCGCCGCCGGGCCCTCGGCGCGGGAGACGGCGACCGCCCGGTTCAGCTCGACGACCGGCGAGGGCGCGACGGCGGCGAGCCGCCCGTACAGCGCGGCGATGGTGGCCCAGTCGGTGTCCTCGTACGCCGCCGCCCGCGCGTGACAGGCGGCGATGGCGGCCTGCAGCGCGTACGGCCCCGACGCCCCGCCGACCGCCACCGCGCGCTCCAGGGCGGCCAGGCCGCGCCGGGCCAGGAGCCGGTCCCACAGCGTGCGGTTCTGCGCGGCGAGCAGCACCGGCGCCCCGTCGGGCCCGGTCCGCGCCCGGGTCCTGGACGCCTGGAACTCCAGGAGCGCGGCGAGCCCGTGCGCCTCGCCCTCCTCGGGCATCAGCGCGGCGAGCAGCCGGGCGAGCCGGAGGGCGTCCTCGCACAGGGCGGGGCGCAGCAGGTCGTCGCCCGCGGTGGCGGCGTACCCCTCGTTGAATATCAGGTAGATGACTTCCAGGACGGAGCCGAGCCGGGCGGCCCGGTCCGCCCCGTACGGCACCTCGAAGGCGACGCCCGCCGTGGCGAGGGTCCGCTTCGCCCGGACGATCCGCTGGGCGACGGTCGGCTCGGGCACGAGGAAGGCGCGGGCGATCTCGTCCGTGCGCAGTCCGCCGACCAGGCGGAGGGTGAGCGCGGTGCGGGCCTCGGCGGAGAGCACCGGGTGGCAGGTGGTGAAGACGAGCCGCAGCACGTCGTCGTCGATGTCGCCGGGTCCCGAGGGCTCGGGGTCGTACGTCTCCTCGGTCAGCTCGCGGCCCGCCTCGGCGAGCTTGCGCGCGTACGTCTCGCGGCGGCGGACGAGGTCGACGGCGCGATGCTTGGCGGTGGCCGTCAGCCAGGCCCCCGGGCGGTCGGGGACGCCGGAGACCGGCCACTGCTCCAGGGCGGCGACCAGCGCGTCCTGGGCGATCTCCTCGGCGATGCCGAGGTCGCGGACGATGCGGGCCACGGTGGCGACGATCCGGGCGGACTCCATCCGGAAGACCGTCTCCAGGGTGGCCTCGGCGGAGACCTCACGGTGTGCCGTCACGCTTCACATCACAGCACACCGCACCGACAACGCCCCGCGGCCGCCGCCCGCCCTCCGGCCGCCTCAGGCGCCGGGGTTCTCGTCCACCTCACGGACCTCGAGGCCGACCACCCAGTTCTTCGGGTGCACCTCCAGGAACCGCTTCGCCCACTCGATCGCCTCGGCCCGGTCCTTGCACTGGAGCAGCGCGTACCCGCCAACGACCTCCTTGGTCTCGGTGAACGGGCCGTCGGTGTACGACAGCTTCCCGTCCTGCCAGGTGATCCGGGTCGACTCGCTGGTCGGCCGCAGCCCGGCGGTGTCCAGCATCACCCCGGCCTTGGTGATCTCCTCGAACAGCGCACCCATGCGCTGCTCGAAGCCGGGGTCGGCGGTCGACATGTCGATGGAGTTCTCCTCGATGCGCACGAGGGAGAGGTAGCGGGGCATGGTGACTCCTCGGAGTGGCTGCGACGACGGGGCCGTTCCCCGCCTTCCACTCATACGTCGATCGGGCCCCGCCCGTATCGACACCCCGCCGGAAAAAGTTTCGGACGGGGCCTAGAGGTAGTCCTCCAGGCGCGCCACCGTGAAGCCCTGTTCCTGGATGTGGCGGAGCATGTTGGCCGTCATCTGGGTCATCGTGCGGCCCTTGAGCTCGGACGGGCCGCGGAAGTGGGCCAGGATGATGTCGCCCGGGTGGAGCTTCCTGTCGCCGCGCTGGTACTGCATGTTCTGGATCTGCATGGACTCGCGCCACAGCACGATCGCGTCCGCCCCGCAGCTCTTCGCGGCCGCCCTGGTGCCCTCGTTCCAGTTGCCGTAGGGCGGGCGGAAGAGGCGGGGGCGCTTGCCGTACTCGGCGGTCAGCTTGTCCTGCTGGCCGCAGATCTCCCGGCGCTGGGCGTCCTGGGAGAGGGTGCGGAGGTTGGGGTGGGTCAGGGTGTGGTTGGCGACGCCGTGGCCCTGCTCGACCAGCGGCTTGAAGTAGCCGTAGTCGGCCCGTATCGCCGCGTCGGTGAGGAACATCGTCACCGGGATCTTGAGGTCCTTCATCATCGCGATGAACTCGGGGTCCTTCTCGGCCCCGTCGTCGATCGTGATGAAGACGACCTTGTCCTTCGTGGGGATGTCGCTGACCACCGGCACCTGGCCGCCCGCCGCCCGCGTCACCGGCTTCTTCGCGGGCGGGGCCGGCGGCTCGGCGAGGGGCTTCAGGCCCCACTTGCGGTACGCCGCCGCGCGCTGCTCCGCCGCCGAGTCGGGGGCCGCGGCACCGGCCGAGGAGGTCGCGGGACCGGCCTTCGGGGTGCCCGGGCCCGAGGCGGCCGGGGAGTCGGCGTCGGCCGCCGCGGTGCAGCCGGTGGCGAACAGGGCCACGGCGGTCAGCGCCGCCCACAGCGCGAGGGTCTTCTTCACGCGCTGTGGGATGCGCGAATCACTCGAAAGGTTGCTCGACCTACGGGGATTCGACGGATTCGACGGATTCGACCGACGCGAAGCGCCAGCGGTGCACCGGGCGCGTCAGCAGCGCCGCCTCCGGCTCCGGCAGTTCGGGCAGCTCCGCGTCGAGCCCTTCGGCCGTCTCCCACCAGGTGAGGACAAGGACCCGGTCCTGCGGCGCGGTGAAGGTCTCACGCCGCAGCGGGCCCGCCGTGCCGCCCGGCAGTTCCTGGGCGCGCGCCCAGGCCAGCAGCTCGTCGCCCCGGCCCTCGGCCGCCCGCGCCTCCCACATCAGCGTGACCCTCATCCGTACAGGTTCTCCTTGCTGATCTCGTGCACATGATCGTGGTCGTGCGCGTGCGCGTGGTCATGCGCGTGGCCGTGGCTGTCGCCCGGCACGTGCGACTCCGTCACCGGCAGCGAGGAGTCCGCCGAGAGCTCCAGGTCCGACGGCACCCGGTTGCGCGCCACCATCTCGGCGCCGAGCGCCGCCACCATCGCCCCGTTGTCGGTGCACAGGCCCGGCCGCGGCACCCGCAGCCGGATCCCGGCCCGCCCGCAGCGCTCCTCGGCCAGCGCCCGCAGCCGCGAGTTCGCGGCCACGCCGCCGCCGATCATCAGATGGTCGACGCCCTCGTCCTGGCAGGCCCGTACCGCCTTCCGGGTGAGCACGTCGACGACCGCCTCCTGGAAGGACGCGGCGACGTCCCGTACCGGCACCTCCTCGCCCGCGTTCCGCTTGGCCTCGATCCAGCGGGCCACTGCCGTCTTCAGACCGGAGAAGGAGAAGTCGTACGCCGGGTCCTTCGCGCCCGAAAGACCCCGCGGGAAGGCGATCGCCTTCGGGTCGCCCTCGCGGGCCAGCCGGTCGATCACCGGACCGCCCGGGAAGCCGAGGTCGAGCACCCGGGCGATCTTGTCGAACGCCTCGCCCGCCGCGTCGTCGATCGTCGCGCCCAGCGGACGCACGTCCGAGGTGATGTCCGAGGACAGCAGCAGCGAGGAGTGCCCGCCGGAGACCAGCAGCGCCATCGTCGGCTCCGGCAGCCTGCCGTGCTCCAGCTGGTCGACGCAGATGTGCGAGGCCAGGTGGTTCACGCCGTACAGCGGCTTGCCGAGCGCGTACGCGTACGCCTTCGCCGCCGACACCCCGACGAGCAGCGCGCCCGCCAGGCCGGGGCCCGCGGTGACGGCGATGCCGTCGAGGTCCTTCGCCGACACCCCGGCCTGCTTCAGGGCACGTTCGATCGTCGGGACCATGGCCTCCAGATGCGCCCGGGAGGCGATCTCGGGCACGACCCCGCCGAACCTGGCGTGGGTGTCGACGCTGGAGGCGACGGCGTCGGCGAGCAGCGTGGTGCCGTGCACGATGCCGACGCCGGTCTCGTCGCAGGAGGTCTCGATGCCGAGCACCAGCGGTTCGTCAGCAGCCATCAGTCAGTCTCTGTTCCTTGAACGGTCAGTCGCATCACGAGCGCGTCCACGTTGCCGGGCTGGTAGTAGCCCCGGCGGAAGCCGATGGGCTCGAAGCCGAAGCGCTCGTAGAGCTTCTGGGCCCGGGTGTTGTCCACGCGCACTTCGAGGAGCACCTCGTCGCACTCGAAGGCGGTGGCGGCCTGGAGGAGGTCGGTGAGCAGCCGGGCGCCGAGGCCGGTGCCCCACTGGTCGGCGGCGACGGCGATGGTCTGCACGTCGCCGAGGCCGCCGGCGGCGGCCAGGCCCGCGTAGCCGACGAGCCGCCCGTCGGCCGGGTCCTCGGCGACCACGTAGTGGCGGGTCGCGCGGGGGCCGCGGGCGTGCGCGAGCTCGGACCAGAACATCCCCTCGGACCAGGCGTCCTCGGGGAACAGCTGGTCCTCAAGGGTGAGCACCGGCGCGATGTCCCACCAGCGCATCGCCCTCAGCACCGCCGCCGACTCGGTCCTGGTCCGGTTCCCGGTCCCGGTCCCGGTCCTGGGCGGGGTGGCGGACACCGGACGCGCGTCGCCGCTCACGTCGGTGTGACCACCTTGTAGTTCTTCGGCACCTGCGCGTCGGGGCGGCGCAGATACATCGGCAGCGGCTCCAGGAAGCCGCCCGCCTCGCCCGCCGCCAGCTTCTCGGCCGCGAGGGCGGCGAGCGCGGCGGCCGACTGGTGCTCGGGGTCGCGGGCGTCCGGGAAGGCGTCCGGGTAGAGCCGCGCCCCGGCGCCGACCACCGGCAGCCCGGCCAGGCCCTCAGCGATGTCGGCGGGCCGGTCGACGGACGCGTCGGTCACCCGGGTGCGGGAGTTGTCGTACCGCGCCCAGTAGACCTCCTTGCGCCGCGCGTCGGTGGCGACGGCGAAGGGCTCGTCGAGGCCGGAGGCGTACGCGAGGCCGTCGAGGGTGCACAGACCGTGCACCGGCACCCCGAGCGCGGAGCCGAAGGTGGCGGCGGTGACCAGGCCGACCCGCAGGCCGGTGTACGGGCCGGGGCCGACGCCGACGACCAGGCCGGTCACCGCGTCGAGCGTCAGCCCGGCCTCCTTCAGGACCCGGTCGACGGCGGGCAGCAGCAGCTCCCCGTGACGGCGGGCGTCGACCTGGCCGGAGGCGGCGACGACGGACTCCCCGTCGTGCAGGGCGACGGTGACGGCGGGCGTGGCGGTATCCATGGCGAGCAAGAGCACGCGAACAGCCTACGGCGCCCGGCCGGGGGGTGCGGCGCCCGTGACGGGGGCGGCGGCGGTGCTACGGTCAGGCGGGTCAGCACCGATACGTACGTACGACAGAAGGTGGGCGCGCGGTGGCACGGAGCAGCTCGGGATTCGTGGCCGGGCTCACCGCGGCGGCGGTCGCCGCGGTCGGCTTCCTGGCCTACCAGGCCCAGGCCAGCGCCCCCAGCCCCGCCGAGCTCGCGGCCAAGCCCCGGACGCCGAGCACGGCGCCCTCGGCGGTGCCGAGCGGCAAGCCCAAGCCCGCGAAGGACCCGCTGCGGCTGCCGGTGGCCTCCGGCTCCGGCGAGCGCGTGGTGTACGCCCTGAAGGACCGCCGGGTGTGGCTGGTGAACGAGAAGAACCAGGTCACCCAGACCTTCACGGTGATGCCCAGCACGGTGTCGCCACCGCCCGGCGCGTACGCGGTGACCTCGCGCTCGGGTTCGGTGCGCGGTTCGGACGGCGTGCAGATCGAGCACGTGGTGCGGTTCGCGACGGTGCAGGACGTGTCGATCGGCTTCAGCGCGGCGGTGGACGGCTCGACGCCGAGCCCCGATCCGTCGAGGAAGACCGGCGGCATCCGGATGAAGCGCTCCGACGGCGACGCGATGTGGACCTTCGCGTCGATCGGCTCGAAGATCATCGTCGTCGCGTAGGACCGTACGCGCCCTCGGGCCGTACCAGCGCTCCCTCGGTCGGGTGACGTCAGGCGGCCGCGTCCCGCACCTGCTCCGGCTCCCCCGCCGGCTCCGGGGCGGACTCCGGGCGCTCGCGCGGCGGTGTCGAGACGGCGCTCGCGGCGGCGCAGGCGGCCAGCAGCTCGCTCATCGGGACCTTGTCCACCCGCTCGGCATCCGTCCGTTCGGCGTCGACCCGCTCGGCTCGCTCCGCCATGCCCGCCTCCCGTAGGTTAGGTACACCTAACCAGCTCCTCCCTCCATGTCATCACGGCGGGGAGCGTCGGCGCAACATTTTCCCGACAGCTTGTCGGAGAGTCGCCGCGGAAGCCTCCGGACGGCGGTCGGACCGGGCCGTCGGACCGAGCAGCCGGGCCGGGCCGCCGGACCACGATCGGCCCGGGCGGTCAGATCAGTTCGAGGTCCGCGTCCGCCCAGCGCGCGCCGATCCCGTTGAGCACCACCGTGCGCCGGTCGTCGTCGGTGTCGCCGACCACCCGGTGGATCAGTACGTGCAGCCGGTCGTCGGTCAGCTCCTCGACCTTGCCGTCGCCCCACTCCACGACCACCACCGACTCCGGCAGCGAGACGTCGAGGTCCAGGTCCTCCATCTCGTCGAGACCGCCGCCGAGCCGGTACGCGTCGACGTGGACGAGCGCCGGGCCGCCGCCGAGGTGCGGGTGCACCCGGGCGATCACGAAGGTCGGCGAGGTGACCGCGCCCCGCACGCCGAGGCCCTCGCCGAGGCCGCGGGTCAGGGTGGTCTTCCCGGCGCCCAGCTCGCCGGTGAGCATCACGAGGTCGCCGGGGCGCAGCAGCTTCGCGAGCCGTCGGCCGAGCTCCTGCATCCGCTCCGGGGAGTCGACGGCGAGGGTGGCCTGGATGTGCGGTGTGTCCATGTCCGCCAACCTATCGGCCCGCCAGGACCGGCCCGCTCAGGGAGTGCGCGAATCCGCCGTCTCGGGGTCGCGGCCGGGCCGCTCGGGGCCGGGGTGCGGGACCGCGCCGACCCGGGCGAGCAGGTCGGCGATCCGGTCGGTGACCGCCTCGGGGTGCTCCAGCATCACCAGGTGGCCCGCGTCGGGCACGATGACCAGCTCCGCGTCCGGCAGCAGATCGGCGATGGCCTCGGTGTGCGAGCTGGGGGTCACCAGGTCGCGGTCGCCCGCGAGGGCGAGCACCGGCAGCTCGCGGAAGGCGGCGAGGGCGGCGCCCTTGTCGTGCTCGGCGAACGCCGGGT
Organism: Streptomyces sp. NPDC090025; assembly: GCF_044748125.1. NCBI lineage: Bacteria > Bacillati > Actinomycetota > Actinomycetes > Kitasatosporales > Streptomycetaceae > Streptomyces > Streptomyces sp. NPDC090025. The sequence goes on along the minus strand of NZ_JBIVFL010000001.1, from coordinate 597,652 downwards.
AGAACTCCGCGACCACGTCGATCGGGGTGGACTCGATCATCCGCTCGGCGAACCGGACGACCGCCGGGTCCACGTCCTTCGACGAGAACGAGTACTTCTTGATCAGCCCGGCGAACAGGTCGGCAGTGGCCCGGCGGCCCCGCTCCACCAGCTCCGCCTGCGAGCCGAGCGCCTTCAGGACGCCGGGCAGCACCCGGCGGACCGCGTTGACCCCGGCCATCGGAAGGCCGTAGCTGACCTCGGCGAGCTTCCCGGCCGAGGTGCCGACGAAGCCGACCCCGACGACCCGGTCCCTGATCAGCTCGGGGTGGCGGTCGGCGAGCGCCATGATCGTCATGCCGCCCATGGAGTGCCCGATCAGGACCAGCGGCCCGTCCGGCGCGGCGGCGTCGAGGACGGCCTTCAGGTCCCGGCCGAGCTGGTCGATGGAGACCGGCACGCCGTCCGGACCGGCCTGGGCGACCCCCCGGTCGGAGCGGCCGTGGCTGCGCTGGTCCCAGTGGACGGTGCGGACCACCCCGCGCAGGGCGGCCCGCTGGAAGTGCCAGGAGTCCTGGTTGAGGCAGTAGCCGTGGCTGAAGACGACGGTGACCGGCGCCGGGGTCCTGCGGCCGAAGAGGCGGCGGCGCCGGGGCGCGGGCGCGGGGTCCTCGGCCTCGTCGACCTCGTAGTAGAGCGCGGTGCCGTCGTCGGCGACCGCCCGGCCCGGGGTGCCGCGCAGCGCGCCGTACGGGCCCTCGGAGTCGAGCGCGAGCCGCGCCTTCTCCCGTACCGAACGGCCCACCGTGAGCCGTTCGATCGCCACTCCGGCCGCGGCGCCCGCCGCGAGCACGCCTATCGCGGCACCGGCCCAGCCGGCCTTCCGCCAGGTGTCGTCGCCCACGGCCGTCCCTCTCCTGTCCGCTTCTCCGCTGTCCGCTTCTCCGCTGCCCGCTGACCGCTGACCGCTGACCGCGTCCGCTACTCGCCGACGTAGACGCGCGGCACGCGCGCGCCGATCCGGGTGACGATCTCGTACGCGATGGTGTCGGCGGCCACCGCCCAGTCCTGGGCCGTCGGCTCACCGCCGTCGCCGGGCCCGAACAGCACGGCCTGCGCGCCCGGCTCGGGCAGGTCGCCGTCGAGGTCGACGACGAACTGGTCCATGGCGATCCGTCCGGCGACGGTACGGACCCGGTCGCCGACCAGGACCGGGCCGCGGTTCGAGGCGTGCCGGGGGACGCCGTCGGCGTAGCCGAGCGGGATCAGGCCGAGGGTGGTCTCGTCCGGGGTGACGTACTGGTGCCCGTACGACACGCCGTGCCCGCCCGGCACCCGCTTGACCAGGGCGATGCTCGCCCGCAGCCGCATCACCGGGCGCAGGCCGAGCTCGGCGGAGGTGCCGAGGGCCGGGTCGGGCGACACGCCGTACATGGCGATGCCCGGGCGGACCAGGTCGAAGTGGGTCTCGGGGAGGGTGAGGGTCGCGGGCGAGTTGGCGATGTGCCGGACCTCGGGCTCGACGCCCGCCTTCTCCGCGAAGTCGAGCATCGAACGGAACACGTCGAGCTGCGCCGGGATCGAGGGGTGCCCGGGCTCGTCGGCGCACGCGAGGTGCGACCACAGGCCGGTGATCCGGACCAGGCCCTGGGCCTCGGCCTTCAGCGCCTCGCCGACCAGCTCGGGCCAGTCGGCGGGCTGACAGCCGTTGCGGCCGAGGCCGGTGTCGGCCTTGAGCTGGATCCTGGCCCTGCGGCCGGTGTCCCGGGCCGCCTCGGTGACCTCGCGCAGCGCCCACAGACCGCTGACCGTCATGTCGAGGTCGGCCTCGATGCCCTCGGCCCACGGGTCGCCGGGCGTCCACAGCCAGCACAGGATCCGCGGCTCGCGCAGTCCGGCGGCGCGCAGCGCGAGCGCCTCCTGCGGGGTCGCCGTGCCGATCCAGGTCGCGCCCGCGTCGACGGCGGCCTCGGCGCAGCGCACCGCGCCGTGGCCGTAGCCGTCGGCCTTGACCACGGCCATCACCTGGACGTGCGGCGCGACCCGGGTGCGCAGCGTGCGGATGTTCGCACGCAGCGCACCGAGGTCGATCTCGGCGTGGGCGCGGCGGGGCAGTGGTGTCTCAGTCATCGCGCACCAGTCTCTCAGGTGTCCGTGCGGGCCCCGCGTAGCGACCGCTGTCACCCATGTCACCAGGTCGCGTGTCAGCGCTCGGGGCGCTTGCCCCACACGTACACCCGGTCGCCCTTGCGCAGCACGCCCCACAGCTTCTTGGCGTGCGCGTAGCTCAGGTTCACGCAGCCGCGGCTGCCGGTGGGGGTGGCGATCTGCCCGTACACCGCGTGGAACGCCTGCCCGCCGTCGAAGAACTGCGAGAACGGCATCGGCGTGTCGTAGATGGTCGACCAGTGGTCCTTGTGCCGCCAGTAGACCTTGTGCCAGCCGGTACGGGTCCGGTAGCCCGCCCGGCCGCTGCGGACGTTGACGACGGCGTAGGTCAGCTTCCTGCCCTTCTGCACCCACATCAGCTCGCGGTCGAGGTCGACGCAGGCCACCGGGTAGGAGCGGACCGGGCACTTCCCGGCCGCGTTGGGGTTCTTGCGGGCGCCGAGCAGTTCGGCGCGGCCCCAGGTGGCGGGGCCCGCGTAGCCGTTGGCGGGCTTGATCTTCTCGCGCTGCTGGAAGGCGCGGATCGCCCTGCAGTCGGCCTTCGACTGCTTGCCGTCCACCTTCAGCCGCAGCAGCCGCTCGACCCGCCGCTGGTGCGGGCCCGCCTTGCCGGTGCAGGAGGCGCCGACGGCGCCGCGCGGCAGGTACTCGACGAGCTCGTCGCTCTGCTCCCGCCGGGGCACCGGATGCGGCACCTCGCCGTCCGGCGCGCTCTCGGCCTGGCTGGGCGGCAGCACCTGGTCGGGGGTGTCCAGCGGGTACTCGCCGCGGTCGCCGCCGGGCACCCCGGGGACGAGCTCCTCGGCGGCCGGGGCGGTGTCGGCGGACTCGGGTTCGGGCGCGGCGGCCGCGCCGGCCGGGCCGGTGGCGGGCAGCGCGAGCAGCAGCGCGGCGACCACGACGACGGCGGTACGGAAGCGGGGGTGGCGGGTGCCCGCACCCGCACCCGCACCGCTTCCGCTTCCGCTCCCGCTTCCGCTTCCGCTTCCGCTTCCGGCGCCGCTCCCGCTGCCGACTCCGTCGCTGATCCTGTTTCCGACTCTGTTTCTGATTCTGCGTCTGATCACGCGCTCATCCCATGCCGGTCGGCGCGCCCGCGCCTGCGGGGCGCCACCGGCGGAGCAACGGTTTCGCCCGGGTGGCGGCCCCGCGCTACGCCCGTACGTCCCGCCACGCCCCCGGCAGCGCCTCGGCCACATCTCCCGCCGTGATCGGGCGGGTGCCGCCGTCCGACGCGCGGCGGGCCGCGAGGCCGTGCAGGTACGCGGCGACCGATGCGGCCTCCAGGGCGGGCAGGCCCGCCGCGAGGAGCGCGCCCGCGAGGCCCGCGAGGACGTCGCCGCTGCCGGCCGTGGCCAGCCAGGGGGTGCCGGTCGGGTTGACCCGTACCGGGGCCGCCGGGTCGGGGTCGGCCACCAGCGTGGTGGAGCCCTTGAGCAGCACGGTCGCGCCGTAGCGGCCGGCCAGTTCGCGCACCGCCGCCAGGCGGCCCGCCTCGACCTCCGCCCGGGTGGTGCCGAGCAGCGCCGCCGCCTCGCCCGCGTGCGGGGTGAGCAGGGTGGGGGCGGTACGGGCCCGCACCGCGTCCGGGGTGAGTTCGCGCAGCCCGTCCGCGTCGACCAGGACCGGCACGTCGGCGGTCAGCAGGTGCTCCATGGCCACCGGCGCGTCCTCGCCGAGTCCGGGCCCGGCGACCCACGCCTGCACCCGGCCCGCGCCGCTCCAGGGCCCGGTGTGCACCAGGATCTCCGGGTGCGCGGCGACGACCTGTTCGCCGACCCGGCCCACGTACCGGACCGCGCCCGCCCCGCCCCGTACCGCACCGGCCACCGCCAGCACCGCCGCGCCCCGGTACCGGAGCGAGCCCGCGAGGATGCCGACGACCCCGCGCCGGTACTTGTCGCTCTCGGCGCCGGGCGCGGGCAGCCGCCGGGCCACGTCCTGGTGCTGGAGCGCCTCCAGGTCGGGCACGGAGGGCAGGGTGGCACCCAGGCCGATGTCGACGAGCCGCAGGGCGCCCGCGTACTCCCGCGCCGGGTCGATCAGCAGGCCCGGCTTGTAGGTGCCGAAGGTGACGGTGGCGTCGGCGCGCAGCGCCTCGCCGGTGACCTCGCCGGTGTCGGCGTCGACGCCGCTCGGCAGGTCGACGGCGACCACGACGGCGTCGGAGCCGCGGGCCGCCCGGGCCACCGGCACCGCGTCGGGGCGCAGCCCGCCGCGCCCGCCGATGCCGGTGATCCCGTCGAGCACCAGGTCGGCGCGGGCGAGCGCCTCGTACGGGTCGTCGTGGGCGCCGACCACCGTGCCGCCCGCCGCCCGCAGCGCGGCGAGGCCGCCCTCGTGGCACCGGGTGCCCAGCGGCACGGCGGTGACCCCGGCGCCGCGCCGGGCCAGCCGGGCGCCCGCGTACAGCGCGTCGCCGCCGTTGTCGCCGCTGCCGACGAGCAGCACGACCCGGGACCCGTACACCCGGCCGCGGCCGAGCAGTGCGCAGCAGGCGGCGGCGAGTCCGGCCGCCGCCCGTCGCATCAGGGCGCCGTCGGGCAGCCGGGCCATGAGGGCGGCCTCGGCGGCCCGTACGGTCTCCACGCGGTGAGCGGTTCGCATGGCATCAACCCTCGGCGATCACCACGGCCGACGCCACTCCCGCGTCGTGGCTGAGGGACACGTGCCAGTGCTTCACGCCGAGTTCGGCGGCGCGGGCGGCGACGGTGCCGCGCACCCGCAGCCGGGGCTGCCCGCTGTCCTCGACGTACACCTCGGCGTCCGTCCAGTGCAGGTTCCCGGGCGCGCCGAGGGCCTTGGCGAGGGCCTCCTTCGCGGCGAACCGCACCGCGAGGGACGCGGCCCCGCGGCGCTCGCCGCCGGGCCGCAGCAGCTCGCGCTCGACGAAGAGGCGCTGGAGCAGCCCCGGCGTCCGTTCCAGCGACGCGGCGAAGCGGTCGATCTCCGCCACGTCGATCCCCACCCCGATGATCATCTGTCCACTCACTCCACCGTCACGGATTTGGCCAGGTTGCGCGGCTGGTCGACCTCGTTGCCCCGGGCCGTCGCGAGTTCGCAGGCGAAGACCTGGAGCGGCACCGTGGAGACCAGCGGCTGCAACAGGGTAGGCGTGGCGGGGATCCGGAAGAGGTGGTCGGCGTACGGGACGACCGCCTCGTCGCCCTCCTCGGCGATCACGATCGTCCGGGCGCCCCGGGCCCTGATCTCCTGGATGTTGGAGACGATCTTGTCGTGCAGCACCGAACGGCCGCGCGGGGAGGGGACGATGACGACCACCGGCAGGTCGTCCTCGACGAGCGCGATCGGCCCGTGCTTCAGCTCGCCCGCCGCGAAGCCCTCGGCGTGCATGTACGCGAGTTCCTTCAGCTTCAGCGCGCCTTCGAGGGCCACCGGGTAGCCGACGTGGCGGCCGAGGAAGAGCACGGTGTTCTTGTGGGCGAGGGAGCGGGCCAGGGCCCGTACCGGCTCCATGGTCTCCAGGACCCGTTCCACCTCGTCGGCGATGCGGGCGAGTTCGCGGACGACGGCGTGGATCTCGTCGCCCCACTTGGTGCCGCGCACCTGGCCGAGGTAGAGCGCGAGCAGGTAGCAGGCGACGAGCTGGGTGAGGAACGCCTTGGTGGAGGCGACGGCGACCTCGGGTCCCGCGTGGGTGTAGAGGACGGCGTCGGACTCGCGGGGGATCGTGGAGCCGTTGGTGTTGCAGACGGCGAGCACCTTGGCGCCCTGCTCGCGGGCGTGCCGCAGCGCCATCAGGGTGTCCATGGTCTCGCCGGACTGGGAGATCGCGATGACGAGGGTGCGCTGGCCGAGGATCGGGTCGCGGTAGCGGAACTCGCTGGCGAGCTCGACCTCGCAGGGGATCCGGGTCCAGTGCTCGATGGCGTACTTGGCGATGAGTCCGGCGTGGAAGGCGGTGCCGCAGGCGACGATCACGATCTTGTCGGCCTCGCGGAGCACGGCGTCCGGGATGCGCACCTCGTCGAGCCGGAGCCGGCCGTCGGCGCCGATCCGGCCGAGCAGGGTGTCGGCGACCGCCTTGGGCTGCTCGGCGATCTCCTTGAGCATGAAGGAGGCGTAGCCGCCCTTCTCGGCGGCGGAGGCGTCCCAGTCGACGTGGAACGCGCGTACGTCGGCGGGCGCGCCGTCGAAGTCGGTGACGGTGACACCCTCGCGGGTGAGTTCGACGACCTGGTCCTGGCCGAGTTCGATGGCGGACCGGGTGTGCGCGATGAAGGCGGCGACGTCGGAGGCGAGGAAGTTCTCGCCCTCGCCGACGCCGACCACGAGCGGCGAGTTGCGGCGGGCGCCGACGACCACGTCGGGCTGGTCGGCGTGCACCGCGACCAGCGTGAACGCCCCGTCGAGGCGCTTGCAGACCAGCCGCATGGCCTCCGCGAGGTCCTCGGCGGAGGAGAACTCCTCGGCGAGCAGATGGGCCACGACCTCGGTGTCCGTCTCGGACTCCAGGTCGTGGCCCCGGTCGGCGAGTTCGGCGCGCAGGGCGGCGAAGTTCTCGATGATGCCGTTGTGGACGACGGCGACCCGGCCCGCGTTGTCGAGGTGCGGGTGGGCGTTGGCGTCGGTGGGCCCGCCGTGGGTGGCCCACCGGGTGTGCCCGATGCCGGTGGACCCGCCGGCGAGCGGCCGGTCCACCAGTTCCTTCTCCAGATTGACCAGTTTCCCGGCCTTCTTGGCGGCGGCGAGACCCCCGTCGGCGAGCACGGCGACCCCCGCCGAGTCGTAGCCCCGGTACTCCAGCCGCTTGAGCCCTGCGATCACCACTTCGAGCGCCGACTGACCGCCGACGTAGCCCACGATTCCGCACATGCTCCGCAGCCTACGACCGAACCCGGCGCGGGAGCCGGAGTCAGCGCAGCTTGGCCGACTGCGCGTCGACGACGGCCTTCGGGAGCTCCTTGACCTCACCGGCCAGGCTCATGGTGGCGAAGCCCGCGAGGTTGTTGCCCTTGCGGACGACGACCAGGTTGGTGACGAACGGCTCGCCCTCCATGTCGCTGGTGACGGTCCAGGCCAGGGCCTCGTCACCGGCGGTCAGGGTGGCCGGGGCGACCTTGGAGACCTTGGTCTTGGAGCCGCTGGAGTTGAGCGTGAAGCCGCCCGCGCAGTCGGTGCCGGCCGTCTTGAGCGAGGCGAACGCCTGCTGGGCGCCCTCGCCCGCGTACGAGCCGAGCGTCACCGAGGTGATCGGCGCGCCGAGCGCGCCCATCGCGTCCGCGGCGGAGCCCGTCTTGGTGGGGATCTCGATCACCTTGCGGACGACGCTGGCGCCGGGGGTGCCCGGCGCGACCCAGGACATCGCCTGGGCGAGCGGCTGGCAGACGGGCTTGTCGGCGCTGACGTCACCGGGGTTCAGGATGTCGGCGGGCTTGGCCTTCTCCACCCGGTGGCCCTTGAGGTCCGCCGGCCCGACGACGAGCTTGTCCAGCTCGGCCGCCGAGAGCGCCTTCACGTCGGGCTTGGCGGCGGCGGACGCCGACGCGTCGGCCTTGCCGCTGTCGTCGGTCTTCTTGTCCTCGGCCCCGCCGCAGGCGGTGAGCGCGAGGGCGAGGGAGGCGACGGCGACGGTGGCACCGGCGTGACGAAGGGCACGGACTCTCATGGGGTGGAACTCTCTTTCGACCACGTTCTTGACTGTGCTTTTACTGAGCGAACCCTATGGGCGCAGGTGGGAGGGCCCGGCAGAAACCGGCGCTCCGGTATCGAACCGCAACCCCGGCCCCGGCGAATCGACGAGATTGGGCCGTTTCATCCGCATGTCGATGGTGGACCGAGGCCCCATGACCGTGCGAGGGCCCGTGGTAGTTTCCTCAGCCTTGCGTCGCAATTCGACCGTCAACAGATGCGGCGAAATAGTGCCACTTCCGACATTAGACCGGAGTGTCCGATTCAGCTTCGCCGGACGTCAGCATTCCCCAGGAGTGGACCGCCATTTCCACGACGACACAACACGCCGCCACGGCCGGCATATCCACCGGCCCCGCCGCGTCCATGTCCGCCCGCCCGCCCGCCACCCGGTGGTCCCAGGACGCCCCTTGGGACCTGCCGGTCGGCGGAACCCGCGTCGACTCACTCACCGGACTGCGCTGGTTCGCCGCTTTCGGGGTGTTCCTCTTCCACGCCAGGGACTACTTCCGCGAGATCCCCTGGGCCGAGGCATTCGCCACCATCGGATATGAGGGCGTCCCCTTCTTCTTCATTCTGTCCGGATTCGTCATGACCTGGGTGGCGCGCCCTTCGGACACCGCCAAGAATTACTACCTGCGGCGTTTCGCCCGGATCTGGCCGCTGCTCGCCGTCACGACGGTGGGGACGGTGCTGCTGATGAAACTGTGGTGGCACACCCCGGTCTCCGGTCAGGACATCGTCTGGACCCTCACCTTCAGCCAGGCGTGGACCACCGGCCATTTCATGACGATGAACGTCGTCACCTGGACGCTGTCCGTCGAGGCGTTCTTCTACCTCGCCTTTCCGCTGATCCTGCCGATCCTGCTGCGCCGCTCCGCCGCCACCCTCGCCCTGCTCGGCGTGGTCTGCGTCGGCCTCACCGCGGCGACCCGGGTGGCCGTCGGCCTCCTCCACCACCCGGCGGAGACCGAGCGCCTGCTGGTCGCGTCGCCGCTGGCCCTGACCCCGATGTTCGTGCTCGGCGTCTGCGCGGGCCTGCTGGTCCGGCGCGGCCTGCGCCCGCCGGCCGGGGTCGGCATCGCCGCGACCCTCACCGCAGGAACGGTTCTTCTCTGCTGGTTCTGGACCCGGCACCCCGACGCGGTCCCCTACCTGCGGGGCGAGTTCGGCTCTTTCGACGCCGTCCTCATGCCGGTCTTCGCGCTCCTCATCGCCACCGCCGCCCTCAGCGACCTCCGCGGCACCCGTTCCCCGCTGCGGTCCCGCCCGCTGGTGAAGCTCGGCGAGTGGTCCTTCGCGTACTACCTCTGCCACGTGATCGTCCTGGACGTCTTCGCCCGGCTCGACCTCGGCCCCGGCCCCGGTCTCGTGCGCGACACCGTGGAGATGACCACCGCCGCGCTCGCCGCGCTGGTCGTCGCCGCCCTGCTGCACGAATGCGTCGAGAAGCCGGCCGACCGCCTGCTGCGCCGGGTCCTGCTGCCCCGACGGCCCTCCCGGCGATCCTCCACACCGACCACCTGACGGACACTCGCACTTCAGTTCGGCGCCATCGGGGGTTGGGCCACCCGCCCGGACCACCGAGCACGCTCATCCCTTTGACCTCCTGGCCTCGGACAGGCCATGAACCCAGGGGTGGGACATCACTACCGGCACCGACACCCGCAGCGGCGGGGGCACAGCCACCGGCAGCCGCACGGCCGGCCCTCGCGGACGGATGGACTCGCTCACGGGACTGCGCTGGTTCGCCGCGTTCGGGGTGTTCCTCTTCCACACCTACGGGTACGCCAAGGAAGCCCCGGCGCTGACCCTGTTCATGACGACGGGCTACGAGGGCGTGGTGTTCTTCTTCGTCCTGTCCGGTTTCGTGATGGCCTGGGTGGCCAGGCCCGAGGACACCCCGGCCCGCTACTACTGGCGCCGCCTCGCCCGCATCTGGCCGCTGCTCGCCGTCACCACGCTGGTGTTCGCCGTCCTGGAGAAGTACTGGCTGCGCCTGCCGGTCTCGACCGCGGACGTGGTGTGGACGGTGACGCTCGCGCAGGCGTGGAGCACCGACCACTTCTACAGCCTGAACATCGTCACCTGGACGCTGTCCGTCGAGGCGTTCTTCTACCTCCTCTTCCCGCTGCTCCTGCGGCTGCTGACCCGCTGCTCCGCCGGGGCGCTCCTCGCCGTCGCCGCGGTGACCCCGCTGCTCACGGCGGCCACCCAGCTGACGGCGGCGCACAGCGGCCTGGCACCGGAGACCGCCCGGCTGATCACCTCGTCGCCGCTGGCCCTGACGCCGATGTTCGTCCTCGGCATCTGCGCGGCGCTCCTGGTCCGGCACGGCCACCGGCCGCCGTTCGGCTTCGGCGGCGCGCTCGCCCTGACCGCCGCCTCACTGTTCCTCGGCTGGCTCTGGCTGCGCCACCCCGACGCGATCCCCGCGCTCACCCCGAAACCCGGCGTCCTGGACGCCCTGGTGATGCCGTCCTTCGCCCTCCTGATCACCACGGCGGCCCTGCGCGACCTCGCCGGCCGCCGCTCCCTGCTGACCACCCGGCCCCTGGTGAAGCTCGGCGAATGGTCCTTCGCCTTCTACATCTGCCACCTTGTGATGCTCCGCGTCCTGCGCCACCTCGGCTTCGGCCCCAGCCCCGGCCTGCGCGCCGACGCCCTCTCGGTCGCCCTGGCCCTGCTCACCACCCTGGCGCTGGCCGCGCTGCTCCACGAGTTCCTGGAAAAACCGGCGGAGCGGCGCTTGCGGGCGCTGCTGCGGCGGCGGACCGCACGCTGACCTTCGGAGCGGGCACAGCGAAGGGGCCGCGCCCGAGGACGGGCGCGGCCCCTCGTCACGAGGCGCGACTCACCAGGTGCCGGCCTCCGCGTACCACGTGGGAACGGGCGAGTCGACGCCCGCCGACGCGTTCCCGTAGAAGGAGAACACCCGGGTCTGGCCCTCCGCGTAGTTGTACGACACGGTGATGTCCGGGCGCCGGTCACCGTTCACGTCGCCGGCGACCGGGGTGCCCGTGCGCACCGCATACCAACTGCCCGCGCCCGAAGCGTACGAGGTGACGAATCCGTCGAACCCGCCGTCGCTCCGCGCCGAGAACAGCCTGACCTCGTTACGGCCGTCGTCGTAGCCGTACAGCACGCCGAAGTCCTCCCGGCCGTCCAGGTCGAAGTCGGCCGCGACAGGTCTGACGCGCTCCCACTCCCACCCCGTCGCGACGGTCCAGGACTTGAGGCCGGGATTCAGGGTGCCGTCCGCCTTCGCGGTGAACGTGAAGAGGGCGGACGCCCCGCTCGCGTACCCGTAGAAGCCGAGGACGTCGTCGCGGCCGTCACCGTTCGTGTCTCCCACCGCGTACCGCACGTTCTCCGAGTACCAGTCGCCCGGGTTCGACTTGAACGCGACGACGGGGACGTCGAAGGTGCCGTCGGTGCGGGCCAGGGCCTTGAAGATGCTGGTGGCGCCGCCACCGTAGTTGTAGACGAGGACGAGGTCGTCGCGGCCGTCGCCGTTCAGATCGCCGGTCATGGGCGTGCTCAGCGACCAGTTCCAGGTACCCGCCGGGAGCACCGCGCCGCGCACCGGCCTCGCCTCCCCGTTCGGCTGGGACAGGAAGGACCAGAAAGCGACGCTGTTGTCGGCGTAGCCGTAGACACCCGCCACATCGTCACGGCCGTCACCGTTGAAGTCGCCGGCGGTCCACTTGGTTCTCGCGTGGGTGAAACCGGTCGACGACCACACCTCGAGCGGGGGATTGTGGCCGCCCTCGTCGTTGGCCCTGGCCACGAACAGTCCGGTGGCGTCCCGCTGGTAGTCGTAGGCGGTGATGACGTCCGTGCGGCCGTCACCGTCGAAGTCTCCCCCGAGGTCGGTCCTCAGTTGAGCGGTACGGTCCTGCCACGCGTACTGGGCCACGTGGCCCCCCTCGGCGTTCCAGCGCACGTAGGCGGTCTGGAAGTCCGAGCGGCGGCCGCCGAGCACCGGGTACTCGGCGGCAGTCGGGAAGCCGAGACTGCCCGCGTGGCCGCCGACACTCTTCCAGAGTCCTCGGATGGCGCCGCCCACCGGCCAGGCGCCTGTCTGGGAACTCCAGTAGAAGGACAGGTTGTCTCCCGCGGTCACCCCATGCCTGAAGTTCTGATACGAGCCGGGCTTGGAGTCGGTCGCCATCTCGTCCGAGACCGGGTACCCGTAGGCGGCGACCCCGCCGAGCGCCAGATACTTGGCGTAGATGGCGCCGTGCATCTCATGCCCGCCGGTTCCCTGACTCCAGTAGACGGCGCCCGCGAGCCCGCCCCTGCTGAACGTCGAGAAGGAGCCGCCGAGTACGTTGGTCGGCCGTTCGTCGGAGGTCGGATACCCCAGCAGGCCGCCTTCGCGGCCGAGGCTGTTCCACTTGGTGTAGATGCCGCCCTGCACGGCCCAGGTCCCGGTGAACTTGCTCCAGGAGATGGTGCGGTCCGTGGTGGTGGTTCCTGGCCTGGCGAAGTTGACGTAGCGGCCGCCATCGGCCACCGCCGTGAGACCGGAGGTCGGCCTGCCGAACGCGGCCGTACCGCCGAGCGCCTTGAACTTGGCGAGGACCGGGCCGCAGATCTCGCTCTCGCCCCCCGCCACGGCCGGGAACTTCTCGCAGGTGGCCCAGGACGTTCCCGTGGTGACGAGCCTCCGGGCGGCGCCGAACGCCGACCCGCCGCTCAGCGCCCGGCCGGGGAATTCGACCGTCACGCCCTCCCCGTCCCTGGACCACAGGTCGGAGTATCCGTCGCCCTCGAAGTCGCCGCTCGTCGCGAGGTGCGGATAGGCCGCCCCGGTGAAACCACGGCCGATCGACTCCACGCGCGCGGCCGACTCCCCGTAGACGGTGAGGTCAGCCATCGTCGTCCCGCCCGACGCCGTCGATCGGCGGCTCGAGTACTGGTGAATGGTGCCCTTGCCCCGGTCGCGGGCCCAGAGTTCAGGCAGTCCGTCCTTGTTGAGGTCACCGGGTGACATGACCGTCATGTCCTGCCAGTCCGCGTTGCCCAGTGCGATCGGAGCGCCTGTCTCGTCCAGGAAGTCCGATCCCCGCTTGCCCAGGTAGAGCCAGAGGACTCCCCCTTCCTTGACCAGGAGGTCCGGGTCGTCGACGTCGGAGAGCGCACCGTCCCCGTTGTCGTCGTTGAAGCTGGGGACGGAGACGATCTCCGCACCTTGGCGCCAGTGCGCCAGGTTCTCCCCCTCGGGCGCCGACTCCTCATCGAGCACCGTCAGCCGACGCAAGCCGTCCACGCTTTCGTCCAGGGTGCCGTCACCAGCTCCTCGATAGGCCCACAGTTCGCGCACGGCCGCGTTGTCGGCGGCCGGCCTCAGGGCGATGAGGTCCTCGTACTGCTCGTTGTCGTCCCAACTGCCGCCACTCGTGATCACCGCGTCCTGGAACGACCGGCTCGAGGCGACCTGACCGGTCCCGAAGGTCCCGTCCCGGTGACCGGGGTAGGTCCAGAGCTGTCCCGTGCCCGGGTCGACGTTGACGAGGTCGACGTTCCCGTCGCCGTTCATGTCGCCAGGCCGGTCCCGCTCGGCATTCCGCGTGGGGATCAGCTGGTACGTCCTGGTGTCCGAGCGGTTGTCGGCGGCGTCCTGACTACGTACATACAGGAACTGAGGCCCTGCCCTGGGCGGCCGGAACGTGACGCTCGCCGAACCGCCCGGCTTGTTCGCCGCTACGGACCGTTCGCGCAGGTCGTCGTCGGTCCACCAGACGAACTTGGTGACGTCACCCACGCCGTTCGCCGAGAACTCGAAGACCCCGTCGGTTCTCGCCTTGTTCGTGCAGGGCTTGCCGTCCGCGCTGGGACAGGGCGCCGCCACGTCCTCCGGGAACTCCTTCGAGGACACGGCGGGCACCTTCGAGGGACGGCTCCAGTCGTACGTGAACTCACAACGGCCCGCCCAGGGACTGCTGGCCACACCGTCCCGTACGATCACGTCGTACCAGTAACTCCCCGACTTCAGCGCCGTGCCCGCCGGAATGCGCCAAGCAGCCGTGGAACCGCTGCTCACATCGACGATCCTCGACGTATATCCGCTCGCCGTCGTCGAGCCGAACCGGAACTCCGCCTTGAGCCCGTTGTCGTCGGCGTCCTTCACCTTCGCGCGCAAGGTGATGTGGTCGGTCGTGCCGATCGTGCCCCCCGCACAAGGGACCAGCGGATCGACGGTCGCGACCGGCCTGGCCGGCGGGGTGTTGAGGTAGGTCGAGACCCGCGCCGTGTCGGGGTCGAACTTCCGCCAGGAGACGTCGATCGTGTTCGTCTTCGAGGTCAGCACGAAGGCCCAGGTGCTCCACTTGGAGGACGCTGCCTTGGCGATCGCCGTGGTGACGTCGAACTCGACGAGACCCGCGGAGTCCGCCGGACAGTTCCGGCCTCCGAACGACTCCCCCGAGGAGTCGACGACCGCGCCCCAGGAGGGCTGACGGTTGTACGTGATGTCCGTCGGCAGCCTGCTGCCGACGTCACGGACCTGGATGTCACCGGACTTGCAGGACCAGGAACCGGCGTGCGTCTGCTTGATCCGCAGGGTCGACCTGATGATCTGCCTGCCCCAGGTGTTCGCCGTCGAGACCCTGAAGTACGTGTTCGCCCGGACCGTCCCACCGACCTGGGTGTCGTTCGCGGCACCCACTCGGGCGTAGTCGGAGATGGTCCCGCCGTTCCAGTACACCGTGTCGGCGGTACCGGGGTACGCCGTGTGCTTGTACGCGATCGACCAGGCGTTCTTCCAGGCGTCGGGAGCCCACACCGGGTCGACCACGACCGGATACACCGTCTTCGGGTCGTCCAGCAGGACGCGGTCCGGAATCAGCGTCAGCCGGTCGGAGTCGACCCGCACGCCGAGCGCCGACTGGCGGCCGCCTTCCGCCGCGCCTTCGAGGGTGTCCTGCAGCGATCTTCTGACGGGTTTCGCGGACTTGGGTGTTCGGGGATCGACGGCGGTGGCCGACTCGGATCCACCGGAGTCCCACATGCGCGGTCTCGGGGCGCTGAAGAGGGCGTTCCGGGCGGGCGTCCGGACCACTATCGTTCCGGCGTCGCCCCTGGCGACCTCGACACCCTGAGTCTTCAGCCCGAACTCGACCTCGGCCAGCTCGGGGTTCTTCGCCGCCGCCGCGGTCTTGATGACGAGCGCGTGGGAGAAGCCCGCCCGGTCGGCCGTGGCCGTCAGATCGACGCCCGGCAGCACCTCGGGATAGGTGGCGGTCCGGTCGTCGACCTTCGGTCTCGGCAGCGGCCCGCGCGGCCAGGTGAGAGTGAGTGCCCGACCGTCACGGAACATGGTGACGAAGGCGTTGTCCCCGCCTCCGGAGAACGTGACGCCCATCGCGGACGCCCTGGGTGCGAGGCGCCCGTCGGACTGCTCGACGAGCCGGGGATCCACCGGTACGAGCTGGGCGTCGCGGCGGACACGTACGGGCAGGATCGACCGGTCCACCCGGTAGGTGCCGTCCGGGTTCGCATACACCTCGTCGGTCTCCGTGCGGCGAGCGACGATCTCGACGGGTCTGCCGGTGCTCCGCGCCGCTTGCAACGCCTGCGCCGTCTCCCGCGCCTCGCGCTCCGTCCGGGACACGGATGTGCCGTCATCGGCCGGAGCTGAAGGACCGGCGGCCGGGGCCGCCGGTGCGAAGGACATGAGGCCGACCGTCATGGCGAGCACGGCCAGCGCCGAGAGCCCCCTCCGTACGGTCCCCCCGGGATCGGACATTCTTGGCCTGTTTGTCATGGGAGTGAATTCCGTCCCCACTATCGGTTTCCAGCTGTCAGATGTCCGATGACACGGCCGAATACCGCCTAGGCGACGAACAAGCCCCCCTGAACGCCGTGCACCGGAAATCCGGTCCGTCCGAATTGGCCGCACCGGATCCGAGCATTTTCTAGCAGATGCCGCTGACACAACACGACTGGAAAATCGGCGACTTGACGGAGTCGTGCGCCGGATCCACAGATCGACGGATCGAGCTGCGGGCTCTTGCGTACGGTACTTCCATCGCGTGATCAATGAATTCCAGGGGTGGGGGTCTACGTGACATTTCGGCGTGCACAAAATCAGCTCAGACGCCGCTCGGTGATACGGCGAGTGGGACTCACGGCGCTGCTGGCAGCAATCCTGACGACGGGCGGACAGCTTCCACCGCTCGCCCAGGCGGCCACCTCGGGAAGGCCACTGCCCGAGCTCCAGAAGGTCACGGACGTTCCCCCCGAGCCCAGGGCGAAGTCGCCCGCCGCGCCCGCGGTGCCCGAGAGCAGCCAAGCCGCTCTGCGGGGCGCGCCGTCCGTGTCCTGGCCGCAGCCCGGGACCGCTCAGGTCACGGTCCCGAAGCCGACCTCGGGCATCGTCGCCCGAACCCGGGCCCAGGACGCGGCGGCCCGGCTGGAGGTGGCCGCACCCCTCGGGGCGGCAGCCCGGGCCGGCCGACTCCCTGTCCGCATCGCCGCAGGGAACCCCGCTGCGGTCAGGGGCACCCGGACCCCGGCCGTCGACGCTCCGGCGGTGGCGGCCCAGGTGTCCGTCCTCGGCACCGAGGCCGCTCGCAGAGCCGGGGTGCGCGGTCTTCTGCTCACCGTGCGGCGCACGGACCGGAGCGGCGAACCCGCGCCCCTCTCCGTGGAACTCGACTACCGGGCCTTCGCGCACGCCTACGGTGGCGGCTGGGGATCCAGGCTCCGGTTCGCCGCGCTCCCCGCCTGCGCGCTGACGACGCCGCAGAAGCCCGGCTGCCGTGCGAGCACACCGGTACCGAGCCTCAACGACGCCGCGGCCGGCACGCTGACCGGCACCGTCGCCGCACGTCCCGCCGCTTCCGCCGCTTCCGCCGCTTCCGCCGCTTCCGCCGCCGAGGGTGTCGTCCTTGCCGTCAGCGGAGCTCCTTCCGGCCCCACCGGTACGTACAAGGCGACCTCGCTCAGCCCCACGGGCTCCTGGTCGGGCGGCGGCTCGGCGGGGGACTTCTCGTGGTCGTACCCCATGGAGATCCCGGCGTCACTGGGTGGCCCCGGCCCCTCGGTCGCGCTGGGCTATTCCTCCGGCTCCGTGGACGGCCGCACGCTCGCGACCTCGCAACAGCCGTCCTGGATCGGCGACGGCTGGGACATGGGCGACAACTTCATCGAACGCACCTACGTGCCGTGCGCCGAGGACCGCAAACCGGGCAGCCAGTTCAACAACCCCACCACACACCCGACGGGCGATCTGTGCCAGGGACCTCCGATGGTCACGATGTCGCTCAACGGCTCGTCGACCGCGCTGGTCCTGGACGACACCACGAAGAAATGGACCCCGGCACACGACGACGGGTCGAAGGTCGAGGTGCGCACCGACACCGTCAACGGTGACCATGAGAACGAGTACTGGGTCGTCACCAACACCGAGGGGGTCGAGTTCCACTTCGGCCGCAACCGGCTGCCGGGCTGGACGAACGGCAAGCCCGAGACCAACTCCGCCTTCACCGTGCCCGTCTACGGCAATCACCCGGGCGAGGACTGCCGCGCGGGCACCTTCGCCGGATCGGTCTGCGACCAGGCCTACCGCTGGAACCTCGACTACGTCGTCGACCCGCGCGGGAACGCCCTGACGTACTGGTACACCAAGGAGCGCAACCACTACGGCTCCAACGTCACCACCACGGGCACCTCCACGGCCCGGCCGTACGACCGCGGTGGTTGGCTCAATCGCGCCGCCTACGGGCTGCGCTCCGACGATGTGTTCGCGCCGGCCCCCGCCGAGGTGGTCTTCGGGGTGTCCGAGCGCTGCATCGTCGTTCCCAACGTCTTCGACTGCGCGGAATCCAAGCTCACGCCCACGGCCCCGTACGACATCACCAAGCAATGGCCCGACGTACCCGCCGATCAGATCTGTGCCGCCGCGGAGACCTGCACCGACCGCTACTCGCCGACGTTCTTCACCCGCAAGCGGCTGACGACCGTGACGACCCGGGTGCTGAAGGGCGGCACGCCGACTCCCGTCGACAGCTGGACCCTGGAGCAGGAATTCCTTCCCACCGGTGACGGCGTGGTCAAGGGCGAGTACCCGCTCTGGCTGAAGAGCATCCGGCACACCGGCCTCAACGGCGGCAGGCTCGACCTGCCGCCGGTGACGTTCGGGGGCAAGCAGCTCGACAACCGCGTCGACAACGACGACGACGGCGACCCGCCGTACAAGCGCTGGCGGATCGAGACGATCCAGACGGAAACGGGAGCTCGGACGGTCGTCAAGTACGCGCCCACCGAGTGCTCCACCATGCCCGGCAGCGTCAAGCTGCCCGCCTCCCCGGCGGCCAACACGCTCCGCTGCTTCCCCGTGGTCAAGGAGACCAACGACCGCAACGATCCCACCGGGATGAAGAAGGTCTACTCGACGGACTGGTTCCACAAGCACCGGGTGGACCAGGTCCGCGACGAGGACATCAACGGCACCTCGCCCGCCCGCGAGAGCAACTTCCAGTACGTCGGAACTCCTGCCTGGGCGTTCGACGACACGAGCGAACTCACCAATGAGCCCGCGCGGACCTGGTCGCTCTACCGCGGGTACGCGAAGGTACGGGTACTCACCGGTGTCGCGCCCGACCGACGGTCGCAGACCGAAACGCTCTACTTCCGTGGCCTCGACGGCGACCGCGCGGCCGATGGATCACGGCGTTCGGTCTCGGTGACGGACTCCGAAGGCAAGCAGGTCGCGGACCACCCCTTGCTCGCGGGGCAGGTCAGGGAGACCTTGTACTACGACGGTGAAGGTGGCGCACTGCATTCCGCCACGGTCAGCACGCCGCGGCTGGCCGGTCCCACGGCGAGCCGGAACCGGAGCGCGACCGGTGCCGTCAAGCTGGAGGCGTGGATACAGGGGCTTGCCTCGACGACGTCCCGCACGGTCCTGTCCGGCAATCGCGGTCAGCGCCGGACCGCGGTGGAGCACGCCTACGACACCGAGGGCCGGATCACCGAGACGACGAATCGCGGCGACATCGCCGACCCCTCCGACGACAGCTGTGTCCGGTACGAGTACCTCGACAACACCGCCAAGTGGTTCAAGTCGCAGCAGACCCGCACCGAGACGCTGGCGAAGGCGTGCGACGACAACACCCTCACCCGCCCCGAGGACGTCGTCTCCGACGCGAAGGTGGGGTACGACTCCTCCGGAAACGTCGTGACGACGGAGTCGCTCAAGGGCTACGCCGGTTCCACACCGCAGTACCAGCCCGGCGGCTCGTCCACCTTCGACGAGTACGGGCGCCCCACCTCCATGACCGACGTGTACGGCAAGGTCACGCGCATGGCGTACACGCCGGCCTCCGGCGCCGTCGTCACCAAGACACTGACCACCAACCCCCTCGGCCACACCGCGGCCACTGAGGTGGATCCCGGGCGTGGTCTGCCCGTCGCCCAGATCGACGCCAACGGGCGCAAGAGCGTGATGCAGTACGACCCGCTCGGCCGGCTGATCAAGGTCTGGTCGCCCGACCGTGACGCGCTGACCACCACCCCGGACGCCGAGTTCGCGTACAACGTCCGCTCCGACGGTCCCGTCGTCATCACCAACAAGCGTCTGCTGGAGGACGGCACCTACCGGGTCAGCTACGACTTCTACGACGGCGCGCTCCGGCTGCGGCAGACCCAGAACCCTGCCTGGGGCGGCGGCCAGACCGTGACCGACACGTTCTACGACAGCCTCGGCCGCGTGTGGAAGGAGAACTCGGGCTACTTCACCAGTTCCAAGATCGCGGTCAACGACATGTACCCCGCCGCCGACAACGGCGTGCCGTCGTCCACCGTGACCACGTACGACGGGCTGAGCCGGGTCATCGCCACCATCGCCCGCAAGTTCGCCATCGAGACATGGCGCACGACGACGTCGTACGGCGGCGACTGGACGGCCGTCGATCCGCCCGCCGGTGAGACCCCGACCATGGCGCTCGTGGACGCCCTCGGCCGCAAGACGGAACTGCGCCAGTACAAGGGCGCAGGACCGAACGGTGACGACTACGACAGCATCACCTACCACTACGACCGGAAGGGGAGGCTGGAGAAGGTCGCCGACCAGGTCGGGAACCAGTGGACACGGACGTACGACATCCGCGGCCGGGTCAAGACCAGCACCGACCCCGACAAGGGCGCGAGCAGCGTCGAGTACGACAAGGGCGACCGGATCGTCTCCGTCACGGACGGCGCCAAGCCGGCCCGGACCGTCGCCATGGCCTACGACGACCTCGGGCGGCTGACGGCGACGCACGACGGATCCCTCACCGGGCCCAAGCTCACCGCCCAGACGTACGACACCCTGCCCGGCGCCCTCGGCCTCCCCGTGGCCTCGACCCGCTACGTGGACGGCGCCGCGTACACGCAGGCCGTCACGGCGTACGACAGCGAGTACCGGGCCAAGGGCACCTCGATCACGATCCCCGCGGCGGAGACGGGACTCGCCGGAACGTACACGTTCTCGAGCTCGTACACCGCACGGACCGGACTGCCGCAGACCACCACCCACCCGGCGGTGGGCGGCCTGCCCTCGGAGCGGGTGTCGGTCGGGTACAACGCGCTCGACGCCATCTCCACCATGTCGGTGGCGGGCAAGACGTTCGTCGCGGCCACCGAGTACACCTCCCTCGGCGACGTGGTGCGGACCAGGGTCGACTCGATCGGCCAGCAGTTGATCTCCAGCTACCGCTTCGACGAGCAGACCCGGCGCGTCACTCGGGCCACTTACCACCAAGAGGTCGGCGCCGTCGGCACGACGCAGCTCAGCGACACCTCCACCGACTACGACGCCGTCGGCAATGTCACCCGGATCACGGAGGAGACCGGCGACAACCCGACTCCCGCCACCACCGATGTGCAGTGCTTCGCCTACGATCACCTGCGCCGCATGACCGACGCCTGGACGTCGAACGACGCGTGCACGAGTCGCCCCGGTTCGACCGGCCCGGGGTCGGCACCCCGAGTCGGCGGGCCGGACCCGTACTGGAGCTCGTACACCTTCGACGCCGTGGGCAATCGCCGCACCGAGACCAAGCACGACGCGGCGGGCGACCCGGCGAAGGACATCACCCGGGCGTACTCCTACGCCACGGGCCTGCCCACGAAGAGCCGTCTGGCCAAGGTCGTGACGACCGGGCCGCAGGGCTCGCGCGACGAGTCCTACGAGTACGACGAGGTGGGCAACACCACCTCTCGGACGATCCAGGGCAACACCCAGAGCCTGGATTGGGACATCGAAGGTCACCTGGAGAAGGTCACCGCGGGCACGAACGAGACCGCGTTCGTGTACGACGCCGGTGGCAACCGGCTGATCAAACGGGAGCCCAGCGGCACCACGCTGTACCTGCCGGGGACCGAGTTGAAGGTCGGCAAGGACGGCAAGGTCCTCAAGACCACCCGCTTCTACGGGCATCCGGCCGGCCCGAGCATGGTCAAGGTGGCGCAAGGCGGCACGATCACGACCTCGTACCTGCTGTCCGACCGCAACGGCACGGCCACGACCTCGGTCGACGCGGCCACCAAGGCGGTCACCCGTCGCAAGTTCACCCCCTTCGGCGAGGAACGCGGCCAGGCGCCCACGATGTGGCCGTCGGAGCAGGGCTACCTCGGCGGCACCAAGGACGAGTCCATCGGTCTGACGCATCTGGGGGCACGCGAGTACGACCCGTCGCTGGGGCGTTTCATCTCGGTGGACCCGCAGATGGACATCACCGAGTCCCAGACGATGAACCCGTACGCGTACGGGAACAACAGCCCGATCACCTCGGCGGACCCGTCCGGTCGGGCCTTCTGCGAGGACGAGGGCTGCTCCAGGACGGTCCAGACACAAGGCAAGACCAGCGCTCAGATCGGGGTTCCCCCCAAGAGGCAGCCCGGCAATGTGGACGAGCCGCCCGCGCCGCCCGTTTCGAGCGTCAGCGAGGACGACGTCAAGCGGGCCAGGCTGATCAAGCAGAAGTCCAAGGTCGACATCATCCTCGAGATCGCGATCGAGGTCGCCAAGGACATGAGCGGCTTCAACGACATCAAGGACTGCATCGGCGGTGATCTGTGGGCATGCGGCTCCATCGCCCTGGACGCGGCCATGCCGTTCGCGGGCAAGGCCAAGAAGGCGTTCAAGGCCCTGAAGACCGCGTGGAAGATGTACCACCGCTGGGAGGGCGAGGTCCGGTGGGCCACCCGGATGCTCCGCCGGGCGGACGACGACGCCAAGGCCATGGCGAAGTACGCCGACGACATGGCCGCCTGGAAGAAGGAGGCGGACGCGGCCAAGGCCGCCGCGAAGAAGGCGGACGAGGCGGCGGCCGACGCCGCCAAGAAAGCCGACGGAAGCGGCGGGGACGCACCGAGCTGCCCGACCAGGAACAGCTTCACCCCTGACACGAAGGTCCTCCTCGCCGATGGCTCGGCCAAGGAGATCAAGGACCTGAAGCCCGGGGACAAGGTCCTGGCCACGAACGAGAAGACGGGCGAGACGGCCGCCAAGGACGTCGCCGCGACGATCATCGGTGAGGGCGAAAAGCACCTCGTCAGGATCACCGTCGACACGGACGGCCCCAAGGGCGACCGCACGGCCCCCATCACGGCCACCGACGGCCACCCCTTCTGGGTTCCCGCCCTCCGCAAGTGGGTCGACGCGAAGCACCTGCGCCCAGGCCAGTGGCTCCGCACGAGCGCGGGCACCCACGTACAGATCACCGCGGTTCGGGCGTGGACGCAGCCGGCGAGCGTGCGCAACCTCACGGTGGCGGAATTCCATACGTACTATGTGCTGGCAGGCACCGCGCCGGTCCTGGTCCACAATTGTGGCGGCCAGGTGGAATACGGTGGCAATGAACTCAGCCAGGCCGTCATACAGGAACGACTGAAGACGGGCAACAAGTCCAATAACTTTGCGGCGGTGAGGTATACCGACGCAGACGGAGTTTCACAGATTGCGGTCGCAGTCTCCTCGAAGGGCCTGGGCAACCATGCAGAGCGTAAATTGCTCAGAGAGTACGGGGACTCGATCACTGAAGCCTATTCAGAATTCCAGCCGTGCACTGGGACGAATAAGTGCCGCAGTAGGCTAGCCGAGGCTGGCATACCAACGACTTGGACTTGGGGTTGGACCACCTCAGCCGAGGGCGCTGCCGCAAGGTCTGCCAAGGGTAAAGCGGTGACTTCGATGTTCAGGGATGCCCTATCGGGAAACTGGTAAGGTAGTTCCAATACTGTGGTTGGCCCGTCGCCCATCTGGGCGGCGGGCCAACCGCGTAACTATGAGAATGGAGACGGGCGTCGATGGCTAACCATCACTATTCAATCGAATATGTCGCACGCGTGAGGAACTCCGCTGCGCGCGAGTACCTCTCTTCGGTCGGGCTACCTGTCGAGCATGTCCTTTTTTCTGCTTCGGAAGCCGCTGGTGGTGGCGGCACCGAGAACACTGAGGGTCGCGACCTTCTGAAATTGGGATCTGGCGGGGATGGCGATGACGCGTACTGCGTTGACTGCGAAACGGGAGAGGTGCTCTACCGTGGCAGCGGTGATCCGTCTCTATTTTCTGTGAGTTCATCACCGCAGAAGCTGTCTGAATGCTTGAACGTATTTGAGGTTGAAACCGCTCGATCCGCAGGCGAAGACGATCCGGAAATCCTGGAAGAGCTTGCCGATCTGCTGGGAAGGTCACTCGGGGAGATCGATCCGTTGACCCTACAGGACGATCCAGGGTTTTGGCGTTCAATTCTCTTTGATGTGGCAATTGGTGACTATGCGGATGATGAATCGTAAACTCCTTAGTCCGAGCCGAGCACTGCCTCTTCTGAAGCATTGCTTACGGCCTACGAGGCCTGGATCTCCTTCGAGGCCGCATACCAGACGTCTGGAAAGAAGGTCGACCGTGTGCGTAACGAGCGAGAGACCCTGAAGGCTTCCCTACGCCGGGCCATCGACATTCTGATACACGCCAGGAGCGAGTAGCGGACTAGGTCTCCTCACCCTCTGGCGGTCGCCACGACTCGTTCAGAGCCTATGGAGGGGTCTCACCGGAATGGCATCTGGTGAGACCCCGGGCCCTGGCGGTCCGTCCGGCGGCTAGGCCGCGTCGAGTGCCGCGGCTCTCGCACCCCGCCCGCGCCACGTGACTCTCGCCACCACCCCCCGGTCCCCCACCACCGCCCCGCAGCCACGACAATGGCGGGGTGATCAACGGGAACGGGAACAGTGGTGGTCCGAAGCGGGGCGCCGAGGCCACGACGCCGTATGTCGATCTCACGCGGGCCCAGTGGAGCGCGCTGCGGGACAAGACGCCGCTGCCCCTCACCGCCGAGGAGGTCGAGCGGCTCCAGGGCCTCGGCGACGTCATCGACCTCGACGAGGTGCGCGACATCTATCTGCCGCTGTCCCGGCTGCTCAACCTGTACGTGCGGGCCACCAGCGAGCTGCGCGGCGCGCTCAACACCTTCCTCGGCGAGAAGGCCGAGCAGCGCGGCACGCCCTTCGTCATAGGGGTCGCCGGATCCGTCGCCGTGGGCAAGTCGACCGTCGCCCGGCTGCTCCAGGCGCTGCTCGCCCGCTGGCCCGAGCACCCCCGGGTGGAGCGGATCACCACCGACGGGTTCCTCTACCCGATGGCCGAGCTCAAGGAGCGCGGGCTCGTCTCCCGCAAGGGCTTCCCCGAGTCGTACGACCGGCGCGCCCTGACCCGGTTCGTCGCCGACATCAAGGCGGGCAAGGACGAGGTCACCGCCCCCGTCTACTCCCACCTCATCTACGACCGGGTCCCCGGCGAGCGGCTCGTGGTGCGCCGCCCCGACATCCTGATCGTCGAGGGCCTCAACGTCCTCCAGCCCGCGCTGCCCGGCCAGGACGGCCGCACCCGGGTCGGGCTCGCCGACTACTTCGACTTCTCGGTGTACGTGGACGCCCGCGCCGAGGACATCGAGACCTGGTACCTCAACCGCTTCCGCAAGCTCCGCGAGACCGCGTTCCAGAACCCGTCCTCGTACTTCCAGCGCTGGACGCAGGTCTCCGAGGAGGAGGCCGTCGAGTACGCCCGTACCGTCTGGCGCACCGTCAACAAGGTCAACCTCCTGGAGAACGTGGCCCCGACCCGGGGCCGGGCCACCCTCGTCGTCCGCAAGGGGCCCGACCACAAGGTGCAGCGGCTCAGCCTGCGCAAGCTCTGAGACCCCGTCGCGACCCGGGCTCCGTAAGCTCTGGGGAATGCTGCACCTGCGACTCATCGTCCCCGCCGACCGCACCGACACGGCCGTCGACCTCATCGAGCGGACCGTCGGCACCACCCATCTGGTCGTGCTCAGGGGCGCCGCCCGCGACCCGGCCGGGGACGTGGTGCTGTGCGACGTGGCCCGCGAGGCGGGTCAGGAACTCATCCGCGCGCTGCGCGAGTTGAAGATCGACCAGGACGGCTCGATCGCCGTCGAGAACATCGACCTGTCGCTCTCGAACCGGGCCACCGCCGCCGAGGAGGAGGCCCCCGGCGAGGGCGCCGACGCGGTGATCTGGGAGCAGCTGACCGACGCCACCCACGAGGAGTCGACGCTCACCATCACCTACAGCGCCTTCATGATCCTGGCGACGATGATCGCCGCCTGCGGTGTCGTCCTCGACAACGCCATCCTGATCGTGGGCGCCATGGCCGTCGGCCCCGAGTTCGGCCCGCTCGCCGGGATCTGCACCGGCATCGTGCGCCGCTCGCCCCGGCTGTTGCTGCGCTCGCTGATCGCGCTGCTCGTCGGCTTCGCCGCGGCGATCGTCGCGACCACCCTGTTCAGCCTGCTGATGGACGGTCTCGACCTGTTCAGCGTCGACCAGTTGGACGGCAAGCGACCCAACACCAGCTTCATCTGGCAGCCGGACCCGTTCTCCTTCGTCGTCGCGCTGCTCGCGGGCGCCGCCGGCACCCTCTCGCTCACCTCGACCAAGTCCGGCGCCCTGATCGGCGTCGCGATCTCCGTCACCACCGTGCCCGCCGCCGCCAACGCCGCCGTCGCCCTCTCCTACGGGCAGTACGGCCAGATGTGGGGCTCCGTCGAGCAGTTGCTGCTCAACCTGCTCGGCATCGTCCTCGCGGGCACCCTCACGCTGTACGGCCAGGTCCTGCTGTGGCGCACCCACCGCGGCCGGTGGACCCGCAAGCGCCGCAAGAACGCGGCTGCCTGAGCACCCGTCGGCGGAGCGCACCGCCCGAACATGCCACGGCCCCCGCACCCGGAGCGATCACCGGGCGCGGGGGCCGACACGTACACCTCGAAAGGATCGAAAGACTCGCAAGGCTCGAACGGCTCGAACGGCTCGAACGGCCTAGCCCAGCGCGGACTTCACCACGTCCGCGAGCCGCCCCGCGACCGACTGCGCCTGCTCGATGTCCGCCGCCTCGACCATGACCCGTACCAGCGGCTCGGTGCCCGAGGGGCGAAGCAGCACCCGGCCGGTCGAGCCCAGCTCGCGCTCCGCGGCGGAGACCGCGTTCGCCAGCTCGGCCGAGGTGCCGACCCGGGACTTGTCCACGTCCGGCACGTTGACCAGGACCTGCGGCAGCCGCTCCATCACCCCGGCGAGGTCGGCCAGCGAACGGCCGGTGGCCGCCACCCGGGCCGCCAGCATCAGACCGGTCAGGGTGCCGTCGCCGGTGGTGGCGTGGTCGAGCACGATGACGTGGCCGGACTGCTCGCCGCCCAGCGCGTAGCCGTGCTCCTTCATCGACTCCAGGACGTAGCGGTCGCCGACCGCCGTCTGCACCAGGGTCAGCCCCTCGCGCTCCATCGCCAGCTTGAAGCCCAGGTTCGACATGACCGTGCCGACCACCGTGTCACCGCGCAGCGTGCCCGCCTCGCGCATGGCGAGCGCCAGGATCGCCAGGATCTGGTCGCCGTCGATCTCGTTGCCCTGGTGGTCCACGGCCAGGCAGCGGTCGGCGTCGCCGTCGTGCGCGATGCCGAAGTCGGCGCCGTGCTCGACGACCGCGCCCTTCAGCAGGTCGAGGTGGGTGGAGCCGCAGCCGTCGTTGATGTTGAGGCCGTCCGGCTCGGCGCCGATGGTGACGACCGTCGCACCGGCCCGCGAGAACGCCTCGGGCGAGACCCGGGCGGCGGCGCCGTGCGCCTCGTCGAGGACGATCTTCAGGCCGTCGAGCCGGTTCGGCAGCACCGCGATCAGATGGGCGACGTACTTGTCGAAGCCCTCGTCGTAGTCACGGACCCGGCCGACGCCCGCGCCGGTCGGACGGTCCCAGGGCGCGCCGGTGCGGTGCTCCTCGTAGACGGACTCGATCCGGTCCTCCAGCTCGTCGGCGAGCTTGTGGCCGCCGCGCGCGAAGAACTTGATCCCGTTGTCGGGCATCGCGTTGTGCGAGGCGGACAGCATCACGCCGAGGTCGGCGCCGAGCACGCCGGTCAGGTAGGCGACGGCCGGCGTCGGCAGCACGCCGACCCGCAGCACGTCGACGCCCGCACTCGCCAGGCCCGCGCAGACCGCGGCCTCCAGGAACTCCCCCGAGGCACGCGGGTCGCGCCCCACCACGGCGGTCGGCCGATGGCCCTCAAACGTGCCCGCCTCGGCGAGTACGTGCGCGGCCGCGACCGAGAGGCCGAGCGCGAGCTCCGCCGTCAGATCGGCGTTCGCCTCGCCGCGCACCCCGTCCGTGCCGAAGAGTCGTCCCACAGCTGTCCTCCGAAAATGCTCCGAAATGCGATCCCCTGGCCGGCTGCCGCCCGTTCCCGGCGGCGTGCCACGACGTGCCATGAGGAGACGCCCAGGGTTGTGCCCGAGATGGTGTTGCCCAAGATTATGAAAGCAGGGTGCGAAAAGCCGAACGCCCCGGCAGCACGAGAGTGCCGCCGGGGCGAACGGATTGCAGTCCGAGCAGGCGATTAGCGCTTGCTGTACTGCGGAGCCTTACGGGCCTTCTTGAGACCGGCCTTCTTGCGCTCGACCGCACGGTCGTCGCGGGAGAGGAAGCCGGCCTTCTTCAGCGGACCGCGGTTGTTCTCCACGTCCGCCTCGTTCAGGGCGCGGGCCACGCCGAGGCGCAGGGCGCCGGCCTGACCGGAGACACCGCCACCCGCGATGCGGGCGATGACGTCGTAGCGGTTGTCGAGCTCGAGCACCTTGAAGGGCTCGTTGACTTCCTGCTGGTGGACCTTGTTCGGGAAGTAGTCCTCGAGCGTCCGCCCGTTGATCTTCCACTTGCCGGTGCCCGGGACGATCCGGACGCGGGCGATGGCGTTCTTGCGACGGCCCAGGCCGGCGGCCGGCTGCGGGTCGCCGAAGCGGGACGCGAGGGACTCGGAGGTGTAGTCACCCTCGACGTTCTCGGTCTCGGTGGTGTACTCCTCGACGCCCTCGAACTCGTCGACGGGGGTCTCGGGGGTGGTCTCGGCCACGATGCTCCTCAGATTTCTTTCGTTCTTAGGGGGTGTGGCCGGAACTACTGCGCGACCTGGGTGATCTCGAACGGGACCGGCTGCTGAGCAGCGTGCGGGTGGTTCTCGCCCGCGTAGACCTTCAGCTTCGAGAGCATCTGACGGCCCAGGGTGTTCTTGGGGATCATGCCCTTGATGGCCTTCTCGACGGCCTTCTCGGGGTTCTTGGCCATGAGCTCGTCGTAACGGACGGAGCGCAGACCACCCGGGTAGCCGGAGTGGCGGTAGGCCATCTTCTGGGTCTTCTTGTTGCCGGACAGGTGGACCTTGTCAGCATTGATGATGATGACGAAGTCGCCCATGTCCATGTGGGGGGCGTAGACCGGCTTGTGCTTGCCTCGCAGGAGGTTCGCGGCCGTCGTCGCCAGACGACCCAGGACGATGTCCTGCGCGTCGATGATGTGCCACTGGCGAGAGACATCGCCGGGCTTGGGGCTGTACGTACGCACTTCGTAGCCTTCGCTTCTTCAGTGGATGGAGTCCAGACACACCTGAAGCGATCATGCAGCTGGGGCCTGCACTGCCGGGAACTCCGCCCGTATGCGAGCCACTGGTAACTGCTCCAGGGAACCTGCGCAAAAGCCTCGACCGCGTGAGAGCGGCGGAGCCAATACGCATAACAAAGCAGAAGCGTACCCGGGCTCCCCCGAGCGGGTCAAAACGCGTCGGCGCCGGGGGCCCCAGCGGGCCCCCGCGCCCCACGCCCCGCCCCCACGCCGCCGAAGAGTCCTGGGGCCTGCCCGACCCTGATCCCACCGGACACGCCCTAGCGGGCGCGCTCGACCCGCCGCTCGTCCCACACCGGCTCCGCCGTCTCCCGTACGACACCGTCCGAGCCGAACACCAGATACCGGTCGAAGGAGCGCGCGAACCAGCGGTCGTGGGTGACCGCGAGCACCGTGCCCTCGTACGACTCAAGACCGTCCTGCAGGGCCTCCGCCGACTCCAGGTCCAGGTTGTCCGTCGGCTCGTCGAGCAGCAGCGCCGTCGTCCCCGCCAGCTCCAGGAGCAGGATCTGGAACCGGGCCTGCTGGCCGCCGGACAGCTTCTCGAACGCCTGGTCGCCCTGCTGCTCCAGCTCGTAGCGGCGCAGCACCGACATCGCGCCGCCGCGGTCCTTGGCGTGCTCGGTCCACAGGATGTCCACCAGCGAGCGCCCGAAGAGCTCCGGGTGGGCGTGGGTCTGCGCGAAGTGGCCGGGGACCACCCGGGCGCCCAGCTTCCAGGCGCCGGTGTGGGCCACCGACGCATCGCCCGCGAGCAGCCGCAGGAAGTGCGACTTGCCGGAGCCGTTCGACCCGAGGACGGCGACCCGCTCCCCGTAGAAGATCTCCAGCGAGAACGGCTTCATCAGGCCGGTGAGCTCCAGGTTCTCCACGGTCACCGCCCGCACCCCGGTCCGGCCGCCGCGCAGCCGCATCCGGATGTCCTGCTCGCGCGGCGGCTCCGGCGGCGGGCCCGCCTCCTCGAACTTCCGCAGCCGGGTCTGCGCCGCCGCGTAGCGCGAGGCCAGCTCATGGCTGACCGCGGCCGCCTGCCGCAGCGTGACCACCAGCTTCTTCAGCTGGGCGTGCTTCTCCTCCCAGCGCCGCTTCAGCTCCTCGAAGCGGGCGAACCGCTCGCGCCGGGCGTCGTGGAAGGTGTCGAAGCCGCCGCCGTGCACCCACACGTCCGACCCGGCGGGACCCGGCTCCACCGCGATGATCTTCTGCGCGGCCCGGGACAGCAGCTCCCGGTCGTGGGAGATGAAGAGCACGGTCTTACGGGTCTCCCGCAGCCGCTCCTCCAGCCAGCGCTTGCCCGGCACGTCCAGATAGTTGTCCGGCTCGTCGAGCAGCAGCACCTCGTCGGCGCCGCGCAGCAGGTACTCCAGGACCAGCCGCTTCTGCTCGCCGCCGCTGAGCGTGCTGACCTGACGGAACTGCGCCTTGTCGTACGGCACGCCCATGGCGGCCATCGTGCACATGTCCCACAGGGTCTCGAACTCGTAGCCCTGCACCTCGGCCCAGTCGCTGAGCGCCTGCGCGTACGCCATCTGCGCGGCCTCGTCGTCGACCGTCATGATCCGCTCCTCGGCGGCGTCGACGGCCTTCGCGGCCTCCCGGATCCGCCCGGGCGCGACCGAGACCAGCAGGTCACGGACGGTCGACTCGTCCCGCACGGAGCCCACGAACTGCGGCATCACACCGAGCCCGCCGCTCACGGTGACGGTGCCGCCGTGCGGCTGGAGCTCCCCGGAGATCATCCGGAGCAGAGTGGTCTTGCCCGCGCCGTTCGCGCCGACCAGGGCGACCACGGCCCCTTCGCCCACCCGGAACGAGGCGTCCCCGAGCAGGACCCTCCCGTCCGGAAGGTAGTACTCCAGGTGTGCGGCCTCGACATGTCCCATGGTGGGCATTGTCGCCGCCGCGGCCCCGTGATCCCAACCGGTTTAGCAGCGGGGGCAGGCCCACGGCCTAAGATGCGCGACATGAGCTTTGGGGGACCGCCGCCGGGCGGGGAGCAGCAGGGCCAGGGGCAGCAGGGGTACGGCTACGGATATCCGCCGCCGCAACAGCACCCGCAGCAGCAGCCGCAGCAGCCGTACGGATACGGGTACCCGCAGCAGCAGCCGTCGCCGTACGGGCAGCAGGCGCCGCAGCAGCCCCAGCAGCCGCACAACCCGTTCCCTGGCGCACAGGCCACCGGCACCCCCGACTGGGGCGCCCTCGCCGACGCCTCCGCGCACCGCGGCCGGCGCAAGCGCTGGCTGCTCATCGGCGGCGGCGCGGTCGCGGCGCTCGCCGTCGGCGCGGTGGTGGCCACCGCCATCGTCAGCACCAACAAGAACAACGACCAGGCGAAGAACGGCGACCCCACCCCCACCGGCTCGGTCGCCCCCACCGACACGGCCAGCCCGGCCCCGACCTTCTCCTCGGTCGCCCCGCTGCCCCCGCCGAACCCGATGGACTACATCTCGGACGCCGCCAAGGACAAGGCGCCGCTGAGCGCCGACGGCCTGTTCCCCGGCCGGAAGCTGACCGTGAACAAGCGCCCGTACGACAAGGGCGCCACGTCCACCACCACGAACTGCGCCTCGGTCACCCAGGGCGGCCTCGGCACCGTCCTGAAGAACAACGGCTGCACCCGCGTGATCCGCGCCACCTATGTGCGCGACGGCGTCGCGGTCACCGTCGGCGTCGCCGTCTTCCCGACCGACGAGCAGGCCCTGAAGGCCAAGAAGCAGGCGTCCGGCGGCATCGCCCCGCTCACCGGCGCGGGCGTGAAGGACTTCTGCCACGCCACCGTCTGTCTGCGCCGCACCAACGCGATCGGCCGGTACGTGTACCTCACCCAGGCCGGGTTCCAGAACGGCCGGAAGGTGACCACGGGCGACAAGGGGGTCTTCCAGACCTCCGACGACGTGGGCACCTTCACCTTCAACCAGATCTACGCCCGCGGCCGCACCCAGGCGTCAGCAGCAGCCGGAGCTCCCCGCGCCGGGCAGTGACCGCTTGTTGCGGGCCTCCTTGCTGCGCGCGGCGAGCTGGTCGTCGGCCGGGTAGCCGACCTCTTCCAGGGTGAGGCCGTGCGGCCGTACGACGTGCACGGCCGAGTCCCGCACCCCGGCGGCGAGCACCTTGCCGGGCCAGTCCACCGGCCGGTGCCCGTCGCCGACGAACAGCAGCGCGCCCATCAGCGAGCGCACCATGTTGTGGCAGAAGGCGTCGGCCTTGACCGTGGCCTCCAGGATCCCGTCGGGGCGGCGCTCCCAGCGCAGCTCCTGCAGGGTGCGGATGGTGGTCGCGCCCTCGCGCTTCTTGCAGTACGCGGCGAAGTCGTGCTCGCCGACCAGCCGCTCGGCGGCGGCGTTCATGGCGTCCATGTCGAGCGTCCAGTCGTGCCACAGCACGTGCCCGCGCAGCAGCGGGTCGACGCCGCCGGGGTGGTCGGTGACGCGGTAGGCGTACCGGCGCCAGATCGCCGAGAAGCGGGCGTTGAAGCCCGCGGGGGCCTCCTCGACCCGCCAGATCCGGACGTCGTGCGCGAGCCGCCCGGCGAGCCGCCTGAGCAGCTTCTCGCGGTGCTCCTGCCACAGCCCGACCGGCAGGTCCACGTGCGCGACCTGGCCGCGCGCGTGCACCCCGGCGTCGGTCCGGCCGGCCACGGTCAGCTCGTACGTGTCGGCCGACCTGGTCACGGTCTTCAGGGCGGCCTCGATCTCGCCCTGGACGGTGCGCTGCCCGCGGGCCTGCTTGGCCCAGCCGGAGAAGTCCCTGCCGTCGTACGAAAGGTCCAGCCGTACCCGTACGAAACCGGGCTGCACGTCGTCGCTCACGCGACCCATCCTCTCAAAGCCTGAACATACGGAACGGGCCCGCACCCCGAGGGGTGCGGGCCCGCGCACAAGACCGTTCAGAACGCTCAGGCGTCCTGCTCGTCCTTCTTCGTCTCGACCGCGGCGGCCTCGTCGGCCTCCTTGACGGCGCGCACGGTGGCGGCCTCGGCCTCGGCGACGGTCGCCTTCTTGGCGATCTCGCCCTCGACGAGCTCGATCACGGCCATCGGGGCGTTGTCGCCACGACGGTTGCCGATCTTCGTGATCCGGGTGTAACCACCCGGACGCTCGCTGTAGCGCGGGGCGATCTCGGTGAAGAGGGTGTGGACGATGCCCTTGTCGGTGATCGTCTGCAGCACCAGGCGACGGTTGTGGATGTCGCCCTTCTTCGCCTTGGTGATCAGGCGCTCGGCGACCGGACGCAGACGGCGGGCCTTGGCCTCGGTCGTCGTGATGCGGCCGTGCTCGAACAGCGACTTCGCCAGGTTGGCGAGGAGCAGCTTCTCGTGAGCGGCGGAACCGCCGAGGCGGGCACCCTTCGCGGGACGCGGCATGGTGTTTCTCCTAGGTGTCTGCCCCGGCCGTGTGAGGTACCGGGGTCAGTATCCGAGCAGGCGGTCGCCTGTCGGAGATCCGGGCGGCGCCCCGGTCGGGGGCGCCTCCGGAAAGTGTGCTCAGTACTGCTCGGTCTCGACGAAACCGGCGTCCGCGTCGTCGTCGGCGCCGAAGGCGTCGGCGGCGGCGGTCGGGTCGAATCCGGGCGGGCTGTCCTTGAGGGCCAGGCCCATGCCGGCCAGCTTCGCCTTGACCTCGTCGATCGACTTCGCACCGAAGTTGCGGATGTCGAGCAGGTCGGCCTCCGAGCGGGCGACGAGCTCACCCACGGAGTGGATGCCCTCGCGCTTGAGGCAGTTGTACGACCGAACGGTGAGCTCCAGCTCCTCGATCGGCAGCGCCAGGTCGGCGGCCAGGGCGGCGTCCGTGGGGGACGGGCCCATGTCGATGCCCTCGGCGTCGATGTTGAGCTCGCGGGCCAGACCGAACAGCTCGACCAGGGTCTTGCCGGCCGACGCCATGGCGTCACGCGGACGCATGGCCTGCTTGGTCTCGACGTCGACGATGAGCTTGTCGAAGTCGGTGCGCTGCTCGACTCGGGTCGCCTCGACCTTGTAGGTGACCTTCAGCACGGGGCTGTAGATGGAGTCGACCGGGATACGGCCGATCTCCTGGCCGACCTGCTTGTTCTGCACGGCGGAGACGTAGCCGCGACCGCGCTCGACGGTCAGCTCCATCTCCAGCTTGCCCTTGCCGTTGAGCGTGGCGAGGACCAGGTCGGGGTTGTGCACCTCGACACCGGCCGGGGGCGCGATGTCGGCGGCGGTGACGACACCCGGACCCTGCTTGCGCAGGTACATCACGACCGGCTCGTCGTGCTCCGAGGAGACGACCAGCTGCTTGATGTTGAGGATGAGGTCGGTCACGTCCTCCTTGACGCCCGGCACGGTGGTGAACTCGTGCAGGACACCGTCGATCCGGATGCTGGTGACAGCGGCGCCCGGGATCGAGGACAGGAGGGTACGGCGGAGGGAGTTGCCGAGGGTGTAGCCGAAGCCCGGCTCCAGCGGCTCGATGACGAACCGGGAGCGGAACTCGTCGACGACCTCTTCGGTCAGCGAGGGACGCTGAGCGATAAGCATGTCTGCGTTTCCTTCATTCGTGGACGCCCACTATTTGACGCCCGACGGGTGTGGCCCGAGGGCCACGGACTACAAGGGTACGGGCGGCACGTCCCCCACGAAGGGATCCGTACCGCCCGGACACTCAAAGACGCACAAGCGCGTCCGCTACGCGACCCGAAGGGTCAGACGCGGCGGCGCTTCGGCGGACGGCAGCCGTTGTGCGGGGTGGGGGTGACGTCCTGGATCGAGCCGACCTCGAGGCCGGTGGCCTGGAGGGAGCGGATCGCGGTCTCACGGCCGGAGCCGGGACCCTTGACGAAGACGTCGACCTTGCGCATGCCGTGCTCCTGCGCGCGGCGGGCGGCCGACTCGGCGGCCATCTGCGCGGCGAAGGGGGTGGACTTGCGCGAGCCCTTGAAGCCGACGTGGCCGGCGGAGGCCCAGGAGATCACGTTGCCGGACGGGTCCGTGATCGAGACGATCGTGTTGTTGAACGTGCTCTTGATGTGCGCGTGGCCGTGAGCGACGTTCTTCTTTTCCTTGCGGCGCACCTTCTTGGCAGCGCCCTGACGACCCTTGGGGGGCATCTCTTACTCCTACGGGAGGTGGTCGGTCCTACAGCGAAGACCGCTTGGTCAAGCGTCCGCTGAGGACTACTTCTTGCCCGGCTTCTTCTTGCCGGCGATGGCGCGACGCGGGCCCTTGCGGGTACGAGCGTTCGTGCTGGTGCGCTGGCCGCGGACGGGCAGGCCACGACGGTGGCGGAGGCCCTGGTAGCAGCCGATCTCGACCTTGCGGCGGATGTCGGCGGCGATCTCGCGACGGAGGTCACCCTCGGTCTGGAGGTTGGCGTCCACGTACTCACGGATCTTGACGAGGTCTTCCTCGGCAAGGTCACGGACACGGGTGGACGGGTTCACGCCGGTCGCGGCGAGAATCTCCTCGGACCGGGTACGCCCGATACCGAAGACGTAGGTGAGTGCGACCACCACACGCTTTTCACGCGGGATGTCAACACCGGAAACGCGTGCCATTCAATGGCTCCTGTGTGTTCGGGGGTCTGCCGCAGAACCGGCCCCGACCGCCGTACGAGGTACGAATCGGGTCTCCGGCCCCCACCGGAGGTGTCGCCGGCCCGGGAACCGGGCTGGGCGGGTTCTGCGTATGTACGTATTGCTATGCGTCGCGCGAAGAACTGCGAAATGCAGGTCGGTCGGCGTGCGTCAGCCCTGGCGCTGCTTGTGGCGCAGGTTGTCGCAGATGACCATGACCCGACCGTGACGGCGGATCACCTTGCACTTGTCGCAGATCTTCTTGACGCTCGGCTTGACCTTCATGGGATGTGAGGTTCTCCGGGTCAGTGCCACCCCCCGCGCGAAGGCGGGACGGCGAGCAAGATCTACTTGTAGCGGTAGACGATCCGGCCACGCGTCAGGTCGTACGGAGACAGCTCCACGACGACCCGGTCGTCCGGAAGGATTCGGATGTAGTGCATCCGCATCTTGCCGGAGATGTGCGCGAGGACCTTGTGACCGTTCTGGAGCTCCACCTTGAACATGGCGTTCGGCAGGGACTCGATCACGGTGCCCTCGATTTCGATGGCACCTTGCTTCTTGGCCACGCTTCGCCCTTCGAATCGGCTACCTTGATCGACTCTCGATCCGGGTGAGGACACACGGGTACACGAGAGCCGACGCATCAGTCTACGTCAGGGCCCACGAAAAGACGAATCCGTGGAGTTTGCCCACCGTAGAAGATCAACAACCCCGCATTTCGCAACGCGCCGGGCCGGGGCCGGGCCCGGCGCCCCGCACCAGGGCTACTACGCCAGCGGGTCCGGCGCCGCCGTCACGCCCAGCTCCGCCAGCTTCGCCTTGCCGCCGTCGACCGCCGTCAGGACCAGCGGGCCCTCCTCGGTCAGGGCGACGCTGTGCTCCCAGTGCGAGGACCAGGTGCCGTCCGTGGTGATGACCGTCCAGTCGTCGGCCAGGACCTCGGTCTGCGGGGTGCCGAGCGAGACCATCGGCTCGATCGCCAGGCAGAAGCCGGGGACCAGCTTCGGGCCCTTGCCGCGCTTGCGGGAGACGTAGTTCAGCAGGTGCGGGTCCATGTGCATCTCGGTGCCGATGCCGTGGCCGCCGTAGTCCTCGATGATCCCGTAGCGGCCCAGGCTGTGGTCGCCCACGGCCGGCCGCGGCTGCCGCTTGATGTACGTCTCGATCGCCTTCGAGATGTCGACGAGCCGCGCGCCCACCCGCATCGCCGCGATCCCGGCCCACATCGACTCCTCGGTCACCCGGGAGAGCTCGACCAGCTCCGGCGCGTGACCGGTGCCCACGAACGCGGTGTACGCGGCGTCGCCGTGCCAGCCGTCCACGATCGCGCCCGCGTCGATCGAGATGATGTCGCCGTCCTTGAGGACGGTCTTCTCGTCCGGGATGCCGTGCACGACGACCTCGTTCACCGAGGTGCAGATCGTCGCGGGGAAACCCCCGTACCCGAGGAAGTTCGACTTCGCGCCGTGGTCGGCGATCACCTTGCGGGCGACCTCGTCCAGGTCCCGCGTCGTCGCGCCCGGCACCGCCGCCTCCCGGGTGGCCGCGTGGATGGCGGCGACGACCAGCCCCGCCTCACGCATCTTCGCGATCTGCTCCGGGGTCTTGATCTGCACCATCTGGCCGCGGCCTTTCCTTCGGGGACTCTTCGGGGATTCTTCGGAGGTTCTTCGGAGGTTCTTCGGGGATTCCGCTGAAGCTCGGAAACAACGATACGGCCGCGGCGCCCACCAGGGGCACCGCGGCCGTACCGCAGCGATCTTGGGTTACTTCTCGTCCTGCTTGTTCAGCGCGGCCATCGACCGCGCCGTCACCTCGTCCACCTTGCCGAGCGCCGAGATCGTCTTCACCAGGTTCTGCGCCCGGAAGTAGTCGATGATCGGCTCGGTCTGCGTGTGGTAGACCTCCAGGCGCCGACGGACGGTCTCCTCGGAGTCGTCGTCGCGCTGGAACAGCTCGCCGCCACAGACGTCGCAGACACCCTCGGTCTCCGGGGCGTTGTACGTCACGTGGAAGACGTGCGAGGAGTCGTTACGGCAGATGCGGCGACCCGCGATCCGCTTCACGACCTCGTCCTCGGGGACCTCGAGGTCCAGCACCGCGTCCAGCTGCATGTCCTCGGCCTTGAGGACCACATCCAGCGCCTCGGCCTGGGCCACGTTCCGCGGGAACCCGTCGAGCAGGAAGCCGTTCACGGCGTCCGCCTGCTCCATCCGGTCCTTGGCCATCCCGATGGTCACCTCGTCCGGGACGAGGTCACCGGCGTCCATGTACGCCTTCGCCTTGAGCCCCAGCTCCGTGCCCTGCGAGATGTTGGCACGGAACAGGTCACCCGTGGAGATGTGCGGGATGTCCAGGTTCTTGGCAAGGAACGCGGCCTGCGTACCCTTACCGGCCCCGGGCGGTCCGACGAGGACGATTCGCATCAGCGGAGGAACCCTTCGTAATTGCGCTGCTGGAGCTGGCTCTCGATCTGCTTCACGGTCTCGAGACCGACACCCACGATGATCAGGATGCTGGTGCCGCCGAACGGGAAGTTGGCATTCGCACCGCCGAAGCCTGCCAACGCCAGTGTCGGCACAAGAGCGATCAGACCCAGGTACAGCGAGCCCGGCCAAGTGATCCTGTTGAGCACGTAGCTCAGATACTCGGCAGTAGGACGACCAGCCCGGATACCCGGGATGAAGCCACCATACTTCTTCATGTTGTCCGCGACTTCCTCGGGGTTGAACGAGATCGCCACGTAGAAGAAGGCGAAGAACACGATCAGGAGGAAGTAGGCGGCGATGTAGTACGGGTGGTCACCCTTGACGAAGTGGGCTTCGATCCAGGTCTTCCAGCCGGCGGTGGAGTTCGAGAACTGCGCCACGAGCGCCGGGATGTAGAGCAGCGACGAGGCGAAGATGACAGGAATCACACCTGCCTGGTTCACCTTGAGCGGGATGTACGTGGACGTTCCGCCGTACGAACGGCGGCCGATCATGCGCTTCGCGTACTGGACCGGGATCCGGCGCTGGGCCTGCTCGACGAAGACGACGAGGGCCACCATCACGAAGCCGATGACGATCACGGTGCCGAACTCGATCCAGCCCTTGGCGAGCTTGCCGCTCTCCTTGATGGCCCAGAGGGCACCCGGGAAGCCGGCGGCGATCGAGATGAACATCAGGATGGACATGCCGTTGCCGATGCCGCGGTCGGTGATGAGCTCACCGAGCCACATCACGACACAGGTACCGGCGGTCATCGTGATGACCATGGTGGCGGTGGTGAAGATCGACTGGTCCGGGACCACCTGGCCGGCGACCGAGCAGCCGCTGAACAGGGCGCCGGTACGAGCGGTGGCGACGAGGCCGGTGCCCTGGAGGATCGCGAGCGCGACCGTCAGATAACGCGTGTACTGCGTGATCTTGGCGGTGCCGGACTGACCCTCCTTCTTGAGGGCTTCCAGACGGGGGATCACGACGGTCAGCAGCTGCAGGATGATGCTCGCCGTGATGTACGGCATGATGCCGAGCGCGAAGATGGTGATCTGCAGCAGCGCCCCGCCACTGAACATGTTGACCAGGCCGAACAGGCTGTTGTTGCCCTGCTTCGCCTGGTCGACACACTGCTGGACGGCCTCGTAGCTGACGCCGGGCACGGGGATGTGCGCCCCGAGCCGGTACAGCACGATGATCCCGAGCGTGAAGAGCAGCTTCTTGCGCAGGTCGGGCGTCTTGAACGCCCGGGCGAACGCGGTGAGCACGGTGCCTCCTGCGACCCCCGCGCACGTGCGTCAGAGGTGACGGTCTTGAGGTTCGACTGGATAGTGATCGGTCCAAAGAGCCCACGGGCATACCGCTCGCACTCTAGACAGTGGACGCCACCTTACCGGCGACTATGGCCCCCTAGGAACGACCAACCGGGGATGCCCCTTTTGGGAGGCATCCCCGGTCGGATGTTCAGGCCATCGAGTCGTCTCAGACGAGCTCGGTGACGGTACCGCCGGCGGCGGTGATCTTCTCCTTGGCGGAGCCGGAGACGGCGTCGACCGTCACCTGCAGCGCCACGGAGATCTCGCCCTGGCCCAGGACCTTGACGAGCTGGTTCTTACGAACCGCACCCTTGGCGACCAGATCGGCCACCGTGACCTCGCCACCCTGCGGGTAGAGCGCGGCCAGCTTGTCCAGGTTCACGACCTGGAACTCGGTGCGGAACGGGTTCTTGAAGCCCTTGAGCTTCGGGAGACGCATGTGGAGGGGCATCTGCCCACCCTCGAAGCGCTCCGGAACCTGGTAGCGGGCCTTGGTGCCCTTGGTACCACGACCGGCCGTCTTACCCTTGGACGCCTCACCACGACCCACACGGGTCTTCGCGGTCTTGGCGCCCGGGGCGGGACGGAGGTTGTGGATCTTGAGCGGGTTGTTCTCCGCCATGATCAGTCGACCTCCTCAACCGTCACGAGGTGGCGGACGGTGTGCACCATGCCGCGGAACTCGGGGCGGTCCTCCTTGACGACCACGTCGTTCAGGCGCTTGAGCCCGAGCGAACGAAGGGTGTCGCGGTGGTTCTGCTTGCTGCCGATGTACGACTTCGTCTGCGTGATCTTGAGGCGAGCCATTACGCACCCGCCCCGGCACGCGCACGGAGCAGAGCCGCGGGAGCGACGTCCTCGAGGGGCAGACCACGGCGAGCCGCGATCTCCTCGGGACGCTGCAGGCCCTTGAGGGCCGCCACGGTCGCGTGCACGATGTTGATCGCGTTGTCGGAGCCGAGCGACTTCGACAGGATGTCGTGCACGCCCGCGCACTCGAGCACGGCGCGCACCGGGCCACCGGCGATCACACCGGTACCGGGGGAAGCAGGCTTGAGCAGGACGACGCCCGCAGCCTTCTCGCCCTGGATCGGGTGCGGGATGGTGCCCTGGATACGGGGGACCTTGAAGAAGTGCTTCTTGGCCTCCTCAACACCCTTGGCGATGGCGGCCGGCACCTCCTTGGCCTTGCCGTAACCGACACCGACGGTACCGTCACCATCGCCCACCACGACCAGCGCGGTGAAGCTGAAGCGACGACCACCCTTCACAACCTTGGCGACACGGTTGATCGCGACAACGCGCTCAACGTAAGCGGTCTTCTCGGCGGCAGCTGCGCCGCCGTCACGGCCCTTCCGGTCCCGCCGCTCGCCGCCACCGGCACCGCTGCCGCGGCGCTGGGGTCCAGCCATTGGATTACCTCTCTCTGTTACGTCCGTTAGTCCCGGAACCGGGGCTTAGAACTTCAGCCCGGCTTCGCGGGCGGCGTCAGCCAGAGCGGCAATGCGCCCGGCGTACCTGTTGCCACCACGGTCGAACACGACGGCCTCGACACCGGCGGCCTTGGCGCGCTCGGCGACCAGGGCGCCGACCTGCTGGGCCTGCGAGGACTTGGAGCCCTCGCCACCGCGGATCGACGCGTCCAGGTGGGACGCCGACGCGACAGTGTGACCCTTGAGGTCGTCGATGACCTGCGCGGTGATGCCGCGGTTCGAGCGCGTCACGACGAGGCGCGGACGCTCCGACGTACCCGACACGTTCTTGCGGATGCGCAGGTGACGACGCGCCTTGGCAGCGCGCTTGTAAGCGTCGCCCTTGGCGATCTTGACACCGTATGCCATGGCTTACTTACCAGCCTTTCCGACCTTGCGGCGGATGACCTCGCCCGCGTACTTGACACCCTTGGCCTTGTACGGGTCGGGCTTCCGCAGCTTGCGGATGTTGGCGGCGACCTCGCCGACCTTCTGCTTGTCGATGCCCTCGACCGAGAACTTGGTCGGCGACTCGACCTTGAAGGAGATGCCCTCGGGCGCCTCCACCAGGATCGGGTGGCTGTAGCCGAGCTGGAACTCCAGGTTGGAGCCCTTCGCGGCCACGCGGTAACCGACACCGCTGATCTCGAGCGCCTTCGTGTACCCCTGGGTCACACCGGTGATCATGTTGGCCACCAGCGTGCGGGACAGGCCGTGGAGGGCCTTGTTCTGACGCTCGTCGTTCGGGCGGGTGACGTTGAGAACGCCGTCCTCACCCTTCACGATCTCGATGGGAGCGGCGACGATGTGGGTCAGGGTGCCCTTGGAACCCTTCACCGTGACCGTGCGGCCCTCGATGGTGACGTCCACGCCGGCGGGAACCGGGATGGGGAGCTTGCCAATGCGAGACATAGCTTTTCCTCCGTTCCCGACTACCAGACGTAGGCGAGGACTTCCCCACCCACGCCCTTCTTCTGCGCCTGCTGGCCGGTCAGGAGACCGTAGGACGTGGAGATGATCGCCACGCCCAGGCCGCCGAGGACCTTCGGCAGGTTGGTGGACTTCGCGTAAACCCGGAGGCCCGGCTTCGAGATCCGCTTGATGCCCGCGATGGAGCGCTCACGGTTCGGACCGAACTTGAGGTCGAGAACGAGGCTCTTGCCGACCTCGGCGTCCTCGACCTTCCAGCCGGTGATGAAGCCCTCCTGCTGGAGGATTTCCGCGATGTGCGACTTGATCTTGCTGTGCGGCATCGTCACGGTGTCGTGGTACGCCGAGTTCGCGTTACGCAGACGCGTGAGCATGTCTGCGATCGGATCAGTCATGGTCATGAATTGGCCTTCGGCCTCTCTCGCCGGGGTTTCCTGGTGCACCATCCCTCTCCCCGATCCGAGACGGGGCGGGTGCGGTGCGGTGGACCTACGGCGTAGTAAGTCGTACGGGCGGCGGACGCCCAACCCCACCAGCCTAAGCCATGCGGGGGTGGGCAGCCGCCAACCCATTGCTTACCGAGAGACTCCTGTGGTTCGCCAACGCCCTAGGGGCGTCGGGGAATTACCAGGAGCTCTTGGTCACGCCCGGCAGCTCGCCACGGTGAGCCATCTCACGAAGGCACACGCGGCAGAGGCCGAACTTGCGGTACACGGAGTGAGGGCGGCCGCAGCGCTGGCAGCGGGTGTACGCACGCACACCGAACTTGGGCTTGCGGGCAGCCTTCGCGATAAGGGCCTTCTTCGCCATCTCGCTTACGCCTCCTTGAACGGGAAGCCGAGGTGACGCAGAAGGGCACGGCCCTCGTCGTCGTTGGTCGCCGTGGTGACCACGGTGATGTCCATACCCCGGACGCGGTCGATCTTGTCCTGGTCGATCTCGTGGAACATGACCTGCTCCGTGAGACCGAAGGTGTAGTTGCCACGGCCGTCGAACTGCTTCGGGGACAGGCCGCGGAAGTCGCGGATGCGCGGCAGCGCGAGCGACAGGGTGCGGTCCAGGAACTCCCACATGCGGTCGCCACGGAGGGTGACGTGAGCACCGATCGGCTGACCCTCACGCAGCTTGAACTGCGCGATGGACTTGCGGGCCTTGGTGACGGCCGGCTTCTGACCGGTGATCGTGGTGAGGTCGCGGATGGCGCCCTCGATCAGCTTCGAGTCACGGGCGGCGTCGCCGACACCCATGTTGACCACGATCTTCACGAGACCGGGGATCTGCATGACGTTCTCGTAAGTGAACTCTTCACGCAGCTTGCCCGCGATCTCCTCGCGGTACTTCGTCTTCAGACGCGGAGTGGTAGCCATCAGATGTCCTCACCCGTGCGCTTGGCAACGCGAATCTTGTTGCCGTTGTCGTCGAAGCGGTAACCGACGCGGGTGACGACCTTCTTGCCGTCCTTCTCCACGACGAGCTGAACGTTGCTCACGTGGACCGGGGCCTCGGTGGTCACGATGCCGCCGGCCTGGTTCGGGCCGGCCTTCGTGTGCTTCTTGACCCGGTTGACACCCTCGACCAGGACGCGGTTCTCGCTGGGCATGGCCACGATGACCTTGCCCTGCTTGCCCTTGTCCTTACCGGTGATGACCTGGACCAGGTCGCCCTTCTTGATCTTCATGCTTACAGCACCTCCGGCGCGAGCGAGATGATCTTCATGAACTTCTTCTCGCGCAGCTCACGGCCCACCGGGCCGAAGATACG
This sequence comes from Streptomyces sp. NPDC090025, assembly GCF_044748125.1. NCBI lineage: Bacteria > Bacillati > Actinomycetota > Actinomycetes > Kitasatosporales > Streptomycetaceae > Streptomyces > Streptomyces sp. NPDC090025. The sequence continues at coordinate 554,400 of NZ_JBIVFL010000001.1, read as the reverse complement.
GGTGCCGCGAGGGTCGCCGTCGTTCTTCAGAATGACGGCGGCGTTCTCGTCAAAGCGGATGTACGAGCCGTCCTGGCGGCGGCGCTCCTTGACGGTGCGAACGATGACCGCCTTGACGACGTCACCCTTCTTCACGTTGCCACCGGGGATCGCGTCCTTGACGGTGGCGACGATGACGTCACCGATGCCCGCGTAGCGGCGACCCGAGCCACCGAGAACACGGATGCAAAGGATCTCCTTGGCACCAGTGTTGTCGGCGACCCGAAGTCGCGACTCCTGCTGGATCACGTCTATCTCCTGATTTGTCTGCCGGTTCCCGGCCGGGGCGCCGAAGCGCCCCGACCGAGCCTGGCGGAACGAATCCGAGGGGCCCCCAATACGAGGTATTGGGGCCTCAGATAATTACTTGGCCTTCTCGAGGATCTCGATGACGCGCCAGTGCTTCGACGCCGAGAGCTTCCGGGTCTCCATGAGGAGGACACGGTCGCCGACGCCGGCCTGGTTCTGCTCGTCGTGAGCCTTGAGCTTGTTCGTACGACGGATGACCTTGCCGTACAGCGCGTGCTTGACGCGGTCCTCGACGGCGACGACGACGGTCTTGTCCATCTTGTCGCTGACGACGAGGCCCTCGCGGACCTTGCGAGCGTTGCGCTCGGTCTTCTGCTCAGTCACGTTGTTCTCGCTCATCAGGCGTTCTCCACCGTCTCAATGCCGAGCTCACGCTCACGCATGAGGGTGTAGATCCGGGCGATGTCCTTACGGACCGCCTTGAGACGGCCGTGGTTCTCGAGCTGGCCCGTCGCCGCCTGGAAGCGGAGGTTGAACAGCTCTTCCTTGGCCTCGCGGAGCTTGCCAACAAGCTCCTCGTTGCCCAGCTCGCGCAGCTCGGACGCCTTGGTACCGGCCGACATCACAGCTCACCTGCCTCGCGCTTAACGATCTTGCACTTCATCGGCAGCTTGTGAGCCGCACGAGTCAGAGCCTCACGCGCGATCTTCTCGTTCGGGTAGGACAGCTCGAACATCACCCGACCGGGCTTGACGTTCGCGATCCACCACTCCGGCGAACCCTTACCGGAACCCATGCGGGTCTCGGCGGGCTTCTTCGTCAGCGGGCGGTCCGGGTAAATGTTGATCCAGACCTTGCCGCCACGCTTGATGTGGCGGGTCATCGCGATACGCGCGGCCTCGATCTGGCGGTTGGTCACGTAGGCCGGGGTGAGGGCCTGAATGCCGTACTCGCCGAACGCAACCTGCGTGCCACCCTTGGACATACCGCTGCGCTTCGGGTGGTGCTGCTTGCGGTGCTTGACCCTACGGGGGATCAGCATTTCGGTCAGGCCTCCGTTCCGGTGCTCTCAGCAGCCGGAGCGGCGGCGGGAGCGTCGGCCTTGGGGGCCTCGGCAGCCTGAGCCTGCTGCGGCTTGCGACCGCGACCGCCACGCTCGCCGCCACCGCGGCCACCGCGGCCGGCCGGGCGGTCAGCGCCGCCACGGGCCGGGCGGTTGCCCGCACGGGCAGCAGCGTTCTCGGCGCGGACCTCGGCGATGTTCTTGACGTCGCCCTTGTAGATCCAGACCTTCACGCCGATGCGGCCGAAGGTGGTCTTGGCCTCGAAGAAGCCGTACTCGACGTTCGCGCGCAGCGTGTGCAGCGGCACACGACCCTCGCGGTAGAACTCCGAGCGGGACATCTCGGCGCCGCCGAGACGGCCACCGCACTGGATCTTGATGCCCTTGGCGCCGGCCTTCATGGCGGACTGCATGCTCTTGCGCATGGCCCGACGGAAGGAGACGCGGGAGGACAGCTGCTCGGCGACGGCCTGGGCCACCAGCTGAGCGTCGACCTCGGGGTTCTTGACCTCGAGGATGTTCAGCTGGACCTGCTTGCCGGTCAGCTTCTCCAGCTGGCCGCGGATCTTGTCGGCCTCGGCGCCACGGCGACCGATGACAATGCCCGGGCGAGCGGTGTGGATGTCCACGCGGACACGGTCACGGGTGCGCTCGATCTCAACCTTCGAGATGCCGGCGCGCTCCATGCCGGACGTCAGCATCCGTCGGATGGCGACGTCTTCCTTGACGTAGTCCTTGTACAGCTTGTCGGCGTACCAACGCGACTTGAAGTCGGTGGTGATGCCGAGCCGGAACCCGTGCGGGTTTACCTTCTGGCCCATTACCGGGTTCCTTCCTTGCTGCTGACGACCACGGTGATGTGGCTGGTCCGCTTGCGGATCCGGTAGGCACGGCCCTGGGCACGCGGACGGAACCGCTTCAGGGTCGGACCCTCGTCGACGAACGCCTCGCTGATGAACAGCGAAGAGGCGTCCGAGTGGTCGTAGTTGTGCGCGGCGTTGGCAATGGCGCTGTCGAGCACCTTGCCGACCGGCACGGAGGCTGCCTGCGGAGCGAATCGCAGAACAGCCTGAGCCTCCGTGGCGTCCATGCCACGGATCAGGTCCACCACGCGGCGGGCCTTCATGGGCGTGACGCGGATGTACCGCGCCTGGGCCCTGGCTTCCATGGTTGTCCCTCTCAGTTACTTACGTGTCTGAATGCGATCCGCTACTAGCGGCGCTTCGACTTCCGGTCATCCTTGACGTGACCCCGGAAGGTGCGAGTCGGCGAGAACTCGCCGAGCTTGTGACCGACCATCGACTCGGTGACGAACACCGGGATGTGGGTCTTGCCGTTGTGCACCGCGAGCGTGTGGCCGAGCATGGCCGGCACGATCATGGAGCGACGGGACCAGGTCTTGATGACGTTCTTGGTACCGGCTTCGTTCTGGGCGTCCACCTTCTTGATGAGGTGGTCGTCGACGAAGGGTCCCTTCTTGAGACTGCGCGGCATCTAAACCCGCTCCTAGCGCTTCTTGTTCGTCTTGCGGCGGCGGACGATGTACTTGTTCGAAGCCTTCTTCGGCGAACGAGTACGACCCTCCTTCTGACCCCACGGGGAGACCGGGTGGCGACCACCGGAGGTCTTGCCCTCACCACCACCGTGCGGGTGGTCAACCGGGTTCATCGCCACACCGCGGACGGTCGGGCGAACGCCCAGCCAGCGCTTACGGCCGGCCTTGCCCCAGTTGATGTTCGACTGCTCGGCGTTGCCGACCTCGCCGATCGTGGCGCGGCAGCGCGCGTCGACGAGACGGATCTCACCGGACGGCATACGAAGGTGGGCCATCGTGCCCTCCTTCGCCAGCAGCTGCACGGAGGCACCGGCGGAGCGGGCGAACTTGGCGCCACCACCGGGACGGAGCTCGATCGCGTGGATCGTGGTACCGACCGGGATGTTGCGGAGAGCCAGGTTGTTGCCGGGCTTGATGTCGGCCGTGGGGCCGTTCTCAACCCGGTCGCCCTGCGAGAGACCGCGCGGGGCGATGATGTAGCGCTTCTCGCCGTCCGCGTAGTGCAGCAGCGCGATGCGAGCGGTGCGGTTCGGGTCGTACTCGATGTGAGCGACCTTCGCCGGCACGCCGTCCTTGTCGTGACGACGGAAGTCGATCACGCGGTAGGCGCGCTTGTGGCCGCCACCCTGGTGGCGGACGGTGATCCGACCGGTGTTGTTACGGCCGCCCTTGCTGTGCAGGGGACGGACCAGCGACTTCTCCGGCGTGGACCGCGTGATCTCGACGAAGTCGGCTACGGAGGAGCCACGACGGCCCGGCGTAGTCGGCTTGTACTTGCGGATTCCCATTTCTCAGTCCTCGGAAGATATCCGACTTCTGGACGTCTCCGACCGCCGTCAGGCGGTCGGGCCGCCGAAGATGTCGATGCGGTTGCCCTCGGCAAGGGTCACGATGGCGCGCTTGGTGTTGGCGCGCTTGCCGAAACCGGTGCGGGTGCGCTTGCGCTTGCCCTGGCGGTTGATCGTGTTGACCCCGGTGACCTTGACCGAGAAGACCGCCTCGACGGCCTGCTTGATCTGGGTCTTGTTGGCGCCGGGCGCGACGATGAACGTGTACTTGTTCTCGTCCAGCAGCGCGTAGCTCTTCTCGGAGACAACCGGCTTGACGAGGATGTCGCGCGGGTCCGTGAAGGTCTTGCTGGTGATCGTGGCCTCGGACATCAGGCCTCGCTCCCTTCGGTGTCGGCAGCCGACGACTTCGCAGCGCCGGACACGAAGGACTCGAGAGCGGCCTGGGTGAAGACCACGTCGTCGGATCGCATCACGTCGTACGTGTTCAGCTGGCCCGGCTCCAGGATGTGCACCTGGGGCAGGTTGCGGGCGGACAGCCACGCGGCCTCGTCGGCACGCTCGACGACCAGGAGCAGGTTCTTGCGCTCCGAGATCTTGCCGAACAGCGTCTTGGCGGCCTTGGTGGAGATGCCACCCTCGACCACGCCGGAGACGACGTGGATGCGGGAGTGGACCGCCCGGTCGGAGAGGGCACCGCGGAGGGCGGCGGCCTTCATCTTCTTCGGGGTCCGCTGGGAGTAGTCACGCGGCACGGGACCGTGCACGACGCCACCACCGGCGAACTGCGGGGCGCGGGTCGAACCCTGACGGGCGCGGCCGGTGCCCTTCTGGCGGTAGGGCTTCTTGCCACCACCACGGACCTCGCCACGCGTCTTGACCTTGTGCGTGCCCTGACGGGCGGCGGCCAGCTGCGCGACGACGACCTGGTGGATCAGCGGGATGCTGATCTTGGCCTCGAAGATCTCGGCCGGGAGCTCGACGGTCCCGGTCTTGTCGCCGGAGGGCGACAGAATGTCAATGGTGCTCATATCCTCAGGCCCCCTTGGCCGCGGTGCGGACCAGGACGAGGCCGCCGTTCGGACCAGGAACCGCACCCTTGATCAGGAGCAGGCCCTTCTCCGCGTCAACGGCGTGAACGGTCAGGTTCTGGGTGGTCACGCGCTCGTTGCCCATACGGCCGGCCATGCGCATGCCCTTGAAGACGCGGCCCGGGGTGGCGCAGCCACCGATCGAACCCGGCTTGCGGTGCACGCGGTGGGCACCGTGCGAAGCCTTGCCACCACGGAAGTTGTGGCGCTTCATGGCACCGGCGAAGCCCTTGCCCTTGCTCTTGCCGGTGACGTCGACCTTCACGCCGGCCTCGAAGACCTCGGCGGTGATCTCCTGGCCGAGCGTGTACTCGGAGGCGTCAGCGGTGCGGAGCTCCACCAGGTGGCGGCGCGGGGTGACGTCGGCCTTGGCGAAGTGGCCCTTGAGGGGCTTGTTCACCTTGCGCGGGTCGATCTCGCCGAAGGCGATCTGGACCGACTCGTAGCCGTCGTTGTCGTTCGTACGCACCTGGGTCACGACATTCGGGCCGGCCTTGACGACGGTCACCGGGACGACCCGGTTGTTCTCGTCCCAGACCTGCGTCATGCCGAGCTTCTCGCCCAGGATGCCCTTGATGTTCTTAGCCATCTCGCGCGTCACCTCAGAGCTTGATCTCGATGTCGACGCCGGCCGGCAGGTCGAGACGCATGAGCGAGTCGACCGTCTTCGGCGTGGGGTCGAGGATGTCGATGAGGCGCTTGTGCGTGCGCATCTCGAAGTGCTCGCGCGAGTCCTTGTACTTGTGCGGCGACTTGATGACGCAGTACACGTTCTTCTCAGTGGGCAGCGGCACCGGGCCCGCGACCGACGCACCAGTGCGGGTCACCGTCTCGACGATCTTCTTCGCCGAGGAGTCGATGACCTCGTGGTCGTAGGCCTTGAGCCGGATGCGGATCTTCTGTCCCGCCATGGCTACTCAGTAGTCCTGTCTCTCGTACGCTCTGGAACCTGGTGGTCCAGCGCTCTGTCTCCGACCCACGCGGTCGGGCGTGTCGCGCTCCCTCTACGAAGATCTCCCGGAGGAGGTCCCAACCAAGGGGGTGCGGGCCGAGCCGCGTGGCGGGTGCAGAACACCACCAGGTGCGTGGCCGAGTTCCGTACTGGCGCTTCCCGGAAGATTCCCGTACGTCCGCCCCAGAGGAGCGACGAGTACTGTGGGACTCGCTTCCGGTCCTCCCGGCGGGAGGCGCGCAGCATCGGTACTCAACCGAGCAACCCCGACAGTCTGCCATACAGGACCTTCCGGCCGCCAATCGGGGTCGAAGACTGTACCCCACGTCACGTGGAGCCACACACAGGGGCGCGCCGCCGATGGCGACGCGCCCCCGAGGCGCAAGGCATCAGGTCCGGGTGGCCGTGCCGCACTCGCCGGGCCGCCCCTGCGGGGTGGCGTCGAGCGGCTTGCTCCGGTCGTACGGGTCGCTCGCGGGCCCCTCCGAGGTGTCGCCCCCGGCACCGGCGCCGGCGCGCAGGTCCTCGTCGAACTGCGGGTGGAAGAAGCCGTCGTTCCGGCGGCAGTCGCTGTTGCCCGCCTCACGGTTGTAGCGGTCCAGGCCCACCTTGCCCCGGGTGACCTCGAAGCGGCCCGGCTCGTAGAAGACGAAGGTCACGTCCCGGCGCACGATCGTCCGGGCCACCTCCTCGGCCCCCGCGCGGGCCTTCACCAGCGGGAACACGAAGGTGTAGTCGGTGTGCACCAGGACCGCGCCGCGCCGCTCGCCGGTGCCCTTCTCGACGCTCATCCGGCCGCGCACCTTCACCACGGGACCCGCCCCCCGGACCTCCTTGGGGTCGAAGCGGCTGACGAGGTTCGTCGGGTCGTCCTTCTCGGAGGGCTTCGCCAGCGCCTGCTCCAGGTCCCGCCGCATCCCCGGCTGCTTCGGGTCGATCAGCTTCAGCACCTTGTCCGGGCTGCCGCCCGCGAGCACCGCCGGGTCCAGGTTGGCGGCGACCAGGAAGTCCTTCGACAGCTTCAGGGCCCCGGCGACCTGCTCCTTCGACATCCAGCCGATCGCCTTCGCCGCCGGCGGCTCGATCCCCGCCGCCCCGTCCGCCCAGCGCAGCGCCGGGGAGCCGCGGAACGGCTCGGCCAGGGTCGGCCGGTCCGGGTCCACCTCATCCGGCGCGGCCGTCGGGGCCGCGGTCTCGGCGGCCAGCGGCGTGGTGTCCTGCGGCCGGTCGCTCCAGCTGTCGGGGAACGCCGACGCGAGCCCGTCCGGCAGCCGGTCGATCACCAGCTGCGGACGGACGGCGACCAGCGCGAGCGCCGCCACCAGGACGATGCCGACCGTCGCCTTGACCTTGCGGCCACGGGCGGCGCGCCCGTTCATCTCCCGCCAGGCCGGACCGGTGCGCCAGCCCTCGGGCTCCTGCCGCTTCGACGGCCTGGGCGGCTTGGGCGCCTTCGGGGGCTTCGGGGCCCTGGGCGCCTTCGCCTTCCGCAGCTCCCGGTTCTGCGCCTCGGTGCCGAGCCCCTGCTCCTGCGCCGCGGCGACGAACGCCGCCCACTCCTCGTCCGAGACCGATTCCTTGTCCATTCCCCACCCCTGGTGTCGCATCGTGCGATGCGGACGTTCTCATACCGTCCGACCTGCGCAGAAGGCAGGTCAGGCAGCCTTGATCGGTTCGTGATGAACCGACCGGTACGAAATCCCGTCTAGCCAGGCGCACCGGACCAGGTGCACGGCCGGACACGGCACGGCGGCACACACGCACGGGGGACGGCACCACCGGTGGACGCATACAGAACAGTGGGACGGCGTTCCGTCCTCGCGGGCGCGGCGGGCGTCGCGCTCGCCGCGGGCGTCACGGGCGTCGCGGGCTGCTCCGTGCCCGAGCCGCCCGGCCCCACCCACTCCGCCGACCCGGCCCCCGGGCGGCCGGTGTCGACCGGCGAGCGGGCGCTGCTCATGCAGTTCGCCGCGCACCCCGACGACGACCTGTACTTCATGAACCCGGACACCCAGCGGATGCTGGACGCCGGGGTCCCGCTGGTCTCCGTGTACGTCACGGCGGGCGAGCACAACGGCAAGAACACCATCAAGGGCATGCCCGAGCGCAAGCCCGACAAGCCCGCCTACTCGGCCGCCCGCCACCAGGGCCTGCGCCAGGCGTACGCGGTGCTGCTCGGCGCCGACAAGTTCACGCCGTGGCAGAAGCGGGTCGCCACCCTCGCCGGGGGGCGCAGGGCCGAGGTCGACACCCTGGTCCACGAGGGCCGCCGGGTCGAGCTGGTCTTCCTCAACCTCCCCATGCACCACCCGCGCCACTACATGGCCGTGCCCGCGCTGTGGGAGAGCCGCGAGCTGCGGCTGACCACCGTGCTGGCCGCCGACTCGCCGGTGCCGCGCGCCGACACGTACGACCACGCCGGGCTGATCGAGGTGATCGCCGGACTGCTCGCCACCTACCGGCCGACCGTCGTGCACACCCTCGACCCGGACCCGGACATCCAGGAGGGCAGCGCCGCGCAGAGCGCCCGGGCCAGCGAGCAGCCGGGGTACTCGGACCACGGCGACCACACCGCCGTCGCCTGCTTCACCTGGGCCGGGCTCCTGCGCCGGGTCGCCGACGCGACCGCCGCGGGCGGCCCGGTGCCCGCGTTCACCACCAACTCCTTCCGCGGCTACTACAACAAGCACTGGCCGAAGAACCTCCCGCCCGCCGTGCTCGCCGAGAAGGCCGCCCACCTCGTCCCGTACGGCGGCGACCCGGAGTGGGACTGCGGCAACCCCTCCGGCTGCGGCGACTACGGCGTCAGCGGCGACCGTCCGCTGACCAACTGGAAGGGCTGGGTGCGCTCCACCCACTACCGCTGGCCCGCGCCGGGCCCCGCCGTCACCGAGGAGTCCGGCGGCCGGCTCGTCGCGTACGGGGTGCTCGGGCTGCGCGCGGTGCGCTGGCGCGAGCGCGAGGAGGGCACCGGGGTCTTCGAGGCGCCCGAGGACCTCGGCGGCGGCCCGCTGGCCCCCGCGCTGTCCTCGGTGACGCTCGCGGACGGCCGGGTGCTGCTGTTCGGTGTGCGGTTCGCCGCCCTCGCCGGACGCGGCGGCCCCAACCGGCGCGAGCTGGTGCTCCTGGAGCAGCGCTCCCCCGGCGGCCCGTTCCTGGCCTGGCGGGGCCTCGGCAACCCGGAGCACACCGACGACCGCGGCCGCCGGATCGGCGCCCCGGTGGCGGTGGCCGCGCCCGACGGCCGGGTCCATCTGTTCGTCCGCGACGCGGGCAAGGGCGTCGCCACCCGGGTACGGGCCGTCGGCGGCGCCTGGGGCCCGTGGCGGACGCTGCCCGGCGACGGGTCCCACGACGAGATCCAGGACGGTCTGACCACGCTGCTCGGCGACTCCGGCCGGGTGCATCTGCTCGCGCCGGGCCGCGATCACGTACGGCACTGGGTGGACGGCTCCCCCGCCGAGCCGCTCCCGATCTCCGGCGACCCGGTGGCCGCGGTCCCGGGCCCCGGGCCGGTGGGCGTGGAGGTCTTCTACCGCGCGCCCGCCGACGGCGAGCTGCGCTCCACCCGGGGCGACGCACCCCGCTTCGAGGGCTACGGCCTGCTGGCCGCCGCCGAGGGCCCGCGCGGCCCGGTCCTGATGGGCCGCGACGCCCGCCACCGGATCCAGCTGCTGAGCGGAGGCCGGCTGCTGACCCGCGACCGCGGCACGGTCCCGGCGGGCCCGGCGGCGACGCTGCACGGGGCGACGACGGTGGTCGGCATGGGCGCGGACGCCCGCCCGTGGGTGTGGCGCCCGGTGCGCTGAGCGGCGCCGAGCGGCGCGGCCGGTACGTGACCGGTACGGCGAAGGGCCCGCCGCCCCGGGAGGGGGTGGCGGGCCCTTCGCGTACCGCGACCGCCGCTACTTCACGAAGTAGCCGGTGATGTCGGCGAGGAGGTCGACGGAGCCGAGGTGGTTGTAGAAGTTCACCTTGCCGTCCTTGCCGACCGGCACGATCACCAGGTTCGGGATGGTGAGCCCGGCGGTGAAGTTCAGGTTCGACGCGCTGGAGCGCACGGTTCCGCCCGGGTAGACCGAGACGAAGCCGCCCGAGGTCGGACCGGTGGCCGTCACGTTGAGGACGACGGCCGTCGCGCCCGCGGGGACGCCCTGGGTGCCCGCCACGGCGAGCGAGACGACGCCGCCCTTGCCGACCTTCGCCTTCGGGACGCCGAGTCCGGCGCGGGTGTCCATGAGGCGCTTCGGGCCGATGTTGACGTGCGAGGCGCCCGCCGGGTCGGCGGAGAAGTAGCCCATGGCGTCGGCGATCAGGTCCACGTTGCCGGACTTGTTGTAGAAGCTGACCTTGCCGTCCTTGCCGATCGGCACGATCACCAGGTTGGGGATGGTCTGGCCCGGGACGAAGTTCAGGTTCGACGCGCTGGTGCGGGCCGTGCCGGTCGGGTGGACCGAGACGAAACCGCCCGCGGTCGGGCCGGTGGCCGTCACGTTGAACACGACCGCGGTGGCCCCTGCGGGCACGTCCGCGCCGCCCGCGACCTGCAGGTCGACGGTGACGCCCGCGCCGACCTTCGCCTTCGCGACCCCGAGCCCGGCCCGGGTGTCCATCAGCCGCTTCGGCGCCAGCGCGGTGTACGTGGAGCCGCTGGTGTCCTTGACGTAGTAGCCGGTGACGTCGGCGATCAGGTCGACGGTCCCGGCGAGGTTGTAGAAGCGCACCTTGCCGTCGACGACGGGCACGGTGACCAGGTTCGGAATGGTCTTCCCGGCCGTGAAGTTCAGGTTCGACGCGCTGGTGCGGACGGTGCCGTTCGGGTAGACCGAGACGAAGCTCGCCGCGGTCGGGTTGGTCGCCGTCACGTTCAGGACGACGGCGCCGACGCCCGTCTCCGGGACCCCGCCCTTGCCCGCGACCTGGAGCACGACCTCGCCGCCGGGGCCGACCTTCGCCTTCGCGACGCCGAGCCCGGCCCGGGTGTCCATCAGGCGGGTGGGCGTGAGGGGCTTGAAGGTCTTCGGGCCCGGCACGGTGACGGTGACCGGCGCGGACAGCGTGGTGCTGCCGGTCTTGTACGTGGCGCGGACGACGACCTTGTGGTCGCCCACCCCGGCCACGTCGACCGCGGCGCTCCGGGCGGTCCCGGCCGCCGTGGCGGCGGGGGTGCCGTCGACGAGCACGTCGAACCGGTCGATGAGCGCGCTCGCCGTGCTGGTGGACCAGTTCACGGTGGCCGGGCCGGAGGTCTCGTACCCGCTGCCGCTGCTCACCGCGCCGCCGCCGAGGGACTGGATCTTCAGGCCGGAGAGGGCGCCGGTGGCGTACGTCCGGATCTTCGGCAGCTGCGGGAAGAGCATGGTGCCCGGGCACTCGGTGTTGAAGCCGTTGCGGTGTCCGGAGATGGCGTCGAACGCGTAGGTCTGGCCGACCGTGAAGGAGTCCCCGAAGAAGTTCTTCTGGGTGGCACCGGCGGTCAGCGTCGCCTTGCCGGTCGGCGAGACGCCGTACTGGCCGAGCTTGTACGCGGCGACCTGGCCGGCCGCGGCGAGCGCGGCGTCCGGCGCGGCCTGCTTGGTGAAGTCGCCGAGGATCGCGACGCTCGTCGACTCGGCGTTCCAGCCGTAGGTGTGGGCGCCGTAGACGGGCTGGTCGACACCGCCCTTGCGGCCCTCGAAGACCGTGCCGCACTTGTCGACGAGGAAGTTGTAGCCGATGTCCCGCCACTTCTCGACGTCCACGTGGTAGTCGAGGATGCCGCGGACCACGCTGGCCGACTGGGCGCAGGAGTAGTCCGCGCTGGTCGTGTGGTGGATGAACGCGGCCTTGATGGCACCGCCCGGGAGGTACTGCGGCGGCTCGGGCGTCTTGTCCTCGATCGCCTGGCCGCCCCACTGGGCGCGCGGGACGACGGTCGGGCGCGGTGCGCTCGACGACGGTCCCGGCGTGGTCGGCGGGGTGGTCGGCGGGTCCGCGGCGACGAAGGCGGCGGGCGCGGCGTTCAGCTCGCCGCTCTTCTTCGCCTCGGCGCCGCTGCTGCCCGGGTCGACCATGTTGAGCTTCAGGCCCGCCGGGAGGGTGCTCGTGGCCGAGCCGTCGCTGATCCGGACCTCGGCGCCGTCGGAGGCGCCGACCCAGACCGGCTCGGTGGAGCCGGGCGCGCCGGGGCGGACGCCGTCCATGCCGACCGGGTGCGCTTCCAGCTCGATCCAGGCGGACCACTCACCGGTCGCGATGCTGCGGGTGCGGGCCTCGATCCGGCCCTTGATCTCCGCCTTGGGGTCCGTCCAGGAGACACCGAGCAGCCCGAACGGCTGGGTGTCGCGCCGGGTGAGGACCGCCTCGCCCTTGCCCTGGTCGGTGAGACCCAGCTTGTGGATCTCGCTCGGCCCGGCCGGTCCCCGGCCGCTGTCCGCGCCGTACGGGCCGGACGGGTCGGTCCCGGCCGCCCCCGCGACGGCCTCCGCCCCGGGCGAGGCGCCGTTGGCCGTCGCCTGCACTCCCAGCACCGCCGCCGCGGCGAGCGCCGCGCCCAGTGCCGTACGGCCTATGCGCCGCGCCGGCGCGTGACGTGCTCGACGTCCCGATTTCAAGTTGTCTCCACCCCTGGTTGGTCATGACACGGCTGACCGGCCGCATGCTACGTGATCGTTCCGAGCGGGCCGGCGCAGGGGTGGGAAAAGCGGAGGGCCCCGCACCACCGAAGTGGTGCGGGGCCCTCACAGCAGCTCCAGGAGCTACCAGGTCAAACCACCGAAGTTCCGGGGAACTTACTTGGTGATCTTGACGACCTGGCCGGCGCCGACGGTCCGGCCACCCTCACGGATGGCGAACTTGAGGCCCTCCTCCATGGCGATGGGCTGGATCAGCTCAACGGTCATGGAGGTGTTGTCGCCCGGCATGACCATCTCGGTGCCCTCGGGGAGGGTCACGACGCCGGTCACGTCCGTGGTACGGAAGTAGAACTGCGGGCGGTAGTTGTTGAAGAACGGGGTGTGACGGCCACCCTCGTCCTTCGACAGGATGTAGGCCTGGGCCTCGAAGTCGGTGTGCGGCGTGACCGAACCCGGCTTGATGATGACCTGGCCGCGCTCGACGTCCTCGCGCTTGATGCCACGGAGGAGCAGACCGACGTTCTCACCGGCCTGGCCCTCGTCGAGCAGCTTGCGGAACATCTCGATGCCGGTGACCGTGGTGGTGGTCTTCTCGGTCTTGATGCCGATGATGTCGACGGTCTCGTTGACCTTGAGGACACCACGCTCGATACGACCGGTGACGACGGTGCCACGACCGGTGATCGTGAAGACGTCCTCGATCGGCATCAGGAACGGCTTGTCGACGTCACGCTCGGGCTGCGGGATGGACTCGTCCACGGCCTTCATCAGGTCGAGGAGCTTGGCACCCCACTCGGCGTCGCCCTCGAGGGCCTTGAGCGCGGAGACGCGGACGACCGGAAGGTCGTCGCCCGGGAACTCGTACTCGGAGAGGAGCTCACGGACCTCGAGCTCGACGAGCTCCAGGATCTCCTCGTCGTCCACCATGTCGGCCTTGTTCAGGGCGACGACGATGTACGGAACGCCGACCTGGCGAGCAAGGAGGACGTGCTCCTTGGTCTGCGGCATCGGGCCGTCGGTGGCGGCGACCACGAGGATGGCGCCGTCCATCTGCGCCGCACCGGTGATCATGTTCTTGATGTAGTCAGCGTGACCGGGGCAGTCGACGTGAGCGTAGTGACGCTGCTCAGTCTGGTACTCGACGTGCGCGATCGAGATGGTGATACCGCGCTGGCGCTCCTCAGGAGCCTTGTCGATCTGGTCGAAGGCCGAGGCCTCGTTCAGGTCCGGGTACGCGTCGTGCAGCACCTTGGTAATGGCGGCCGTGAGGGTCGTCTTACCGTGGTCGATGTGACCGATGGTGCCGATGTTGACGTGCGGCTTAGTCCGCTCGAACTTCGCCTTCGCCACTGGGGTCCTCCTGAGAGTGGTTCTGGTACGCCTTACTCATCGGCGCCAGGTGATCTTTGCTGGGGTGCCGTCCGCCGGGGGTCTTCCCTTGCGGGTCGACCCCCCGCGGTCGGTGTCAAGCCTAAAGCGTGTGAACGCCATGCGTTAAACGCGGTGGGTTACTCGCCCTTGGCCTTCGCGATGATCTCCTCGGCGACGTTCCGCGGAACCTCGGCGTAGGAGTCGAACTGCATCGAGTAGCTTGCGCGACCCGAGGTCTTGCTGCGGAGGTCTCCGACGTAGCCGAACATCTCCGAAAGCGGCACGAGGCCCTTCACGACGCGAGCGCCGTGACGCTCCTCCATGGCCTGGATCTGGCCACGGCGGGAGTTGATGTCTCCGATGACCTCGCCCATGTAGTCCTCGGGCGTGGTGACCTCGACGGCCATCATCGGCTCGAGCAGCACGGGGCTGGCCTTGCGCGCACCCTCCTTGAACGCCTGCGAACCGGCGATCTTGAAGGCGAGCTCGGAGGAGTCGACCTCGTGGTAGCCACCGTCGAGCAGGATGACGCGGACGCCGGTCATCTCGTAGCCCGCCAGGATGCCGAACTGCATGGCCTCCTGCGCACCCGCGTCGACCGAAGGGATGTACTCCTTCGGGATGCGGCCACCGGTGACCTTGTTCACGAACTCGTACGACGGACCGTCGGCGTCCGTGATGGGCTCGATCGCGATCTGCACCTTGGCGAACTGACCGGTACCACCGGTCTGCTTCTTGTGGGTGAAGTCGATGCGCTCGACGGCCTTGCGGATCGTCTCGCGGTACGCGACCTGCGGCTTGCCGACGTTGGCCTCGACCTTGAACTCGCGCTTCATACGGTCGACCAGCACCTCGAGGTGCAGCTCGCCCATACCGCCGAGGATGGTCTGGCCGGTCTCCTCGTCCGAGTGAACGTGGAAGGAGGGGTCCTCCTCCGCGAGACGCTGGATGGCGACACCCAGCTTCTCCTGGTCACCCTTGGACTTGGGCTCGATGGCGACCTGGATGACCGGGGCCGGGAAGTCCATGGACTCCAGGATGACCGGGCTCTTCTCGTCGCACAGCGTCTCACCGGTGGTGGTCTGCTTCAGGCCCATGACGGCGACGATGTCGCCGGCGCCCACCGAGTCGATCTCCTCACGCTTGTTCGCGTGCATACGGTAGATCTTGCCGATGCGCTCCTTCTTGCCCTTGACGGAGTTCAGCACCGAGGTGCCGGCCTCCAGGCGGCCCGAGTAGACCCGGACGAAGGTGAGCTTGCCGAGGTGCGGGTCGCTCATGATCTTGAACGCCAGCGCCGCGAGGGGCTCCTCGTCGGACGGCTTGCGCTTCACGACGACCTCGGCGTCCTTGACGTCGTGGCCCTCGATGGCCTCGATGTCCAGGGGCGAGGGGAGGTAGCGGACGACGGCGTCGAGCAGGGGCTGAACGCCCTTGTTCTTGAACGCCGTGCCACAGAACACCGCGGTGACGGTCGTGCCGCCACCCTTGCCCGACTGCAGGATGATGCGACGGACGGCGGCGTGCAGCTGCTCCACGGTCGGCTCTTCGCCGCCCAGGTACAGCTCCATGATCTCGTCGTCGTTCTCCGCGACGGCCTCGAGGAGCTTGCCGCGCCACTCTTCAGCGGCCTCGGCGTGGGTGGCCGGGATGTCGACGATGTCGTACATCTCGCCCTTGGTCGCCTCGGCGGACCAGACGAACGCCTTCATCGTGACGAGGTCGACGACACCCTGGAAGTCGGCCTCGGCACCGATGGGGAGCTGCATCACGATCGGAACCGCGCCCAGGCGGTCCTTGATCATGTCCACGCAACGGTGGAACTCGGCGCCCGTGCGGTCGAGCTTGTTCACGAAGCAGATACGGGGCACGCCGTAACGGTCGGCCTGGCGCCAGACCGTCTCGGACTGCGGCTCCACACCCGCCACACCGTCGAACACGGTGACGGCACCGTCGAGGACGCGGAGCGAACGCTCCACCTCGACCGTGAAGTCCACGTGACCCGGGGTGTCGATGATGTTGATGGTGTGGTCGACGTTCTCGAGCGGCCAGTGGCAGGTCGTCGCGGCAGACGTGATCGTGATGCCGCGCTCCTGCTCCTGCTCCATCCAGTCCATCGTGGCAGCGCCGTCGTGGACCTCACCGATCTTGTACGAGACGCCGGTGTAGAACAGGATCCGCTCGGTGGTGGTCGTCTTGCCCGCGTCGATGTGGGCCATGATGCCGATGTTGCGCACCTTGGCCAGGTCAAGCGAAGTGGTAGCCATAAGGCTTCAGTCTTCTCTCGGTCTCGATGTGGGTTGCGACTACCAGCGGTAGTGCGCGAAGGCCTTGTTGGACTCGGCCATCTTGTGCGTGTCCTCGCGCTTCTTGACCGAAGCACCGAGGCCGTTCGAGGCGTCGAGGAGCTCGTTCATGAGGCGCTCGGTCATGGTCTTCTCGCGGCGGGCGCGGGAGTACCCGACCAGCCAGCGCAGCGCGAGGGTGGAGGCACGACCGGGCTTGACCTCGATCGGCACCTGGTAGGTGGCGCCACCGACACGGCGGGACTTGACCTCGAGAGACGGCTTGACGTTCTCCAGCGCGCGCTTCAGCGTGACGACCGGGTCAGCACCGGTCTTCTCGCGGAGGCCCTCCATGGCGCCGTAGACGATGCGCTCGGCGGTGGAGCGCTTGCCGTCCAGCAGGATCTTGTTGATCAGCGAGGTGACCAGAGGAGAGTTGTAGACCGGGTCGATGATGACCGGGCGCTTCGGGGCGGGGCCCTTACGAGGCATTCTTACTTCTCCTTCTTGGCGCCGTAGCGGCTGCGAGCCTGCTTGCGGTTCTTGACACCCTGGGTGTCAAGCGAACCGCGGATGATCTTGTAGCGAACACCCGGCAGGTCCTTCACACGGCCACCACGCACGAGCACGATGGAGTGCTCCTGCAGGTTGTGTCCCTCACCCGGAATGTAGGCCGTGACCTCGATGCCGCTGGTCAGACGCACACGCGCGACCTTACGGAGGGCCGAGTTCGGCTTCTTCGGGGTGGTCGTGAACACACGCGTGCAGACGCCGCGGCGCTGAGGGGAACCCTCGAGCGCGGGCGTCTTGTTCTTCTCGACCTTGTCCTGCCGGCCCTTACGGACCAGCTGCTGGATCGTAGGCACTACTTCTCCGGTTTCTGTGTGCCGTTCGTCAAACTAACCTGGAACGTTCACCGACCCACGCGGTCGGGTGTGTCGAATCGCGCGGTCCTCAGCCGAAGACGGAAAGAGGCGCGGATTACGGTGGCCGATGCTGGATCCGACGTGCGGTTGAGGACACGCACACGGCTCCGGGCACACCCCAGGCACAAGGCATGAGCGTACCTATCGCATGGACTCCGGTCAAAACAAATGCCCACGCGCAGGCCGCCCGGCGACCTCGGGACGGCCGGAACACGGCCGCGCCGAGGCCGCCGGACGGCCGGAACGCGGGGGTGGACCCGTTGCCGGACCTGAACCGGCAGCGGTCGGTGACACCGCATGACGCCGAGTGACGCCGTGTGACAGCGCGCGGGGCACGGGGAGCCTGGCGCGAGGTCCCGGACGGCGCCGCACGGATCCGCGCGGACCCACGAAGGGCCACGCCGATCCGGACGTCGGTCCCGGATGCCGGTCCCGGGTATCGGTCCCGGGTGTCGGTCCGGGGTGTCGGTCCCGGACGTCAGTCCTGGGCGGCCCGCCGGGATTCGGCGGCGGGACGGGACTCACCGCCCTCGGCCTCGGGGTCCAGGAACTGGTGGACGACCTTCACGAAGACGTCCATCCGTTCGTCCGGGACCCCCAGCCAGCGCGCGAAGTCCTCCATGGTCGGCTGCCAGTCGTTGGGCGGCAGCAGATCCGCCGCGATCGGCAGCTCCTCCGGGGTGACCCGGCCGGACCTGATCAGCATGTCGCGGACGGAGACCCCGAGGAGCGGGGCGATCCTCCGCATGGTCTCCAGATCGGGCATGCTCTGCCGCTGCAGCAGCCGGGTGACGGCCGCGCGGTGCACGCCCGCCTCGTCCGCGATCCGGGACTTGCCCCCGCCGCGGGGACTGTCGATGTCGTAGCCGCGCGCGCGCATCAGACCCTCGACCCAGCCGGCGAACTCGTCGAGCCCTTGAGTGCTCATGTTGTACCGCTCCCTTTTACTCCCCCACCTTTCGGTCCACACACCTTAGCGTGCTTGCGCGCACGGAATTACGTGCTTTCGGGCACGCAACCGTGTCGAATCGGTGAAGGGGACTTCAAGGGCTCCCCATGAAGATAGTTGCGAGCTCGCACGCAACATGTCTATGGTCCATCGCGCCGCACTCGTCGGCCTCACGAGTCCCACGGGCCCCATCGGTCCCGTGGGTCCCTGATGCCCGGACCGTGGAGAACTTCCTTGCACACGCCCGAACCCACCCCCTGGCAGGCCGCCGCCGCATGCGCCGGCCTCTCCCCGTCCGTCGTCTTCTCCCGCCGCGGCAAGGAGGCGGCCCCGGCCCTGCGGGCCTGCGCCGTCTGCCCGGTGCGCAGCGAGTGCGAGGCCGCGGTCGCCCCCGCCGAGAACTGGTTCGACGGCGTCTGCGCCGGGCGCCTGTGGCGCAACGGCCGCCCGGTGAAGCCGCGCCGCCGCCCGGGCCAGGCGGCCGGGCAGGCCCCGTCGGACGCCGCGGCGCTTGACGCCGCCGCGCTCGCCCTCACCGCCGCGCCCGCTCCCGCCCCGGCCCTGATCGCCGCCGGAGGTTCCCGTGACTGAGCCCGAGCAGCAGACCGAAGTGACGTCGGCCGACCGGTCGCAGACCGGCGTGACACCGGCCGATCCGGCGCCGGCCGGCGGCGCCGACGAGCGGGTGCTGCGTGACGTGGTGCTCTGGGCCGCCTCGCTCGTACGGCAGTTCCCCGAGCTCGCCGAGGAGCTGGCCCCCGGCCGCCGGGCCCCCGCGGGCACCGCCCCGCGCGCCGCGCACGCCGGACGTGACGAACTCATCCGCACCGAGCGGCGCGAGGCGCTGCTCAACGAACAGCGGCACGGCCTCGCCGTCCCCGGCCACGGCGCCGCGCCGATCCGGCTGCACATCTCGGACGCCATCCGCGACATCACCGACGGCGTGGTGGAGCTGGAGGAGGCGGTCTGCGCCCGGCTCGGCCTGCCGCGCCCGCGCCGGGCCGGGGTGGTCGAGCGGCTGCGCCGGGTGGTGGGCCTGCTCGACGTGATCGCGGGCCACCCGGTGCTGGCCCGGCACGTCCGCGACGAGATCCGCCGGATGGCCCGCCGCTGCGCCCGCACGCTGGGCGACGCGGAGACGGTGGTGCGGGTCGCGGGCCGCTGCCCGTGGTGCGACTCGGTGTCGCTGCGGGCCTTCCCCGACCGGCGCGCGGTGCTCTGCGTCAACCCGGCCTGCGTCTGCACGGACCAGGCGTGCGGCTGCCAGGACGACCCGGCCTACCGGCACCTGTGGCCGGAGGCGGAGTGGGCGGAACTGGCGGACGCGTCGGGGGCCCGTACCGACGAGATCGAAGCGGCGATGGACGACACGAAGGAGACCTCATGCTGAGCTCGACCGCACTGCCGCTGTCCCTGCCGGCCCTGATCCCGGGCCCGCTGGCCGCCGAGGAGGCCGGGGTGGCCCCGGCGACCATCCGCAAGTGGGTCCAGCTGGGCCACCTGCGGGCGGCCGGAAAGGCGGGCCGCGCGCAGCTGTTCCGCCTGGAGGACGTGTTCGCGGCGGAGCGGGCGACGCGGCGGAGGCCGCGTACGGCCTGACGCCTGATGTCTTCGTGTACGAGAAGCGCCCCCGTCCCGGTCCGGGACGGGGGCGCTTCGTCATGCCCGGCGTTCGTCAGGCCCGGCGTTCGTCAGGCCCGGCGCAGGAAGTCGGTGAGCGACTCCTTCAACGCCGTGACGAATCGTTCCCTCACCTGGTCCGGCACCAGGTCGAGGGAGAGGTACGGGTTGAGGTCCTCCAGCTCGACCAGGAGCAGCCCGCCCTCGGGGGTGCGGCAGGCGTCGACGCGCTGGATGCCGTGGTCGAGGGTGTTCCAGTCGACGAAGGCGCGGGCGAAGCGGAGGTCCTCGTCGGTGGCGTCGTACGGCTCGAGGACCCAGCGGCGCTCCGGGTCGGGGGCGTACAGGGCGTACTGGAAGCGGTCGTCGACGAAGTAGAAGGACACCTCGTAGCGGAACTCGATCCGGGGCTGGACCAGGAGCCCTTCGCCGTACGGGAGTCCGGCGAGTTCCTCGTACGGCAGGAAGCGCAGTCCTATGGAGTCCGCGCCGGCCTTGGGCTTGACCGCGTAGCTCCCGGCGGCGGGCAGCCGTTCGAGGTCGGCGGCGCGGTCGACGGTGGGGATGACGGGGAGCCCGGCGGCGGTGAGGTCGAGCAGGT
Source organism: Streptomyces sp. NPDC090025 (assembly GCF_044748125.1). Taxonomy (NCBI): domain Bacteria; kingdom Bacillati; phylum Actinomycetota; class Actinomycetes; order Kitasatosporales; family Streptomycetaceae; genus Streptomyces; species Streptomyces sp. NPDC090025. The sequence goes on along the minus strand of NZ_JBIVFL010000001.1, from coordinate 534,297 downwards.
ACTGCTTGCCCGCCATGTCGCCGCGTCCGTGCAGCGGGTTGTAGACCCGGGTGCCGCGGGCGAGGGCGGCGGCCCGGAAGTCGTCGTAGGCGTCCTGGTAGTGCAGGACGGGCCCGCTGTTGCGGACGACGACGGCGTCGAAGCCGTCCATCAGGGCGGCGGCGTCCCGCGGGTGGCAGAGCGCCAGGTCGAAGTCCTCGCGGAGGCGGGCGGTGAGGGCGATGTCCTCGTCGCAGTAGCGGCGGCCGCGGGCGGGATAGGCGAGGTCGGTGACGTGGAGGAGGGAGGGGCGGGCGGGGCGGGCGGCGCTCACGGGGGCTCCTGCGGGGTCGGGTGCCGCCAAGTTACCGGCGGGGCCGGGGATCCGGCCCACCGCCCGGGTCAGCCGCGCGACCAGCGGCGCTTGGGGCGCTCCGCGGGCGGCGCCTCCTGGGCGAATTCCAGCTCGGCGACGGTGATGTGCAGGTGGCGGGTGCTGGTGCGCTCCCGGCCGTCGTCCCAGTACGACCGGCTCAGCTCGACGATCCAGCTGGTCGGGGACGTCCGGAAGACCTGCCGGCCGTACTCGGTGGACCCGCCGGCCGCATAGGTGCGGGTCGTCTCCACGGCCCTGGCCACGGCCGCTTCCTTGCCGCCGTCGACGGCGACCTTGTCGACGAGTTCCCAGCGGTCGTCGCCGCTCGCGGTCACCGTCGTCTCCATCAAGACGTACCAGCTCATGGTCCGTCCCCTCCCTTGTCGTCGCGGTCGCGGCCGCAGCCGTCCGCCCAATCTAGGCCGTGTCTTTCGGGGGCGATCCAGAATCGATCACCGAACTAGTTGCGTGCGCGCACGCTCTCTGTCACAGTTGGTGCAGCGGCGGAGCTGCGCCCGCAGAACGGGCAGCAGCCTCCGCCGTTCGCCGTCCGGGAGCGCTCCGCGCCCCCGCCCCCTTCCCCGCGTCGAGCGCCCCGGGCGGCCCCCCGCGCACCACCGCTCCACCGCTCCAACCCACCCCTTCCCCTCCGAGGAGAAACCGTCATGACCACTCCCCCGAGTGCGTTCCCGGACGTCGAGAAGCTGGTCGTCGACGTCCTCAAGGCCGACCCGGCGCTCGCCGGTGTCACCATCGCCGCCCAGGCGCCCGCCGGTTTCGACGGCACGCAGAAGGCCGTCCTGGTCAACCGCCGCGGCGGTGCCTGGATCGGCGACCTGCACGTCGACAAGCCGCTCATCGAGTTCGAGGTGTACGGCCCGGACAAGACGGTCGCCCACGTCACCGCCAACGCGGCCCGCCGGGCGCTGCTCGCCACGATCGGCAAGCAGCTCGGCTCGACCTACGTCAGCGACGTGGAGGAGCAGGACGGGCCGCGCTGGATGCCCGACTACCTCTACCGGGGCGCGAACCGCTACCTCTGCGTGATCCGCCTCGCCCTGGACGTCCTCTAGGACCGCACCGGTCCCCCGGACTTCCGCCCCCGAGCGCGCCCCCGAGGCCGCTCCCCACAGACCAGGCCCCGCCGGACCCTCCAGCGGGGCCTTTGCCGTACCCGGAACCGGATTCCCCCGGTCGCCGGGGCGGCGCCCCCACCCCCTCTGTATCCAAGGAGAAACACCACCATGGCTGGAAACAACTCCGCCGAGATCCGCGTCGCCGGCAGTGGCAAGCTCTACGTCGCCAAGGTCGGCACCGCCGCCCCGGGCTTCGGTGCCGACGCGGCCACCGACTGGGCGTCCTGGACGAACCTCGGCTTCACCACCGGCGACGGTGTCACCTTCTCGAAGAAGGACAAGCTGGAGGCCATCGACTCGTGGCAGTCGGTCTCCCCGGTCCACTACATCTACTCGGCCCGTGACCTGTCGCTGAAGTTCTCGATGCTCCAGTTCAACGAGGACACGCTGCCGTTCTTCATGGGTGGCGGCAAGGTCGAGGCCGACGCCGCTCCGGCGACGGGCACCTACAAGTACGAGATCGCGGAGCGCCCGTTCGCGGACGTCCGCGCCCTCGGCCTGGAGTTCACCGACGTCAAGGCCGGTGGCACCACCGCCGTCACCTACCGCTTCATCATCCCGCGCGGCCAGGTGACCGCCACGGACGACATCAAGCTCAACCGCAAGGCGGCGTCCCAGCTCGGCATCACCTTCTCGGCGATGTCGAACGGTGACGGCAAGCCGCTGGCGTCCTTCCTGATGAAGGACGACCAGTACTCCGCGACCGTCTGATCCACCCCCCTGGGGGGGGGGGGGCGCCCGCCCCCCCCCCCCCCCCCCCCCCCCCGCCACCCCCCCCCCCCCCAAACCCCCCCCCCCCCAAAAAACACGTGAG
>NZ_JBIVFL010000001.1:317918-531982 GCF_044748125.1 Streptomyces sp. NPDC090025 | reverse complement strand
TGGTGGGAAACACGTAGTGGGGGTGGTGTATCGGTGAGGGCATGCCGGGGGGGTCCTTCATGTTCAGGCACGACATGTACACCGCGACCGTATTACCCCCCCCCGGGGGGGGGGCGGGCCGCGCGCCGCCCCGCCCCGCCCCCTCAGCTTTCTCCTCACCCACTCGAATCACGCACATCACTCGAACAAGGAGTACGGATCACCATGTCCCGATTCGACGTCAACGCCGCCCGCGCCCAGCGCCTGGAGGCCCACGGCCGCACCTGGTCCTTCGAACTGGACGGCGAGTCCTTCACGCTGCCCACCGAGCTCTCGCGCAAGACGGCCAAGGGCCTGCGCAAGCTCGACGACAGCGACGTGGACGGTCTGCTCGAACTCCTGATGGGTGAGGAGCAGTACGCCCGCTTCGAGGAGCACGACATCACCATGCAGGACATCGCCGCGATCCTGGAGGCGTACGGCCAGGAGACCGGGCTCGGCCTGGGGGAAGACTGAGCCTCGTCGAGTTCGTCGACGAACACGCCGAGGCACTTGAGGCGGACCTGCTCCGCTATTACGGGACGGATCTCCTCGACTGGCACCGCGGGACGCTCTCCAGCAGACGCGTCGCGGCGCTGATCAAGCACCTCCCGGCCGACAGCGCCGTCCAGCGGAACCTCCACGGGGAGGCCGCCGAGTGGTCGGTGACCGACCATCTGCTGGCGGCGGCGGTCGACCATCTGGCCACCGCCAACTGGATGTTCATGTGCGTCAACACGGACGAGGACGGCGAGCAGCCCGACCCGCCGCAGCCGGTCCCGCGCCCGAGTGCGCCGGATGACGACGAGGACGCCCCGGAGGACGGGGAGTCGAGCGCCGGTCCCGACGAGGACGGGCCGACTTCTCTTTCCCCCTGGGAAGTCGCGCGCTTCTTCGGCTGACGCCCGCCCCCCCCCATGGCCCCCGGTGCCCGTTCCCGTCAGGGAGCGGGCTCCGGGGGCGCTTCCCGTGCTCGCTCGGCGCCCAGTTCCCGCTCCAGGGCCTTGGCACGGTCGGACAGGCGGCGCCCACGCGCGCGCGAGCGCGCGTCCGGGTCGCCGGACTCGCCGCCGCGCCGCTCCTGCCCCGGACCGACCTGCGCCGGCACGCTGGTGATCGGCGGCACGATCGGCCGCCCGCCCTTGCCGCGGACCACCTTGCGCACCGGCTGGGTGCTCCGGCGGGCGCGGCTCTCCTGGGCGGTCACCAACGGTTCCGTCCCGGAGCTCAGGCCGGGTTCGGCGTCGGGTCCGGCGTCGGGTCCGGCCTGCGGAACCGGGCCGGCCTCCCGCTCCGGGCCGACCACGTCGGACAGCTCCGGCTCAGCCTCGGGGGCGGATTCCAGCCCCCGTACGACGGCGGGTCCGGGCTCCGGCCGGGGCTCGGGCTCGTCGGCGTAGGTGTGCTCGGTGCGCTGGTCGAACAGCTCGCGCTCCAGGCGCACCCGCTCCTCGGCCTGGACGACCGCGGCCGGCGGCTCGAGCAGCCGGGTGAAGGGCAGCGGGATGACCCGGGCGCCTTCCGGGTTCAGACCGGTTCGTTGCTCCGGGCGGCGGATGCCGCGGGCGTCGCCCTGGCCCTGGGCGTACGCGTCGGCGACCCGCTTCTCGTACTCGCGGCGGATCCGCGGGAGTTCGTCGGCGACCGCCTCTGCCCAGCCGCCGGTGAACGCCGCCGTCTCCCGCCGGTCGACCTCGGCGCGTGGCAGCACGACGAGGTCCTCGGGCGCGTAACCCGCGACGTGGACGAGTTCGGCGAGGCGTGCGAAGAGATGCGGCAGGTCCGGGTGGGATTCGAGCCAGTCGACGACCCGCTCCCGCCGGTTAGCGCCCGGCTCCGTGTCCATGCGTCAGCACTGCCTTCCAACCCCCTGGGGTCCCCCCGCGCGCCCCTCGCGCCCCGTCGCCCCCCGACTGTGTCAGGTCCGGGAACGCGTCATCCAGACTACCCCGGCTCGAACACCGGTCCCGTTCGAGGCGTGACCAACGACGCACGGGGCCCGGAACGACGCGCCGCCCGACCCTTCTCGCTCGACAAGTTCGAACCAATGTTCGACAATGCATCGCACACTAGTTCGACAGCTGGAAGGCAGGGCACCATGACGTCTCAGGCCGGGGGAAGCGCCACCCAGAGCCCGCTCCACGACCGTCTCCACTCGCTGCTCCAGCGCCCCGGTCCCCTCGACAAGCGCGCGTTGCTCGCCACCCTCGACGCCGAGATCGCGGCTCGCGAGATCCACGCCTACAAGGCGGGCTGGAACGACGCGCTCGCCGAACTCCGCCGTAACTGAACCCTCCGCACGCCGCACCACGCCAGCGGGCGGGGCCCAGGCCCCGCACACCGCGCACCGAGCCGTCGACGCCCTCCCGGGATCGGCGGCTCCGGCGTCTCCGGCGCCCCCGGGTGAGCTTCGGCACGACCTCTTCGAATCGAGGACACCCATGGCCGTTCCCACACCCCAAGAGATCACCGCAGTCATGGTCAAGTCGGTCCCCTGGATCGACATGACAAAGAAGTACGAGGAAAACAAGACCGCCGCGTCCAACCTGTCGAGCACGGTCTCCGGCATGAAGGGTGACATCACCCTCATGAAGATCGAGATGGCGGGCCTGTTCGCCGCCTCGGTCGGCCTCTTCAAGGTGGACTACACCTGGTTCAAGCTCGACGACAAGGGCATCACGATCAACGGCCGGCAGCGCCTCGGCTGGCCGTGGGCCGACAAGACCAAGGCGTTCACGGTACGCGTCGAGAACAAGCAGCGGGACCTGGCCGCCAAGCAGAAGCGCATGACCCGGAAGCTCACCCGGGTCACCGAGCGGCAGGACGAACTGGCCCGCGCACAAGCCCGACTGCGCACCGCCGAGGGCAATCAGCGCGACGTTCAGTCCCGGTTCGACCAGGGACGCGCTTCACAGGCGACGCTCGACCGCGCCAATGCCCGGGTGAACCTCGCCCGACAGGAGATCGACAGGCTGCAGAAGCGTCTCGACCGCGCGGAGAAGTCCGCCAAGAGGACGTCGAACAGCGCGGCCAATCTCGTCACCAAGATCAACACCCTTCGCCAGAAGGAAGCCGACGCCAAGAAGCTGTGGGGAAACAACGCCAAGGACGCGACCACCCAGCTGAACTCGCTGCGCTCCGCCATCGGGCAGACGGCCGTCGCACTCTCCGAGCCCACGTAGTGCCGCGCATCGACGCCCTCGCCAGCCAGTCTTCCCCCACTCCCTGAAACCAGGTGCCCATGTCTCTCGCCAAAGCACTCGGCAGCGCCTCGTCGGCGCTGAGAAAGCTCAAGACGGACGCCCAGCAGAGCGCCCAGGCCGTCACCCGCGTCGGCACCGGCGCCAACTCGGCCTCCAACGGCGTCAAGCAGCTGAAGTCCTCAGCCCAGTCCACCTCGTCCCAGCTCAAGAGCCTCAAGACGGCCTCGGACCAGGCCGAGAAGTCCATGTCCAAGGCCGGTCAGACCGGACAGTCCGCCGGTACCAAGATGGGCAAGTACGAAACCGGCGCCGGCAAGGCCGCCAAGGGCCAGGACAAGCTCAACAAGTCCATGAAGGGCAACTTCCTGGCCCGCCTGATCGAGCTGTTCATGCCGCTCATCGAGAAGATCGTCGAAGTGGCGTCCCGCTCGAAGACGATGCAGACGATCATGAAGAAGGCGTTCGACGCCATCAAGGTCGTCATCAGCGCCGTCATGAAGGCCATCGGCCCGATCATGAAGAACGCCGGCGCCCTGATCAAGACGGTCTGGAACGGCATCAAGAGCGCCATCTCCACCGTGGTCAAGGCGGTCGCCACCGTCGTCAAGACCTACGTCAACATCTGGAAGACCGTCATCACCACCGTGATGAAGGCGATCAAGACCGTCATCAGCTCCGTCTGGAACGGCATCAAGTCCGTGATCACCCCGGTGGTCAACTGGATCAAGTCCGCGATCCCGAACGCCTTCCAGGCCGTCAAGGACAAGATGTCGTCCATCTGGAACGGCCTCAAGGACATCGCGTCCCGGGCGTTCAACGGCATCAAGAGCGGCGTCTCCGGCCCGATCAACTCCATCATCGGCCTGATCAACCGCATGATCAGCGCCGTCAACCGGGTCAAGGTCAGTGTCCCCGGCTGGGTGCCGGTCGTCGGTGGCAAGACCTTCGGCGTCAGCGTCCCCACCATCCCGATGCTCGCCACCGGTGGTGTCGTCATGCCGCAGGCGGGCGGTGTCCCGGCGATCATCGCCGAGGCCGGCGAGGCCGAGGCCGTGCTCCCGCTCTCCAAGCTGGACCGGCTGCTCGCCATGACCGCGCGGCGCGCCCGGATGTCGGCGCAGCTGCAGTCGGGCCGGGGCGGCGGCGTCGGGCTGCACATCGAGAACTACCACGCGGCCCGTAACAGCGACCCGCAGTCCACCGCCGACGCGTTGATGTACCTGGCGAAGGCGCGCGGATGAGTACGGCCGTCCCTCCGGCGATCGTCTTCAGCGGCCGGCTGCTCGTCGGCGTTCCCCAGGGACTCCGCAACCTCAAGCGCGACGCCCAGGCGGCCGCCACCGTACTGCGCACGCTGACGCGGAGTTCACGGGACGCCGCCGGGAAGACCGACCGCTTCGCCCGGGAGGTGCGGGCCGCGGCCGCTCCGGTGACCCGCATCCGTACCGACGCCACCACCACCTCCACCTCCGTCACCAAGATCGCCCGCTCCACCGCCCCCCGCGGCGTCAAGTCCTTCGGCGACAAGGCCGGCAAGGCCAAGGGCGCCTTCGGCAAGCTCAGTCAGGGCCTCGGCGGCATCCTCGCCATCCTGCTGCCGCTCCTTCCCATCACCGACATCGTCACCAAGCTGATGGACAAGTTCGGCATGGTCATGACCGTCGCCTCGGTCGCCATGATGGCCGTCAACGTCGCCATGCGGGCCAACCCGCTCGGCTTCCTCGTCGGCATCCTGCTCCCCGTCGCCGCCTGGCTCATCGAGTACGCGATGAACTCCGAGACCGGCCAGCGCATCATCGAGCAGGTCATGGAACAGGCTTTCAAGGGCTTCGAAGCCATCTGGAAGTACCTCCAGCCGATCATGGAGTTCCTCGGCGACGTCGTCATGACGTACTTCAAGGGCTACCTGACCGTCATCACCTCCGTCCTCACCGTCATCGGCGCCGCCATCGGCGGTTTCTCCGGCACCGGTTCCTCCGTGTCGTCGTCCTCCAACGCCCTGCGCGGCATCGCCTCCGGCGCCATGAACGGCATCAAGAGCGCCATCCAGCCGCTGCTGTCCTTCTTCACCGAGCAGGTCCCCGGCTTCTTCCGCTCCGCCAACACCGCCGTCGGCGGCGCCCTGCGCGGCTTCGGCGAGATCGTCAAGGGCGCCCTGACCTCGGTCAGCGGCGTGGTGACCGGTCCCATCAAGGGCCTCATCGCCTTCGCCAACTGGATCATCGACGGGCTCAACAAGCTGAGCTTCGACTTCCTCGGCAAGCACTTCGGCATCGACATCCCCAAGATCCCGATGCTCGCCGAGGGCGGCGTCGTCTTCCCCGGCGCCGCCACCGCGCCCCGCATCGACCCGCTCACCGTCCTGGAGTCCCGTCCGGTCCCGGCGATCACCGAGCCGCCGCGGCCGCCGCACCGGATCCGGGACTTCTACGAGGACCCGGGCGCCGGGCCCCGGGCGACCGCCGAGGACCTGCTGTTCCTCGCCGCCGCCCACTGCTGACCCGCGCCGCCGTCCGCGTACGCGGCCCGCGCACCACCCGGCAGCCGGGCCCCGTCACGGGGCCCGGCCCCCCGGCACGCCCCCCGACACCCACCCCCTCAGAAGTGAGGTGACGGCCCCCATGGCCGAGACCACCAACCCCTACGCCGGAAACTCCTACACCGCCGACCTCGCGCCCGGCTCGCTGATCACCCAGGACGGGCAGATCCAGTGGGCCGGGCTCCTCATCGGCCCCGGCACCCCCTTCGCCGTCGACCGGTCCGGTCTTCAGGGGTGGGAGGACCTGCCCGAGTACGACTCCTCCGACGCCGACCGGCCCACCTCGCACGGCGCCTGGCCGGGCGCCCGGTACGCCAAGCCCCGCAAGGTCGGCGGCTCCATCGTCCTGATGCCGGAGTTCAACGGCGTGCCCGAGGCGATGCGCGCGCTGCGCCAGTCGCTCGCGCTGCTCGACGAGGAGCGCTGGCTGACCGTCCGGCTGCACGGCGAACTGCTCGCCGTACGCGCCCGGATCGCCCAGCGGGTCATCCCCGCCGACCAGGGCTTCGCCACCCAGGGCAGCTCCAAGATGTCCGTGCAGTGGCTGACCTCCGACCCGCGCCGCTACGCCGTCAACGAGCAGACGGCCACCACCACCCCGCCGCAGCCGGAGTCCGGTCTCTCCTGGCCGCTGGTGTGGCCGCTGAACTGGGGCGAGGCCAAGTCCACCGGTGACGCCGTCGTCGACAACGTCGGTTCGGCGCCCACCCACCCGGTGATCGTGTTCCGCGGCCCCTGCTCGATGCCCACCGTCACCGACCGGGTGAGCAAGCGCCGGCTGCGCTACGCCATCGACCTGGCCGCCGGTGACGAGCTGGTCGTCGACACCGCCAACGGCTCCGTGACGCTCAACAACTCCGCCTCCCGCCGCCACACGGCGATGGCGGACTCGAGCCCGGAGGAGCTGTTCCTGCTGGAGCCGGGGCGCACCGAGCTGTCGTTCCGCCCCGACGCGGCCACCCCGGACGCCCTGATGACGGTCCGCTGGCGCAGCGCCGAGTGGTGACCGTGCCGCTCACCGGCCGCGGCCGTCGGACCACGCCGGCGCGGCCCTCTCACCCACCGCACCACGAGAGGAACGAACGACCATGACCGTACGGGCCTCCTGGCTCCAGACCTCCGGCCAGACCCGCGAAGAGACCCGCCTCACCCTCGCCGCGCTGCTGACTCCCACCGGCGCCAGCCCGGCCGAGACCCCGCTGCGTTCCCGTCACGGCATCCTGCCGGGCGGTTTCCAGCTGACCGGGACCTCCGCCATGCAGTGCTCGATCGGCACCGGCCGGGCGATCATCCAGGGCAAGGACACCCGGCAGGGTGCCTATCTGGTGGCCGCGGTCTCGCCGGAGACGATCACGATCGCCGACGGCGACCCGCAGTTCGACCGGATCGACGTGATCGAAGTGGCCGTCCTCGACGACACGTACGACAAGACCGGGGTCACGGACGCGGTGATCCGGCTCGTCCGGGGCACCCCGGCGGCGGCCCCGGTCGCCCCTTCGCCGGGCCCGGGCAGCGCCCTGCCGCTCTACCAGATCAGGGTGCCGAAGGGCGTCTCGACCGGTACCGGCGGTATCGCCTGGACCAGTGGCGGCGTCACCAACGCCTACTGGTACACGGTGGCGCTCGGCGGCATCTCCCCGGCGAGCGGCTTCAACGGCGCCTACCCCGGCCAGTACCGCGACGCCAGCGGCATGCTCGGCCGCTGGGACGGCGCCGCCTGGGTGAACTACCCGAAGGCGATCGGCGGCGTCGCGCCGAACACGGTCACCGTCGGCAGCTACGTCGGCCAGTACCGCGACAACGGGGTGACCCTGCAGCGCTGGGACGGCTCCGCCTGGCAGCTGTCGCACGGCACCGGGACCGTCCTGTTCGGCGCCACCCAGTGGCAGAGCACCGAGCAGCAGACCGTCGTGAACAACTCCTGGACCGTGATCAATCTGCCGACCGTCGAGGTCGACGACCTGCGCGGCTTCAACGGCACCACCACCTACGTCGCCCCCCGCACCGGCTGGTGGCGCGTCAACGCCCATGTCACCTGGCAGAACGACAGCCAGTCCGGCATGCGCGGCTCCCGCGTGATGGTCAACGGCGTCGGGCAGTCCCGGATGACCTGGCTGCTCCCGGCCGGGAACGGCGCCATCTCGGTCGGCGGCGGCGGTCTGCTGCGGCTCGTCGCGGGCGACACCCTCCAGCTCGCCGGCTACCAGAGCTCCGGCGGATCGGTGAAGACCCTCGGCGGCTCCGGCTACGGCTGCACCCTCACCGCGGAGTGGGTCAAGACGGGCTGACGCCCGGCCGCCCGCACCACCGCCCGCACCGCCGCCAGCACCGGCGCCGCCGCAGGCCCCACCGCACCACCAGCGCCACCTCCACCACCAGCACCGCCCCCACCCCGCGGGCCCGCCCGGCCCCCGTCCGAAAGGCCGACCATGACCGTACGCGCAGCCTGGCTCACCTCCTCGGGACAGACCCGCGGGGACACCCGGCTCACCCTCGCCTCGCTGCTCACCCCGAGCGGCGACAGCCCGGACGCGGCCGCGCTGCGCTCGCTCAGCGGGGTGCTGCCGGGCGGCCTGGCGCTCACCGGGGTGTCGTCGATGCAGTGCTCGATCGGCACCGGCCGGGCGATCGTCCAGGGCAAGGAGACCGCCCAGGGCGCCTACCTGGTCGCCGTCACCTCGCCCGAGACGCTCACCATCGCCGACGGCGACCCGCAGAACCCGCGCATCGACCTGATCGAACTCGCCGTCCTCGACGACGACTTCGACCAGACCGGGGAGACCAGGGCGGTGATCCGGATCGTCAAGGGCACCCCCGCCGAGACGCCGCAGCCACCGGCGTCCGGCCCGGGCAGCACGATGCCGCTGTACCAGCTCCGGGTGCCCACCAGCACCTCGGCGGGCACCGGCGGCATCACCTGGTCCACGGCCACATCGGTGTCCAGGCCGGTGGTCGCGCTCGGCGGCATCACCCCCGGATACGGATTCAACGGCGCCTATGCCGGGCAGTACCGGGAGTCCTTCGAGAACCTCCAGCGCTGGGACGGCAACGGCGGCTGGATCTCGTACCCGAAGTCGATCGGCGGCATCGCGCCCATCGGCCAGATCTTCTACCCGAGCTACACCGGCCAGTACCGCGACACCGCCGGCGGCCTGCAGCGCTTCGACGGCACCACCTGGCAGCACGTCGACAACCGCTCGAAGCTCCTGTTCAGCGTCGCCGCGATCCAGGGCCAGGCGTTCACGCCCAACAACACCACGGCGGCACTGCTGCTCCACCGCATCGAGGTGGACGACGCACAGGCATGGAGCGGCGCGAGCACGTACACGGTGCCGCGCGCCGGGTGGTGGCGGATCTCGCCGCGCGTGCTGTTCCAGCCGGAGGGCACCACCGGCACCCGGATCGTCCGCCTGCACGTCAACGGCGCCCTGCGCAACATCTGGCAGACGGTGGACAGCACCGTCCCGCAGACCCTGGGTTCCGACTACATGCTCAAGCTCGCCGCGGGCAACACCCTCCAGATCGTCGTCTCCGGCAGCACCACGGCACGGACCATCGCCAGCGGCGTCCTGACCTCCACCTTCCAGGCCGAGTGGCTCAAGCCCTGAGCGGGCCCCAGGCCCCCGGCCCCGGCCCCGGCCCCGGCCGACGCTCCCCCGCTCCCCCCGCTCCCCCTTTTTCCTTCCTTCGTTCCGCAACCTCCGACGGGAGAACCCCATGAACCTGCGCAGCAGCTGGGTCGCCGAGACCGGCCAGACCCGCGAGGACACCCGCCTCACCCAGATCGGCGCGACCACGATGGTCAACCCGGTCCAGGTGCGCTCCGGTGTCCTGCCCGGCTCCTACGGCGGCCAGTACCGCCTCTCCGGCTTCTGGATGACGAACGCGTCGGCGATGGCCGCCACCGTCTCCGAGGGCCGGGGCGTGATCCAGGGCGACATCTCGCAGGGCGTCTACCCGGTCGCCCTGCCCACCTCCGAGCAGGTCACCTTCGCCCCGGGCGACGCCCAGTACGGCCGGATCGACCTCGTCGTCCTGCGGGTCTACGACAAGCTGTACGAGGGCACCCGCAACGAGGCCACCATCGAGATCATCCAGGGCGTCCCCGACCAGGCCCCGAAGGCCCCGGCCACCCCGCCGCGCAGCCTCCCGCTGTACGAGGTGACGGTCCCGGCCGGCGCCAGCGCGGGCAACGGCGGCATCCCGTGGAACACCGCCCTGAAGGACCTGCGCACCCCGGTCGTGTCGGTCGGCGGCATCCTGCCGGTCGAGAACGCGGTGCTCAACGGCGCCTACCCGGGCCAGTACCAGGACACCCCGAACAACCAGTTCCAGCGCTGGGACGGCGGCAAGTGGGTCGCCTACCCGGAGGCCGTCGGCGGCATCGTGCCGACCTCCGCGCCCATGGCCACCGGCAGCTACACCGGCCAGTACCGGGCCACCACCGCCGGTCCGCTGCAGCGCTACGACGGCGCCAAGTGGGCGCCCGCGTACCCGGGTCCGTACTTCAACGACTCGCTCGACGCCGGTTACACCCTGTCCACCACCTACGTGAACACCCTGGTCGAACGGGCCGAGAACCCGCTGGTGGTGACCTTCGTCGCGCCGGAGAGCCGCTCGGCGATCCTCGACTTCGGCTCCCGGATGGAGCTCAGCCTCAACTCCGGCACCACCGGCGTCGCCAGCTCCGCCTTCATGTGCGTCCGGATCACCCAGGGCGCGACCCTGATCCGCGACCTCGACGACGAACTGGCCGCCATGGCCTCCAAGTCGGCCGACCCGACCGGCGCCGTGTCGGTGTCGACGACCCAGCGGCTCTACAACCTGACGCCGGGCGCCACCTACACGATCACCGCGTACTACCGGACCACCAACACCAACGTGCGGGCCTGGTTCGACAACACCTACATCCAGGTGACCCCGCAGTACTGAGCTGCGTCCCGCCGCCCCGGCCGCCCGACCGACCCGCACCACAGGAGACCCCATGCCCGTACGCACCGGCTGGCTGCAGTCCACCGGCCAGACCCGACAGCACACCCGCATCACCAACACCGGCGCCACCACCCCCGCCAATCCGCTCTCGTCCCGCTCCGGCATCCTGCCGGGCACGGTCGACGGCAAGTACCGCGTCGGCGGCCTGTGGATGGGCAGCTCAGGACCGATGACGGCCACCGTCTACGCGGGCCGGGCCGTCATCCAGGGCACCGGCGGCGGCGGTGACTACCCGGTCGCCCTCGACCAGGACATGACCATCACCTTCGGCGACGGCGACCCGCTCAACCCGCGCGTCGACCTGGTCGTCCTCCGCGTCTACGACAACGACGTGGACAGCCTGGGCAAGTACGAGGCGGCCGTCGAGATCGTCAAGGGCACCGCGGCCGCCAACCCGGTCGCCCCGGCGGCGCCCGTCCGCTCGCTCCCGCTCTTCTCCGTCGTGGTCAAGAAGGGCGCGTCGGCCGGCACCGGCGGCATCGACTGGGCCGGGCCCACCACGACCACCGACCTGCGCACCACGGTGGTCGCGGCCGGCGGCATCCTGCCGGTCTACAACAACGCCGGTGTCCCCGGCTCCTACCCGGGCCAGTACCAGGACAACGAGAACGCCCACTTCCTGCAGCGCTGGGACGGCACCGCCTGGGTCGCCTACCCGAAGGAGGTCGGCGGCATCGCGCCCAGCGGCGCCGTCTCCGCGGGCAGCTACCAGGGCCAGTTCCGCGACAACAACGGCGTCCTGCAGCGCTGGAGCAGCAGCAACGTCTGGGTGAACTACCAGCCGCCGGTCGAGGTGGAGACCACCACCTCCGGCGCCGCCGCGCTCGCCAACTGGAGCGTCGTGTCCTTCAGCGGCCGCCGCACCAAGAGCGGCCTGTGCACCGTGCTGGTCACCGTCACCCGCACCGGCGCCCAGGTCGGCGCCAACAGCGCGGGCAACATCGACGACGAGCCGCTGTGCGTCCTGCCGGCCGGCTGGCGGCCCGCCTTCGACTACGAGGCCAGCGCCTGCGACGGCTTCGCCAACGGCGGTGCCTTCATCAGCTCCAACGGCACGGTCACCCTGCGCACCTGGTCCCCCACCGGTGCCCTCGTCGCCGGCCGGAACATCCGCGTCAGCGCCACCTACATCCTTCCGTGAGGTCCGCCATGGCACTCGACACGCCCTACCGGGCCATCTTCTGCGACCTGGTCACCGACCAGACCATCGACATCCTGCCGCTGCGTGACGTCTCCTTCGACGACTTCATCGGCAAGGCCGGCTCGCTGTCCGGCACCATCCCGATCCCCAACAAGGAGATCGCGGACCGCGTCAAGAAGGTCCGCGAGGGCCGCACCGCGATCTATCTGGAGCGCGGCGGCGACCTGTGGTGGGGCGGCATCATCTGGACCACCACCCTGCAGTCCAGCGGCCGCGGCGTGCTGACCCTGTCGCTGCAGGCCGCGACCTTCGACTCGTACGCGAGCCGCCGCCGGATCCGTACCGAGATCAAGTACGACGTGCCCACCGACCAGCTGGCCATCGCCCGCCGTCTGTGGAGCGAGATGACCAGCAGCGGCGACTGCTTCAAGATCACCGTGGGCGAGGAGAAGTCCGGCGTCCTGAAGACGGCCAGCTGGCGCGACGGCGACGAGACCGTCTACCTGGAGGCGCTCGACCAGCTCGGCGCCACCCAGAACGGCTTCGAGCACCAGATCCTCGTCTACCGCGACCCGGTCACCGGCGAGCGGATCCGCCAGCTCAGGCTCGGCTCCCCGAAGATCCGCACCGGCGCCACCGACCTGGTCTTCGACCGGCCCGGCGTGATCCTGTCGTACTCCTTCCCGTACGACGCGACCCGCGGCGGCACCACCGCCGTGGCCCGTGGCGCGTCCGTCAACAACAACGCCGGCACCGAGTCCCGGCCGATCGTCTCCCGCCAGCAGAAGGCGACCGACCTGCTGAGCGACGGCTGGCCGGTGATCGACCTGTCCTCGGACCACAACGAGGTCACCGACCAGCTGACCCTGGACTCGCTGGCCGCCGCCGAACTCGACCAGAGCCGCGGCGCCGTCGTGATCCCCGAGGTCAGCATCCACCTGGGCGGCATCGTGCCGCCCGCCCTGCTCGGCCGGGTGGCCCGGATCCGGATCACCGACGAGTGGTACTCCACCGGTCTCGACGCCCGCTACCGGATCATAGGCGTCAAGATCACCCCGCCGGAGCGCGGCCGTCCCGACACCGCCGAGCTCTACCTTGAGGAGGCCTGATGCCCCAGCTGCCCGAGGACATCATCGACCGGCTGAACCAGATGGAGAGCCGGATCAAGGCGCTGTCGACCGCGGTCAACACCCGCCCGGCGGTCAGCGAGATCCGGCCGCCCACGCAGACCGGCAGCGTCACCATCAACCGCCCGCTGTTCCGGATCTTCGACGGGTACGACCACGAGATCTTCGCGGACGACATCATGACCGGCGGTCTCGCCCGGCCCTGGCTGCAGCTGATGCCGCCGCTGCCCAGCGACACCGCCAAGTGGCCGTCCACCACCAGCGCCACCTTCGTCACCATCGCCCGCTGCTCCAACCCGATCTGGCAGCCGAAGATGCGCATCGCCATCAACACGACGGCCTCGTCCGGCGCCACCGGCCAGGTGCGGGTGCTCGTCGACGGCACACAGTTCGGCCCCACGGTCACCGCGGGCGTCACCTTCGACCACCTCGGACTGCTGCCCGGCGACATGAAGACCCGGTTCGGCCAGACGATGAACATCGAGATCCAGGCGCAGGCCAGCGGCGGCACCGTCAGCGCCCAGACCGTGCTCATCCACGGCGCCCAGACCTGACCCGCCCCGACCTGATCCGTCCCGTCCCGCCCCGAGCATCCGGAACCCGGAGGACCCCTTGAACATCGACCCCACCCAGCCCTGGGGCCTGGCCATCGACTACGCGGGCCGCGCCACGGTCCACGAGAACGGTCACGCCCTCAACGTCCGCGTCTACGACAACAGCCTCGGCTTCGTCCTGGACCGCGACCCGGTCACCGGTCAGTACCCGACGGTGTACGTCACGGCCGAGTTCACCGAGCGCGGCGAGCAGGACGTCACGCTGCGCGGCTACGGCATGGTCTCCGTCCCGGCCCGCGACGGCCTGCCCGCCGTGCCCGACCAGACCGCGCCGCAGCGGGCGGTCGCCGCCGCCCTCGCCGACTTCGAGGCCCGCCGCGCCGCGGCCGCCGCGCTCTGCGCCGTCTGGATCCCGGCCCCGGAGCCCGCGCCGACGCCCGAACCGGCCCCCGCGCCCCCGGCGCCGTAACCCGGAGCGCCCGCCCCACCCCGTACCAACAGAACCACCCGCACCACCAGCAGCCCCGCGCCGACCGACCGGCCGGGGTTTTTCCATGCCCTGAGGAGACCCAGATGGCAGCCCCCCTGACCGCGGACCGGCTCGTCGCCGCGCTCCGCGCCGAAGGCGTCACCGTCGTCGAGCACGACGGCTGGCGCTCCCACAACCGCAACGGCCACGGGTCCTGGGGGCCCGTCACCGGCGTGATGATCCACCACACCGTCTCCAGCGGCACCGCCAACACCGTCGAGCTCTGCTACGACGGCTACGCCGGGCTGCCCGGACCGCTGTGCCACGGCGTCATCGCCAAGGACGGCTCCGTCCATCTGGTCTCCGCCGGCCGCGCCAACCACGCGGGCGGCGGAGACCCGTCCGTCCTGCAGGCCGTGATCAGCGAGACGTACGGGGTACGGCCCCCGCTGCCCCGCGAACACCAGGGCAGCGCGGGCGCCGTCGACGGCAACTCCCGCTTCTACGGCTTCGAGTGCGTCAACCTCGGCAACGGCTCCGACCCCTGGCCCGCCGAACAGCTCGACGCCATCGAACGCGTCTCCGCCGCCCTCTGCCGGGCGCACGGCTGGGGCGCGAAGTCCGTGATCGGCCACTCCGAATGGTCGGACTGGAAGAACGACCCGCGCGGCTTCGGCATGCCGGGCATGCGCGACCGGGTGCAGCAGCGCCTCGGCAAGGCCCCCACCGCCAAGCCGGCCCCGCCCGCCAAGCCCGCGACCCCGCGCTACCAGCCGTTCCCCGGCACCGCGTTCTTCAAGACCACCCCGAGCTCGCCGATCGTCACCGCGATGGGCCGCCGGCTCGTCGCCGAGGGCTGCGGCCGCTACCAGGTCGGCCCGAGCCCGCGCTGGTCCGAGACCGACCGCCAGTCGTACGCCGCCTGGCAGCGCAAGCTCGGCTTCGCCGGCTCCGACGCCGACGGCTGGCCGGGCGCCGCGTCCTGGAACGCCCTGAAGGTCCCGTACACGAAGTGACCAGGAGCGGCGGCCGGCCCACGTCACCGGCCGGCCGCCGCCCCGCTCCCCCACGCAAGGAGAACCACCCATGTCCGAAGCCGCCAAGCGCACGGCCCGCACCGTCCTGCAGACCGCGGTCGCCCTCGCCGTCGTGCTGCCCGCGATCGTCGACGCGGCCGGGCTGCCCACCGCCCTCCCGTGGGTCGCCGGGGCGCTCGCCGCCGCCGGTGCCCTCACCCGGGTGATGGCCGTGCCCGCCGTCCAGAACCTGCTGCCCTCCTGGCTGCGCACCACCCAGGAGGCGGCGGGCGATGACCGAGTCTGACCCGAACGACCCGGTCGCCGTCGCCCTCGAACTGGAACGGCTCCGCGGCACCCTGGAGGCGGGCTTCGCCCGCGTCGACGGCTCGCTCGCGCTGCTCGTACAGCGCTCCGACCAGACCGACAAGCAGCTCGCCGACCACGAGGCCCGGCTCGACGCCCTGGAGCGCGGCCGCTGGCCGCTCGCCTCGGTCGCCGCGCTCACCGGCACCGCCGGGGTGCTCGTCGCGGTCTGGCAGATGACCGGCCGCTGACCGCCCGGGCGGTCCGGGTACGCCGAAGGGCGGCCACCCCCGTGGGGGTGACCGCCCTTCGTCTCACCGCTTACTGGTTGTACGGACCGTAGTCGTAGTCCTCCAGCGGGACGGCCTGGCCGGAGCCCGTGCCGAACGGCGAGTAGTCGATGTCGTCGTAGCCGACGGCCGAGTACATCGCGGCCTTGGCCTCCTCGGTCGGCTCGACCCGGATGTTGCGGTAGCGGGACAGACCCGTACCGGCCGGGATGAGCTTACCGATGATGACGTTCTCCTTGAGGCCGATGAGGCTGTCGGACTTGGCGTTGATCGCCGCGTCCGTCAGCACTCGGGTCGTCTCCTGGAAGGAGGCGGCCGACAGCCAGGACTCCGTCGCCAGCGAGGCCTTGGTGATACCCATCAGCTGCGGACGGCCGGAGGCCGGGTGGCCGCCTTCCTGGACCACACGACGGTTCTCGGTCTCGAACTTCGAACGCTCCACCAGCTCGCCCGGAAGCAGCTCCGCGTCGCCGGACTCGATGATCGTCACACGGCGCAGCATCTGCCGGATGATGATCTCGATGTGCTTGTCGTGGATCGACACGCCCTGCGAGTTGTAGACCTTCTGGACTTCGCCGACCAGGTGGACCTGGACGGCACGCTGGCCGAGGATGCGCAGCACGTCGTGCGGGTTGGTGGCACCCACGGTGAGCTTCTGGCCCACCTCGACGTGGTCGCCCTCGCCCACCAGCAGACGGGCACGCTTCGAGATCGGGAACGCCGTCTCGTCGGTGCCGTCGTCCGGGGTGACGACGATCTTCTTGGTCTTCTCGGTCTCCTCGATGCGGACGCGACCGGCCGCCTCGGAGATCGGGGCGACACCCTTGGGCTGGCGCGCCTCGAAGAGCTCGACGACACGCGGCAGACCCTGGGTGATGTCGTCACCGGCCACACCACCGGTGTGGAAGGTACGCATCGTCAGCTGGGTACCGGGCTCACCGATGGACTGGGCGGCGATGATGCCGACCGCCTCACCGATGTCGACCAGCTTGCCGGTGGCCAGCGAGCGGCCGTAGCACATGGCACAGGTGCCGACGGCGGACTCACAGGTCAGGACCGAGCGGGTCTTGACCTCCTCGACGCCCGCGGCGACGAGCTGGTCGATGAGCACGTCACCGAGGTCGACACCGGCCGTGGCCAGCACCTTGCCGTCGACGACGACGTCCTCGGCGAGGCAGCGCGCGTACACGCTGGTCTCGACGTCCTCGGCCTTGCGCAGCACACCGGACTCGTCCTTGGACGCGATCTTCAGCTTCAGACCGCGCTCGGTGCCGCAGTCCTCCTCGCGGATGATCACGTCCTGCGAGACGTCCACCAGACGACGGGTCAGGTAACCCGAGTCGGCGGTACGCAGCGCGGTGTCGGCCAGACCCTTACGGGCACCGTGGGTCGAGATGAAGTACTCGAGCACGGACAGGCCCTCACGGAACGAGGCCTTGATCGGACGCGGGATGGTCTCGTTCTTCGCGTTCGACACCAGACCACGCATACCGGCGATCTGTCGCATCTGCATCATGTTTCCTCGGGCACCCGAGTCAACCATCATGAAGATGGGGTTCGTCTTGGGGAAGTTCGCGTTCATCGCCTCGGCGACCTCGTTGGTCGCCGTGGTCCAGATCTGGATGAGCTCCTGGGTGCGCTCCTCCTTGGTGATCAGACCGCGCTCGTACTGCTTCTGGACCTTCTCGTCCTTGGCCTCGTACCCCGCGACGATCTCCTTCTTCGCCTCAGGGACGACGACGTCGGAGATGGCCACGGTGACGCCGGAACGGGTCGCCCAGTGGAAGCCGGCCGCCTTCAGGTTGTCGAGCGTCGCCGCCACGATGACCTTGGGGTAGCGCTCGGCCAGGTCGTTGACGATCTCGGAGAGCTGCTTCTTGCCCACCGAGTAGTCGACGAACGGGTAGTCCTCGGGCAGCAGCTCGTTGAAGAGCGCGCGGCCCAGGGTGGTGTTCAGGCGGAAGCTGTCGCCCTGCTGCCAGGCGGCGGCGCCGATGTGGTCGTCGCCCTCCTCCTCGACCGGCGGGACCCAGCCGCGCGGCGGCACGGTGCCGATCGGGAAGCGGATGTCGACCTGCGACTGCAGCGCCAGCTCGCCCGCGTCGAACGCCATGATCGCCTCGGCCGTCGAGCCGAACGCACGGCCCTCGCCCTTGACGTCCCGCAGCTCGCCGTCGGTGGTGAGGAAGAACAGACCGAGGACCATGTCCTGGGTCGGCATCGTCACCGGACGGCCGTCGGCGGGCTTGAGGATGTTGTTCGAGGACAGCATCAGGATGCGGGCCTCGGCCTGCGCCTCCGCGGAGAGCGGCAGGTGGACGGCCATCTGGTCACCGTCGAAGTCCGCGTTGAACGCGGTGCAGACGAGCGGGTGGATCTGGATGGCCTTGCCCTCGACGAGCTGCGGCTCGAACGCCTGGATGCCCAGACGGTGCAGCGTGGGCGCACGGTTCAGCAGAACCGGGTGCTCGGCGATGACCTCTTCGAGGACGTCGTACACGACCGTGCGGCCGCGCTCGACCATGCGCTTCGCCGACTTGATGTTCTGCGCGTGGTTCAGGTCCACCAGGCGCTTCATCACGAACGGCTTGAAGAGCTCGAGCGCCATGGCCTTCGGCAGACCGCACTGGTGCAGCTTGAGCTGCGGGCCGACGACGATGACGGAACGCGCGGAGTAGTCCACACGCTTGCCGAGCAGGTTCTGACGGAATCGACCCTGCTTGCCCTTCAGCATGTCGCTGAGGGACTTCAGCGGACGGTTGCCGGGGCCCGTGACCGGGCGACCACGACGGCCGTTGTCGAAGAGGGCGTCGACCGCCTCCTGGAGCATCCGCTTCTCGTTGTTCACGATGATCTCGGGGGCACCGAGGTCGAGCAGACGCTTCAGACGGTTGTTGCGGTTGATCACGCGGCGGTACAGGTCGTTCAGGTCGGAGGTCGCGAAGCGGCCACCGTCCAGCTGCACCATCGGACGCAGGTCCGGCGGGATGACCGGCACGCAGTCGAGAACCATGCCCTTGGGGCTGTTCGCGGTCTGCAGGAACGCGGAGACGACCTTGAGGCGCTTGAGCGCACGGGTCTTCTTCTGGCCCTTGCCGGTACGGATGATCTCGCGGAGGCGCTCGGCCTCCTCGTCGAGGTCGAAGGTCTCCAGACGCTTCTGCAGCGCCGCGGCACCCATCGAGCCGTCGAAGTACGTGCCGAAGCGGTCACGCAGCTCGCGGTAGAGGAGCTCGTCGCCCTCCAGGTCCTGGACCTTGAGGTTCTTGAAGCGGGTCCACACCTCGTCGAGGCGGTCGATCTCGCGCTGCGCGCGGTCACGGAGCTGCTTCATCTCGCGCTCGGCGCCCTCGCGCACCTTGCGGCGCACGTCGGCCTTGGCACCCTCGGCCTCGAGCTCGGCGAGGTCGCCCTCGAGCTTCTTGGCGCGGGCCTCCAGGTCGGAGTCGCGGCGGTTCTCGATCTGCTGACGCTCGACGGAGACGTGCGCCTCCAGGGAGGGCAGATCGCGGGTACGACGCTCGTCGTCGACGTACGTGATCATGTACGCCGCGAAGTAGATGACCTTCTCCAGGTCCTTCGGGGCGAGGTCGAGCAGGTAGCCAAGACGCGACGGAACGCCCTTGAAGTACCAGATGTGGGTGACCGGGGCGGCGAGCTCGATGTGGCCCATCCGCTCACGGCGCACCTTCGCGCGGGTGACCTCGACGCCACACCGCTCGCAGATGATGCCCTTGAAGCGGACACGCTTGTACTTGCCGCAGTAGCACTCCCAGTCCCGGGTCGGACCGAAGATCTTCTCGCAGAAGAGTCCGTCCTTCTCGGGCTTCAGGGTGCGGTAGTTGATGGTCTCCGGCTTCTTGACCTCGCCGTGGCTCCACTGACGGATGTCGTCAGCGGTGGCCAGACCGATCCGGAGCTCGTCGAAGAAGTTGACGTCGAGCACTATGCGTCAATCCCTCTCAGGGTTGTAAGGCTGTGGGTCTGATTCGGGGGTCCTGGGGCCGGCGGGGGGGGGGGGGGGGCCCCGCCCCCCCCCCCCCCCCCCCCCCCCCCACAAAACCCCCCCCCCCCCCCCGCCCCCCCCCCGGCGGGGCCCCCCCCCCCCCCCCCCCCCCCGGCGCGCCGCCGGGGGGGGGGGGTTGGGGGGGGGTGGGGGGGGGGGGGGGGGGGGGGGGGGGGGGGGTGGGGGCCCCCCCCCCCCCCGACCGGACTCCCGTCAGACCTCTTCGACGCTGCTCGGCTCGCGCCGGGACAGGTCGATGCCGAGCTCCTCCGCTGCGCGGAAGACGTCCTCGTCGGTGTCGCGCATCTCGATGGACATGCCGTCCGAGGACAGCACCTCCACGTTGAGGCACAGGGACTGCATCTCCTTGATGAGCACCTTGAAGGACTCGGGGATGCCGGGCTCAGGGATGTTCTCGCCCTTGACGATCGCCTCGTAGACCTTCACGCGGCCGGTGACGTCGTCGGACTTGATCGTCAGCAGCTCCTGGAGGGCGTAGGCGGCGCCGTACGCCTCGAGCGCCCACACCTCCATCTCACCGAAGCGCTGACCACCGAACTGGGCCTTACCACCCAGCGGCTGCTGGGTGATCATCGAGTACGGACCGGTCGAACGCGCGTGGAGCTTGTCGTCGACCAGGTGGTGGAGCTTGAGGATGTACATGTACCCGATGGAGATCGGGTCCGGGAACGGCTCGCCGGAGCGGCCGTCGAACAGGCGCGCCTTGCCGGTCGGCTGCACCATGCGCTCGCCGTCCCGGTTCGGGATGGTGTGCTGGAGCAGACCCGCGAGCTCGTCCTCACGCGCACCGTCGAAGACCGGGGTGGCGACGTTGGTGCCGGGGGCTACCTGGTCGGCGCCGATCGCCTGGAGGCGCTCGGCCCAGTCCTCCGCGAGGCCGGAGACGTCCCAGCCGCGGCTGGCGAGCCAGCCGAGGTGGATCTCCAGGACCTGTCCCGGGTTCATTCGGGACGGGACACCCAGCGGGTTGAGGATGATGTCGACCGGGGTGCCGTCCTCGAGGAAGGGCATGTCCTCGATCGGGAGGATCTTGGAGATGACACCCTTGTTGCCGTGACGGCCGGCGAGCTTGTCACCATCGGTGATCTTGCGCTTCTGGGCGACGTAGACGCGGACCAGCTGGTTCACGCCCGGAGGAAGCTCGTCGCCCTCCTCGCGGTCGAAGACGCGGACACCGATGATCTTGCCGGTCTCGCCGTGCGGCACCTTCAGGGAGGTGTCGCGGACCTCGCGGGCCTTCTCACCGAAGATCGCGCGGAGCAGGCGCTCCTCCGGGGTCAGCTCGGTCTCGCCCTTCGGGGTGACCTTGCCGACCAGGATGTCGCCGGCCGTGACCTCGGCACCGATGCGGATGATGCCGCGCTCGTCGAGGTCGGCGAGGACCTCCTCGGAGACGTTCGGGATGTCCCGGGTGATCTCCTCCGGGCCGAGCTTGGTGTCACGGGCGTCGACCTCGTGCTCCTCGATGTGGATCGAGGAGAGGACGTCGTCCTGCACGAGGCGCTGCGACAGGATGATCGCGTCCTCGTAGTTGTGGCCCTCCCACGGCATGAACGCCACGAGCAGGTTCTTGCCGAGCGCCATCTCACCGTTCTCGGTGGCGGGGCCGTCGGCGAGGACCTGGCCCTCGATCACGCGGTCGCCCTCGGAGACGACGACCTTCTGGTTGACCGAGGTGCCCTGGTTCGAGCGGGAGAACTTGTGCAGGCGGTACGTGATGTACGTGCCGTCGTCGTTGGCCGCGGTGATGTAGTCCGCGGACAGCTCCTGGATGACACCGTCCTTCTCGGCCTTGAGCACGTCGCCGGCGTCGGTGGCGCAGCGGTACTCCATGCCGGTACCGACGAGCGGGGCCTCCGACTTAATCAGCGGGACGGCCTGACGCATCATGTTCGCGCCCATGAGGGCACGGTTGGCGTCGTCGTGCTCGAGGAACGGGATCATGGCGGTCGCGACCGACACCATCTGGCGCGGCGAGACGTCCATGTAGTCGACGTCGGTCGGCGGGACGTAGTCGACCTCGCCACCACGGCGGCGGACCAGAACGCGGGGCTCGGTGAACTGGAGCTCGTCGTTCAGGGTCGCGTTCGCCTGGGCGATGACGAAGCGGTCCTCCTCGTCGGCCGTCAGGTAGTCGACCTCGTCGGTGACCTGACCGTCGACGACCTTGCGGTACGGCGTCTCGACGAAGCCGAACGCGTTGACGCGGCCGTACGAGGCGAGCGAACCGATCAGACCGATGTTCGGGCCTTCGGGGGTCTCGATCGGGCACATGCGTCCGTAGTGGGACGGGTGCACGTCTCGGACCTCGAAGCCGGCCCGCTCACGGGACAGACCACCCGGGCCAAGAGCCGACAGACGGCGCTTGTGGGTGAGACCCGACAGCGGGTTGTTCTGGTCCATGAACTGCGACAGCTGGCTGGTGCCGAAGAACTCCTTGATGGAGGCGACGACCGGCCGGATGTTGATCAGGGTCTGCGGCGTGATCGCCTCGACGTCCTGGGTGGTCATGCGCTCGCGCACGACCCGCTCCATACGGGCGAGACCCGTACGGACCTGGTTCTGGATCAGCTCGCCGACGTTGCGCAGACGACGGTTGCCGAAGTGGTCGATGTCGTCGGTCTCGACGACGATCGAGTTGCCGTTGGCGCCGACCGTCTCGGTCTCACCGGCGTGCAGCTGCACCAGGTACTTGATCGTCGCGATGACGTCGTCCGTGGTGAGGACACCGGCGTTCAGCGGCTCGTCGGCCCCGAGCTTCTTGTTGACCTTGTAGCGGCCGACCTTGGCGAGGTCGTAGCGCTTCGGGTTGAAGTACAGGTTCTCGAGCAGCGTCTGCGCGGCCTCACGGGTCGGCGGCTCGCCCGGACGCAGCTTGCGGTAGATGTCGAGCAGCGCGTCGTCCTGGCCCTGGGTGTGGTCCTTCTCCAGGGTGGCGCGCATGGACTCGTACTCGCCGAACTCCTGCAGGATCTGCTCGGTGGTCCAGCCGAGCGCCTTCAGGAGGACGGTGACGGACTGCTTGCGCTTGCGGTCGATGCGGACACCGACCATGTCGCGCTTGTCGATCTCCATCTCCAGCCAGGCACCCCGGGACGGGATGATCTTGGCCGAGAAGATGTCCTTGTCGGACGTCTTGTCGATGGAGGAGTCGAAGTAGACGCCGGGCGAACGGACGAGCTGCGACACGACGACACGCTCGGTGCCGTTGATGACGAAGGTGCCCTTGTTCGTCATGAGCGGGAAGTCGCCCATGAAGACCGTCTGGGACTTGATCTCGCCGGTCTCGTTGTTCGTGAACTCGGCGGTGACGAAGAGCGGGGCACCGTAGGTGAAGTCACGGTCCTTGCACTCGTCGATCGAGTTCTTCGGCGGCTCGAAGCGGTGGTCGCGGAACGTCAGCGACATCGACCCGGAGAAGTCCTCGATCGGGGAGATCTCCTCGAAGATCTCCTCCAGACCGGACTTCGTGGGGACGTCCTGTCCCGACTCAAGGGCGGCCTCGACGCGAGCCTTCCACGCGGCGTTGCCGAGCAGCCAGTCGAAGCTCTCGGTCTGGAGCGCGAGGAGGTTCGGAACCTCGAGGGGCTCCTTGATCTTTGCAAAGGAGATGCGCAGCGGGGCGGTGCTGGCGCCGTTGTTCATATTGGTCGAGGCGTTGCGCGAGGCGGCCAAGAGGGGGTCCTTCCGAGGGCTCGGACTCACTGCGCGCGTACCGGTCCCTTGCGGAGCCCCGTGGACGACGATTCCCGATATGGTCAAAAGACCAGGTCAGAGTGGGTCGACCGGCGAGGCGGATGCGAGGGTATGCCCCTGGTGACGGGCAGGGGACAGCTAACAGGCAGCGCAAAGGGTCAGTGTAGCCACTTGGCCCACTGATGTCCAGGGCGAGTTCTTCGCGACCCTCGTTGCTCTCAACTCCGCGCTACCTCGCGCCATGCGGCGCACCTCGATACTGCCCGTTCGGTCGTCGATCCATGCCTCGGAATCGGATCGTTGTGACGACGCGTCCTGAGAATTGCGCGCTGCGTGCCGTTCGTCAAGGCCCCCGCCGCCGACCGGCCCCTGCGCGGCGCACGGCGAAGATCACCATACTCCGCTTCCCGGGCCTGCCACGACCGCCGCCACGCCGCTCCCGGGGAACGTCGAAGGGCGACCACCCAGATGGATGATCGCCCTTCACGCTGCGAGCGTTACACGCTCGACAGAAGTCGCTGACGCGACGAGGTGTTACTTGACCTCGACCGTGGCGCCGGCGCCCTTGAGGGACTCGGCGGCCTTCTCGGCGGCGTCCTTGGCAACCTTCTCGAGGACGGGCTTCGGGGCGCCGTCCACGAGGTCCTTGGCCTCCTTCAGACCCAGGGAGGTCAGCTCACGCACGACCTTGATGACCTGGATCTTCTTGTCGCCGGCGCCGGTGAGGATGACGTCGAACTCGTCCTTCTCCTCGACCTCGGCGGCGGCACCGGCGCCCGGGGCACCCGGGGCGGCGACGGCGACGGCCGCGGCGGCGGTGACGTCGAACTTCTCCTCGAACGCCTTCACGAACTCGGAGAGCTCGATGAGGGTCATCTCCTCGAACTGCGCGAGCAGGTCTTCCTGAGAGAGCTTCGCCATGATGGGCGATCCTTCCACTAATTCGGCAGGTGCCGGATGTTCTGGGTAAGGCGGGCGTACTTCGGCCCGCTGCGACCCGAGCCGTCCCGAGGGGCGGTCCGGATCAAAACGCGAGCCGAGTTACTCGGCACCGCCCTGCTCGGCCTGCTTGGCGCGCAGCGCGTCCACGGTGCGGACGAGCTTCGACGGCAGCGCCTGGAAGAGCTGAGCAGCCTGAGACTGCTTGCCCTTGAAGGCACCGGCCAGCTTGCTGAGCAGAACCTCGCGGGACTCGAGGTCCGCGAGCTTCTTGATGTCATCTGCGGAGAGCGCCTTGCCATCAAGGACACCCGCCTTGATGATCAGGTTCGGGTTCTCCTTGGCGAAGTCACGCAGAGCCTTCGCCGACTCCACCGGGTCACCGGTGACGAAGGCGACCGCCGTCGGACCGTTGAAGTGGTCGTCGAGCGCGGTGATCCCAGCCTCATTGGCCGCAATCTTGGTCAGCGTGTTCTTCACCACGGCGTACTGGGCGTTCTCACCGAGCGAACGACGCAGCGTCTTGAGCTGCGCCACGGTGAGACCCCGGTACTCGGTCAGCACGGCGGCGTTGGAGCTCTGGAACGCGTCCTTGAGCTCGGCCACCGATGCAGCCTTGTTGGGCGTCGGCATAGTGCGTCAGCCTCCTTCCGGGTGATGAGGACCGCTCAGAAGGGGCCGGAAAAACAGAACGCCCCGGGCGCAGGCGCACGGGGCACAGCTCGACCGGTTTCCGAAGAACCCGGGAACTCTTTCCACATTCACCTGCGCGGGTCGTTCGCGTCTTTCAGCGAATCCTTCGGCCTCCGCACTCTTGCGAGCGCGTCGACGACCAGCGGTCTTTGGCTTCTTCGAAAGAGTACGGGACGGATGCCGCAAGGAGCAAATCAGCCCTGGGGGCCGCCTTCGCCGAGCTCCTTGAGCCTCGCGAACAGGTCGAAGGTCTCGTTCGCGGCATTGGCGGCCGAGGGCTTCTCGTAGGCGGTCGTGAGGGCCTTCGTGACGTCACCGGGGCCCTGTGCCCGTCGCGCCGCCGCCGTCGCCGCTCTGACAGCCGGCCACGCCGATGGCGGCCGCCACAACGACCAGCGCGACGCCCGGGCCCGAGAACCCCGAAAACGCGAAGAACCGCCCCCGGCGCCTCCATACGGAGGCCCGAAGGGCGGTTCTTCAAGGACGCTGGAGCCCGCGTGCGGGCTCCCGAGCCGTCAGGCTCAGACCGCGGCCGGGTCCTCCTCGACGAGGAGGTTGCGGGTGCGGTTGGAGTCGACCGGAATGCCGGGGCCCATCGTGGTGCTGATGGCGGCCTTCTTGATGTAGCGACCCTTGGCGGCGGACGGCTTCAGACGGAGGATCTCCTCCAGGGCCGCGCCGTAGTTCTCCACCAGCTGGGTGTCGTCGAAGGACACCTTGCCGATGATGAAGTGCAGGTTCGAGTGCTTGTCGACGCGGAACTCGATCTTGCCGCCCTTGATCTCGTTGACCGCCTTGGCGACATCGGGAGTCACGGTGCCGGTCTTCGGGTTCGGCATCAGACCACGCGGGCCGAGGACGCGGCCGAGGCGGCCGACCTTGCCCATGAGGTCCGGGGTGGCGACGACGGCGTCGAACTCGTTCAGGCGGTTGCCCTTGGAGATCTCGTCGATGAGCTCGTCGGAGCCGACGATGTCGGCGCCCGCGGCGATCGCGGCCTCGGCACGGTCACCGGTCGCGAAGACCAGGACCCGGGCGGTCTTACCGGTGCCGTGCGGAAGGTTCACGGTGCCACGGACCATCTGGTCGGCCTTGCGCGGGTCGACACCCAGGCGGAAGGCGACCTCGACGGTGCCGTCGAACTTGGAGGTGGAGGTCTCCTTGGCGAGACGGACGGCCTCGAGCGGGGCGTAGAACTTCTCCCGGTCGATCTTGGCGTCCGCAGCGCGGAGGGACTTGCTGCGCTTCACTGCTGCTCCTGTTGGTTCAAAAGTATGGAGTCGTGGTGCGGGCCGGCGCTGGCCCTACCACTGGGACTGCAAGGGGCTGGTCAGCCCTCGACCGTGATGCCCATGGAGCGGGCGGTGCCGGCGATGATCTTGGACGCGGCGTCCAGGTCATTGGCGTTGAGGTCGGGCATCTTGGTGGTGGCGATCTCGCGGACCTGCGCCTCGGTGATCTTGGCGACCTTGGTCTTGTGCGGCTCGCCGGAGCCCTTCTCGACACCAGCGGCCTTGAGGATCATCTTCGCGGCCGGCGGGGTCTTGGTGATGAAGGTGAAGGAGCGGTCCTCGTAGACCGTGATCTCCACCGGGATGACCCAACCGCGCTGCGACTCGGTCGCGGCGTTGTAGGCCTTGCAGAACTCCATGATGTTGACGCCGTGCTGGCCGAGCGCGGGGCCGACCGGCGGGGCCGGGTTGGCCGCACCAGCGTTGATCTGGAGCTTGATGAGCCCCGTGACCTTCTTCTTCTTGGGAGGCATTGCTCTCTCCGGGTCCTAGTGAGAGTTTTCAGCCGATCCATCCGGTCATCCGGATGGAGGCATACCGCACAACGATAACGGGTATCGGCGTGCGGCTAAAAACCGAGCAGGTCAGAAGGGCTGTAGCAGCCCTTCTGACCTGTCCGGAAACCTAGTGCGTCAGTTCTTCTGGATCTGGTCGAAGCTGAGCTCGACCGGGGTCTCGCGACCGAAGATCTCGACGAGGCCCTTGACCTTCTTCGAGTCGGCGTTGATCTCGTTGATCGTGGCCTGAAGGGTGGCGAAGGGGCCGTCGGTGACGGTGACCGAGTCGCCGACCTCGAAGTCGAGGACCTGGACCTCGACCTTGCGGGCCGGAGCCGGCTTGCCCTCGGCCTCGGCGGCCTCGCGGGCGGCCCTGTCCTCGGCCTCGGGGGCGAGCATCTTGACGATCTCGTCCAGGGTCAGCGGGTACGGGTCGTAGGCGTTGCCCACGAAGCCGGTGACGCCGGGCGTGTTGCGGACGACACCCCAGGACTCGTTCGTCAGGTCCATCCGGACGAGCACGTAGCCGGGCAGCTTGTTCTGCCGGACGTTCTTGCGCTCGCCGTTCTTGATCTGGACGATCTCTTCCTCGGGGACCTCGGCCTGGTAGATGAAGTCCTCGACGTTCAGCGAGACGGCACGCTGCTCCAGGTTGGCCTTCACGCGCTTCTCGTAGCCCGCGTAGGTGTGGATGACGTACCACTCGCCGGGCAGGGTGCGCAGCTCGTCGCGGAGCGCGGTGACCGGGTCGACCGGGGCGGCGGGCTCGGCGTCGGCCTCGTCCTCGGCGGCCTCGTCCGTGACCTCGGCGTCCTCGTCCTCGTCGGAGTCGGCGGCCTCGACGTCGTCCGCCTCATCGGCGTCGACGTCGTCAGCCTCGTCCTCGTCGGAGAGCTCGGCGGCGGCCTCCTCGGCCTCCTCCGCCTCTTCCTCGGCAGCCTCGACGTCGGCGACCTCGGTGCCGTCGTCCTCGCCGGACTCGACGTCGGCAGCCTCGGCCTGGTCGTCCTCGTCGGCCGCCTCGACGATGTCCAGCTCGTCCTCGACGGACTCGGACTCGAAGGCGTCGTTCAGGTTCGCGTCAGACACGGTGGCTGCTTCTTCCTGCGATACAGATGGGGTGGAACAAAAAGTCAGCCGAAGACGTACTTGACTGCTTCCTGGAAGCCATAGTCAATCACGGTCACGAGACCGATCATGATGACAACGAAGACAATCACCACAGTGGTGTACGTCGACAGCTGGCTGCGAGTGGGCCAGACGACCTTGCGGAGTTCCGCGATGATCTGGCGGTAGAAGAGCGCGAGACGGCCGAGAGGGCCCTTCTTGCCGCGCTTGCCGCCCTTACGGGCCTTCTTCTGCGACTCGGGTGCCGCATCCTCGGCGTCAGGCGTGTCGATGGAGCCTACGGCATCCGTCACGATGTCTCACCTGATTCCGGGTCGTGGCCGTGCCGCGCCCGGATTGGAGCCGCACGGCGGTGCAATGAAGTACGTACATGCGCACACAACCTGGCGGTGTGTGTAGCAGGGCCGGAGGGACTTGAACCCCCAACCGCCGGTTTTGGAGACCGGTGCTCTACCAATTGAGCTACGACCCTTTGTGGCTTCCCCAACCTACCGCATCGTGAGATGTGGTCGGTGCGGGCCAACGAGCAGTGAGTGTACGTGGTCATGGGGGCCTACGTCGAACAGAAACGGCTCCGGCCTGCCCCGGGGGTCCCACGAGCCCCCCGCCGGCCCCCGCCCCGCGGCCCGTACGCCCTTGTCCCCGACCGGGATTGACCGGTCCTGTCCGGTGGCTGTCCGGACCGTGAAACCTGTGTGCCCGGGCGCTCGGGGGTCTGGGACGATGGCCGTATGAGCGCTGCTACCCCTCCCACCGAGCGACGGGTCTCCGCCCGCATCGGTGCGATCTCCGAGTCCGCCACCCTCGCCGTCGACGCCAAGGCCAAGGCCCTCAAGGCCGCCGGGCGCCCGGTCATCGGCTTCGGCGCGGGTGAGCCCGACTTCCCGACGCCCGACTACATCGTCGAAGCCGCCGTCGACGCCTGCCGGAACCCGAAGTTCCACCGCTACACCCCGGCCGGCGGCCTGCCCGAGCTCAAGGCCGCCATCGCCGCCAAGACGCTGCGCGACTCCGGCTACGAGGTCGACGCCTCCCAGGTCCTGGTGACCAACGGCGGCAAGCAGGCCATCTACGAGGCGTTCGCCGCGATCCTCGACCCGGGCGACGAGGTCATCGTGCCCGCCCCCTACTGGACCACCTACCCCGAGTCGATCCGCCTCGCGGGCGGTGTCCCGGTGGAGGTCGTCGCCGACGAGACCACCGGCTACCGGGTCTCCGTCGAGCAGCTGGAGGCCGCGCGCACCGAGCGCACCAAGGTCGTCCTGTTCGTCTCCCCGTCCAACCCGACCGGCGCCGTCTACAGCGAGGCCGACGCCGAGGCGATCGGCCGCTGGGCCGTCGAGCACGGCCTGTGGGTGCTGACCGACGAGATCTACGAGCACCTGGTCTACGGCGACGCGACCTTCACCTCGCTGCCGGCGATCGTGCCCGAGCTGCGCGACAAGTGCATCGTGGTCAACGGCGTCGCCAAGACGTACGCGATGACCGGCTGGCGGGTGGGCTGGGTGATCGGCCCGAAGGACGTCATCAAGGCCGCGACCAACCTGCAGTCGCACGCCACCTCCAACGTGAGCAACGTGGCGCAGATCGCCGCGCTCGCCGCCGTCCAGGGCGACCTGGACGCCGTCGCCGAGATGCGCACCGCCTTCGACCGCCGCCGCCAGACCATCGTGCGGATGCTGAACGAGATCGAGGGCGTGTACTGCCCGACGCCGGAGGGCGCGTTCTACGCGTACCCGTCGGTGAAGGCGCTGCTCGGCAAGGAGATCCGCGGCAAGCGCCCGCAGAGCTCGGTCGAGCTGGCCGCGCTGATCCTGGACGAGGCCGAGGTCGCCGTCGTCCCCGGCGAGGCGTTCGGCACCCCCGGTTACCTGCGTCTGTCGTACGCCCTGGGCGACGAGGACCTGGCGGAGGGCGTGGCCCGGCTGCAGAAGCTGCTGGCCGAGGCCCGCGACTGACCGCCTGACCGCCTGACCTTTCCGCCCGGCCCCGGCCGGGCGGCGCGGGCCCCGGTTCCTCGGAACCGGGGCCCGTTTTTACGTTCTAGCAAGGTCCCGATCGGGGAAACGGACTGTTTTCGTCCTTTCGGGTGCGGCAGTATCGGCCAATGGAGCACGTTCACGTACACCGCGACCTCAGTCTGCTGCCCAAGGCCCATCTGCATCTGCACTTCACGGGGTCGATGCGGCCCGGCACCCTCCTCGAACTGGCCGACAAGTACGGGGTGCACCTCCCCGAGGCGCTGCGCGGCGGCACCCCGCCGAAGCTGCGGGCCACCGACGAGCGCGGCTGGTTCCGTTTCCAGCGGCTGTACGACATGGCCCGCTCCTGTCTGCGCGAGCCCGAGGACATCCAGCGGCTTGTCCGTGAGGCCGCCGAGGAGGACGTCAGGGACGGTTCGGGCTGGCTGGAGATCCAGGTCGACCCCACCTCGTACGCGCCGCTGCTCGGCGGTCTGATCCCGGCGATGGAGATCATCCTGGACGCGGTGGACTCGGCGGCCCGCGACACCGGGCTCGGGATGCGGGTGCTGGTGGCGGCGAACCGGATGAAGCACCCGCTGGAGGCGCGCACGCTGGCCCGGCTCGCGGTGCGCTACGCGGACCGGGGCGTGGTCGGCTTCGGGCTCTCCAACGACGAGCGGCGCGGGATGGCCCGTGACTTCGACCGGGCGTTCGCGATCGCCCGCGAGGGCGGTCTGCTCGCGGCCCCGCACGGCGGTGAGCTGACCGGCCCCGCTTCCGTACGGGACTGTCTGGACGACCTGCGGGCGGCGCGGGTCGGGCACGGCGTCCGGGCGGCGGAGGACCCGCGGCTGCTGCGCAAGCTGGCGGAGCGCCAGGTGACCTGTGAGGTGTGCCCCGCGTCCAATGTGGCGCTCGGGGTGTACGAGAAGCCCGAGGACGTGCCGCTGCGCACCCTGTTCGACGCGGGCGTCCCGATGGCCCTGGGCGCGGACGACCCGCTGCTCTTCGGGTCCCGGCTGGCCGCCCAGTACGAGATCGCCCGCCGTCACCACGGCTTCACGGACGCCGAACTGGCCGAGCTGGCCCGGCAGTCGGTGCGCGGTTCGGCGGCGCCCGAGGACGTCAGCCGGAAGCTGCTCTCGGGGATCGACGACTGGCTGGCCGCCCCGGCGGCCTGAAGCGGTGGTGCGGGGGCCGGGCCTGGAAGCCGATGTCGAGCTCGGTCCGCTCGTGGCCGGTGGCGCCGCCCTGGTCCAGGTACGGGGTGAGGGAGTCGGCGAGCACGTCGTGGCCGAGGGCGGCGCGCTTGCCCAGCGGGCCGTTCCCGGCGGCGTGCGCGAACGCCTCGGCCGCGGCGCAGAACACGTCACGGCCGCCGAACAGGAACAGGGTCCGCGCGTGCACGGCGGGCCGCAGCCGGCCGGCCGCCCCGGCCGCCCGCCGTTCCTCGTCCGCGCGCCAGACCCCGGCCCGCTCGGCGGTGCGCCGTTCGTCGGTACGGACGGTCAGCGGGCGTCCGTCGCGCAGCCGGGCGCGCAGCGCGGGCCAGGCGGAGGGGCGCAGTCCGCCGGTGTCCCGGTGGGCGAGGACGAGGTCGACGGGGGTGCCGGGGGCGAAGTCGCGCGGCAGGCCCGCGCGCAGCGGGAGGTGCACGAGGGTGTGCGGGGAGAACGCGGCGAAGGAGAAGAACCCGGCCAGCCGGGCGAGTCCGTCGTGGTCGCCGACGAGATAGCCCCAGCGGTCGTGGACCGGCGAGTTGACGGTGGTGTGCCGCAGCGGCCGCCACGGCTGGACGATCCGGTGGGCGCGGGCCCCGGTGCGGGGCCGGAACTCGCGGGCCTTCAGCTGCATGGCCCCCAGGGTGCGGCCGGGTCTCCGCCGGGACAACCGGATTACGCGGGGTCCTGGCCCCGTACCGCGAGTCCGGTCATCAGGGTGGCGGCGATGGCGTGCGCGAAGTCGTCGAGGGGCTGCGGGGGGCGGCCCTCGGGGGTCATCTCCCAGGCGAAGGCGCGGTGGACGCAGGCGCCGAGGAGGAGTGCGGCGGCGGCGTCCGGGTCGCTGTCGGCGGCGATCCGGCCGTGGTCGCGTTCGGCGCGGAGGTATTCGGCGAGGCCCTCGATCGGCATGTGGGGGCCGCGGCCGAGGCCCCTGAGCACGGCCTCGTGGCGGGCCTTGAGCTGGGGTTCGGCGTAGAGGGACGCGGCCATCGGGAAGGTCTGGTCGTAGAAGAGGGCGGCCTTGCGGGCGATCTCGACCAGGTTCTCCTGGACCGTGCGGCCCTGCGGGTCGACGGCGAGGGTGCCGAGCAGGTCGCCGAGCCGGGGCAGCCGTTCGGCCAGGACCGTGACGAACAGCTCCTCCTTGCTCGGGAAGTACTTGTAGAGCGCCGCTTCCGAGCAGCCGGCCTCGCGGGCGATCTCCTTGGTGGTGGTACGGGCCAGGCCCGCGGTCCGCATCAGATGGTGGGCGGCGTCGAGGATCCGGGTCCGGGTCGGCTTCTGTTCCACGGGGCTCCTCGGTTCGCGCTCGGAATCGCTTGACGGGTGAGTGAGTACACGCTCACTCTAGAACCATCAGAGGTTAGTGAATACTCACCCACCCCAGAAGGTGTGACATGAAGCTCGCCGTCTTCGGTGCCACCGGTGGCATCGGCCAGGAGATCGTCCGCCAGGCCCTCGACGCGGGCCACGAGGTGACCGCCGTGGTCCGCGACCCGGCCAGGTTCACCCTCACGGGCCCCGGCCTCACCGTGTTCCGCGCCGACCTCACCGACCCGGACGCCCTGCGCCCCGCCGTGACCGGCGCCCACGCCGTCCTGTCGGGCCTCGGCGCCCGCAGCCGCGCGGACGCCGGGATCGCCGCCCGGCTGACCCGTACCGTCCTGCGCGCCATGGAGTCCGCCGGTGCCCGCCGTCTCCTGGTGGTCAGCGCCGCACCGCTGGGCCCGGTACCGGCCGGACAGGGGGTCGCCGACCGGGCGATGCTGGCGATCGTCAACGCGGTCCTGAAGGACGTCTACGCCGATCTGCGCGTGATGGAGGCGGACCTGGCGGCCAGCGCGACCGACTGGACCTCGGTCCGCCCGCCGAAACTCACCCACAAGCCGGTCACCGGCCGCTACCGCCGGGTCGTCGGCGGCACCCCGCCGCGCGGCCGCTCACTGGCCCGGGCGGACGTGGCCCACGCGATGCTGGCGATGATCGACGACACGTCGACGCTCAAGCAGGGCGTGGGCGTCGCCTATTAGGGCATGTCCGAGGACGGTCCGGCACCGCCTTGCCCGCTCAGAGCTGGACGCCGACCGTCACCGGCTCGTTGACCAGCGTGATCCCGAAGGCGTCCCTGACCCCGGCGACCACCTCGCGCGCGAGCGCGAGCAGGTCCTCGGTGGTCGCCTCGCCGCGGTTGGTCAGCGCGAGGGTGTGCTTGGTGGAGATCCGGGCGGGCCCGGAGCCGTACCCCTTCACGAAACCGGCCTTGTCGATCAGCCAGGCCGCCGACGTCTTCAC
This sequence comes from Streptomyces sp. NPDC090025, assembly GCF_044748125.1. NCBI lineage: Bacteria > Bacillati > Actinomycetota > Actinomycetes > Kitasatosporales > Streptomycetaceae > Streptomyces > Streptomyces sp. NPDC090025. The sequence goes on along the minus strand of NZ_JBIVFL010000001.1, from coordinate 498,576 downwards.
GGCGCCGTCCTCGCCCGCCGCGCCCACCGGGTACGCGGGCGGGGTCACGTCGCCGCCCAGGCGCCCGGCGACCCGGCCGAGGAAGTCGGCGTACTCCCCCGCCGTCAGGATCGGGTTGGTGAAGAACGACCCCGCCGACCAGGTGTCGTGGTCCGCCGGGTCGAGCACCATGCCCTTCCCGGCGCGCAGCCGGAGCACGGTCTCGCGGGCCTTCGCCAGCGGCACCCGGTCGCCCGCCTCGACGCCGAGCGCGCGGGCGGTCTCCGGGTAGGCGATCGGCGCCGACAGCCCGGCGGCGTCCGCCAGCAGGAAGCGGACCCGCAGCACGACATAGCGGTCCGGCTGGTCCTTGAAGACGCTGTGCCGGTACGAGAAGGCGCACTCGGCGTTGGAGAGCGTGACGGTCTCCTCGGCCCTGCGGTCGTACGCGACGACCTCGGTGACCGTGGCGGACACGTCCTGTCCGTACGCCCCGACGTTCTGGATCGGGGTGGCGCCGGCGGAGCCGGGGATCCCGGCCAGGCACTCGATCCCGGCGAGTCCGGCCTCCACGGTCCGCGCGACGGCGTCCGTCCACACCTCGCCCGCGGCGAGTTCCAGCCGGGTCCCGTCGAGCGCGAAGCCGCGGGTGGCGATGTGCAGGGCGGTGCCGTCGAAGCCCTTGTCGCCGATGACCAGGTTGGAGCCGCCGCCGATGATCAGCAGTGGCGTCCCGGCGGCGTCGGCCGCGCGGACCGCGGCGATCACCTCGTCGTCGGTGGTGGCCGTGACGAGGGTGGCGGCGGGGCCGCCGAGCCGGAAGGTGGTCAGCGGGGCGAGGGGGGCGTCGTGGAGTGCGTGCACGGGCTCAAGAGTACGTTCCACGCGTGAACGGTTTTCGTTCACGCGTGGAACGTGCCCCCGGAAACGGCGGGGCCTCAGGCCAGCCGGACCACGGCCCGGCTCATGCCGAGGACCTTCTGTCCGGCGCTGGTCGCGGTCAGGTCGACCCGGACCAGCTGGTCGTCGAGCTTGGCGGCCACCTTCGCGGAGACCTCGATCAGGGCGCCCTCGTCGTCGTTGGGGACCACGACGGGCTTGGTGAAGCGGACGCCGTACTCGACGACGGCGGCCGGGTCGCCGGCCCAGTCGGTCACCACGCGGATTGCCTCGGCCATGGTGAACATGCCGTGGGCGATGACGTCGGGCAGGCCGACCTCGCGGGCGAACTTCTCGTTCCAGTGGATCGGGTTGAAGTCACCCGAGGCACCGGCGTACTGGACGAGTGTGGCGCGGCTCACCGGGAAGGAGCGCGCGGGCAGCTCGGTCCCGACCTCGACCTCGGCGTAGGCGATCTTCGCGGTCATGGGTCAGACCTCCTCGGGGGCACGGGAGACGAGCTTGGTCCAGGCGGTCACCACGTGCTCGCCGGTCTCGTCGTGGACCTCGCCGCGGATGTCCAGGATGTCGTTCCCGGCCAGCGACTTGATCGCGTCGATGGTGGTGGTGACGGACAGCCGGTCACCGGCCCGCACCGGGCGGGTGTAGGCGAACTTCTGGTCGCCGTGCACCACGCGGCTGTAGTCGAGGCCGAGCTGCGGGTCCTCGACGACCTGGCCCGCGGCCTTGAAGGTGATGGCGAAGACGAAGGTCGGCGGGGCGACGACGTCGGGGTGACCGAGGGCCTTGGCGGCCTCCTGGTCGAGGTAGGCCGGGTTGTCGTCACCGATCGCCTCGGCGAACTCGCGGATCTTCTCGCGGCCGACCTCGTACGGCGGGGTGGGCGGGTAGGTCCGGCCCACGAAGGACTGGTCGAGCGCCATGGCGTCGATACCTCCTGGTCTACCGCGGCTGCGGCGGGATGCGGGGACGTGCGGGCGTACGGGGGCGTGCTGGGGATGCGGAGAAACGACACGAGGCCGCCCCCAGAATTCGGGGACGGCCTCGTGCTCTAGCCTGGTTAGCGCGTCTCGCGGTGCGCCGTGTGCGAGTTGCAGCGCGGGCAGTGCTTCTTCATCTCAAGACGGTCCGGGTTGTTGCGCCGGTTCTTCTTGGTGATGTAGTTCCGCTCCTTGCACTCCACGCAGGCCAGCGTGATCTTCGGGCGGACGTCGGTGGCAGCCACGTGAGTGCTCCTTGACGGACTTGGACGGATGAACGCAAAAAAGAGTAGCCGATCGCAGGACCGACCCCACAATCGGCTACTGTGTGTAGCGGTGACCGGACTTGAACCGGTGACACAGCGATTATGAGCCGCTTGCTCTACCGACTGAGCTACACCGCTTTGATGATCAGGTCCCGCCCGAGGGCGGGCCCTTCACACCAGAGCCCCAATACGGAATCGAACCGTAGACCTTCTCCTTACCATGGAGACGCTCTACCGACTGAGCTATTGGGGCGAGCGAGGAAGACATTACACGGTCTCCGGCCCATCCCCCAAATCCGTTTCCCGGGCAGGTGGGAGCACGTGCCCCATAGGCCACTCGTGCAGTCATCAGTACGACTATTGCGCTCCTCCTCGAAGGTCGAAGCGGCCGCCCCTAGGCTCGGGCCCACGCTGCGTGATCTTGATCTTGGCCCCGAGGAGCCCGATTGTCAGCCGACAGCAAGCAGCCCCAGCCACCGCCCGACGACCGGGCCGCCGCCACCGCGGCGGACTCCGTGTCGCTGCTGCTCTCGAACGCCCGGCTCACCGACGGGCGGACCGTCGACGTCCGGCTCGGCGGCGGCCGGATCGAGGCCGTGGGCACGGCCGGCAGCCTCACCGCCGTCGGCTCCCGGGTCGACCTGGCCGGCTATCTGCTGCTGCCCGCGCCCGCCGAGCCCCACGCGCACGTGGACACCGCCCTCACCGCCGACTCCCCCGGCCCCGTCTCGTACGCCGTCGACGAGGTCCAGCGGCGGGCCACCGAGGCCACCCTGCTCCAGCTCGGCCACGGGGCCACCGCCGTGCGCGCCCAGGTGCGGATCGGCGGGGTGCACGGCCTCGGGCCGCTGGAGGCGGTGCTGCAGGCCCGGCGTTCGCTGCGCGGGCTCGCCGATCTGACCGCCGTGGCCACCCCCCGGCTGCTCACCGGCGCCGCCGGGGCGGACGGGCTCGCGATGCTGCGGGACGCCCTGAAGATGGGCGCCGGAGTGGTCGGCGGCTGCCCGGACCTGGATCCGGACCCCACCGGCTACGTGGAGGCGCTCCTCGACGTGGCCGCCGAGCACGGCTGCCCGGTGGACCTGCACACGGACGCCGACGACCCGGGGCGGCTCGCCCGGCTGGCGGCGATGGTCGCCGGGCTGCGGCCCGGGGTGACGATCGGGCCCTGCGCGGGGCTCGCCCGGCTGCCCGGCGACACGGCCCGGCGGGCGGCGGACCAGCTGGCGGCGGCCGGGGTGACCGTGGTGTGCCTGCCACAGGGCGGCTGCGCGGGCACCGAACGGCGCGGCACGGCGCCGGTGCGGCTGCTGCGGGCCGCCGGGGTGCGGGTCGCGGCGGGCGGCGGCGCGCTGCGGGACGTGTCGAACCCGGTGGGCCGGGGCGACCCGCTGGAGGCCGGCTATCTGCTGGCCTCGCTCGGCGGGCTGTCCGCGCCGGAGGCGTACGGGGCGGTGAGCGCCGAGGCCCGGGCGGCGATGGGGCTGCCGGAGGTCCGGGTGGAGGCGGGCTTCCCGGCCGAGCTGCTCGCGGTGCGCGGCGAGCGGCTGGCGGGCGTGCTCTCGCTCGCGTACAGCCGGATCGTGGTGCACCGGGGCCGGGTGGTGGCGCGGACCAGTGCGGTGCGGGAGTACTGCGACTCGGCCGCCGCGCTCGACCTGCCCCGGCAGGTCCGTCCGGAGCGTCCGGAGCGCCCCGACCGCCCCGACCGGCCCGACCGGCCGGATCCGGGAGGACGGACCGGGGCGTGAGCCGTACGGTCGTGAGTATGCGCGTAGTCATCGCTGGAGGACACGGACAGATCGCCCTGCGACTTGAGCGGCTGCTCGCCGCGGGCGGACACACCCCGGTGGGCGTCATCCGCCGCCCCGAACAGGCCGCGGACCTACGGGCGGCGGGCGCCGAACCGGTGGTCCTGGACCTGGAGTCGGCCTCGGTCACGGAGGTGACGGCGGCTCTCGAAGGCGCCGACGCGGCCGTGTTCGCGGCGGGCGCGGGCCCGGGCAGCGGCGCCGACCGCAAGGACACGGTGGACCGGGACGCGGCGGTGCTCTTCGCCGACGCGGCCGAACGGGCGGGGGTACGGCGGTTCCTCGTCGTCTCCTCGATGGGCGCCGACGCCACGCACCAGGGCGACGAGATCTTCGACGTCTATCTGCGGGCGAAGGGCGCGGCGGACGACGCCGTGCGGTCCCGCCCGGGCCTGGACTGGACGGTGCTGCGCCCCGGGATGCTCACCGACGACGCGGGCACCGGCCTGGTCCGTCTGGAGGCCAGGACGGGCCGCGGCCCGGTACCCCGGGACGACGTGGCGGCGGCCCTCGCCGAGCTCCTGGACACCCCGGCGACGGCGGGCCTGACCCTGGAACTGATCTCCGGGAACACCCCGTTGTCGGTCGCGGTGAAGGACGTCGCGGGCAACTGAGCGGGGTCGGGAGCCGATTGCCCGATCACTCCCTCCCATCCCTCCGATCACTCCCTCCCGCCCCTCCGGGCGCTCTAGAATCGGCCACCGCGGTCGATGAGTTGACGCCTCGGGGGGTAGTCGGTGATCGGTGGGCCCATTCCTGTCCCGACACAGCTGGAGCTGCCGCCGGACCGCCGCCGCACACTGCGGCGGCTGCGGCGCGCCTGGCGGTCGCGGAAGGCGCTGAAGGGCGTGACGCAGTGGATCCTGGACTGGGGGCTGCCGATGGCGGTCGTCCTGGCCGTCGTGTACGTGATGGGCGCGCGGGCCACCAGCCCCAGCCAGGTCTACCAGTTCTTCACGCTCATCCATGAGCCGGACGGCCGGAAGGCGTGGATCGCCTCGCTGATCGGCTGGCTGCTGGTCCCGGCCATCATCGGTGGCTTCGCCGGTCATGTGATCGCGGAGCGCATCAACCGCGTGAAGTCGGTGTCGACGGCGACCCTGTTCCGGCGCCGCCGCATGAAGGACCGGCTGCGGCTGCCCGGTCTGATCGACGACCTGGGCCCGTACTTCCACGGGACGTACGCCCGCCAGGACTTCGTCGACGGCTGGGTGCGGATCGCCCACCGCAACGACTGGGTGAAGGCGCAGGACCACTGGGAGGTCTATGTGCGGGACCTGATGTCGACCCAGCAGTACGCCCATCTCGACCGGCACGAGTGCCTGCGCCAGGCCCAGAACACGGGCAAGATGGCGTTGGGGGTCACGGCCCGCATGGGCGCGTGCGTCGTCTGCGACAGGAGGCGGTGAGCCATGCGTTCCGAGGACGCCGTGGAGATCGTGCGCGCTTCGCTCGCGCTGGCCTTTCCGACGGCCACCGACGAGGGCCTCACCCGGGCGGCGGAGACGGTGATCCGCTGGGGCTCGGAGGACGTGGCGGACCACCTCAACGAGCCGCTGTCGACCCGGATGCTCCTGGATCTGCTGTCGGTCGCCGAAGTGGGTCCGTACGAGCTGCGCCCGGCCGAGTCCGGCTGGCCCGGCCGGCGCCGACTGGCGACCGCGGCCCGCTACCGCACTTGGTCCCGCGCTCTGGGCATGGACGCGCTGCCCCGGCTCCGCCGCCCCCTGGACGAGGAGGAACGGCCGGACCCCGACGGCCGGGACGAGGGCTTCGGCGAGGGCCGTGGCGAGGGTTCGAGCTTCGAGCGGCCGGAGTAGCGCACGGGCGGGGCGGCGGCCGTTCTCTCTTGTCACAGGTTAAGCAAAACGGCCCCTGATCGCGTTTCCGCAGATCAGGGGCCGTTCTTCCATGTGGCGGCGCCAGGATTCGAACCTGGGTAGGCTAAGCCGACGGATTTACAGTCCGTTCCCATTGGCCACTCGGGCACACCGCCATGGGATCGCTGCCCCGGAGCCGCTTTCGCGGTGCTCCCTGGCAACGACGTAAACAATACCCGATCCCCGGGGGTGCTCCGCCACCGGATTGATCACGGGTCGGCGGCGGTCCGGGTGGCTACGCTTTGTGCTGTACCCGAACGCATCCCAGCAAGGAGCCTCACCTCATGGCCGACTCCAGTTTCGACATCGTCTCCAAGGTCGAGCGGCAGGAGGTCGACAACGCCCTCAACCAGGCCGCCAAGGAGATCTCGCAGCGCTACGACTTCAAGGGCACCAACGCCTCGATCGAGTGGTCGGGCGAGAAGATCCTGATGCAGGCGAGCGGCGAGGAGCGGGTGCTCGCGATCCTCGACGTCTTCCAGACCAAGCTGATCAAGCGGGGCATCTCGCTGAAGGTGCTCGACGCGGGCGAGCCGCAGCTGTCGGGCAAGGAGTACAAGATCTTCGCGACGATCGAGGAGGGCATCTCCCAGGACAACGCGAAGAAGGTCGCCAAGATCATCCGCGACGAGGGCCCGAAGGGCATCAAGGCGCAGGTCCAGGGCGACGAGCTGCGGGTCAGCTCGAAGAGCCGGGACGACCTGCAGGCCGTGATCGCGCTCCTGAAGAACCACGACTTCGACTTCGCGCTGCAGTTCGTGAACTACCGGTAGTCCGAAGGGTTCCACGAGCCCGGCGAGCGGCCCCGGGACGGCGTCCGAAAACCGCCAGCCCGGGGTCCGGCCGGCTCGCAGACTGGACCTCACAGGCAGGTCGGCACGGACGAGGTTGAGGAAACGGTCATGAGCGGCACCCTTTACGCGTACGCGGACGGGCCCCTGGGGCGGATGCTCCTGGTCGGGCACCCCGGCGAGGACGGGCGGACCGTGCTCGCCTCGCTCTCGCTGCCCGGGCAGAAGGGGGCGGCGGAGGCCGAGGACGGCTGGACGCTCGACCCGGCGGCCTTCACGGAGATCACCACGCAGCTCGGCGAGTACTTCGCCGGACGCCGCGACCGATTCGACGTGCCGTGCGCCACGGGCGGCACGGAGTTCCAGCGGCGCGTGTGGCGGGCCCTTGAGGAGATCCCGTACGGCACGACCGTCTCGTACGGGGAGATCGCCCGGCGCGTCGGGTCGTCCGGCGCCGGGGTGCGGGCGGTGGGGACCGCGATCGGGCGCAATCCGCTGCTCGTCGTACGGCCCTGCCACCGGGTGATCGGCGCCGACGGGTCCTTGCGGGGGTACGCCGCCGGGCTCGACCGCAAGGAGCGGCTGCTCGGGCTCGAAGGCGCCCTGGGGTGAGGTGATCCGGTGACCCAGGAGCTGTTCCCCCGGCAGCGGTCCGAGCCCGCGCCCGGCGCGGTGCACGTGCCGGGCTGGCTGCCGTTCGAGCGGCAGCGGGAACTGGTCACGGCCTGCCGGGAGTTCGGGCGCGGCCCGGGACGGTACCGGCAGACCGTGCTGCCCGGCGGCGGGGTGATGTCGGTGCGCTCGCTCGGGCTCGGGCGGCGCTGGGTGCCGTACCGCTATCTCGACACCGTGACCGTCGAACTCCCCGACTGGCTCGCCGAACTGGGCCGGGCGGCACTGGCGGAGGCGTACGGCCGGCACGACGGCTACGCGCCCGACACCGCCTTCGTGAACTTCTACGGGGACGGCGCCCGGATGGGCATGCACCAGGACAGGGACGAGCGTTCGGCGGCGCCCGTCGTGTCGCTGAGCCTCGGCGACCGCTGCGTGTTCCGGTTCGGGAACACCGAGGACCGGGGACGGCCCTACACGGACGTGGAGTTGGCGTCCGGCGACCTGTTCGTGTTCGGCGGGCCCTCACGGTTCGCGTTCCACGGGGTGCCGAAGGTGTACCCGGGGACGGCCGAGCCCGCCCTCGGCCTGGCCGGGCGGCTCAACATCACCCTGCGCGAGACCGGCCTCTGACCGGTCTCCGGCCGGTGTCTCAGCGGCGTTCGCGCGAGTTGCCGAACAGGATCCGGTAGCCGATCAGGAGCACCAGCGAACCGCCGATCGCCGACAGCCACGTCGCCCCGTCGTAGAAGTCCTGGGAGATCGGCCGGTCGAGGAACTTCGCCGACAGCCAGCCGCCGAGGAACGCGCCGACGACCCCGATCAGGGTCGTGCCGATCAGGCCGCCGGGGTCGCGCCCGGGCAGCAGGACCTTGGCGATGACACCGGCAAGCAGGCCGAGGACTATCCAGCTGATGATGCTCATGTCCCCAAGGACGCCCGGTGGCGTCCGGTGGTTGCCGGACCCCCTAATGTGCGGGGCATGACACAGGAACTGCGCCGCACGCTCGGAGTGTTCGACGCCGTCGTGATCGGGCTCGGCTCGATGATCGGCGCGGGCATCTTCGCGGCGCTCGGACCGGCCGCGCAGGCGGCCGGACCCGGTCTGCTCCCGGCGCTCGGGATCGCCGCGGTCGTCGCGTACTGCAACGCCATGGCCTCCGCCCGGCTCGCCGCCCGCTACCCGGCCTCCGGCGGCACCTACGTCTACGGGCGGGAGCGGCTCGGCGCGTTCTGGGGGCACCTGGCGGGCTGGGCCTTCATCGTCGGCAAGACCGCCTCCTGCGCGGCCATGGCGCTCACCGCCGGCGCCTACCTGTGGCCCGACCACGCCCACGCGGTGGCGGTCGCCGCCGTCGTCCTGCTCACCGCCGTCGACTACACGGGCATACGGAAGTCCGCGCTGCTCACCCGGATCATCGTGGCCTTCGTGCTCGCCGTGCTCGCCGCCGTCGTGGTCACCACCGCCGGGGCCGGGGACGCCGACCGGCTCGCGCTCGCCGGGGAACTGCCCGGGGGCGGGGTGCTCCAGGCGGCCGGACTGCTGTTCTTCGCGTTCGCCGGGTACGCGCGGATCGCGACCCTCGGCGAGGAGGTCCGCGACCCGGAGCGGACCATCCCGCTGGCCGTGCCGATCGCCCTCGGCGTCACCCTCGCCGTCTACGCGGCCGTCGCCGTCGGCGTGCTCTCCGTCCTCGGCCCGCGCGGCCTGGCCGCCTCCCCCGCCCCGCTCGCCGACGCGGCCCGCGCGGCGGGCGCCGACCGGCTGGTGCCGCTCGTCGCGGTCGGCGCGGCCGTCGCCGCCCTCGGGGCGCTGCTCTCGCTGCTCCTCGGGGTGTCGCGGACCACCCTCGCGATGGCCCGCGACGGCCACCTCCCGGCCGCCCTCGCCGCCGTCCACCCGCGCTTCCAGGTGCCGCACCACGCGGAGCTCGCGGTGGGCGCGGTGGTGGCCGTGGTCGCGGCGACCGCGGACGTACGGGGCGCGATCGGCTTCTCGTCGTTCGGGGTGCTGGTCTACTACGCCGTCGCCAACGCCTCCGCCTGGACCCTCGGCCGCCGTGAGCGCCCGCTCGCCGTGCTCGGCCTCGCGGGCTGCGCGACCCTCGCCTTCGCGCTGCCGCCGACGGCGGTGCTCGCCGGGCTCGGGGTGCTCGCGGTCGGCGTGGTGGCGTACGCGGTGACGGTCAGCCGGGGGCGCCCGTCACCGCCGCACCACTGAGGACGTACCCGGGCGGTCTCACTGGGGGCGGTAGCCGTACGCCGCCCGGTCGGTGCTGACGATCTCCTTGCCGAGCGGCAGCAGCGACACCGGGATCATCTTGAAGTTCGCGATGCCGAGCGGGATGCCGATGATCGTGATGCACAGCGCGATGCCGGTGGTGATGTGGCCGAGCGCCAGCCACCAGCCCGCCAGGATCAGCCACAGCACGTTGCCGACGCAGGACGGCGCCCCGGCGTCCCGCCGGTCGACGACGGTCTGGCCGAACGGCCACAGGGCGTACAGGCCGATCCGGAAGGCGGCGAGGCCGAACGGGATCCCGATGATCGTGATGCAGAGCAGCACACCGGCCAGCATGTAGCCGAGGAACATCCAGAATCCGCAGAGGACCAGCCAGATGACGTTGAGGATCGTCTTCACGGGCGGGGACCTGCCATCTTCTCGAGTCGGGCGATGCGCTCCGCCATCGGCGGGTGGGTGGAGAACATCCTGGACAGCCCCTGCCCCGGCCGGAAGGGGTTCGCGATCATCATGTGGCTCGCCGTCTCGATCTTCGGCTCGGGCGGCAGCGGCAGCTGCTTGGTGCCCGCCTCCAGCTTCCGCAGGGCGCTGGCCAGGGCGAGCGGGTCGCCGGTGAGCTGGGCGCCCGAGGCGTCCGCCTCGTACTCCCGGGAGCGCGAGATGGCCAGTTGGATGATCGAGGCGGCGATCGGGCCCAGGATGATGATCAGCAGCATGCCGAGCAGTCCGGGGCCGTCGTCGTCGTTGGACCGGCCGACCGGGATCAGCCAGGCGAAGTTGACCAGGAACATGATCACGGAGGCGAGCGCTCCGGCGACCGAGGAGATCAGGATGTCCCGGTTGTAGACGTGGCTCAGCTCGTGGCCGATGACCCCGCGCAGCTCGCGCTCGTCGAGGATCGCGAGGATGCCCTCGGTGCAGCACACGGCCGCGTTGCGCGGGTTGCGGCCGGTCGCGAAGGCGTTGGGGGCCTGGGTGGGCGAGATGTACAGCCGGGGCATGGGCTGGCGGGCCTGGGTGGAGAGCTCGCGGACCATCCGGTAGAGGGCTGGTGCCTCGAACTCGCTCACCGGGCGGGCGCGCATGGCGCGCAGTGCCAGCTTGTCGCTGTTCCAGTACGCGTACGCGTTGGTGCCGAGCGCCACGACGAGCGCGACGATCAGGCCCGTACGCCCGAAGAAACTGCCGATGACGATGATGAGGGCGGACAGCCCTCCCAGGAGGACGGCGGTCCTCAGCCCGTTGTGCCGGCGGTGCACGGTACGCCCTCCAAGTGGTGCGGCAGGGGAACCCTTTGCTCTGGTGGGGCTCTCATGGGGTCCACCGTCCAGTGGACCCTCCTCACCAGGTCAACGCCAGGCGGGAAGCTCGGGTTCCCCAGGTCGCGGGGGGTGCCGTGTGGGCCGTACGGGTGACGGGCCTCTTGCGGGCGGGTCAGCGCTGGTACGGGACCGCGACCCTGGTGGCGTCGGCCGCGTCGGTGGTCAGCTTCGCCAGGGCCGTGGGGACGGGCTCGATCTCGCTGGTGCAGTGGGCGCAGCGGGAGGCGACGGCCGGGATCTCGGTGAAGCAGCGCGGGCAGTCGCGCTTCTCGGACTTCGGGTCGGCGGCCTCGGCGCGGGCGAAGCGCTCCTGGATCTTCGCCATGGGGACGACGATCAGGAAGTAGAGGACGGCGGCGGTGATCACGAAGGCTATGGCGGCGGCGATGGCCAGGCCGTACGGGAAGTCGGTCTTGCCGATGGTGAAGTGCGCTTCGCTGAAGTCGCCGACCGAGCCGGTCGCGAGACCGATGAGGGGGGTGATGAACGCCTTGCTGAAGCCGGTCACGACGGCCGTGAACGCCGAGCCGACGGCCAGACCGATGGCCATCGAGACGACGTTCCCGCGAAGTATGAAGTCCTTGAAACCGTTCAGCACGGGGTACCGCTCCTTGGTGATTCTGTGGGGGGACGTGTGTGGGGGCTATGGGGGCGTACGAGGTCAGAAAAGGTTCGCGGTCGCATAGCGCAGCACGGTCTCCGGCCAGCAGGACAGCACCACGCCGGCGGCCGCGGTCAGCACCACGGCGACGGTGATCGGGGCCGGGACCCCGGCCCGTACCGCCGCCGTGGCCGGGTCCGCGGACCCGGCCACGGGCGCGTCCGCCGTCTCGCCACTGCCCTGGAACAGCAGCGCCGTCCACCGCAGGTAGTAGTAGAGGCCGATCACGACGTTGACGCCCATGACGACCGCGAGCCAGCCGAGGCCCGCGTCGACGGCCGTCGAGAAGACGGTCACCTTTGCGAAGAGGCCGATGATACCCGGGGGCAGTCCGGCCAGGTTCAGCAGGAAGAAACCGAGCGCGAGGGCCGTCAGGGGCCGCCGGGACCAGAGGCCGCGGTGGTCGGTGAGCCGCAGTTCGGGGGCGGTGCGGGCGACGAGCGCGACCACCGCGAAGGCGCCGAGGTTCACGACCGCGTACATCAGGGCGTACGCGACGGTGGCGCCGATCTGGTCGTCGCCGGTGTACGCGGCGGCGGCGATCGGCACCAGGAGGTAGCCGGCCTGCGCGATCGAGGACCAGGCGAGCAGCCGTACCGCGCTCCACGCGCGCGTGGTGCTCTGGCGGAGGGCGGCGACGTTGCCGACGCTCATGGTGAGCGCGGCGAGCACGGCGAGCGCGGGGCCCCAGACGTCGGCGTACGCGGGGAAGGCGCCGACGGTCAGCAGGATGACGCCGGTGAAGCCGACGGCCTTGCCGACCACGGAGAGGTAGGCGGCGACGGGCAGCGGGGCGCCGACGTAGGTGTCGGGGACCCAGAAGTGGAAGGGCACGACGGCCGTCTTGAAGGCGAAGCCGACGAGCGCGAGGACCACTCCGGCCTGCGCGAGGGTGTGCAGCTGGCCCGGTACGTCGCCGAGCCGGGCGGCGATCTCGGTGAGGTGGAGGGTGCCGGTGGCCGCGTACACGAAGCTGACGCCGAGCAGGGTGACGGCGGTGGCGGTGACCGAGGACAGGAAGAACTTCAGCGCGGCCTCGCCGGACATCCGGTCGCCGCGCTTGAGGCCGACGAGCGCGAACGCGGGCAGCGAGGCGACTTCGAGGGCGACGACGAGGGTGGCGAGGTCGCGGGCGGCGGGCAGCAGGGCGGCGCCCGCGGCGGAGGCGAGCAGCAGGAACCAGTACTCGCCCGGCGGCAGCTTCTCGCGGGTGTCGGCGACCGAGAGCAGCGCGGTGACCAGGGCTCCGGCGAGCACCAGGAACTGGATGACGACGGTGAACCGGTCGGCCGTGTAGCTGCACGCCCGGAGCTGGGTGTCGAGGGTGAGGCAGAAGGTGGCGTGGTCGCCGTCGCGCAGCGGGACGAGCAGTGCGAGCGCGGCGGCGAGGCCGCCGATCGCGGTCCAGCCGAGGAACTGCTTGCGCGCGGCCGGGACGAACAGGTCGGCGACGAGCACGACCAGTCCCACGAGCGCGGTCAGGGTGGGCGGCGCGATCGTCGTCCAGTCGACGGACTGGACGAGGTCGGCGGCGGCCAGGGCGGTCACTGGGTGCCTCCCGCGAGGAGCTTCTGGACGGCCGGGTCGGTGAGGCCGAGGAGGACCGCGGGCCACAGTCCGGCGAGGACGGTGAGGGCGACGAGCGGGGTCCAGGCGGCGAACTCGTAGCCCTGGACGTCGGCGATGGCGGTCTCGCCCGCGGGCCGCGGGCCGCCCATGCAGACCCGGCGGACCACGACGAGGAGGTATCCGGCGGTGAGCAGGGTGCCGAGGCCGCCGATCGCCATGAAGGTGAGGAAGGCGGGACGGCTGAGGCCCTCGGCCGGGTCGAAGGCGCCGAACAGGGCGAGCATCTCGCCCCAGAACCCGGCGAGGCCCGGCAGGCCGAGCGAGGCGACGGCGGCGAACGCGAGGAGCGCGCCGAGGCGGGGGGCGCGGCCGTAGAGGGCGGCGCCGGTGGCTCCGGCGAGGGTGTCGAGGTCGGCGGTGCCGTAGCGGTCCTTGACGGCGCCGACCAGGAAGAACAGCAGGCCGGTGATGAGGCCGTGGGCGATGTTGGCGAAGAGGGCGCCGTTGACCCCGGTGGGGGTCATGGTGGCGATGCCGAGGAGCACGAAGCCCATGTGGCCGACGGAGGAGTAGGCGATGAGCCGCTTGAGGTCGCCCTTGCCGCCGGGGCGGGCGAGGGAGAGGCAGGCGAGGGATCCGTAGATGATCCCGACGACGGCGAAGGCGGCGAGGTACGGGGCGAAGGTGTGCATGCCGTCGGGGGTGACCGGCAGCAGGATGCGCACGAAGCCGTACGTGCCCATCTTCAGGAGCACTCCGGCGAGCAGCACCGAGCCGACGGTGGGGGCGGCGGTGTGGGCGTCCGGGAGCCAGCTGTGCAGGGGCCACATCGGGGTCTTCACGGCGAGCCCGATCCCGATCGCCAGAACGGCGATGACCTGGGCGGACGTGGTGAGGCCCCGGCCGTTGTCAGTGGCCAGTGCCACCATGTCGAACGTGCCCGCCTTCATGCCGATGACGAGCAGGCCGAGCAGCATGACGACGGAGCCGAGCAGCGTGTAGAGGATGAACTTCCAGGCGGCGGCCTGCCGGCCGGCGCCGCCCCAGCGGGCGATCAGGAAGTACATGGGGATGAGGACGGTCTCGAAGGCGAGGAAGAAGAGGATCAGGTCGAGGACGGCGAAGGTGGCGAGGGTGCCGGCCTCCAGGACCAGGATCAGGGCCACGAACGCCTTGGGCGAGGGGCCCGTGGGGGGCTTGTAGTAGCTGTACAGCGCGCAGAGGAAGGTCAGCAGCGCGGTCAGGACGACGAGGGGGAGGGAAATGCCGTCGACACCGAGGTGGATCCGTACGCCGAGGCTCTTGATCCAGCTGATGTCCGTCGTCGCCTGCATGGTCGACGGATGGTCGTGGTCGAAGCCGAGGGCGAGGGCGATCGCGGCGAGCAGGATCACGCCGGTGACGGTGACGCCGTGGCGGAGCACGGCCTGGTCGGGTGACTTCCCCTTCAGTCCCGGCGGGGCGGGAAGCAGCGCGGCGGCGGCGCCGAGGAGCGGGCCGCCGACGGTCAACGCGAGAAGGAACTGCATCACGGACGGGCTGATATCGATCACGGCTCACGCTCCGGCGGCGGCGTTGGCGAGGACGACGGCGACGATCGCCAGGACGACGGAGCCGGCGAGCAGGGCGCTCAGATAGGTCTGCACATTGCCGGTCTGGGCGCGGCGGACGAGCCCGCCGAGCCCCTTGGCGGTGGCGCCCGCGCCGCGCACATAGGTGTCGACGACCTCGCGGTCCAGGAAGCGGACCAGGGTGGCGGCGCCGAGCACGGGGCGGACGAACAGGGTCCGGTAGACGGCGTCGAGGCGGAAGCCGTCGGCGGCGTACGGGTGGAGCGGGCCGAGCAGCGCGCGCCCGGGGTCGGCCGGGTCGGCGGCGGGGCGGGGCAGGTCCAGGGCTTCGGCCTCGACCTCTCCGGCGTCGGCGTCGGGGTGGGCGACCCGGGGGGCCGTCGCCCCGGCCGTTGTCGCGGCCGTTGTCGCGGCTCGGGCGGTGAGCGAGCTGCGGACGGCGTAGGTGACGGCCGCGCCGACCACCGCGAGTCCGGTGCCGAGCACGACGGTGGTGAGCGTCGGGGTCAGCGGGTGCCCGTCGAACCAGTCGTCCAGGGAGAAGGCGGTGAGCCCGAAGCCGAGCGAGGGCACCGCGAGCACCCACAGGACGGTGGTCATGGCGATCGGCTGGCGGCCGTGGTCGGGGACCTCGGCGCCCCGGCCGCGGAAGGCGAGCAGCCACAGCCGGGTCGCGTACGCGGCGGTCAGCAGGGCCGTGAGCAGCGCGGCGACGAGCACGATCCAGCCCGCTCCGGCGGGGGCGACGGTCCGCTCGCCGGTGGCGGTGTGCTCGGCCGCGACCAGGACGGCCTCCTTGGAGAAGAACCCGGCGAAGGGCGGGATCGCGGCGAGCGCGAGCAGACCGATCGTCATCGTCCAGTAGGCGTCCGGGATCCGCCTGGTCAGTCCGCTCATCCGGGACATCGCGGTGAGCGAGTTGGTCCCGGCGGCGTGGATGACCGCCCCGGCGGCCAGGAACAGCAGGGCCTTGAAGGCGCCGTGCGAGAGGAGGTGGAAGACGGCGGCGCCCCGGTCGCCGACGGCGAGCGCGCCCGACATGTAGCCGAGCTGGCCGATCGTCGAATAGGCGAGGACCCGCTTGATGTCGTCCTGGGCGAGCGCGGCGAGCGCCGAGCCGACCATGGTGACCGCGGCCATGACGGCGAGCACGGTCAGCGCGGCGGCGGAGGCGGCGAAGACGGGCAGCAGCCGGGCCACGAAGTAGATGCCGGCGGCGACCATGGTCGCCGCGTGGATCAGCGCGGAGACCGGCGTGGGGCCGGCCATCGCGTCGGGGAGCCAGGTGTGCAGCGGGAACTGCGCCGACTTGCCCGCGACGCCCGCGAGCAGCAGCAGCGCGATCAGGGTGGGGTGGTCGAGCCCGCCGGAGGCGACGGTGCCGAGGATCCCGGTGATCCGGAAGGTGCCCGCGTCGGCGGCGAGCGCGAACAGACCGAAGAGGAAGGGGACGTCGCCGAGCTTGGTGACCAGGAACGCCTTGAGGGAGGCGGAGCGGGCCTCGGGGGTCTCCCAGTAGTGCCCGACGAGGAAGTACGAGCAGATGCCCATGATCTCCCAGCCGACCAGGAGCACCATCAGGTCGCCTGAGTAGACGACGAGCAGCATCGCGGCGGTGAAGAGGGAGACGAGGGCCGTGTACGAGGGGTAGCGCGGGTCGTCGCGGAGGTAGCCGGTCGAGTAGATCTGCACGCAGCTCGCGACGACGCCGACGAGGACGGCGACGAGCGCGGCGAAGCCGTCGATGTGCAGGGCGAGGTCGATCGGGACCGAGCCGGTGGGGGTGAGCCGGGTGGCCGCGTCGAGGGGCGCGTCGCCGCCCTGCCGGATCGCGACGACGGCGGCGAGCGCGGCGGCGGCGACGGTGGGCAGCACGGCGAGCGGGCGGACGAAGCCGGGCGCGGTGCGGCCGAGCAGCAGACCGGCGACGGCGCCGAGGAAGGGGAGGACGGGGACGAGGACGGCGAGGGTCGTGGTGGTCACGCGGTGGCCTCGGCCTTCTCGTCGGCGGCGGCGCCTGTGTCGTGGAGCGGGTCCGGTGCGCCGTCCGGCGGTTCCTTGGTGTCCCGCAGCCGGTCGACGTCCGCGGTGCCGCGGTTGCGGTGGACCATCAGGACGATCGCGAGGCCGATGCCGATCTCGGCGGCGGCGATGGCGATGGTGAAGAGGGTGAGCGCCTGGCCCGCGTGCAGGGTGTCGCGGAGCCAGACGTCGAAGGCGACCAGGTTGAGGTTGACGGCGTTGAGCATCAGCTCGACGGACATCAGGACCAGGATCGCGTTGCGGCGGGCGAGGACGCCGTACACGCCGATGGAGAAGAGGAGGGCGGCGAGGACGGCCGGGTAGACGAGGTGCATCAGCGTTCGTCCTCCGGGCTCTGCTTCTTGCGGGACAGGACGATCGCGCCGACGAGGGCGGCGAGCAGCAGCACCGACAGCGCCTCGAAGGGCAGCACCCAGTGCCGGAACAGGATCTGGCCGGTGACCTCGGTGGAGCCCTGGGCGGGCCCGTCGAGCGCGATCCAGGTGGTCCGGAAGGCGTCCACGACCACCCAGACGAGGGCCGCCGCGGCGGCGACCGCCACGGCGACGGCGACCGGCCGGTTGCCGGAGTCGGCGTCCGGGGAGCGGCCGATCGGGGCCCGGGTGAGCATCAGCCCGAAGAGGAGCAGGACGACGACCGAGCCGACGTAGATCAGCACCTGGACCCAGGCGATGAACTCGGCGGTGAGCAGCAGGTACTCGACGGCGAGCCCGCCGAGGGTGACGACCAGCCAGAGGGCGGCGTGCACGAGCTGCTTGGTGGTGACGGTGACGAGGGCGGCGCCGAGGGTGACGAGGCCGACGAGGAGGAAGGCGATCTCGACGCCGGTGGGCGAGAGGAAACCGGGCCCCGTGGTCTGCACGGCGCTCTGGGCGGCGGTCTGGGCGGCGAGGATCACGGGGTGTCCTCCGGGGCCTCGGACGCGGCCTGCTCCTGGGCCTGCTGGGCGGCGGCCTTGTCGGCGGCCTTGCGGGCGGCGGCCAGTTCCTTCGGCTCCTCCGCGCGCGGGTCGAGCGCGGGCGGCTCGGGCACCGTCCACATCCACTCGCGGAGCTTGTCGCGCTCGTGCGTCAGCTCGTGGATGTCGGTCTCGGCGTACTCGAACTCCGGCGACCAGAAGAGCGCGTCGAACGGGCACACCTCGATGCAGATCCCGCAGTACATGCAGAGCGAGAAGTCGATGGCGAAGCGGTCGAGGACGTTCCGGCTGCGCTCGCGCCCGCCGGGGGCGGCGGCCGGCACCGTCTCCTTGTGGGAGTCGATGTAGATGCACCAGTCGGGGCACTCGCGGGCGCACAGCATGCACACCGTGCAGTTCTCCTCGAACAGCCCGATCACACCGCGGGTGCGGGGCGGGAGTTCGGGCTGCGTCTCGGGGTACTGCGCGGTGACCGACTTGCGCGTCATCGTGCGGAGGGTGACGGCCAGGCCCTTGGCGAGGCCGGATCCGGGGATCGGGGGCATGGTTACTGGATCGCCACCTTCACGATGCCGGTCAGCGCGATCTGCGCGAGGGCGAGGGGTACGAGGGTCGTCCAGGCGAGCTTCTGCAACTGGTCCTCACGGAGCCGGGGGTACGAGACCCGCAGCCAGATGACGACGAAGGCGAGGACGGCGGTCTTGAGCAGGGTCCACACCCAGCCGAGACCGTCGGCGCCGCCGGGGCCGTGCCAGCCGCCGAGGAAGAGGACGGTGGTGAGGCCGCACAGGACGACGATGCCCGCGTACTCGGCGAGCAGGAAGAGGGCGAAGCGGAGACCGGTGTACTCGGTGTACGCGCCGAAGATGATCTCCGAGTCGGCGACGGGCATGTCGAACGGCGGACGCTGCAGCTCCGCGAGCCCGGCGACGAAGAACACGAGCGCGCCGACGATCTGCCAGGGCACCCACCACCACTCGAAGGCGTCCAGGATCCCGGTCAGGGACACGGTCCCGGCGGCCATCGCGACGGAAGCGGCGGCCAGCAGCATCGGCAGCTCGTACGCGAGCAGCTGGGCGGCACTGCGGAGCGCCCCGAGCAGCGAGAACTTGTTGGCGGACGCCCACCCGGCCATCAGACTGCCGAGCACGCCGACGCCCATCACGGCGAGCACGAAGAAGATCCCGGCGTCGACCACCTGCCCGACGGCGCCGTCGCCGGGGCCGACGGGGACGGCGACGAGCACGAGGAGGTACGGGAGGAGCGCGACGGCCGGCGCGAGCTGGAACACCCGCCGGTCGGCGTCCTTCGGTACGACGTCCTCCTTCTGCGCGAACTTCACGCCGTCGGCGACGAGCTGGGCCCAGCCGTGGAAGCCACCGGCGTACATGGGGCCGAGGCGGCCCTGCATGTGGGCCATGACCTTGTGCTCGGTCTGCCCGACGACGAGGGGAAGGACGAGGAAGACGGCGAAGACGATGATCAGCCGGAGGGCGACGTCGAGTACGTCGTTCACGCGGGGTCGCCTCCGGCGGGGTCGGTGGGGGTGGGGTCGGAGCCTTCGCCTGCGGCGGGGTCGGCGGGGGCCGGGCCTTCGCCTGCGGCGGGCGGTCGCGGGGGCGCCGGGCTGTCGCCCGAGCCCGGCTCGGACTCGGGCGCGGCGGGCTGCGCCGCCGAAGCCGGGTCCGTGGTGCCGGGCGCCGACTCGGCGGGCTTCGGGGTGTCGCCGGTGGCGGCGTCCTCCGTGAAGGCCGGGCGGGCGTGGTGCCACGGGGCGTCCGCGCTGCGGGTGCGCGGGGCGGCGCGGGGGGTGTCGGTGGGGGGTTGCGGCTCCTCGCGCTGGCTCGCCGAACCCGCGCTCGCGGTGCGGTTGCGGCGCGGACCCGCCGGGGGCGGCTCGGCCGCCGCAGGTGCCTGCGGGGTCTGGCTCGCCGAACCCTCGGCCGCCGTACGCGCCCGGCGCGGACCCGCAGCCGAAGCACCGCCCGGGGCCTCCGGGCCCTGGCTCGCGGAGCCCTCCGCCGCCGTACGCGCGCGGCGCGGGCCCACGCCCTCGCCCGCCGCAGGCGCAGCCGCGGGCGCCTCCGGCGCCTGGCTCGTCGAGCCCGCGGTCGCCGTCCTCGTCCGCCGCACCGGGCGGTCGCCCGCCGCCGCGCGGGCCGGGCGGGCCGGGGCCGGGGGGAGTTGGCCCTTGAGGGGGCCCCATTCGTTGGGGTCCGGGACGCCCGGGGGGAGCATCTGGCGGCGCTTCGGGGCGTTCGGGTCGTGGGACTCGCCCGGTTCCTTCGCGCCCGGCCACGCCTTCGCGACGCGCGCCGCCAGGACGAAGTCCTTGCGCAGCGGGTGGCCCTCGAAGTTCTCCGGGAGGAGCAGGTGGACCAGGTGCGGGTGGTCCGTGAAGGTGATGCCGAACATCTCGTAGGTCTCGCGCTCGTGCCACTCCGCGCCCGCGTACACCGCGACCGCCGACGGCAGCGACGCCGCCGCGTGCGGCACCGTCGTACGGAGCAGCAGCCGCCGCACCCCGCCCTGGGCGACCGAGGCGACGTGCGCGCAGACGCGGAAGCCGGTGCCCGCCTCGTCGACCGCGCTCAGCCAGTCGAAGAAGGTGCAGCCCAGCTTGTCGCGGGCGATCTCCAGGGCGGCGATCCAGGAGCCGACCGGCACGTCGACGGTGAGGAGTTCGTACGCCTTCTCGGCGGTCGCCTCCTCGCCGAAGATCTCCGTGACGCCGTCCGGCAGGGCGGCGAACGCGTCGCCGTAGTAGTCGCTCACGCCGAGCCCTCCGCCCCGGCCCCGGCCCCAGCCCCGGTCCCGGACCCGGCCTGCGGCGGTCGCACCAGGCCGCTGGTCAGCTGGCCGACCGACGGCGTCCCCGCCGCCCCGTACCGCTCCGCCAGGCTCTCCCGCGCGATCTTCTCCTGGAGCTTGAGGATGCCCTGGAGCAGCGCCTCGGGCCGTGGCGGGCAGCCCGGCACGTACACGTCGACCGGGATGATCTGGTCGACGCCCTTGGTGACCGAGTACGAGTCCCAGTACGGGCCGCCGCAGTTCGAGCAGGCGCCGAAGGAGATGACGTACTTCGGCTCGGGCATCTGCTCGTACAGGCGCTTCACCGCGGGCGCCATCTTGTCCGTCACCGTGCCGGAGACGATCATCAGGTCGGCCTGGCGCGGGCCCGGCGCGAAGGGGATCACGCCGAGCCGGATGAAGTCGTGACGGGCCATCGACGCGGCGATGAACTCGATCGCGCAGCAGGCGAGGCCGAAGTTGAAGACCCACAGGCTGTACCGGCGGCCCCAGTTGAGGACCACCTTCATCGGCTCGGGCGCGAGGCGCGACAGGACGCCGAGCCGGGCGGGTGCCTGGTCCGGCAGCGGTGCCTGATCCGGCAGGGCCGGGTCCGGCAGGGGGGTCACAGCCATGCCAGGACGCCCTTCTTGTACGCGTAGAGCAGTCCCACGGCCAGGAAGCCGAGGAAGACGAACATCTCGACCAGCGTCGTGGCCCCGTACCCGGGCGCGGCGAACACCGTCGCCCACGGGAACAGGAAGATCGAGTCGACGGCGAAGATCACATAGAGGAAGGCGTACACGTAGTAGCGCACTTGGGTGTGCGCCCACCCCTCCCCCACGGGGTCGACACCGCACTCGTAGGTGAGGAGTTTCTCCGGGGTCGGCACCACCGGGCGCAGCAGCCGCCCGGCGCCGAACGCCACCGCGACGAAGAGCACGCCGACGACGGCGAGCAGTCCGACGACGGAGTACGTCTGGAAGTAGTCCGCCGCTTGGTCAGCCGCGACGACAACGGTCGGTTCCCGCACGTCCGCCCCTCGGTCTCGGTGTCTCGTTCCCTAGTTTTTTACGGACGCGAGTCTAGGCCCTGCTAAAGGGACGGTAAGCGGGCCAGGCCGAGCCCCGGCCGAGGCCGGGTCGAGACCCCCGCACGGGGTGAGGGGGGTTATCCCCCCTTCCGCATCGGCGACCTCCCCCATGGCGCGTCGCACCCCCCGACCGGCAGCCTTGTCCTCATGAGCAGCCTCACCGGTCCCACCGACACCGGTTCCACCGACACCGACACCCGGCCCGGGCCCCCGCCGCCCGCCCGTTTCGCCTACGGCCGGCACACCTGGAAGGAGATCGGGCACCTCCTCGCGAACCTCCCCTGCGCGGTGCTCGGTTTCGGGTACGCGGTCGTCACCGTCTGCGTCGGCGTCGGGCTCGCCGTCACCGTCATCGGTCTCCCGCTGCTCGCGCTCGGCCTCGCCGGGGCCCGCGGGATCGCCGGGACGGAGCGGGCCAGGGCCCGCGCGCTGCTCGGGCTGCACGTGGACCGGCCGAGCCCGCTGCCCAAGGCCGACGGCTTCTTCCCCTGGCTGTGGGCGCAGCTGAAGGACCCGGTGGCCTGGCGCAGCCAGCTCTACGGCTTCATCCGGCTGCCCTGGGGCGTCCTGACCTTCGCGTTGACCCTGATCTCGCTGGTCGTGCTGTGGCCGCTGCTGCCGTTCGTGGCGCGCGGGCTCGCCAACGCCGACCGGGCCATGGTCCGCGGGCTGCTCTCGCCCTCGGACGAGCTGGAGCGGCGGATCGCCGAGCTGGAGTCGGACCGGGGTGTCGTCGTCGACACCGCCGCCGCCGACCTGCGCCGCATCGAGCGCGATCTGCACGACGGCGCCCAGGCCCGGCTCGTCGCCCTCGCCATGGGCCTCGGGCTCGCGAAGGAGAAGCTGCTCGACGACCCGGAGGCCGCGGCGGCCATGGTCGACGAGGCGCACGGCGAGGTGAAGCTGGCCCTCCAGGAGCTGCGCGACCTGGCGCGCGGGATCCACCCGGCGGTCCTCACCGACCGGGGTCTGGACGCCGCCCTCTCGGCGGTCGCCGCCCGCTGCACCGCGCCCGTGCAGGTCTCCGTCGACCTGGCCGAGCGGCCCGCCGAAGCGATCGAGGGCATCGCCTACTTCACCGTCTCCGAACTCCTCCAGAACGTCTCCAAGCACGCCCGCGCCACGTCCGCCGCCGTGGACGTGTGGCGGGCCGGTGACCGGCTGATGCTCCAGGTGCGGGACAACGGGGTCGGCGGCGCCCGGCTCGACGGCGGCGGTACGGGCATGGCCGGGCTGGCCGACCGGCTCGGCGCGGTCGACGGGGTGTTCGTCGTCGACTCCCCCGAGGGCGGCCCGACGGTCGTCACCGCCGAGCTGCCGTGGCGCTCCCGCCCCGGCTCCGCCTGACCCGGTCCCTGACCCGGTCCCTGACCGGGGCCGGGCCCGCCCCGTACCCCCGTGACCGAGCCCACCCCCGTGCCGGAGCCCACCCCCGTACCGAAAGCCCCGGGTAGGGAAAACCCCCGGTCACAGACGCCCACCTGCCTCATGGTCCGGACCCCCTCCGCTCCGCGAGGCTGGACATCATCAGCCGCCGACCACCAGAAACGGATCTCCCGATGGCCTCCCACCGCCTCCCCGCCGCCGTGCGCGCGCCGTTCGAAGGGCGCACCTGGCGTGAGCTGGGTTATGTCCTGACCGGGTTCCCGCTGAGCGTCGGGTACTTCTGCGTCGCCATCACGATGGTGTCGGCCGGCGCCGGGCTGCTCGTCACCTTCCTCGGCGTCCCGGTGCTGGCAGCCGCGCTCGCCGTGTGCCGCGGTTTCGGCGCGACGGAGCGGACCCGGGCGCGCGGGATGCTCGGGCTCGACGTGGCCGCGCCGGAGCCGGTGCGCGGGAAGACCGGCGGGGCGCTGTCGTGGATGGGCGCGTCCCTGAAGAGCGGGGCGTCCTGGCGGCACCTGCTGTACGCGCTGCTGCACTTCCCGTGGGCCGTGCTGTCCTTCTCCCTCTCGCTCACGTTCTTCGCCTACGGCTGGGGCCTGTTCACGTACCCGCTGTGGCGCTGGGTGTTCCCGATGTACGCGGGTCAGGACGGGCTGCAGATCTACGGCGACGAGACCCACGACATCTACCTGGACTCGCCGTTCGAGATCACCGTGACCTGCCTGGTCGGCCTGGTCTTCGTGCTGATCGCCCCCTGGCTGCTGCGCGGTCTGGTCGCCGTCGACAAGGCGATGGTCTCCGGTCTGCTCGGTCCTTCGCGGCTGGCGAACCGGGTGACGGAGCTGGAGTCGGACCGGGGCGTCGTCGTCGACACCGCCGCCGCCGACCTGCGCCGCATCGAGCGCGATCTGCACGACGGCGCGCAGGCCCGGCTCGTCGCCCTCGCGATGGACCTGGGTCTGGCGAAGGAGAAGCTGGCGCACGACCCGAAGGCCGCCGCCGTGATGGTCGACGAGGCGCACGGCGAGGTGAAGCTGGCCCTTCAGGAGCTGCGCGACCTCGCGCGCGGGATCCATCCGGCGATCCTCACCGACCGCGGTCTGGACGCCGCCCTGTCGGCGGTGGCCGCCCGGTCGACCGTCCCGGTGACCGTGGACGTCGACCTGCCGGGCCGCCCGGCCGCCGCGATCGAGGGCATCGCCTACTTCACCGTCTCCGAGCTCCTCCAGAACGTCTCCAAGCACGCCCGGGCCCGCCGTGCCCAGGTGGACGTGTGGCGCACCGACGGCCGGCTGATGCTCCAGGTGCGGGACGACGGCGTCGGCGGCGCCGACCCGGCGGCGGGCAGCGGGCTCGCCGGTCTCGCCGAGCGGATCGACGCGGTGGACGGCGTCCTCGCCGTCGACTCCCCGGCGGGCGGCCCCACCACCGTCACCGTCGAACTCCCCTGGCGCGAAGCCTGACATCCAGGTGCGCGAAGCCTGACAGCAAGGTGGTGGGCCCTGGCACGCACCCGGGCCCACCGCTTCCTTCCTTCCCCGTCCCTGGCCGAGTTGAACCCCTCCCGCCCCCACCGCGTCCTTCCTGCTGCGATGCTTGCGAGGCTGGGGAACGCTCAGCTCGACCAGCGGAAGGCAGGGGCAGGGCAGTGACGGAGACGGGGCCGGACAGGGACGGCGCGGGGCGGGTGCGCGTGGTGATCGCCGAGGATTCGGTGCTGCTGCGCGAGGGGCTGACCCGGCTGCTCACCGATCTGGGGCACGACGTGGTCGCCGGGGTCGGGGACGGCGAGGCGCTGGTGAAGACCGTGTCCGACCTCGCGGGCGAGGGCGCGCTGCCGGACGTGGTGGTGGCCGACGTGCGGATGCCGCCGACCCACACCGACGAGGGCGTACGGGCCGCCGTACGGCTGCGCAAGGAGCACCCCGGGCTCGGGGTGCTGGTCCTTTCGCAGTACGTGGAGGAGCAGTACGCCACCGAGCTGCTCGCCGGGTCCTCCACGGGCGTCGGCTATCTCCTGAAGGACCGGGTCGCCGAGGTCCGCGAGTTCGTGGACGCGGTGGTGCGGGTGGCCAGGGGCGGTACGGCCCTGGACCCGGAGGTGGTGGCGCAGCTGCTCGGCCGGAGCCGTAAGCAGGACGTGCTGGCGGCGCTGACCCCGCGCGAGCGTGAGGTCCTCGGACTGATGGCCGAGGGGCGTACCAATTCGGCCATCGCGCGGCAGCTCGTGGTCAGCGACGGAGCGGTCGAGAAGCACATCAGCAACATCTTCCTGAAGCTGGGCCTGTCCCCGAGTGACGGGGATCACCGCCGGGTTCTGGCCGTTCTGACCTATCTCAACTCCTGACGAACTGACACTCTGTCAGATAAGGCCGGAAGACCCGACCGGGGATCCGCGGAAGACCCTTAGGGGTGATCACCGAGGTCCGGAAACGGACACCGGGGCCCCGCCCCGTGACCGACAATGTGCGGAGCGTGAGCCATCGGTGGACCCGATGGCTCACGGAGAGCGACAATTGACCGTATAAGGGCGTGATTGGGCGTCTCAAAACGAGGTCCATGATGCGAGAAGTCCCGGGGAGCCCTCCCCTCCGGACGTAGGGTGGGCCACGGGACGACCGGTCGCCACCGGTCGTCTCCCGAGCCTTCTCCGCGGGTGACGATCTCGTCGGAGAGAGCCCCTTGCCGCGAGGGAGGTCCAGTTCAGTGACCAGCCAGGTCAGCAGCGAGGCCGGTGAGGCCCTGGTCGGGGAGCAGCGCAGCGCTCCGGCCACGGGCGAGCACGGCACCGCGAAGGAAGTCCGCCGGCTCGACCGCGTGATCATCCGTTTCGCGGGTGACTCCGGTGACGGCATGCAGCTCACGGGTGACCGGTTCACCTCGGAGACGGCGTCCTTCGGGAACGACCTCTCCACGCTGCCGAACTTCCCGGCGGAGATCCGGGCGCCCGCCGGCACGCTGCCGGGCGTGTCCTCGTTCCAGCTGCATTTCGCCGACCACGACATCCTGACCCCGGGCGACGCCCCGAACGTGCTGGTCGCGATGAATCCGGCCGCCCTGAAGGCGAACATCGGGGACGTGCCGAGCGGTGGCGAGATCATCGTCAACACCGACGAGTTCGCCAAGCGCGCCATGGCCAAGGTGGGGTACGACACCTCGCCCCTGGAGGACGGCTCGCTGGACGGCTACCGGGTCCACCCGGTGCCGTTGACCACACTCACCGTCGAGGCCCTCAAGGACTTCGGGCTCTCCCGGAAGGAGGCCGAGCGCAGCAAGAACATGTTCGCGCTCGGGCTGCTCTCCTGGATGTACCACCGGCCCACCGAGGGCACCGAGAGCTTCCTGCGCCAGAAGTTCGCGAAGAAGCCCGAGATCGCCGAGGCCAACGTGGCCGCGTTCCGGGCCGGCTGGAACTTCGGCGAGACCACCGAGGACTTCGCCGTCTCCTACGAGGTGGCGCCCGCCACCCGGGCCTTCCCGACCGGCACGTACCGCAACATCTCCGGGAACCTGGCCCTGTCCTACGGGCTCGTCGCCGCCTCCCGGCAGGCGGACCTGCCGCTCTACCTGGGCTCGTACCCGATCACCCCGGCCTCCGACATCCTGCACGAGCTGAGCAAGCACAAGAACTTCGGCGTGCGCACCTTCCAGGCCGAGGACGAGATCGCGGGCATCGGCGCCGCGCTCGGCGCCGCCTTCGGCGGCTCGCTCGCCGTCACCACCACCAGCGGCCCCGGCGTCGCCCTGAAGTCGGAGACCATCGGCCTCGCGGTCTCGCTCGAACTGCCGCTGCTCATCGTCGACATCCAGCGCGGCGGCCCGTCCACCGGACTGCCCACCAAGACCGAGCAGGCCGACCTGCTCCAGGCCATGTACGGGCGCAACGGCGAGGCCCCGGTCCCCGTCGTGGCCCCGCGCACCCCCGCCGACTGCTTCGACGCCGCCCTCGACGCGGCCCGGATCGCGCTCACCTACCGCACCCCGGTGATGCTGCTCTCCGACGGCTACCTCGCCAACGGCTCCGAACCCTGGCGGATCCCCGAGGTCGACGAACTCCCCGACCTGCGCACCCGGTTCGCCACCGGCCCGAACCACGAACTGGCCGACGGCACCGAGGTCTTCTGGCCGTACAAGCGCGACCCCGAGACGCTGGCCCGCCCCTGGGCGCTGCCCGGCACCCCCGGCCTCGAACACCGCATCGGCGGCATCGAGAAGCAGGACGGCACCGGCAACATCAGCTACGACCCGGCCAACCACGAGTTCATGGTGCGCACCCGGCAGGCCAAGATCGACGGCATCGAGGTGCCGGACGTCGAGGTCGACGACCCGGACGGCGCCACCACCCTGGTGCTCGGCTGGGGCTCCACGTACGGCCCGATCACCGCCGCCGTACGGCGCCTGCGGGTCGCGGGCCGCCCCATCGCCCAGGCCCATCTGCGCCACCTCAACCCCTTCCCGAAGAACCTGGGCGAGGTCCTCGGCCGGTACGAGAAGGTCGTCGTGCCCGAGATGAACCTGGGCCAGCTCGCCACCCTCGTCCGGGCGAAGTACCTGGTCGACGCCCGCAGCCACACCCAGGTCAACGGAATGCCGTTCAAGGCCGAGCAGCTCGCCGCGGCTCTCAAGGAGGTCATCGATGAGTGAGTCGGCCACCACGACCGAGTCCCTGCTGCAGCTGGTGCCGAAGGCCGAGGCCAAGCAGTCCATGAAGGACTTCAAGTCCGACCAGGAAGTGCGCTGGTGCCCCGGCTGCGGCGACTACGCGGTGCTCGCCGCCGTGCAGGGCTTCATGCCCGAACTCGGCCTGGCGAAGGAGAACATCGTCTTCGTCTCCGGCATCGGCTGCTCCTCCCGCTTCCCGTACTACATGAACACGTACGGGATGCACTCCATCCACGGCCGCGCCCCGGCCATCGCCACCGGGCTCGCGACCTCGCGCCGCGACCTGTCGGTGTGGGTGGTGACCGGTGACGGCGACGCGCTGTCGATCGGCGGCAACCATCTGATCCACGCGCTGCGGCGCAATGTGAACCTGAAGATCCTGCTGTTCAACAACCGGATCTACGGGCTCACCAAGGGCCAGTACAGCCCCACCTCCGAGGTCGGCAAGATCACCAAGTCGACCCCGATGGGCTCGCTCGACGCCCCCTTCAACCCGGTGTCCCTGGCCATCGGCGCCGAGGCGAGCTTCGTGGCCCGCACGGTCGACTCCGACCGCAAGCACCTCACCGAGGTGCTGCGGCAGGCCGCCGCCCACAACGGCACGGCCCTGGTGGAGATCTACCAGAACTGCAACATCTTCAACGACGGCGCCTTCGAGGTCCTCAAGGACAACGAGCAGGCGAAGGAGGCCGTCATCCGCCTGGAACACGGCGAGCAGATCCGCTTCGGCGCCGACCTCGGCAAGGGCGTGGTCCGCGACCAGGCCACCGGCGACCTCAAGGTCGTCCAGGTGACCCCGGAGAACGAGTCCCAGGTCCTCGTCCACGACGCCCACACGGCCTCGCCGACGACCGCCTTCGCGCTGTCCCGGCTCGCCGACCCGGACACCCTGCACCAGACGCCCATCGGGGTGTTCCGGTCCGTGGAGCGCCCGGTGTACGACACCCTGATGGCCGAGCAGCTGGAGCGCGCGGTCGAGCAGCAGGGCAAGGGCGACCTGGGCGGGCTGCTCACCGGCAAGGACACCTGGACGGTGGTGGGTTAGCCACCCGGTCAGCCGCCCTGGCGCCCTTGCGAGAAGCGCTACGACGAGCCGTCCGCCTGCTCAGCGAGCTTGCGGGCGGCTTCGTCGTAGGGCCCGAGGAAGCGGGGCGCGCCGTCCTGGACGTGCCACAGGAAGAGGCCGTTGAGGGCCGCGTCCTGGCTGGTGTCGAAGTCCGTCCGGTAGCGCTTGGCGATGCCCTGGTACGGATGGCTCATGAAGTAGTCGCAGAGGGCGGCGGGCAGGTTCTGGGCGTGGTCGGCGAGGGCCGACCTGGTCGCCTCGGCGGTCCAGCCGATCAGGTCGTACACCTCGATCGCGTACCGGTCGACCGGCGTCCCGGCCGGGATCCCCCACTGCGCGCGGTAGTCGGCGGCGAACGCCTTCGCCTTCGCCGTCCCGAGGGCGTCGGCGTCGACGAAGCTGGTGCCGAAGTACCAGCCCTCGGCGGCCTCCCGGCCCGCCGCGTCGAGGAACTCCGGCTGCATGACCGCCTCGACGGTGCCGCGCGGCCCCCGGTAGCCCTGCGCGTGCAGCGCGCGGGCGAACAGGGCGGCCCGGCGCGGCGAGTCGCCCAGGTAGTACACGCCACCGGGGCGGGTGGCCAGCGCCTCGCGGACCGCCGGGCCGAAGTCCTCGCTGTCGGCGGCGACCTGATGGATCGTCGTACGGCCGCCCGCGTCGCCCGAGGGCGGCGAGGTGCGCAGCGTCTTGGCGGCGAGCCAGCTGTACTGCCCGGCCGCCTGGTCCTCGACGGCCGCGGTACGGATGACCTTGAGCGCGGTCAGCACCCGGCCGAACGGGACGAGCATGACGTCGGGCGAGGGGCGCAGCTCGAAGTAGGTCTTCCGCTGGGTGGTCTGGGCCCCGATGACGCCGTTCTTGACCGAGGTGACCACGTTCAGGAAAGGCACCGGCGCCAGGCTGAGGACGTTGCCCGCGGCGGCTCCCGTCGCGGGGTTCGTCGGGCCGAGCACGGCGAGCAGCCCCGGCACCCGGACGA
The DNA here is from genome assembly GCF_044748125.1 of Streptomyces sp. NPDC090025. Taxonomy (NCBI): domain Bacteria; kingdom Bacillati; phylum Actinomycetota; class Actinomycetes; order Kitasatosporales; family Streptomycetaceae; genus Streptomyces; species Streptomyces sp. NPDC090025. The sequence continues at coordinate 469,054 of NZ_JBIVFL010000001.1, read as the reverse complement.
GGGAGCGGGCCGCCGCCTCCGCCCGCCGGGCGTCGCCGCCGTCGTCGACGACCTTGACGGCCAGGTCGAAGGGCCGGTCCTGGCGGGCGTTGAAGGCCCGCGCACCCGACCGCACGCCCCGCTCCTGGGCGCGCCCGGCGACCTTGCCGGGACCGGTCAGATCGGTGAGCACGGCGACGGTGTACGTGGCGCGGGCGCCGCCCTGACCACCGCCGGAACCGCCGGACCCGGTGCCGCCCGAGCCCGCGCCGCCGGAACCCCCCGGGCCGCGGCCGAGCAGCCAGGCGGTGACCCCGCCGACCCCCGCGACCGCGCCCGCCGAGCCGAGAGCGAGCAGACGGCGGCGCGAGGTCCCCTTCGGTGCCTCGGGTTCGACCATGGTGGGGTCGGCCACCGGCAGGTCGAGCACCCGCGCGGAGCGTTCGGCGATCAGCGCGGGCAGCCCCGGCGGTAGCCAGTCGCCCGCGCCGCTCTCGTACGCGCCGAGCGCGGCCCGCACGGCGGCGGCGGTGGGCCGGGCGGCGGCGTCCTTGGCGAGGCAGGCGGTGACCAGCGGGAGCAGCGGCTCCGGCAGTCCTTCGAGGTCCGGTTCCTGGTGGACCGTGCGGTAGACCACCGCGGCGACCGCGCCCGTACCGAACGGGCGGCGTCCGGTCAGCGCGTACGCGAGGACGCAGCCCAGCGAGAACACGTCGGCGGCCGGGCCGACCTCGCCGGAACCGGCGACCCTGGCCTGTTCGGGGGCGAGGAAGCCGGGGGTGCCGATCATCGCGTCGGTGGCGGTGAGCGCGGTCGCCCCGGTGCTGCGGGCGATGCCGAAGTCGATCAGCCGGGGCCCGTCCAGGGCGAGCAGCACATTGCCCGGCTTCACGTCCCGGTGCACCAGGCCGCCCTCGTGCACGGTGTGCAGGGCGTCGGCGAGCCGCGCGCCGAGCGCCCGTACGGTCGGCTCGGGCAGCGCGCCGTGCAGCTCCACGGCCTCGGCGAGGGACGGCCCCGGCACGAACTCGGTGGCCAGCCACGGCTCGTGGGCCTCCGGGTCGGCGCCGAGCACGCGCACCACCCAGCGTCCGGTGATCCGCTCGGCGGTGCGCGCCTCGCGCCGGAAGCGTTCCCGGAAGCCGGGGTCGGCGGCGTGCTCGGCCCGGATCAGCTTGACGGCGGCGAGCGCGCCGCCGGCCGACCGGGCGAGATAGACCACGCCCATGCCGCCGGCGCCGAGCCGCCCGAGCAGCCGGTAGCCGTCGATGCCGGACGGATCGGCGCGGTGCAGCGGTCTCATGTCCCTGAACCTCCCCCCCTCGGCCCCCGGCCCTAGGTCTTCTTCTTCCCGGACTGCTTCGGTACGGCGGGCGCGGAGCCGATCAGCTTGTACGCGCCGCCCTGCACCCCGTACACGAAGGTGCCGCCGCCGGACAGGTCGCCGTTCTCGTCGAAGGTGTAACCGCCCATCACACCCGTGTACTTGCCCTTCCGCAGGGCCTGCCACAGCCCCTTCCTGGTGGGTCCGGCGCCGCCCTGGGCGACGAGCTGCGCCAGGGCCATGGTGACCACGTCGTACGACTCGGCCGCGTAGAAGGCGGGAGCGGTGCCGTACTTGGCGCGGTGGGCGGCGACGAAACCGGCCGCCTCCTTGCGGGTGTTGGGGTCGAGCACGGGCGCGGTGACGAACCAGCCCTCGGCGGCGGCCCCCGCCTCCTTCAGGAAGCCGCTCCCGAACACCGCCTGCCCGGTGAACTTCGGTCCGGTGAAGCGGAGTTCGGCCAGGGCGCGGGCGGCGAGCACGGCGGGCGCGCGCACCCCGACGTGCACATAGGCGTCCATGCCGTCGTCGATCATGCCCGCGAGGATCGACTTGTAGTCGGTGGCCCGGCCCGGCACCACCCGGTAGCGGGCCTTCAGCCCCTCCTGACCGAGACCGAAGCCCGCGCCGCGGGCGACCTGCCAGCTGTAGTGGTCGTCGGTGCGCTCCTCCAGGATGCCCGGCCTGCGGACCCCGTCGAGCAGACCGAGCGCGTAGCCGAGGTGCATGCCCGCCATGATGTGGTTCGGCACGGCCCGCAGCACGGTCTCGTTCGGGGCGCCTTCGGTGCCCCGGGTGAGCAGGTTGTACCCGGCGGAGGTGGTGATCAGCGGCACCCCCGCGCCCTGGAAGGCGGCCGAACTGGCCTGCCCGACGGCGTCGTTGGTGGGGCCGAGGACGACGAGGACGCCCGGGTCGGTGGTGAGCTCGCGCGCGGTCCGGGTCGCCCGCACCGGGTCCCCGGCCTCGTCGGACACCTTGAGCTCGATCCGGAACGGCTTGCCCTGGCGCTTGGCGTTGAACGCCTCGACGGCAAGCCGGGCACCGCGCTCCTGGGCCTGCCCGATCTCCTTGGCGGGGCCGCTGAGGTCGGCGTAGACGCCGACGGCCCAGGTGGTGCGCTTGACGGGCACGGGCGCCTTGCCCTTGCCCTTGTCGTCGCCCGGACCCTTGCCGTCGTCGCCGAGGTTCGCCCAGGCGGCGATCCCGCCGCCCGCGGCGAGCACGGCGGCCCCGGCCCCGAGCAGCAGGAACCGGCGGCGGCCCGGACCGGCCGGGGGCGCGGTCGGGGCACCGGCGGCGGTCGCGTCGATCGCGGGCAGCGCCAGCATCCGCGCCGAGCGCTCGGCGATGGTCCGCACGACCGGCGCGGGCAGCCAGTCGGCGGGCGCGCCCGGGGCGTCCTCGCTGAGCAGCCCGGCGACCTCGTCGGCCGTGGGCCGATCAGCGGGTCGCTTGGCCAGACAGCGCCGTACGAGGTCGAGCAGCGGTTCCGGTACGCCCCTGAGGTCGGGCTCGTCGTGCACGGTCCGGTACAGCAGCGCGTCCACCGCGCCGGTGCCGAACGGCGGGCGCCCGGTGGCGGCGAACGCGAGCAGACAGCCGAGCGCGAACACGTCGGCGGCCGGTCCGGTCTCGTCGGCGCGCGCCTCGGCCTGCTCGGGCGCGAGGAAGCCGGGGGTGCCGACCACCATGTCGGCGGAGGTGAGCCCGGTCTCGCCGGTGGTGCGGGCGATGCCGAAGTCGATCAGGCGCGGGCCGTCGACGGCGAGCAGCACGTTGCCGGGCTTCACGTCCCGGTGGACCAGTCCGGCCGCGTGGACGGCGGCGAGCGCGCGGGCGACGGCGCCGCCGAGGATCCGTACGCTCCGCTCCGGCAGCGCGCCGTGGCCCCGGACGGCCTCGCCGAGCGACGGACCCGGCACGAAGGCCGTGGCCATCCACGGCTCGGGCGCGTCCGGGTCGGCGCCGAGCACCGGCACCGCCCAGCGGCTGACCACCCGGCGGGCGGCGACGACCTCACGCCGGAACCGCTCCCGGAAGTCCGCCTGGTCGGCCTGGTCGGCGTGGGTGACCTTCACGGCGGCGAGCTCACCGCTGTCGGTGCGGCCGAGGTAGACCACGCCCATGCCGCCCGCGCCGAGCCGCCCGAGGAGGCGGTATCCGGCGATGGCGGAGGGGTCGGAGGGGAGGAGGGGGTGGAGGGCGCCGGGGTCGGGGTCGGGGGGAGATGAGGGGGCGGGAGCGGTGGCCGCCGGGGTGGGGGGTGTGGGGGGCGTGGGGGGAACGGAGGGGGGTGTGGGGGGAACGGTGGGGGGCGTGGGGCCGGTGGGGCCGGTGGGGCCGGTGGGGATCCTGGGGTCGGTGGGTCTTGCGGCGTCGGCCGGGACCCTGGGATCAGCGGGGATCCTGGGGTCCTTGGGGCCGGGGGTCGGGTCAGGGGTCGGACCGGGCGTCGGGTCGGGGGTGCCGGGCGGCCGGGTGGGCTCGGGCGGGACGCTCACGACTTGACCTCCAGCTCGCCCTTGAGGCGTTCCAGCATGGTGACGAGTGCCTGGACCTGCGGTTCGAGCGTGCCCTTGGCGGTGGCGGAATCTTTTTCGGCGTACCCGGGCGCGCCCTTGGTGACGGTGGCCACGGTGACCTGCCCGATCCGTGACTGGTACCAGCCGTAGATCTGCTCGCCCTTGACCGCGGAGTTGACGTAGCCGCCCCGCTCGCCGAGCGAGTCGTCGGCCGTGTAATTGCCGCCGATGCCGAAGGGGTTGCCCAGCGAGATGAGACCGGTGATCTTCTCGCCGTCGCGGAGTTCCTGTTCGGGGCAGTTGAGCGCCTCCTCCAGGGTGTCGGCCATCTCCCAGTCGGCGTCGGCCTCGGTGCGGTGCACGGTGACGGTGGCGGCCACCCGCAACACCCCGCGGCCGCCCGTGGCGGGGATCTCGCTGTACGCGGTGACGCTGTGCAGCACGGAGCCGGGGCGCTGCCCGGTGCCCCAGGCGCAGTCGGCGCCCAGGACCGGCCAGTAGTCGTCGGCGCTGAGGTACGGGGTGCGCTTCACGAAGCCGGGGCCCCAGGCGTCGGGGCCCGCGACGACGGCGAGCGCGAGGCGCTTGGCGTCGGCGGAGGTCCGGGGGACGCGCTTGGGGTCGGGGGTGAAGCCGAGGGCGGTGGGGGCGGGCTTCGCGGTCGGGCTGCCGCCGGGCGCGGCCGAGCCGCTCCCGCTCCCGCTCGGACCCGGACTCGTGCTCGTACCGCCCGTCTTGCCGTCGGTCTTGCCGTCGGTCCCGCCGTCGTCGCCGCCGCCCGAACAGCCGGCCAGGAGCAGCGTCCCCGCCACCGCCAAGGCCCCGCCGGCGCGCAGCAGTCTTCGCCTCGCGTGCGCCACGTTTCCCCCCACCTACGGTCGACGGGCGCCCCGGTCCCGGGCCCCCCGCATGGTGAGCAGATCGTACGACGTACGACCCCAACGGGCCCTGGCTACAACATCATTGAGACCTATTGAGACCTTACGGGGACAAGGTCCGTGCGGAGTCGTAGCGTTCGCGGGCGGCCTGCACGTCGGCGACCCGGGTGTCGGTCCAGCGGGCCAGCGCCCGGACCTGGTCGGCGGCCTCCTCGCCGAGCGCGGTGAGGCTGTAGTCGACCCGGGGCGGGATGACCGGCTTGGCGTCGCGGTGGACGAAGCCGTCGCGCTCAAGGGTCTGCAGGGTCTGCGTGAGCATCTTCTCGCTGACCCCGCCGACCCGGCGGCGCAGCTCGCTGAAGCGGTACGAGCGCTCGCGCAGCGCGATCAGGATCAGGACCGCCCAGCGGCTGGTGACGTGCTCCAGGACGAGCCGGGCGGGGCAGAGGCCGCCGTCGACGCCGGGCGCGAAGAGGCCGCTGATCGGGTCGACGGCGGGGGCGCCCGCCGGGGCGCCGACCGGGTCGGCGGTCGGGGCCGCCACGCGCGTATCACTTACTCCCATGCCAGTACCTTACTTCAAAGTGGGTACTTTCGAATGGTTAGTGTCCGACATACGGTGAGTGCAGCACCCCTGAGGAACACGGGTCCCCGCCCCACCGAGGAGAACACCCCATGAGCATCGTCGTCACCGGAGCCACCGGCCAGCTCGGCCGTCTCGTCATCGACGCCCTCCTTGCCACCGAGCCCGCGCTCCCCGCCGGGTCCGTCGTCGCCGTCGTCCGCGACAAGGCGAAGGCCGCCGACCTGGCCGAGCGCGGGGTCGAGCTGCGGATCGCCGACTACGACAAGCCCGAGACCCTGGCGGACGCCTTCGCGGCCGGTGACCGGGTGCTGCTGATCTCGGGCAGCGAGGTCGGCCGCCGGGTGCCGCAGCACACCGCCGTGGTCGCCGCCGCCAAGGCCGCCGGGGTCGCCCAGCTCGCGTACACCGGCATCCTCGGCGGCCCGGACGCCGACTTCGCGCTGGCCGACGAGCACAAGGCGACCGAGCGGGCGATCCTCGACGCGGGGCTCCCGTACACCTTCCTGCGCAACGGCTGGTACACCGAGAACTACACCGCCCACCTCGGCCCGGTGCTCGCGCACGGCGCCGTCGTCGCCAACGCGGGCGAGGGCCGGGTGGCCTCCGCCGCCCGCGCCGACTACGCCGCCGCGGCCGCCGCCGTCCTCACCGGCCCGCTCGACGAGCACCTGGGCCGGGCGTACGAGCTGAGCGGCGACGTCTCCTGGACCCTCGCCGACTACGCGGCCGAGGTGGCCCGGCTCTCCGGCCAGGAGATCGGCTACTCCTCGGTGCCCGCCGCCACCCACCTGGAGATCCTGGTCGGCGCCGGGGTGCCGCAGCCGTTCGCCGAGATCCTGGTCGACGTCGACGAGGCCATCGCGCGCGGCCGGCTCGCCAACCAGGGCGACGACCTGACCCGGCTCATCGGCCGCCCGACCACCCCGATCGCGGCCACGATCGGCGCGGCGCTGGCCGCCCGCTGAGCGCCCGTCGCCCGCCCCTCCCAAGGTCATGACCGTATTCCGGTACGGACATGACAGCTGGCCCTGCCCGGCGCTACCTTCGACAGGACGCGCGGCGCAGGGCCGGCAGGGCGGGAGGTCCGGTGGAGACGGGGCAGCAGCATCACGAACGAGCGGCACACACCGACCGCACGGAACGCACGGGACTGATCTACGGCATCGCCGCGTACGGCATCTGGGGCCTGTTCCCCCTGTACTGGCCGCTGCTCGCCCCCGCGGGCGCGGTCGAGATCCTGGCCCACCGGATGGCCTGGTCGTTCGTGGTCGTCGGCCTCGCGCTGCTCGCGCTGCGCCGCTGGGACTGGGTCCGCGAGCTGATCCGTACCCCGGCCAGGCTGGCGCTCATCGCGCTCGCCGCCGGGCTGATCACGGTCAACTGGGGCGTCTACATCTGGTCCGTGAACGCGGGCCACGTCGTCGAGGCGTCCCTCGGCTACTTCATCAACCCGCTGGTCAGCATCGCCCTCGGCGTCCTGGTCCTGAAGGAGCGGCTGCGGCCCGCGCAGTGGGCGGCGGTCGGCGTCGCGATCCTCGCGGTGGTCGTGCTCGCCGTCGGCTACGGCCGGCTGCCCTGGATCTCGCTCGTGCTCGCCGCGTCCTTCGGCACGTACGGCCTGGTCAAGAAGAAGGTCAACATCGGCGGCCTCGAATCGCTCGCCGCCGAGACCGCCGTGCAGTTCCTGCCCGCGCTCGGCTATCTGATCTGGCTCTCCGCCCAGGGCAGCTCCACCCTCACCACCGAAGGCCCCGGCCACGCCGCGCTGCTCGCGGCGACCGGCGTGATCACCGCGGTCCCGCTGGTCTGCTTCGGCGCCGCCGCGATCCGCGTCCCGCTCTCCACCCTCGGCCTGCTCCAGTACCTCGCGCCGGTCTTCCAGTTCCTGCTGGGCGTCCTGTACTTCCACGAGGCGATGCCGCCCGAGCGCTGGGCCGGGTTCTCGCTGGTGTGGCTGGCGCTGACGCTGCTGACGTGGGACGGGCTGCGGACGGCCCGGCGGAGCCGGGAGGCGATGGCGGCCGCGCAGGTGACCGCGCAGGTGACCGCGGGGGCGATGGAGGTCGACGCGCAGGCGGCTGCCGGGGCGGGGACGGCGAACGGGACCGGGGCCCCCGAGGACGAGCCCGCGCGCTCCTGACCCCCGCGCCTTCGCGCCCGGCACCCCCGCGCCCCCGCATCCCCGCGCCCCCGCGCCCCCGCCCGACGGCGGAACTCGCTTGACCGGTGCGCCGGGCCCCCGCTGTGCTTGCCCCATGGAGATCCGTCGCACCACCGCACAGGACCATGACCTCTTCATCGACACCCTCCACACCGCGTTCGGCCTCGTCCGCGAGACCCCGGACGCGGACGGCGGCGGGGTCTGGTGGGCAGCGCTCGAACCCGACCGCGGTCTGCTCGCCTTCCCGGACGGGGGAGACGCGGGAGGCGAGGGCCCCGAGGCCCGCCCGGTCGGCACGGCCGCCGCGTACACCTTCGAACTGACCCTGCCCGGCGAGGTCGTCGTCCCGACGTCCGGGGTGACGGGCGTCGGCGTGCTGCCCTCGCACCGGCGGCGGGGCGTGCTCACCGCACTCATGCGGCACCAGCTGGCCGAGCTGCGCGAGCGCGGCGAGTTCCTGTCGGTGCTGCTCGCGTCGGAGGCGGTGATCTACCGGCGGTTCGGCTACGGCCCCGCCACGTACTCCAGCAGGCTGACCGTCCCGCGCAACCGCTCGGCCTTCGCGCCCGAGGCCACCGGCGGTGCCCGGGCGGACGCCCCCGGCTCGATCGAGGTGCTGCGGCGGGCCGAGTGCGGAGACCTGCTCCAGCAGGTGTACGACCGCCACCGGCGCGCCCAGCCCGGCGCGCTGTCGCGGCCCGAGCGGTGGTGGCGCAGGGGCGCGGGACGGCCGCCGGTGGCGTCGACACCGCGGTACGTGGCGGTGCACCGTGACGCGGACGGCGAGCCGGACGGCTACGCCAGCTACTCCATCGGCAAGAGCTTCAAGACGCTGACGGTGGACGAGGTGATCGCGCTCGACGACACGGTCTTCACCGCCCTGGCCCGGTTCGCGCTCGACCACGACCTGATCTCCGAGGTGGTGTTCCAGCACATGCCGCCGGACCACCCGCTGCGCTGGCGGTTCGCGGACTTCCGGGCCGCCGAGCCGGGCGGGATCACCGACGAGCTGTGGGTACGGCTCCTCGACGTGCCCCGCGCGCTGACCACGCGCGGGTGGCGGGGCGACGGCGAACTGGTCCTGGCGGTCGACGACCCGTTCCTCGGCGAGGGCGGCCGGTATCTGCTGACCGTCCGGGACGGCAAGGCGGAGTGCGTCACCACCGACCGTTCTCCCGACCTGACCCTGGACATCTGCGACCTGGGCTCGGTCTACCTCGGCGGCACCCGCCCCAGCACCCTGGTCCGCGCGGGCCGGGTGCGGGCCCGCGACGCTGACGCGGTGACGACGGCGGACGCCCTGTTCACGACGGACCGCGCCCCGCACTCCGTCCACTGGTTCTGACCGGCCACGCCATCACGGCCCGGCGCCGCTCGGGCCGGGCTGTGGTCATCGGGTGCCTCCCTCGGCGGGGGTACGGGCGGCTCGGTGGGCGCGCACCTTCTGGCGGTTGCCGCAGCGTTCCATCGCGCACCAGCGGCGGCGCCCGGGGCGCGAGGTGTCGGCGAACAGGAGCTGGCAGTCGGCGGCGCCGCAGACCCGGACGCGGTCGGCGTACGGCCCGCTGAACAGCTCCACCGCGTCCCGGGCGATCGTGGCGACCAGCCCGCCCACGGTGGCGCCGGGCGCCCACTCCCGACGGCCGTCGGCGGTGAGCCGGGTGGCCAGCGGAGGCCGGGCGGCGGCCGCGTTGAGGAGGGCGAGGTCGGCGGGCCCGAGCGGTCCGCCGCCCGCCCGGGCGAGGGCGAGCCGCCAGAGCGCGTCGCGGGTCTCCCGTACGGCTCCGAGCTCGGCGTCCGTCACCGTGCGGGGCAGTACGTCGGCGAGGCCGGGCGCGAGCCGGGCGGAGTCCCGCACCCAGTCGAGCAGTCCCCCGCCGCCGGGCCGGTCCAGGACCTCGAAACGCGCGGCGACCGGGCCGGGGCCGCCGGTGAGCAGCAGTTCCAGACAGAGCGCGCCCGCGTCGAACAGGAAGATCTGGCCGTCGGGGTGGTGGAGTGTCATCGACGTTCCGGGCATGTAACCACTATAACTAGTTACATGACCGCACTCCATTGGAAACTCGTCGTCGACGCCGCCGACCCGCACGCGCAGGCGGCCTTCTGGGCCGCCGCCCTCGGCTACCGGGAGGAGGACCACAGCGGCCTCGTCACCCGGCTGCTCGCCGCCGGGGCCGTACCGGCCGCGCTGACCGTCACCGTGCGCGACCGGCCCGCGTGGCGTGATCTGGCCGCCGTCCGCCACCCGGACGAGCCCTTCGACCCCGACTCGGACACCGGCCTCGGCCGCCGGATCCTGTTCCAGCGCGTCCCCGAGCCGAAGACCGTCAAGAACCGCCTCCACATCGACGTCCACTCGGATCCGGGGACGGCGCGCGAGGCGGAGGTGGCGCGGCTGACGGCGCTGGGGGCGACGGTGTTCCGGGAGGTGGCGGAGCCGGGCGGGGCGTGGACGGTGATGCTGGATCCGGAGGGGAACGAGTTCTGCGTGCACTGAGCCGGGCCGACGGGCGCGGCCGGTTCCGTGGGTCGCGCGGGCCCCGTGGCCGGGCTTACGGGGTCCCGTCGGCCGCACGGCCTACGCTCGGCCCCATGACCCGTACGCTCCGCATCTGCTTCGCCGGGATCACCGGCTGGACCGCCCCGCCCATCGTCGCCGGGATCGCCCGCGCCGAGGACCTGACCCTGGTCGCCGGGGTCTCCCGCTCGGCCGCCGGGCGCCCGCTCGCCGAGGTCCTGCCGGACGCGGGGAGTTCGGGCCCGGTGGACGGCGGCCCGACGAACGGCGGCCTGGTGTACGGCTCGGTGGCCGAGGCGCTGGCCGCCGCGCCCGCGGACGTACTGATCGACTACACCAGCGCGACGGCCGTCGGCGCGAACGTCCGGGCCGCGATCGAGGCGGGCGTCCATGTCGTCGTCGGCTCCAGCGGCCTGACCGCCGAGGACTACGCCGAACTCGACGCGCTCGCCCGCGCGCACGGCGTCGGGGTGGTCGCGGCGGGCAACTTCTCGGTGATGGCGGCGGTCCTGGCCCGCGCCGCGACCCTCGCGGCCGAGCACCTGGACCACTGGGAGGTCATCGACTACGCGAGCGCGACCAAGCCGGACGTGCCGAGCGGCACCGCGCGCGAGCTGGCGGAGTCCCTGAGCGCGGTCCACCGTCCCGAACAGGGCGTGCCGGTGGCCGAGTTGCACGGCCCGAAGGAGGCGCGCGGCGCGGACGTGGCGGGCACCAGGGTGCACTCGGTGCGCCTGCCGAGCTTCGTCGTCAGCACGGAGGCGGTGTTCGGCGGCGAGGGCGAGCGGCTGTCGCTGCGGCACGACGCGGGCCCGTCACCGGAGCCGTACGCGGCGGGGACGCTGCTGGCGGTGCGCCGGGTGGCGGAGACGACGGGGGTGCGGCGGGGGCTTGGCACGCTGCTGTTCGACTAGCCGGAGGGGACACCGAAAGGCACGCCCTAGGCCGACTCCCGGCGCACGCTGTAGAGGTAGCAGCCGTACTCGACGGCCCGTACGTGCACGAGCGCGACCGCCGGATCGGCGAACGCCTCCGCGAACGCCCGCTCCAACTCCCCTGCCGGGTCGTCCCCGAGCTCCACCAGCCGCCCGCCCGCGATCCGGCCCCGCGCGTCGTACCGCCGCAGCGTCCGCAGCACCCCGGGCCGCGCGAACGGGTACCCGGACGCGTCCGGGTCGGGCCCCGGGCATTCCCCGGTGTGGATGAACACCGGCCCCACCTCGTCGTACGCCCCGGGCTCGGCCCCCGTCTCCCCGGCCCAGCGCCGCAGCGGCGCGTACGAGACGAGCGCGATCCGCTCCCCTTCCGCCGCCCGCCGCAGACAGCACCGCAGCGGACTCCCCGCACTGTCGGCGTCCACGCCGAACGGCCGGCACTCTCGCCCGGCGTCGTCGCGTACGCGCAGTTCGGCGAGGGTGGCGGGCGGGATGGCCTGGGGGCTGTACGTCATGAGTTCCATGCCCTCAGCCTCACGCGCGCGACTCCGGAACGCTGGCGCTATTCGGACGCGGAGCTCCGGACCACGGCGGCCCGGCAGCACGGCGGCACGGCGGCACGGCGGCACGGCGGCACGGCGGCACGGCGAGAACGGGGTGGCGGGCTCCCTCCGCGTTCGAGACCATCCGGTCATGTCGGATGACGCGCCAGGACAGGACCTTCCGGTCGGCTTCGCATTCCGGCCGTATCGCGGCGGCGAGGACCACGGCGCCATGGCCGCGGTGCGGCTGGGTGGTGCCGAACGGGACGGGGTCGATGCCCGTTCGGTCGTGGAAGGGCTCCCGACGGCGGCCGAGATCGCCGAAACCTCCGCCGGACTGGACGAGCCGTCCACGAACCAGACCTTGGTGACGTACGACGGGAGCGTCGTCGGCTACGCGACGGTCCGGTGGTGGCAGGAGCAGGACGGTACATGGCTCTACCTGCACCGCGGCTACCTCGTGCCGCGGCATCGACGCAAGGGCGTCGGCTCGGCCATGCTCGGCTGGGCCGAGGAGCGGATCCGCCGCCTCGTCGAACAGCACGGAACGAAGGGGACGGCGGTCATCGGCGCGAACGCCCTGACCTCCGAGCAGGATGCCACCGCCCTCCTCCTCGCGGCCGGATACCGGCGCGTCTTCAGCCTGATCGAGCTGGAGTTGGGTGATCTGCGGCGGCTGCCCGAGTGGGGAGGCGAACTGCCGGCCGGGATACGGACGGGAGCGATCGAGCCGGGCGACTACCGCGCCGCCTGGAGGACGGTCGTCGATTCGTACGCGGGCGCCGGTTTCACTCAGAGATGGCCGTTCCAGGACTTCGCCGACACCGCCGACCCGGCGTGCTGGCGGGCCGCGTGGCACGGGCAGGACATGGTCGGCGTCGCCCTCTGCGCCATCCGCCGCCATGACCGCACCGTGGGCGAGGTCGAGGAGCTGAGCGTACGGACGGACCAGCGCCGCCTGGGAATCGGCCGAGCCCTGCTGCTTGACGGACTGCGAAGCCTTCGTGCGCAGGGTGCGACGACCGCGCGCCTGTTCACCGGAACGGCAAACCCGCACCGGTCCTATCAGCTCTACGAGAGCGTGGGGTTCCGGCGGCGGAACGAGCATGTCCGCTACCGGAAGCCGCTTGCTTGATCAACCAGTCAGCGGGCGAGCCGGGAGCTGCCGCTCACGAACCCGACCCAGGCGGCGGGGCCGAAGGCCAGCTGGGGGCCGCCGGTGTCCTTGGAGTCACGGACGTGGACGGCGCCGGGGGTACGGGCGACCTCGACGCAGTCGTTGCCGTTGGCGCCGTCGCTGTAGCTGCTCTTGAACCAGTCCAGTTCGGGGGTGCTGATCTCTACTCCTCGGAGTTGAAGTCCAGGAACCCGGCCCAGGCGGCGGGGCCGAAGGCCAGGCGGGGACCGGCGGTCTGCTTGGAGTCACGGACGTGGACGACGCCGGGGGTACGGGCGACCTCGACGCAGTCGTCACCCTCACTGTTGCTGCTGTAGCTGCTCTTGAACCATTCCAGCTCGGGGGTGCCGATCATGTCTCTCCCAGCAGTTGTTCGATGAAGACCCGCGACTCTCCGGGAGTGAGGGCCTGAGCCCGGATGATGCCATAGCGCAGTTCCAAGATCCGGAGTCGCTTGAGATCGGTGACCGGACGCCCGTTGAAGCCTCCTTCGGTACGCCCGACAGCCGTGCCGTCCCCGAACTTCAGCAGCTCGATCAGCCCTCCCGAGCCGGGATGGTCAGCACACTCGGTCGGCATCACCTGAATCTCCACATGGGGCAATTCACTCACCTCCAGGAGCCGTTCAAGCTGACGACGCAGCACCATTGTCCCTCCGATGGGCCGTCGCAGCGTCACCTCTTCCTGGACGAAGCTGAACTCGGCTCCCGGCTCGGTGCCCATGACAGCCTGTCGCGCCATACGTGAGGTCACATGGCGTTCCAGCTCGGCCGGGCCGTACGTCGGGCGTCGCGTCCGCAGCAGTGCCCGCGAGAATTCCTCCGTCTGCAACAACCCATGGATGCTGTAGTTGCCGTAGAGGCAGAACTCGACCGCGTGAGCCTCCAGCTTCGCCAGACTCCGCAGCTTCTTCGGATACCTGACCTCCACCACGTCGGCCTTCATCCCCGAGATGAGCCCTTTCGCACCCAGCGCCTTGTCCGCCTTGTCCAGGTACTCCGGGCGCGGGATCCGATCCCCCCCGCTCGACCTTGCGGATCATGTCCTCGCTGTAGCCGATCAGTTGCCCGAGCTCGACCACACGCAACCCCTTCGCCTCCCGCCACGCCTTGATCTGGCGCCCGACCGTCGCGACCACCGCCGCGCCCGACTCGTCGCCGGGATCCAGCTCCCACCCCGCGTCGCCGTCCGCGCCCTCAACCTCATCCACGCTCATGCGTGCCCACCTCCTTGTGGCGGCCCTCTACCCGGAGCGTGACCGCAGACAGTCGAGACAAGACGGGACAGCCGCAGGACAGTGACCGTACGTAAGGGCCTGTTCGATGGGCAGCGTAGGCGCGCGTCGCCACCCTGGAGCGCATGAACCACGAACATCACCAACTCATGGCATCCACACGCCAATTCGGAATCCAGCTCTCCGCGACCCCGCGCGGCGCACGGCTCGCCCGGCTGCTCGTCGTCGAGCAGCTGCGCTCCTGGGGGCTCGACGCCGTCGCCGAGTCCGCCGCGCAGATCGTGGCCGAGCTGGCGGCGAACGCCGTGACGCACGGACGGGTGCCGGGGCGGGACTTCCGGGTCGCACTCGATGCCACGGGCACCACTCTCCGTATCGAGGTCACGGACACGCGGGGTGACCGTGTCCCGGAGATCCGCGACGCGGGGGACGGGGTGGGCGGGCGGGGGCTGGTGCTGGTCGCCGGGCTGGCGCGGGAGTGGGGGGTCAGGCAGGGGCCCGCACCGAGGAAGACCGTGTGGGCCGAGCTCGCGCTGCCGTGACGCGGGGAACCGCGATGCGGGGGTTCGCGATGCGGGGAATCGCGATGCGCTCAGCCTCGCCATAAACCCTTAAAAGCACCCAGGGAAAGTACCCACCCCACCCCTCCCACCTCCCCGGAATCCTGGCGTCACTCACACGGGTGACATATGCCAACTGGGCTGGATTTCCGGCGGGTTGGGTGCCATATGCTCACGCCACAACCCCAGACAGACGTCGGCCCCCGGCCGGGACTCGCAATCCCGATCGGGGGCCTGACCACCGAGGAAGCAAGGACCTTCCCGATGGCTTCGACTCACCGTAGCGTGCTTCCGCACGCCTCCGGGCTCGTTCATCGCAACGTGCTCCTGACGACCCACTACCTGGTCGTCGACAACCGGTTCGCCCAGCACCACGGGCTCTCACTGCTCGCCATCGGACTCGGCGTCCACATCCAGTCGCTCCCCGTCGGCGCGAAGGTCAGTATCAAGGCCATCGCCGCGAAGTTCCCGGAGAGCGAGCTGCGTGTGGCCCGGGCCTTCCGGGAGCTGGAGCTGTGGGGCTTCCTGGCCAGAATCCGCGAACGGCTGCCGGACGGGCGGATCGTGCCGCGCACGATCTCGTACAACCGGCCGGTGGCTGAGCCCCGTCCCGTACGGGAGACCCCGAACCCGACTCCGGACCCGGACCCGGAGCCTGATCCCGAGCCGGAGCCGGAGCCCTGGTTCGACCCCGAGCCGGAGCCCGAACCTGAGCCGGAGTTCGAGCGCGAGCCGGAGGCCGAATTCGACTCCGAGCCGGAGTTCGAGCGCGAGCCGGAGCCGGAGTTCGGGCCCGAGCCCGAATTCACCCCTGAGCCGGAGCCCGCCTCACCCGCCCTCGCACCCACCCACGCACCCGCCACCGCCCTCCTCGCCGGACTCCGCCGCCACGAGCCCCGGCTACTGCTCTCCGCCCGGGACATCCGACGGCTCGCACCCGGCGTCACCGCCTGGCTGGACCGGGGCATCCACCCCGACGCCGTCGCCCGCACCCTCTGCGCCTGCCTGCCCGACCGGCTGGCCCACCCGGCCGGGCTCCTCGCCCACCGGCTCACCCATCTCCTCCCGCCACCGCTCCCCGCCGGCCCCCCGGCGCCACCGCCCCGGGACCCGTTCCAGACCTGCGACATCTGCGACCGCGCCTTCCGCGCAGCCGCGCCGGGCCGGTGCCGGGACTGCGGGCCCGCCACGAGAGCTGCCGCTTAGGGCTTTGGCCGGAAACGGCTTCCCGGCGCGTGAGCACGCAGTACTGGCGCAGGCATACTTCGGGTGCCCCGGAGGCCGACGATCTCCCCGGGGCACCCTCCTGCACGGGAACCACCAGACAAGCCGGCTCCGATGGGAGTGCGGCGGAATGCGTGCCATGGCCCTGACCTTCGCGGGTGTCTCCTTCCGGTACGGAAGGAAGAGCGGCGTCCTCTCGGACTTCTCGGCACAGTTCGAGAGTCCTTCCACCGTTCTCCTCGGCCCGAACGGAGCCGGTAAATCGACCTTGATGGCGTTGGCGGCATCGCATCTGACGCCGACGAGCGGACGGGTCTGCTGGAACGGAACTACCCCCTCCACGCGCAGCAAGCGGGCCGGCTACCGTCGAGCCGTCGCCTGGATCCCGCAACAGATCACGCCCGTTCCCGGTCTCACCGTCCGCGAACAAGTCGCTTACGCGGGCTGGCTGAAGGGCCTCTCCAGGGCCTCGGCGTGGCAGGTGTCGGAGCAGGCGATCGCGCGCGTGGGGCTGGAGAAACTGGCGGGCCGCAAGAGCCACGAGGTTTCCGGTGGGCAATTACGCCGCATGGGGATCGCCGGAGCCCTGACGCACCAGAGCGAGATCGTCCTGATGGACGAGCCCACCGCAGGTCTCGACCCCACGCAACGCGGCGTGTTCCGCGACCTCGTGGCGGAGCTCAGCGAATCGGTCCGCGTCGTCGTGTCGACGCACCAGACGGAGGACCTGGCCGATCTCTACCAGGAAGTCGTGGTCCTCGACGCGGGTACCGTCCGGTTTCAGGGCAGCACGCGCGAGTTCCACGCGCTGGCCGACGGAGTCGGCTCCCCGCGCGAGAACGCCGAGGCGGCGTACACCCTGCTCGTCGGCCGGGAGGCGTGACCATGCTCCTGCGCACTGTCCTGCGGTCCTCGTCCGCGACCGTCCTGCTGCCGCTTCTCGTGGGCTTCGTGTTCCTTGCCCTCGGTGACGATCTCTCCGCTTGGGTGACGCCCCACTACTGGGCGTCGGCCACGGGTGGCGCGGCCTTCGCCCTCCCCTTCGTCGCCGCCGCCTGTGCCGCGTCCGCCGCATGGGAAGGAGCGCGTCTCGCCAAGGGGCGCGTCTTCGACCAGGCGCCGGTACGCGGCCCACTGGGCATCACGATTCCTGTGCTGGTCCCCGTGGCAGCCATGGGAGTGCTGGGCATCCTCGTCGCTCTGTTCACGGCTGCCACGGCCGCCGACGTGCCGCTCGGCCTGCCGCACTTCGGGATCCTGGCGGTCGCCACGGCGGTCCTGGTCGCGAACACCCTCGCCGGGAGCATCGTCGGCCTCGTGATGCCGGGGGTCCTTGCAGCACCGCTCGCCCTGATCGGCAGCTTCTTCATGAACGCCTACCCCGCCTCATGGGGCGTCTTCTGGCTCCGCCACCTCGTGGGCGGAGGATTGAGCAGTTGCTGCGCCGTGACGCGTCGGTCGACGACAGGGCCTTGTGGGGAGGTGCCCTGTTCGCCGCAGGGGTCACGGGCGCCGCGCTCGTGCTGATCCGCTTCCGCGGCACGGCGCTTCCGCTCGCGGCGGCCACGGCCGTCGTGGCCGCGGGGCTGGGCACATCGTGGCTCGTGGTGCGTGACCTGGGGCCCGAACCCGTACGGGACCGGTCGACGCACGCACTCGTCTGCGACGAGACCGGCCGCCCCCGGGTCTGCCTGTGGCCCGAGGTCGAAGATCCCGGAATGGTCAGCCGGAACGTCCGGATCGCGGCGGAGAAACTGAGGACCGCGGGCATACAGACTCCACGGACGCTCACGATGGCCGCCCATCCGGGACCTGACGCCTCGAAGCTCGACATAGCGCCCGACGCCCAGGCCGCGGACATCCCCGGCGGGGTCGCCTCCGGCCTGCTCCCCGAGCCCCCCTCCTGTGCCCTGAACGGAGAGCCGTATCCCGCCGCTGCCGCCGCCGGACCGTTGACGGCCTGGCTCTATGCCACCGCGGGCGTCCCGTCCGGCACCGTGGCCGGGGACTTCGCGACCGAGGAGGCAGCCCTGGTGGAGCAAGTGAGGGCCTTGCCCGCAGGCAAGCAACTCGCGTGGTACCAGCGGAACCGGAAGGCGATGACTGTCTGCGGCACACCGCCGCGACTCGGCGTCACCGGCGTCACGGGGGCCGCCGGATGATCTGGTGGTGCAAGGTCCGCGCCGTGCCCGTCATCGCGCTGGCGACGATCGGTACGGTCGCCCTCGGCCTGCTGGTCGGCAACCTCGAACTTCCCGTGCCCGTCCTGGTGGGGCAGTCCGGCCAGTTCCTTCTGGCGCATCTCATGACCCTCATCCCGGCGGTGACCCTCCTCTACGGTTTCGGCCGAGGCGAGACGCGGACCGAGGGCATCGCCGTACGCGACCTGAGGTCCTGGGACGCCGCTCTCGGCCTCCTCGTCGCGGCCGGGGGAATGCTTGCCGCGGTCCTCTCGCATGTCGCTCTGAGCTCGGACCTCGCGGTGATCCTCGGCCGGAACGTGGCCGGCTACGTGGGCCTCGCCCTGCTGCTCCACCCCGTCCTGGGTACGCGACTCACCGGGGCCACCCTCGCCGCGATCCCCCTCGTCCTCGCGGCGAGCGGCTGGGGACCGAGCGGTGACGCCAAGTCCTGGGCGTGGCTCCTTCACCCCGCCGACTCAACCCTCGCCATGGCTACGGCACTTGGCGCTGTGTGCGTCGGCGCGACGACGACAGCCTTCTGGACCCGACCACCGCTTCGGATCGACACCTAGGCCGTGTCGCCGCGAGAACCGAAGGCGCCCCCTCGGCGTCTCCCCGTGCGTGCGATCCTGACGCGCCATCGTTCGGCCGTTGATCCGGTCACCAGGGGGAAAAGCCATGAGAACCACCGCAGTTGTGAGAAGCCAGGGCCGTCGCGAGCGGCGGCGGCGGGCCGTCGGGCTCGGGGTGGTGGCCGTTGCCGCGCTGCTCGGGACCGCCGCGTGCGGGGGCGGGTCGGACGACGCCGCCGGGGGCGGGAAGACGACGTCCGCCGCGCCGAGTGCCACGGACTCCGCCGCCCCGGGCACCACGAGCGCCTCGCCCAGTTCGGATGCCCCAGCCCCCAGCCCCTCCGAGTCGAGCGACCCGCCGAAGGCCAGCCCCAGCACCAGCCGCAGCGGCGGCGGCAGCTCCGAGGTGCCGCTGTGCGACATCAAGGACCTGGCCGTCACCGCGACGAACTACGACCCGAAGGGGCAGTCCGTACGGCACATCCTGATCGTCGCAACCAACACCAGCGGCAAGAAGTGCGACCTCCAGGGCGCCCCCGAGGTCACCCTCGGCAACGCGAAGGGCCACACCCCGGTCAAGCAGGAGACCGACCCCGGTGAGGTGCTCACGCTCACGCCCGGGGGCAAGGCGTACGCCGGTCTGCTCGCCACCGGCGGGCACATGGACACCTACGACGTGACGTCCATGAAGCTCGGCCTCGGCAGCCCCGGCGGCGAGGCCGAGCCGGGCAAGCCGGTCGCCGTGCGGATGCCGGTCCGGTCGTTCCCGGCGGACGACGGCCAGCGCGTCACCTACTGGGCGGGCACCGAGGGGCTCGCCATGCGGCCGGTCACCTCGTCCTGACCGCGTCGACGGCGGCGGGCGGTTCTGGACGAACGCGCCGCACCGCGTCAGGGTGCTTCCCATGACCGAACCCGCCCGCCCCGCCGACTCCGCCGGATCCGATGACCAGCACACCGCCCGGCACACCGCCCGCCCCGTCGCCCCTTCGGACCGGCACGTCGACCGGCCCGCCGATCTCGACACCGTCCGTGACTCGTACGACCGCGTCGCCGACACCTACGCCCACCTGGTCGCCACCACCGGCATGGGCGACATCCGCCGCGACCCCTGGCTCAAGGCCGCCGTCGACGCCTTCGCCGACTCCGTGGCCGGGCTCGGGCCGGTCCTCGACGTCGGCTGCGGGCCCGGGATCGTGACCGGATATCTCGCCGAGCGCGGGATCGACGCCTCCGGCGTCGACCTGTCGCCGCGGATGGTGGCGAACGCCCGCCGTCTCTACCCGCGCTGCCGCTTCGAGGTCGCCTCCGCCACCGAACTCGACCTCGCCGACGCCTCGTTCGGCGGGATCCTGGGCTGGTGGTCGCTGTTCAACCTGCCCAGGACCGTCCTGCCCCAGGTGTACGGGCGCTTCGCGCGCGCCCTGCGGCCCGGCGGGCAGCTGATCGTGGCCACCCACGTCGGCGACGGTGACGTCGTCCGTACCGAGGCGTACGGCGGAGTGCCCGTACGGTGGACCACGCACCGCTGGCAGCCGGAAGAGATCGTGGCGCTCGTCGAGGCGGCCGGGCTGCGCACCGTCGCCGAACTGCGGCTTCCGGCAGGCGAGTTCAGCGGCCCCGGCGTCGTCGTCATGGCGCAGCGGCCGCCCGCCTGACCCGGCCCAGGAGCCGGACAAGGACCGGGACCCAGGACCGGGACCCAGGACCGGGACCCAGGACCGGGACCCAGGACCGGGACCCAGGCCCCAGGAGCCGGGAAAACTGTTTGCCGCTGCGCCCGACCGGCGGATAGGAAGAGCCCATGCTGGTGGGCAAGAGGATCGGGCTGCGGGCCCGGCACGACGACGACATTCCCGTACTCCAGGCCGCGCTGTACGACGACGTGGTCACCCACTCGCGTGCGCAGGCCGAGCCGTGGCGGCCGCTCACGCCCGGCTCGCCGGAGACCCATCTCGCGGTGGACGACTCCGTGCAACGGTACGTGCCGTTCTCCGTGGTCGAGCTGACCGAGGACGGCAGCGCGGGCGCGCTCGTCGGCAACGCCTCCCTCTGGGGCATCGACACCCACAACCGGCTCGCGCACATCGGGCTCGCCCTGATGCCGGCCGCGCGCGGCAAGGGGTACGCGAGCGATGTCGTGGACACCCTGTGCCACTACGGGTTCGTGGTGCGCGGTCTGCGGCGGCTCCAGATCGAGACGCTGGCGGACAACGCCGCCATGCTGGGCGCCGCCGAGCGCAACGGCTTCGTCAGGGAAGGTGTACTGCGCTCCTCGGCCTGGGTGCTCGGCGAGATCCTGGACGAGGTGCTGCTCGGGCTGCTCGCCGAGGAGTGGCGTCCGCTCAGCGAACGAGCCTGACCGGATTACGCTCTTGACGGGGAGTCAAACTCTCACTGAACATTCGTCACGCACGGCACAGCCGCACGGATGTACAGCCGCACAGCCGCACAGCCGCACTCCACGCTCGTGAGCGCGTCGCACCGCCGCACTTCAGCTTGCCGCACGTCAGCTTGCCGCACCTCGGTGCACCGCACCTCAGCTCCTCGAACCTCAGCTCCTCGCTCCTCCGCTTCAACGCCTCGCGCTCACCCACGACGCGAGGCGCTCGCACGTTCCGTCCCATCCCCAGTTCGGAATCCGGAGCCCCCACATGAAGCTCTCCGCGAGACTGTCCGCCCTGGCCGGAGCCTCGGCCCTGGTGCTCGGCGCCTTCGCCGCGGCCGTACCGGCCTCGGCCGCCCCCAGCGGGGCCGCCGCCGTCACGCCGCCCGACATCTCGGTCACCAACGTCAAGCAGCACCTCGCCGACCTGCAGTCGATCGCCACCGCCAACGGCGGCAACCGCGCCCATGGCCGTACCGGCTACAAGGCGTCCATCGACTTCGTCAAGGCCAAGCTGGACGCGGCCGGTTACACCACGTCGCTCCAGACCTTCACCTCCAGCGGCGCCACCGGCTACAACCTGATAGCCGACTGGCCGGGCGGCGACCCGAACCAGGTTGTCATGTCCGGTTCGCACCTCGACTCGGTGACCGCCGGGCCCGGCATCAACGACAACGGCTCGGGCTCCGCCGCCATCCTGGAGACCGCGCTCGCCGTCTCCCGCACCAACTTCCAGCCCACCAAGCACCTGCGTTTCGCCTGGTGGGGCGCCGAGGAGCTGGGTCTGATCGGGTCGAAGCACTACGTCAACAACACCCCGGCCGCCGAGCGCGCCAAGATCAAGGCGTACCTGAACTTCGACATGATCGGCTCGCCGAACCCGGGCTACTTCGTCTACGACGACGACCCGACGATCGAGCAGACCTTCAAGGACTACTACGCGGGCCTCGGCATCCCGACCGAGATCGAGACCGAGGGCGACGGGCGTTCCGACCACGCGCCGTTCAAGAGCGCGGGCGTGCCGGTCGGCGGGCTGTTCTCGGGCGCCGACTACACCAAGACGGCGGCGCAGGCGCAGAAGTGGGGCGGCACCCAGGGCCAGGCGTTCGACCGCTGCTACCACGCGTCGTGCGACACGACGGCGAACATCAACGACACCGCCCTGGACCGCAACGCGGACGCCATCGCGTACGCGGTGTGGAACCTGTCGAGCGGTACGACGACCCCGCCGACCGGCACGGTCTTCGAGAACACGGCCGACGTGTCCATCCCGGACAACGGCGCCGCGGTGACCTCGTCGGTGACTGTCTCCGGCATCACGGGCAACGCGCCCGCCACCCTCAAGGTGGGTGTGGACATCGTCCACACGTACATCGGTGACCTGATCGTCGACCTGATCGCGCCCGACGGCTCGGTCTACAACGTCCACAACCGGGCGGGCGGCAGCGCCGACAACATCAACACCACCTACACCGTGAACGCCTCGTCCGAGGTCGCCAACGGTGTCTGGAAGCTGCGGGTGCAGGACAAGGCCGCGGTCGACACGGGCTACATCAGCGGCTTCAAGCTGACGTTCCCGTAACGAGAGACGCCCGGGTGGGTCGGTGACATCAGCCCCGACCCACCCGGGATCACCACTTCCGCACGGACTCCGTCCGGTCGGCCGCGGAACCTGCGGTCTACTTGGCGGAGTTCGCCGCGTTCACCAGCGCGTCCTGGGTGACGGCGCCGACGTAGATCTTGCCGTCGTCCGTCATCAGGGCGTTGACCAGCTTGGTCTTGAAGACCGTGCCGGAGCCGAACTTCCCGGTGACCTTGTCGCCGAACGAGTCGAGGAAGCCCTGGAACTCCTTCGGCGCCTCGTCGGTCTTGGGCGCCGGGGCGCCGGTGTCGAGCCTGGCGATGGTGGTCCAGCCCTCGCCGATGACGTTGAAGCCGCCGTCGG
This sequence comes from Streptomyces sp. NPDC090025, assembly GCF_044748125.1. NCBI lineage: Bacteria > Bacillati > Actinomycetota > Actinomycetes > Kitasatosporales > Streptomycetaceae > Streptomyces > Streptomyces sp. NPDC090025. Next base: position 446,325 of record NZ_JBIVFL010000001.1, on the reverse strand, counting down.
GGCCGCCCTTGCCGCCCTCGGCGCCCATGCCGAGGTCGCCGAAGATGCCGCCGAGGCCCTTCTCGAAGCCCTTGCCGAACTCGTCCTGGCCGCCCTTGCCCGCGTCCTTGCCGAACTCCTCGCCGAACTCCTTGCCCGCCTTCTCGGCGCCGCCCTCGGTCACCTTGGCGCCCTTCGGCGCCTTGAAGTCGAAGGTGTCGGCGGCGGGCTTGGCGAAGTCCACCTTGGTGAAGCCGGCGTCGAGGACCGGCTTGCCGCCGCTCACCGAGTCGAGCGTGAACTTCAGCGGCGTGCCCGTGCCGGCGTCCACCGCGATCTTCACGGACTCGACCATCGAGCCGGACTGCTTGGGCTTGATGACGAGCTGGTAGGCGTCGCGGCCCGCGACGTTCGCGGTGCCGCCGACGGTGATCGAGGTGGTGTCCCCGGCCGCCTTCAGGACCTCGTCCGCGAGCTGCTTCGGGGAGACCGGCAGGTCCTTCCCGGGCGTCTTCGCCTTCCCGTGGTCACCGCCGCGGTCGCCACGGTCGCCGCCGAGCTCGCCCGCGCCCTTCTCGTGCATGACCTCGTTGGACTTGCTGTCGTACGCCCAGACGTCGTCCCCGTTGTGCACGAGGGTGTACTCGTCGGAGCCGTCGAGCAGCGTCAGCTTCTGCTTGTCCGGGCCGTCCGCGGCCACCCGCAGGGTGTGCGAGCCCGAGATCAGCTGGGTCAGCTTCTCGGTCGGGTCGACCGAGGAGCCACCGCCGGGCCCGGACGGGACGGCCGAGGGGAGGAGACCCGCGATGGACGGCAGGCCCAGGTCCGTGCTGATCTTGAACGTGCCGGACAGCGTCTGCGTGTCCGAGGCGGCGATCTTCTCGATGAGCTGCTGCGCCGTGATCTCCGGCAGGTCCGGGTCGCCGGACGCGGCGAGCGCCGGCACCAGGCCGATGGTCGCCGCGGCCACCCCGGCCACCGCGACCGGGACGACGTAACGGCTTGCCTTGCGCTTAGCTGCCATGATCTGCGATACCTCCGTGCCCTCCGTTGTCGATGTCTCCATCTCACCAGGACGGCGGACCGGAATCGTCAGCCCCCGGGATCAACCTGACGTACCTCTCCAGGATGACCCGACCCCGAGACCCCCTAGTCCACGCGGTGGTCCGGCGCGGACTCCGGGCCCCATGGACCCGGGACCCCGCCTGCGGCCTAACCGGCCCGGTGCACCACCGCGTCGCACAGTTCCCGCAGCGCCGACTTCGCGTAGCCCTCCGGCAGCGGGGCCAGCATCGCGCGGGCCTCCTCCGCGTAGCGGACGGTGTCCTGGCGGGCCTGCTCCAGGCAGGCGTGGGCGCGCAGCCGGGTCAGGGCCTCGGCGTGCCGGGCGTCGTCCGTCAGGTCGCCCTCGACGAGGGCGAGGAGGGCCACGTCCTCGGGGCGGCCGTGGGCGGCCACGGCGGTGCGCAGGTGGAGCACCGGCAGGGTGGGGACGCCCTCGCGGAGGTCGGTGCCCGGGGTCTTGCCGGACTCGTGGCCGTCGGAGGCGATGTCGAGGACGTCGTCGGCGAGCTGGAAGGCGACGCCGAGCCGCTCGCCGTACTGGGTGAGGATGTCGACGACGCTCTCGTCGGCGCCGGACATCATCGCGCCGAAGCGGCAGGAGACGGCGACCAGAGAGCCGGTCTTGCCGCCGAGCACGTCGAGGTAGTGGTCGACGTGGTCGCGGCCCTCCTGCGGGCCCGCGGTCTCCAGGATCTGTCCGGTCACCAGCCGTTCGAACGCCTCGGCCTGGATGCGTACGGCCTCGGGTCCGAGGTCCGCGAGCGTGTGCGAGGCGCGGGCGAAGAGGAAGTCACCCGTGAGGACGGCGAGCGAGTTGCCCCAGCGGGTGTTGGCGCTGGCGACGCCGCGCCGTACGGCCGCCTCGTCCATGACGTCGTCGTGGTAGAGCGTCGCCAGGTGGGTGAGTTCGACGACGACGGCGGAGGGCACCACGCCCGGCGCGTACGGGTCGCCGAACTGGGCGGCGAGCATCACCAGGAGCGGCCGGAACCGCTTGCCGCCCGCGAGCACCAGATGCTGGGCGGCCTCGGTGATGAACGGCACGTCGCTCTTGGTGGCGTCGAGGAGTCCCGCCTCCACGGCGGCCAAGCCGGTCTGGACATCGGCTTCGAGAGCCTGGTCCCGCACGCTAAGACCGAACGGCCCGACGACGGTCACGAGGGGTTCTCCTGTCTGCTGACGTCTGCTGACGCTGTCCATGACGCATGTGGTGCATGGGGTGGTGCGTGGGTGCTGCATGGGGTGGTGCGTGGGTGCTGCGTGTGGTGTCCGCGGGTGCCGACACACCTGAGGACGCTTCCTGCTGACGCTCCTGAACCGCACGCCGATCACTCGGATTGTCGATGTGTCGGTCCATTCACTCAAGCCAGCGTATCCGGTCACGTTTCGATCACCGTGGGCGCCTTCCCGTCACCCCCGGTATGTTCGTGATCAGCTCATACGACCAGGAGTAGGCGTTTTGTCCCGAACAGAGATCGACACCGGCACGAACGACGAGCAGCCGCCGCCCGAGGACGACAGGGCCTTCCTCGGCCACCCGAAGGGCCTGCTCACCCTCTCGGGCCTGGAGGTCTGGGAGCGGTTCTCGTTCCTCGGCATGCAGGCGATCCTCGTCCTCTACTTCGCCGACACCGTGGCCCACGGCGGCCTGGGCATGGACCCGGGCACCGCCGCCTCCGTCTCGGCGGCGTACGGCACCCTCGTCTACCTGGTCTCGGTGGCCGGCGGCTGGCTCGCCGACCGGATCCTCGGCTCGTACCGGGCGGTGCTCTGGGGCGGCATCCTGATCGCCTGCGGCCACTACTCGATGGCCGTCCCGACCGCCGCCATGACCTGGGTCGGCCTCGGCCTGATCAGCGCGGGCACCGGCCTGCTCAAGCCGAACGTGGCCACCATGGTCGGCAAGCTCTACCGCACCGACGACGACCGGCGCGACGCCGGTTTCGCGCTCTACTACATGGCGATCAACATCGGCGCCTTCGCCGGACCGCTGATCACCGGCTGGCTCGGCGACCACAAGGGCTGGCACTGGGGCTTCTCGGCCGCCGCGATCGGCATGACCTTCGGCCTGATCCAGTACGTGGCCGGGCGCCGCCACCTGGCCGGACGCAAGCACTCCGCCGAGTCCGCGCTCGCACCCGACGCGCTGCGCCGCGCGATCCGCATGATCGTGATCGGGACCGTCGTGGTCGCCGTGGTCGCGGGCGCGCTCGCCATGGCGGGCTGGCTGACCATGGACCGGTTCGTCGACCTGCTCACCCTGATCTCGGTGATCGCGCCGGTCGTCTACTTCTGGGTGATGTTCGCGAGCCCGCGCGTGACGGCGGAGGAGCGCGGCCGGCTCAAGCCGTACATCGTGCTCTTCCTCGCCTCGGTGGCGTTCAACTTCATCCTGTTCCAGGCGTACTCGACGATGATGCTGCTCGCCTCCACGAACGCCCGCACGACCATCCTGGGCTTCGATTTCCCGGCCAGCTGGTACGCCTCCGCCCTCGGCGCCTTCGAGGTCCTCCTGGCGCCCGTGGTGGCCGCCGTGTGGGCCCGGATGGGCCACCGCCAGCCGCACGCCTCGAACAAGATCGCGTACGGGGTGATCCTGGGCGGCCTGTCCTTCCTCCTGATGGTCCTGCCGACCTCGGGGCACGCGGACGACACGTACAAGATGGCCGCCTGGTGGATCGTCGGCTCGTACCTGCTGCTCGGCCTCGGCGACGTGCTCCTGGAGACCTCCGGGATGTCCGCCACCAGCAAGCTCGCGCCCAAGGCGTTCGCCAGCCAGACGATGTCGCTCTGGTTCCTGTCCCTCGCGCTCGCCAACGGCATCCAGGCCCAGACCGTGAAGCTGTACGACGACGTCTCCAAGCCCGCCTACTTCGGCGTGAACGGAGCCATCGCGGTCGCCGTCGGCGTCGGCGTCATCGCCCTCGCGCCCTGGCTGCGCCGCACCATGCACCCCGTCCACTGAGGTGACCGCCCCGTGCACCCGTCCCCTGAGGTGACCGCCCCATGACGAACATCCCCACCGCGAGCTCCACCACGGCCGCCACCCCGGCCGTCACCCCGGCCGTCACCCCGGCCGCAGGCACGGCCGCCGGCCTGACCCCCACACCGGCCCCCGCCCCGGTCCCCACCGCGATCAGGACCGACTTCCCGTACGAGACCCGGCACGAGGACGTCCGCATCCCGCTGCCGGACGGGACCGAGCTGTACGCGCGCGTGTGGCGGCCGGTCACGGACGAGCCCGTGCCCGCCCTGCTCGAATACCTCCCCTACCGGCTGAGCGACTGGACCGCGCCCCGGGACTGGCAGCGGCACCCCTGGTACGCGGGCCACGGCTACGCGTCCGTACGGGTCGACGTGCGCGGCCACGGCAACAGCGGCGGGCTGCCCGGCGACGAGTACGACGCCGTCGAGCTGGCGGACGGCGTGGCCGTGGTGAACTGGCTCGCCGAGCAGCCGTGGTGCACCGGCAAGGTCGGCATGTTCGGGATCTCCTGGGGCGGCTTCAACAGCCTGCAGATCGCGGCCCTCGCACCCGAGCCCCTGAAGGCGATCGTCACGGTCTGCTCCACCGACGACCGCTACGACAACGACGTGCACTACATGGGCGGCTCGGTGCTCGCCGTCGACATGCACGCGTGGGCGGCGACCATGCTGGCCTTCGTGTCCCGGCCGCCGGACCCTCAGTTCGTCGGCGACAAGTGGCGCGAGATGTGGCTGGAACGGCTCGACGCGGTCCGGCCCTTCATCCACACCTGGCTCTCCCACCAGACCAGGGACGACTACTGGAAGCACGGCAGCGTCTGCGAGGACTACTCGGCGATCAAGGCCGCCGTGCTCGCGGTCGGCGGCTGGCACGACCCCTACCGGGACACCGTGCTGCGGCTCGCCGAGCACCTGCCGCAGGACCGGGTGCGGGGCATCATCGGGCCCTGGTCGCACCAGTACCCGGACCGCGGACTGCCGCCGGGCCCGGCGATCGGCTTCCTCCAGGAGACGCTGCGCTGGTGGGACCACCACCTCAAGGGCGTCGAGAACGACGTGATGGCCGAACCGCTGCTGCGCTCCTGGATCAGCGACTCGCACCCGCCCGCGACGGTGTACGCGGAACTGCCCGGGCGCTGGGTGACGGACCCGGCCTGGCCCTCGCCGCACGTGACGCCGGTGGAGTACGGGTTCCAGGGCGACCCGGTCGAGGTCGACTCGCCGCAGCACACCGGCCTGGACGCGGGGCGCTTCTTCCCGTTCGGCAACGACGCCGACCTGCCGCCGGACCAGCGGGCGGAGGACGCGTACGGGGCGTGCTTCGACTTCCCGGTGCCGGAGGCGGCGGACGGCGGGACGCCGATCGAGATCCTGGGGCGGCCCTCGGTACGGCTCGCGCTGCGCGCGGCGGCGCCGACCGGGCAGGTGATCGCCCGGCTCTGCGACGTGGCCCCGGACGGCTCGTCCACGCTGGTCACCCGGGGCGCGCTGAACTTCTCGGCGCGCTACGGGCGGGACCGGGCGGTGGAGGCGCAGATCGGCGAGACGGAGGAGTTCGTCTTCGAGCTGAACGGCATCGGGCACACCTTCCCGCCCGGCCACCGGGTCCGGCTCGCCGTCTCCTCCACGTACTGGCCGTGGATCTGGCCGCAGCCGGACGCGGCCGGTTTCACCCTGGACCCGGACGGCTCCTCGCTGACCCTGCCGGTCCGCACCCGCCCGGCCCCTTCGGCGGCGGCCGCGGACGCCGTCGACTTCGGCCCGCCGGAGCAGTCCGAACCCCTCGGCGTGGTCTACCCGCGCACCCTGGACGAGCCGCGCCCGGAGCGCCTGGTGGTGCGGGACGTCGCCAAGGGCGAGTGGCGCCTGGAGGTCGACCCGCGCTACGGCGGCACCCGGGTCTACCCGGACGGCCTCGAATTCACCGAGGACGCCCTGGAGACGTACACGATCGCCGACGCGGGCCCGCTGACGGCCCGTACCCGCTCGGACTGGTCGATCCGGCTGCACCGGCCCGAACTGGCGTGGGACGTGCGGATCGAGACGCGGTCGGAGATCGGGTGCGACGCGGACGCGTTCGTGACGTCGGACGAGGTGATCTGCCGGGAGGGCGGGGAGGTCGTGTTCCACCGGACGTGGGAGGAGCGGATCCCCAGGACGGCGGGGTAGGGAGCGGGGCCGGGGCCCCGCTCCCCCGCCCGCCCCCGGCCCCTCGCGTGCCTTGCGCGCCTACGCGTTCTTGCGGCGGCGGGCGACGACGACCATCGCGCCCGCGCCCAGCACCACGGCCGCGCCGCCCGCGAGGGCCAGCGGCATCGTGCGGGAGTCGGTGCCGGTGGTGGCCAGGTCGCCGCCGCTGGTGGTGGTGCCGGTGCCCGACGTCCCGCCGGTGACCGGGGTCTTCGACGAGCCGCCCTGCTCGGCGGGGTTGCCGCCGCCCGTGCCGGAACCGCCGTTCGCACCGGCACCGGTGGTGCCGGAGGTGCCGGACGTGCCGCCGGTCTCCCCCGGCTCCCCCGGCTTGCCGGGCTTGCCCGGCTTCGCCGCGGCGATGCCGAAGTCGAGGAACTGCGCGTCGGGCGAGTAGCCGCAGGACTCGTCGTCGTTCATGAAGGCCGCGCCGTACCCGAACACGCCGTACCCGGCCGGGGACTTCGCGTCCATCGTCAGCCGCAGCTTGACGTCCTTGTGCGCGCTCGCGGCCATCGCGCCGAGGTCGGGCAGGCCCTGGGTCGGGTCGTACCGCTGCCAGCCGCCGCCCGTCGAGTACTGGAGCCTCATCCGGTCGTTGGTCGGCTCGTCGTGCTTGTCGGTCGTCTGGGCCACGAAGTCGAGGCCCACCAGGTCCAGCTTGCCGCCGGTGCCGTTGGTCACCCGCAGGGTGTAGTCCGCCGGGACACCCGCGGTGACCTTCGAAGGCCCGGTCAGCCGGACGCCCAGCCGCGGCTGCGGCTTGCAGGGGCCCTCCGCCTCGGCGTCCGCCAGAGCCTTCTCCGCGGCGTCCAGCGCGTCCTTGGCACTGTTGACCTTGGTCAGCGCGGCCACCTTCGCCCGGCGGGCCTCGGCGAGCGCGCCGCTGAGCTCCCGCGCGGTGTCGCTCTTCCTCGCCTCGGCCGTGACCTGGGCCTTCGCGGCCTCCGCCGCCTTCGCCTCGGCCGCTTCGAGCGCCTGCCGCGCGGCGGCCTTGTCCGCCTCGGCGGCCTCGTCGAGCTTCTTGCGCGCGTCGACGACGACGGCGTCCGCCGCCGCCCTGGCCTCGGCGGCCTCGGCCGCGGCCTTCTCGGCCTCCTCGGCGGCGGTACGGACCGGGGTCGTGCCCGACTCAAGCTCGGCGAGCGCCGCGTTCGCCTCGCCGTAGGCCGCGTAGGCCGCCTCGTAGGCCGTCTTCGCCTTGGCGACGGCCTCGCGCAGCCCGGTCAGCTCGTCCTGCTGCTGCTCGCGCGCGGCGGGACCGGCGGGACCGGCGGGCTTCTCGTCGGCGAAGGCGGGCGCGGCGGCGAGCAGCACGAGGGGCGTGGTGACGGTGGCCGCGACGGCGGTCGTCACGGCGGTCGCGAGAAGACGGCGGATCTTCATGGGGACCTCTCTGGTCGGGATCGAACGAAGGCGGAGGAGGTGCGGGGCGCGCCTCGGCGGGGCGCGCCCCGGCGGAGCGTCAGGCGTCCGCGTCGGCCTTGCGGCGGCGGACGACGACCATCGCGCCCGCGCCGAGCACGACGGCGGCGCCGCCCGCGAGGGCGATCGGCATCGTGGAGGAACCCGCGCCGGTGCTGGCGAGGTTGCCGCCAGCAGAGCCGGTGGTGCCGGTGGTGCCCGTGGTGGAGCCGGTGGTGCCGCTGTCGTCGTTCGTCCCGGTGCCGGGCTTCGCGGGCGCCGTCGGCTTGGCGGACGCGGTCGGCTCACCGGGTGCGGTCGGCTCACCGGGCTTCCCCGGGGCCTTGGCGATGGCGTACTCGCGCACGGCGCTCTCGCCGCCGACGCCGCACACGCCGTCCTTGTTCTCGTACCGGACGTTCGCGGTCAGCACCCCCCGCCGCGCCCTCGTCCGCTCGTCGACCTTGACCCGTACCGAGAACTGGACGGATCCGCCCGCCGCGAGCGAGGCGACGCCCGGGGAGACGGAGGCGACCCGGACATGCCGGTGGTCCTTCGCGGCCTGGTCCACGCCGAACGACCCGGCTTCGAGACGAAGCTTGTCGACGGCGGTCGTGCCCTTGTTGGTGACCCGCAGGGTGAAGACGCCGTCCCGGCCGGCCGTGAGGGTGGCCGGGCCGGTGGCCGTGGTGACCAGGCCGGGGTTCGCCACGGTGTCGTCGCACTGCCACGGGGGGCGTGCCGCGAGGGCGTCCTTGAGGGCCTTCTCGGCGTCGGCGAGGGCCTTCTCGGCCTGCTCCCTGAGCGGGACGAACTTCACGGCGTACTCGTGGAAGAGCCGCGCCTGCTCATCGATGATGGCGTCGTCCGCCGTGGCGGCCAGCGCGTCGGCCGCGGTCTTGGCGGCAGCGGCGGACTCGGCCGCGGTCGTGGCCTCCGCCACGTCCCGTCGCGCCGCGTCCTTCTCGGCCTGCGGCGCGGTCTCCGGCAGCGCCTTCAGCGCGTTCTGCGCCGTGGTCAGCTTGTCGTCCGCGGCCCGCTTCGCGGTGGCGGCGGCGACGGCCTTACGCTTGGCCTCGTCGTACGCGACGCGGAGCGAATGGGTGCCGCCCGGCTCCATCGTGCTGATGACGGCCATGATCTCCCGCGTCGCCACGACGGCCTCCTCGTGGACCTCGTGGATCCGGCCGCGCGCCTTCTCGACCGCGAGCTTCAGCTCCTCGATCGACGGCTTCGTCTCCTTCTGTCCCTCGGCGGCGACGCCGGTGGACGGCTGCGTCCCGGCCGCGAACGCGGGAGCCGTGGCCGCCAGCAGCAGCGGCGCCGACACGGCAGCCGCGACGGCCGTCGCGAGAATACGGCGGGTGTTCATGGTGGTTCCTCTCGTACGGCGCGGGTCCCGGCTCCGCAGTGCGGAACCGGGACCCGTTTGGTGCTCAGTGCTCAGTACTCAGCGATCAGTGATCAGCGCTCGGCGATCAGGACCAGAGGCCCCGTGCCGAAGGCTCAGGCGTTGGTCTTGCGGCGACGCACGATGACCATCGCGCCCGCGCCCAGGACCACGGCCGCGCCGCCCGCGAGGGCGATCGGCATCGTCGACGAACCCGCACCGGTCTTGGCCAGGTTGCCGCCCGTGGTGCTGCCCGACGTGCCGCCGGTCACCGGGGTCTTCGAGGAGCCGCCCTGCTCGGTGGTGTTGCCGTTGCCGGAGCCGGTCGAACCGTCGCCCGACTCGGTCGGCTTCGGGGTCGGCTTGGTGGCGCCGGACTTGGTGATGGCGAACTCGGCGTCCGCCTCGCCGCCCCAGCCGCAGGACTCGTCCTTGTTGTCGTAGCCCGCTGCCGCGAGGAGGACGACCTCGGCCTTCGGGGCCTTGGTGTTGACCGCGACCCGGAGCTTCACGTCGGCGGTGGCGCCCGGCTTCATGGCCTTCAGGGCGACGACGCCGAAGTCCCCGTCGAGGCCCTGCCACGCCGAGCCGCCCACGGACGCCTTGACGTCCAGGAACTTGTTGATCGAGTCGTCGCCGTTGGCCGCGTTGACCAGGTTGAAGGCGGCGCCCGGCATGTCCAGGGTGCCGTTGGTGCCGTTGGTGACGCGCACCGAGAAGGTGCCGGTGGCACCGGCGGCGACCGTCTTCGGGCCGGTCACGCTGACCGTGAGGGACTTGGTGACGTCGACGCAGCCGTCCGGCTCCTCCTCGGCGTCCGCCAGGGCCCGCTTGGCCGCGTCCAGCTTCTTCGCCGCGTCCTTCTTGGCCGTCTGGGCGACGCCCAGCTGACGGAACGCCTCGACGCTCGCGTCGTCGAGCTTGTCGACGGCCTCGGCGGCGGCAGCGGCCTTCGTCTCGGCCTCGGTCTTCGCGGCGTCGGCCGCGGTCTGGGCGTCGGCGACGGCCTTGTCGGCGGCGGTCGTGTCCTCGCCCGGCTTCAGCTCCTCGCGCGCCTTCTTGGCGTCGGCGAGCTTGGTGTCCGCGGCCTTCTTGGCCTCGGCGGCCAGGGCGGACGCCTTCTTGGCGTCGGCGGCCGCGACCTGCAGCGGGTGGTCGGCCTTGTCGACGGCCTTGACGCCGTCGGTGGCCTTGGCCTCGGCGATGACGGCCTCGTCGTAGACGTGCTGGGCCGCGGTGACCGCGAGGCGCAGCTCCTCGATCGACGGCTTCGCCTTCGACTCGGCGGCGGGCGCGGGCTTGGTGTCGGCGAACGCGGAGCCGGCGGAGAGCAGCATCACCGGAGCGGTCACGGCGGCGACGGCCACGGCGGTCGCGAGGGTACGGCGGATCTTCAAGATGGACCCTTTTTCTGGTCGAGCCAAGACGTGCATCGAATGTGGGGGCCGTGCGCCTGCGGGTTCCTCACGCGGCGCGACGACGGCCTGATCGTAAGACTGGAACAAGCCACCCGACCAGCGTCTTTGACGGCTCCGTCAGGTGCACCTCACGTCACAGCGACCACACAGCGACCACATCTCCGGCATAACCGGACAGTTGCCCACGGAGGCCGCACTTTCTGTGTGATCCATCTCATCGGCGGCTCGGCGCACGGCCCGTAACGTGTCCCCCACACACCCGGAAAGCGAGGCAAGCACCGATGCCCGAGCAGAGCCCGCTCGACCTGCCCGAAGGCGATCCCTTCGGTCCGCACAACCTTCCGTACGGCGTCTTCTCCACCGCCGACGAGCCGGAGCGCCGCAGGGTCGGCGTCCGGATCGGCGGGTACGTGCTCGACGCGGGGGCCGCCGCGCACGCGCTCGGTTCGCCGTACGCGGAGCTGCTCGACCGGCCCAGCCTGAACCCGCTGCTCGCGGCCGGGCGGACCGCCTGGCGCGATGTGCGCCGGGCGCTCACCGGCTGGGTGACGGTGCCCGCGCACCGGGACGTGGTGGAGCCGCTGCTGCACCCGCTGGACACGGTGACGCTGCACCTGCCGTACGAGGTCGCCGACTACGTCGACTTCTACGCCAGCGAGCACCACGCCACCAACGTGGGCCGGATCTTCCGCCCGGACGGCGACGCGCTCACCCCCAACTGGAAGCACCTGCCGATCGGCTACCACGGCCGCGCCGGCACGGTCGTGGTCTCCGGCACCGACGTCGTACGGCCCTCCGGCCAGCGCAAGGCCCCCACCGACCCGGCGCCGGTCTTCGGGCCCTCGGTGAAGCTGGACATCGAGGCGGAGGTCGGCTTCCTCGTCGGCACCCCCTCCACGCTCGGCCGCCCGGTCCCGCTCGCCGACTTCCGCGAGCACGTCTTCGGGCTGACCCTCCTGAACGACTGGTCGGCGCGGGACATCCAGGCGTGGGAGTACGTGCCGCTCGGCCCGTTCCTCGGCAAGTCCTTCCAGACCTCCGTCTCCGCCTGGGTGACCCCCCTGGAGGCCCTGGACGCGGCCCGTACGGCACCGCCCGCCCGCGACTTCGGCCTTCTGCCGTACCTCGACGACTCGGCCGAGGAGGAGCCCGGCGGCTTCGACCTGCGGATCACCGTGACGATCAACGGCGAGGTCGTCGCCGAGCCGCCGTTCTCCACCATGTACTGGACCGCCGCCCAGCAGCTGGCCCACATGACGGTGAACGGCGCCTCGCTGCGCACCGGCGACCTGTACGGCTCCGGGACCGTCTCGGGCCCGGAGACCGCACAGCGCGGCTCGCTGCTCGAACTCACCTGGAACGGCCGGGACGCCCTCGAACTCGAAGGCGGCAAGCGGACGTTCCTGGAGGACGGCGACGAGGTGACGCTCACCGCCTGGGCCCCGGGCCCGGACGGCACCCGGGTCGCGCTCGGCGAGGTCACCGGCCGGATCGCGCCGACCGCGGGCTGACCGCCCCGCAGCGCCCGTCGCCCTCCGGCTCAGCGCGCCCGCCACAGGGCGGGCACGGCCGGCGGCTCCCAGCCGGGCTGGGCCGTGTGCGCCTGCAGGCACACATAGCCCCGCCCGGCGTAGGTGACCGCGTCCCCCGCCCGGTAGGCCGTGCCCACGGCCCAGGTACCCCCGGGCTGCGTCGGGGTGGGCGTCGGGGTGGGCGTCGGGGTGGGGGTGGGCGTGGGCCCGGGGTTCTGCGGCACGTCCAGGACGAAGTCGAACGCCGCCTCCTTCGCCCCGCCCGCGTCCCGCACGGTCATCAGCAGCCGCGCGTCGAAGATCGAGTCGGTGTTGTTGCGCGGCTCCCCCGGGAAGTACAGCTGGGTGGTGAGGATCGGCCGGCCGGGCGCCTGCACCTTGACGTGCAGATGGCGGGTGCGGCCCGGGTAGAGGCCCGGCACGATCGTGCTGAGCCGGAAGGAACCGTCCGCGCCGGTGAACTGGTGGCCGCGGAAGCGGAAGCCCGTGTTGTCGTACGCGCCGTTGGTGTCGGCCTGCCAGAAGTCGAGCAGCGCCCCGGACACCGGCAGGCAGGCCCGCCCGAAGACATAGCCGCTGACGGTGAGCCGTACGCCGGGCACCCCCGGCTCCAACAGGCTCGACCGCAGCGGCGAGTTGGGCTTGAAGTACGGCCCCTCGATCTGCTCGACGGTGGGGTGGTCGCCGTCGTCGCACTCCGGCGTGAGCTCGGGCGCGACCGGCCCGGCCGCGCCGCCGTCGGTGAGCGTACGGGCGAGCGCGGGGACGCCCATGAGCGCCGCCGGGACGGCCATGCCGGCCACGACCGCCGCGCGCAGCACGGCCTTCCTCGTGACATGCCCGGTGCTGCTGGTCTCGCTGTCCATGCCTGCTCCTCGTGGGGGGGCTGAACGGTCGACCAGAAACCTAGGCCGGGCCCTGGTCCGCTTCGATGGACGCAGCCCGGCGGTCGTGGTGCTTTCGGAAGGCGCCCGGGCTCGTCCCGACCTCACGGCGGAAGAAGCGGCAGAAGTACGCGGGGTCGTCGAACCCGGTCCGCGCCGCGACCTGACGGACCGACAGGTCGGTTCGTACGAGCAGCCGTTGGGCCTCCGTGGCCCGCGCCTCCCGCAGCAGCTCGGCCGGGGTCCGGCCCAGGGCCGCCCGTACCGCCTCGGTCAGATAGCCGGGCGTGACGCCGATCAGCTCCGCGCACTCCCGCACGGAACGGGCGCTGTCCGCCCCGGTACGCGCGGCGAGCCGGGTGAACTCCCCGGCGACGACCGCCGCCCGCCCCGGCGGCGGCTGGTGAGCGGCGGGCGCCCGGTCGCCGAGCCGGGCGGCGCGGACCAGCAGGACGTGCAACAGGGAGCGGAGCACCGTGGCGAACCCGGTGTCCACCTGCCCGTACTCCTCGACGAGTTCGCCCATCAGGCGGCCGATCCGGGCGTGCGCCGCCGGATCGAGCCGCAGCCAGGGGCGCTCGCCGAGGCGGCGCAGGAGCTCCCGGTCGCCGGGGTCGTCGAGCAGGAACTCCGGGGTGAACAGCAGGACGGTGCCGTCGAGGTCCCGGGCGTCCTCCCAGTGGTGGACCTGGCCGGGCAGGATCAGGCCCAGGTGCGGGGGCCGCAGCTCCCAGCGGGCCAGGTCGACGACATGGGTGCCGGTGCCCCGGGTGACGTGGACGAACTCGTAGAAGGTGTGCCGGTGCGGGAAGGCGGCCCGGGACATGGGGCCGATGTCGTCGAAGCTGCCGACGGCGAACGGCACCCCGTCGGGGAGCCGGACTTCGAGGCGGTGCACCGGTAACGCGGGGGTCCCTCGCATCGTGGCGCCTCCGTCCTCGTCGCCCGTCCCCGTCGACCGTCCGCGTCGACCGTCCTCGCCGACCGCGCCCGTCGACAGGTCGAGACCAATCCGGTCACTCACGATGACACAGGCCCTCCAATGGGTCACCCCCGCGTGCGCCGCCCCCGCCGCCGGGGTGACGCTGCTGGCATCCCCCCACACGCGAGGAGCAGCGCATGAACGCATCGCCCCGCCGGAGCCGCCCGCTGATAGCGGGCACCGGTGTCGCCGTCCTGGCCTCCGCCCTGCTGACGGCGGCCCCCGCCCGGGCCGACGAGTCCTCCGTACCGCTGGATCTGTCGAAGGCGTACGTGGTGACGGCGAAGTACGCCTACGAGCCGCTGGCGGTGAAGGACGGTTTCGCCCGCACCGACATGTGCGTCTCGGATCCGACGATGGGCGGGATGGGCTACCACTATGTGAACCCCGCCAACATCGGCTCGACCGACCCGGAGCGGCCCGCCGTGGTGATCTACGCGACCGGCAAGGACGGCGAGCGGCATCTCGTCGCCGTCGAGTGGGTCGTCCCCAGCACCGGTCAGCCCGCGCCGAAGATGTTCGGCCGCAGCTTCGACGGACCGTTCGACAACATGGTCCTCGGCAAGATCTTCGACCGGCACGTCTGGCTCTACAAGGACAACCCGAAGGGCCTGTTCGCCCGCTACAACCCGGATGTGAAGTGCCCTTAGCGGCGCGGCAGTTCCGGGCAGCAGTCCCGGGTACGACGAGAGGGGCCCGGCAGTCCCCTGCCGGGCCCCTCCCTGCCGATGGCGCCTGCGGTCAGCGCACGAACACGCTCGCCTGGTTCGCGAGGTCCAGGAAGTACTGCGGCGCGAAGCCGAGCACCAGCGTGACCACGACACCCGCGGTGATCGCCACCGAGGTGAGCCCGGACGGCACGGCGACCGTCGGGCCGTCGGCCTTCGGCTCGCTGAAGAACATCAGCACGATCACCCGGATGTAGAAGAACGCGGCGATCGCCGAGGAGATCACACCGACCACGACGAGCGCGCCCGCGCCGCCGTCCGCCGCCGCCTTGAAGACGGCGAACTTGCCGGAGAACCCGGAGGTCAGCGGGATACCGGCGAAGGCCAGCAGGAACACCGCGAAGACCGCGGCGACCAGCGGCGAACGCCGCCCGAGACCGGCCCACTTGGACAGGTGGGTGGCCTCGCCGCCCGCGTCCCGCACCAGCGTGACCACGGCGAACGCGCCGATCGTCACGAAGGAGTAGGCCCCCAGGTAGAACAGCGCCGACGAGACGCCGCTGGGCGTCGCCGCGATCACACCGGCCAGGATGAACCCGGCGTGCGCGATCGAGGAGTAGGCCAGCAGCCGCTTGATGTCGGTCT
Organism: Streptomyces sp. NPDC090025; assembly: GCF_044748125.1. Taxonomy (NCBI): domain Bacteria; kingdom Bacillati; phylum Actinomycetota; class Actinomycetes; order Kitasatosporales; family Streptomycetaceae; genus Streptomyces; species Streptomyces sp. NPDC090025. The sequence goes on along the minus strand of NZ_JBIVFL010000001.1, from coordinate 431,183 downwards.
GGGTGATGGCGACGATCGCACCGCCCAGCATGGTGACGATGGCGACGCCCCACATGACCGGGCGCCAGTCCCAGGTGAGCCCGGGCAGCACCACGTACAGCAGCCGGAGCAGCGCGCCGAACGCGGCGACCTTCGTCGCGGCGGCCATGAAGCCGGTGACGGGGGTCGGCGCGCCCTGGTAGACGTCCGGGGTCCACATGTGGAACGGCACGGCGCCGACCTTGAACAGCAGGCCCATGACGACCAGGGCGAAGCCGATGAGCAGCAGCACGTCGTTGCCCATGGTGTCGGCGAGGGCCGGGTCGATGGCGGTGACGTCGCCGCTGACGATCTCGGCGATCGTCGCGTACGACACGGAGCCCGCGTAGCCGTAGAGCAGGGCGATCCCGAACAGCAGGAAGGCCGAGGAGAAGGCGCCGAGCAGGAAGTACTTGACCGCGGCCTCCTGGGAGAGGAGGCGCTTGCGGCGGGCGACGGCGCACAGCAGGTACAGCGGGAGGGAGAAGACCTCAAGGGCGATGAAGAGCGTCAGGAGGTCGTTGGCGGCCGGGAAGACCAGCATGCCGGTGACCGCGAACAGGGCGAGCGGGAACACCTCGGTGGTGGTGAATCCGGCCTTGACGGCCGCCTTCTCCTGGTCGCTGCCGGGGACGGCGGCGGCCTCGGCGGCGAAGGAGTCGACCTGGTGGCCGTGGTCGGCCGGGTCGAGCCTGCGCTCGGCGAAGGTGAGCACCGAGAGGATCGCGCCGAGCAGGATGGTGCCCTGGAGGAACAGCGCGGGTCCGTCGACGGCGATGGCGCCCATGGCCGCGATGTGGGCCTTGGTGGAGCCGTAGCCCCCGGCGGCGAGGCCGACGACGGCCGCGAAGGCGGCGGCGAGGGCCAGGACGCTGAGGAACACCTGGGTGTAGTGGCGGGCCTTGCGCGGGACGAAGGCTTCGACGAGGACACTGATGATGGCCGCGCCGACGACGATGAGGACCGGCGCGAGCTGGGTGTACTCGATGTGCGGGGACGGGATCTTGTCGATCGGCCCGGCGGCCGTCGTCCACAGGGTGTGGACAGCCGTGGATGTCACTTGGCCGCCTCCACTTCGGGCTGGGGGTCCTTCTGCTGGACGTCGGACATGGTGTGCTGGACCGCCGGGTTGACGACGTCCGTGAGCGGCTTCGGGAAGACGCCGAGGAAGATCAGCACGGCGATCAGCGGGACGGCCACGGCCAGTTCGCGGGCCCTCAGGTCGGGCATCCGGCCGACCTTCTCGTCCTTCACCGGCCCGGTCATCGTCCGTTGGTAGAGGACGAGGACGTAGAGCGCGGCGAGCACGATGCCGGTGGTGGCGATGATGCCGGCCACCGGGTAGCGCGCGAAGGCGCCGACCAGGACCAGGAACTCGCTGACGAACGGGGCGAGTCCGGGCAGCGACAGGGTCGCGAGGCCGCCGATGAGGAAGGTCCCGGCGAGCACCGGGGCGACCTTCTGGACGCCGCCGTAGTCGGCGATGAGCCGGGAGCCGCGGCGGGAGATCAGGAATCCGGCGACGAGCATGAGCGCGGCCGTCGAGATCCCGTGGTTGACCATGTAGAGGGTGGCGCCGGACTGTCCCTGGCTGGTCATCGTGAAGATGCCCATGATGATGAAGCCGAAGTGGGAGATCGACGCGTACGCCACCAGGCGCTTGATGTCGCGCTGACCGACGGCGAGCAGCGCCCCGTAGACGATGCTGATGAGGGCGAGGACGACGATCGCGGGGGTGGCCCACTTCGACGCCTCGGGGAAGAGCCCGAGGCAGAAGCGGAGCATCGCGAAGGTGCCGACCTTGTCGACGACGGCGGTGATGAGGACGGCGACCGGGGCGGTGGCCTCCCCCATCGCGTTGGGCAGCCAGGTGTGCAGCGGCCACAGCGGCGCCTTCACCGCGAAGGCGAAGAAGAAGCCGAGGAACAGCCAGCGCTCGGTGCTGGTCGCGATCTCCAGGCTGCCGTTGGCGCGGGCCTCGGCGATCTCGGTGAGCGAGAAGTTCCCCGCGACCACGTAGAGGCCGATGACGGCGGCCAGCATGATGAGGCCGCCGACCAGGTTGTAGAGCAGGAACTTGACGGCCGCGTAGGAGCGCTGGGCCGCCGCGTTCTCTTCGGAGCCGCTGTGGGCGCGGTCGCCGAAGCCGCCGATGAGGAAGTACATCGGGATGAGCATGGCTTCGAACAGGATGTAGAAGAGGAAGACGTCGGTGGCCTCGAAGGAGAGGATCACCATCGCCTCGACCATGAGGATCAGGGCGAAGAAGCCCTGGGTGGGCCGCCACCGCTTGGAGGAGCCCGCGGCGGAGCCGCTCGTCGACTCGGACAGGGGGTCGGCGTCGTGCCAGCCGGCGAGCACGATGAACGGGATGAGCAGCGCGGTGAGCGCGATGAGCGCCACCCCGATGCCGTCCACGCCGAGCTCGTAGCGCACGCCGAAGTCCTTGATCCAGGCGTGCGACTCGGTGAGCTGGTAGCGGTCGCCGCCGGGCTCGAACCGTACGAAGATCACGGCGGCGAGCCCGAGGGTGATCAGCGAGACCAGCAGCGCCAGCCACTTGGCGGCGGTGCGGCGGGCGGCCGGGACGGCGGCGGTGAGGATCGCACCGACCGCCGGGACCGCTGCCGTCGCCGTAAGGAGCGGGAAGGACATAGCAGTTACACCGCCCTCATCAGGAGGGTCGCGGCGATGAGCACCGCCGTGCCTCCGAGCATCGAGACCGCGTAGGAGCGGGCGTAGCCGTTCTGGAGCTTGCGCAGGCGGCCGGAGAGGCCGCCGACGGAGGCCGCGGTCCCGTTGACCACGCCGTCGACCAGGGTGTGGTCGACGTAGACCAGGGAGCGGGTCAGGTGGGTGCCGCCGCGGACGAAGACGATGTTGTTGAAGTCGTCCTGGAGCAGGTCGCGGCGGGCGGCGCGGGTGAGGACCGAGCCGCGCGGGGCGGTGACCGGCACCGGGCGGCGCCCGTACTGGAGCCAGGCGACGCCGACGCCGAGGACCATCACCACGACGGTGGCGGCGGTGATGGCGGTGGCGCCGATCGGCGGGTGGCCGTGCTCGAAGGAGGTGACCGGCTCCAGCCACTTCACGAACCGGTCGCCGATGCCGAAGACGCCGCCCGCGAAGACCGAGCCGAAGGCCAGCAGGATCATCGGGATCGTCATGCTCTTCGGCGACTCGTGCGGGTGCGGCAGCTCGCCCTGGGCGTCGGGCTGCCAGCGCTTCTCGCCGAAGAAGGTCATCAGCATCACGCGGGTCATGTAGTACGCGGTGATGGCGGCGCCGAGCAGGGCGCAGGCGCCGAGGATCCAGCCCTCGGTGCCGCCCTTGGCGAAGGCCGCCTCGATGATCTTGTCCTTGGAGAAGAAGCCGGACAGGCCGGGGAAGCCGATGATCGCGAGGTAGCCGAGGCCGAAGGTGATGAAGGTGACCGGCATGTACTTCCGCAGGCCGCCGTACTTGCGCATGTCGACCTCGTCGTTCATGCCGTGCATCACGGAGCCCGCACCGAGGAACAGCCCGGCCTTGAAGAAGCCGTGGGTGACCAGGTGCATGATCGCGAAGGCGTAGCCGATGGGGCCGAGTCCGGCGGCCAGGACCATGTAGCCGATCTGCGACATGGTCGAGCCGGCCAGCGCCTTCTTGATGTCGTCCTTGGCGCAACCGACGATCGCACCGAAGAGGAGCGTGACGGCGCCGACGATGGTGACGACGAGCTGGGCGTCCGGTGCCGCGTTGAAGATGTCGGCGGAGCGGACGATCAGATAGACACCGGCGGTGACCATGGTGGCGGCGTGGATGAGGGCGGAGACCGGGGTCGGACCCTCCATCGCGTCACCGAGCCAGGACTGCAGCGGCACCTGGGCGGACTTGCCGCAGGCGGCGAGCAGCAGCATCAGCGCGATCGCGGTGAGCTTGCCCTCGCTCGCCTCGCCGGTCGACGCCAGGACCGGGCCGAAGGCGAAGGTGCCGAAGGTGGTGAACATCAGCATGATCGCGATCGACAGGCCCATGTCGCCGACCCGGTTGACCAGGAACGCCTTCTTCGCGGCGGTGGCCGCGCTGGGCTTGTGCTGCCAGAAGCCGATCAGGAGGTACGAGGCGAGGCCGACGCCCTCCCAGCCGAAGTACAGCAGCAGGTAGTTGTCGGCGAGGACCAGGAGCAGCATCGCCGCGACGAACAGGTTGAGGTAGCCGAAGAAACGGCGGCGGCGCTCGTCGTGCTCCATGTACCCGATCGAGTACACGTGGATGAGCGTGCCGACGCCGGTGATCAGCAGCACGAAGGTCATCGACAGCTGGTCGAGCTGGAAGCCGATGTCCGCCTGGAAGCCCTCGACCGGGATCCAGCTGAACAGCCGCTGGTGCAGGGCCCGGTCGTCGGCGCTCTTGCCGAGCATGTCCGCGAACAGCACCAGGCCGATCACGAACGAGGACAGCGCGAGCAGGGTGCCGAGCCAGTGCCCGGCCTTGTCGAGCCGCCGTCCGCCGCACAGCAGGACGGCCGCTCCGAGCAGGGGCGCCGCGACGAGCAGCGCGATGAGGTTGTCCACGGTCAGCCCCTCACAGCTTCATCAGGCTGGCGTCGTCGACCGAGGCCGAGTGGCGGGAACGGAAGACGGACACGATGATCGCGAGTCCGACGACGACCTCGGCGGCGGCCACGACCATCGTGAAGAAGGCGATGACCTGTCCGTCGAGGTTGCCGTGCATACGGGAGAAGGCGACGAACGCCAGGTTGCAGGCGTTGAGCATCAGCTCGACGCACATGAAGAGCACGATCGCGTTGCGCCGGATGAGCACCCCGACCGCGCCGATGGTGAACAACAGGGCGGCGAGATACAGATAGTTGACGGGGTTCACCGCGGGGCCTCCTCTTCGTCCCGGTCCCGGCCGAGGCGCTCCTCGGAGCGCTGTTCCAGGGCCTTGAGGTCGGCGAGCGCCTGGCCGGACACGTCCCGGATCTGGCCCCGCTCGCGCAGGGTGGAGATCACGGTGAGCTCGGCCGGGGTGCCGTCGGGCAGCAGACCGGCGATGTCCACGGCGTTGTGCCGGGCGTAGACGCCGGGGGCGGGCAGCGGCGGCAGGTGCTTGCCCTCGCGGACCCGCTGCTCGGACAGCTCGCGCTGGGTGCGGGCGCGCTCGGTGCGCTCCCGGTGGGTGAGCACCATCGCGCCGACGGCGGCGGTGATCAGCAGGGCGCCGGTGATCTCGAACGCGAAGACGTACTTGGTGAAGACGAGGGCGGCGATGCCCTCGACGTTCCCCCCGTAGGCCGCGTTCGCCGCGCCGAGGCCGTTGAACTCCTTCAGCGAGGCGTTGCCGATGCCGACGAACAGCAGGACGCCGAAGCCGAGTCCGCACAGGGCGGCCCACCAGCGCTGGCCCTTGATGGTCTCCTTCACGGAGTCGGCGGCGGTGACGCCGACGAGCATGACCACGAAGAGGAACAGCATCATGATCGCGCCGGTGTAGACGACGATCTGCACGATGCCCAGGAAGTAGGCGCCGTTGGCGAGGTAGAACACCGCGAGGACGATCATCGTCCCGGCGAGGCAGAGGGCCGAGTGGACGGCCTTGCGCATCAGGATGGTGCACAGCGCGCCGATGACGGCGACGGTGCCGAGCACCCAGAACTGGAACGCCTCACCGGTGGAGGTGGTGTACGCGGCGAGGGTGCCCACCGCACCGGCCGTGAGGTCCGCGCTCATGCGTCCACCTCCTCCGGCGCACCCTCGGCGGGCTCGCCGTCGGCCGTCTCGCCCTTGGACACCGCGACCTGCTGGACCGTGCCGGGCGCGGCCTCGGTGACCAGGCCCCGGTAGTAGTCCTGCTCGTCGGTGCCCGGAAAGATGGCGTGCGGGCTGTCGACCATGCCCTCGGTGAGGCCCGCGAGCAGCTGCTCCTTGGTGTAGATCAGGTTCTCGCGGGAGGAGTCGGCGAGCTCGAACTCGTTGGTCATGGTGAGCGCCCGGGTGGGGCACGCCTCGATGCAGAGTCCGCACAGAATGCAGCGGGCGTAGTTGATCTGGTACACCCGCCCGTAGCGCTCGCCCGGGGAGTAGCGCTCCTCCTCGGTGTTGTCGGCGCCCTCCACATAGATGGCGTCGGCCGGGCAGGCCCAGGCGCACAACTCGCAGCCGACGCACTTCTCCAGGCCGTCGGGGTGCCGGTTCAGCTGGTGCCGGCCGTGGAAGCGGGGCGCCGTCGTCTTCTGCTGCTCCGGGTACTGCTCGGTCAGCCGCTTCTTGAACATGGCCTTGAAGGTCACGCCGAAGCCGGCCACCGGATTCTGGAAGTCAGACACCGTCCGTCTCCTTTCCATCACTCGCAGTAGCAGTATCGGGGCCACCACTGACAATCAGCTCCCGCTCCGAGCGGGGCCGACGCCGCGGTACGGGCGGCAGGGACTGTCCGGGCTTCGGCGGTACGGGGAAGCCGCCCGCCATCGGGTCGAACGCGTCCTCGTCCGCGTCCCGTTCGGCGCCGTCCTTGCCCCGCTTGTCGCGGAACAGGTCGGCCACGAACGACAGCAGCAGCACCGCGAGGACGGCTCCGGCGACGTACAGCACGATCGACTGGAAGTCGTAGTTCTCGTTGCGCAGCGCCCGGACGGTGGCGACCAGCATCAGCCAGACCACCGAGACGGGGATGAGGACCTTCCAGCCGAGCTTCATCAGCTGGTCGTAGCGGACGCGGGGCAGCGTGCCGCGCAGCCAGATGAAGAAGAACAGCAGCACCTGGACCTTGAGGACGAACCAGAGCATCGGCCACCAGCCGTGGTTCGCGCCCTCCCAGAAGGTGGACACCGGCCAGGGGGCCCGCCAGCCGCCGAGGAACAGCGTCACCGAGACCGCCGAGACGGTCACCATGTTCACGTACTCGGCGAGCATGAACATCGCGAACTTGATCGACGAGTACTCGGTGTTGAAGCCGCCGACGAGGTCGCCCTCGGACTCCGGCATGTCGAAGGGGGCGCGGTTGGTCTCGCCCACCATCGTGATGATGTAGATGATGAAGGAGACCGGCAGCAGCACGATGTACCAGCGGTCGGCCTGCGCCTCGACGATCTTCGAGGTCGACATCGACCCGGAGTAGAGGAACACCGAGGCGAACGCGGCGCCCATGGCGATCTCGTACGAGATCATCTGGGCGCACGAGCGCAGTCCGCCGAGCAGCGGGTACGTCGAGCCCGACGACCAGCCCGCGAGGACGATGCCGTAGATGCCGACGGAGGCGACCGCGAGGACGTACAGCATCGCGATCGGCAGGTCGGTGAGCTGCATCGTGGTGCGGTGCCCGAAGATCGACACCTCGTTGCCGGACGGGCCGAACGGGATCACCGCGATCGCCATGAAGGCCGGGATGGCGGCGACGATCGGGGCCAGGACGTAGACCACCTTGTCGGCCCGGCGGACGATCACGTCCTCCTTCAGCATCAGCTTGACGCCGTCGGCGAGCGACTGGAGCATGCCCCAGGGCCCGTGCCGGTTGGGTCCGATGCGCAGCTGCATCCAGGCGACGACCTTGCGCTCCCACACGATGGAGAACAGCACGGTCACCATCAGGAACGCGAAGCAGAAGACGGCCTTGACGACGACCAGCCACCAGGGGTCGGTGCCGAACATCGACAGGTCCTCGGCGGCCAACAGGTGGGCGCTCACGCCTGCACCTCCTTCGAAGTCGCCGGGCCGATCCGGACCAGGTCGCCGGGGCGGGCGCCGGTGTCGGCGAGGACACCACGCCCTGCCGAGTTCAGCGGCAGCCACACCACCCGGTCGGGCATCTCGGTGACGGCCAGCGGGAAGCCCACCGACCCGGCGGGGCCGGTGACTTCGAGGACGTCGCCGTCCTTGACGCCGGTGTCGGCGGCGGTCGCCGCGGACAGCCGGGCGACGGCCGCGTGCCGGGTCCCGGCGAGCGCGGTGTCGCCCTCCTGGAGCCGGCCGAGGTCGAGCAGCAGCCGGTGCCCGGCGAGGACGGCCTCGCCGTCGCCCGGGCGGGCCGCGGCCTGGCCGGGCTCGGCGGGCTCGGTGGCCCGCTCGCCGGTCCAGCCGCCCAGCCGGTCCAGCTCGCGCCGCACCGACCGCAGGTCGGGCAGGCCCAGGTGGACGTCGAGCGCGTCGGCCAGCATGTGCAGCACCCGGGCGTCCGCCGGGGGCAGCGTCCTGGTCATCTGCTCGGGCTTCAGGGCCGCCTCGAACATCCGGGCCCGGCCCTCCCAGTTGAGGAAGGTGCCCGGCTTCTCGGCGACCGCCGCGACCGGCAGGACCACGTCGGCCCGCTCGGTCACCGCGCCAGGCCGCAGTTCGAGCGAGACCACGAAGGCCGCGTCGAGCGCCTCACGCGCGCGTACCGAGTCCGGCAGGTCGTCGACGTCGACACCGCCGACGAGCAGCGCCGCCAGCTCGCCGGTCGCGGCCGCCTCCACGATCTGCCCGGTGTCCCGGCCGTAACCGTGCGGGAGGTCCCGTACGCCCCAGACGGCGGCGACCTCCTCCCGCGCGCGCGGGTCGGTCGCCGGACGGCCGCCCGGCAGCAGCGCCGGGATGGCGCCCGCCTCGACGGCGCCGCGCTCACCGGCCCGGCGCGGGATCCACACCAGGCGCGCGCCGGTCGCGGTCGCCGCCCGGACGGCCGCGGTCAGCGCGCCCGGCACGGCGGCCAGCCGCTCGCCGACCACGATGACCGCGCCGTCCTGCCGCAGCGCCTCCGCGGCGGCCTGCCCGTCGCCGGAAAGCCCGACCCGCGAGGTCAGCGCGTCCAGCCACTCGGTCTCGGTGCCCGGCGCCGCGGGCAGCAGCGTGCCGCCCGCCTTCTCCAGACCCCGGGTGGCGAACGAGGCCACCGCGAACGTCTTCTGGCCCTTCTTCCGCCACGCCTTCCGCAGCCGCAGGAACACCCCCGGCGCCTCCTCCTCGGCCTCAAGACCGACCAGGAGCACCGCCGGAGCGGCTTCGAGCGAGGTGTACGTGACACCCGCGCCGTCCAGGTCACGGCCGCGCCCGGCGACAACCGAGGCCAGGAAGTCGGCCTCCTCGCCGGAGTGCGCGCGGGCCCGGAAGTCGACGTCGTTGGTGTCGAGCGCGACCCGGGCGAACTTGGCGTACGCGTAGGAGTCCTCGACCGTCAGCCGGCCGCCCGCGAGCACCCCGGTGCGCCCGCGCACCAGACCGCGCGCCGCCGCCTCCAGGGCCTCCGGCCAGGACGCCTGCTCCAGGACCCCGGTCTCGGGGTTGCGCACCAGCGGGCTCGTCAGCCGGTCGCGCTGTTGCGCGTACCGGAAGCCGAACCGCCCCTTGTCGCAGATCCACTCCTCGTTGACCTCGGGGTCCTCGGCCGCGAGCCGCCGCATGACCTTGCCGCGCCGGTGGTCGGTGCGGGTCGCGCAGCCGCCCGCGCAGTGCTCGCACACGCTCGGCGTCGACACCAGGTCGAACGGCCGCGACCGGAACCGGTAGGCGGCCGAGGTGAGCGCGCCGACCGGGCAGATCTGGATGGTGTTGCCGGAGAAGTACGACTCGAACGGGTCGCCCTCGCCGGTGCCGACCTGCTGGAGCGCGCCGCGCTCGATCAGCTCGATCATCGGGTCGCCCGCGACCTGGTTGGAGAACCGGGTGCAGCGCGCGCACAGCACACACCGCTCGCGGTCGAGCAGCACCTGGGTGGAGATCGGCACCGGCTTCTCGTAGGTCCGCTTGCGGCCCTCGAACCGGGACTCGGCCTGGCCGTGCGACATCGCCTGGTTCTGCAGCGGGCACTCGCCGCCCTTGTCGCAGACCGGGCAGTCCAGCGGGTGGTTGATGAGCAGCAGCTCCATCACCCCGTGCTGGGCCTTCTCGGCGACCTGGCTGGTCAGCTGCGACCTGACCACCATGCCGTCGGTGCAGGTGATGGTGCAGGACGCCATCGGCTTGCGCTGGCCCTCCACCTCCACGATGCACTGGCGGCAGGCGCCCGCCGGGTCCAGCAGCGGATGGTCGCAGAACCGCGGGATCTCGATGCCCAGCTGCTCGGCGGCCCGGATCACCAGGGTCCCCTTGGGGACGGAGACCTCGACGCCGTCGATCGTCAGCGTGACGAGGTCCTCCGGCGGCACCGCCGCTGCCCCGCCCCCGCCGGGGGCGGACGTGGTGACGGTCATGCGTTCACCTCCCGGTTCCGGTCGGCCCAGGCGGTCGACTTGGCGGGGTCGAAGGGGCAGCCCTTGCCCGTGATGTGCTGCTCGTACTCGTCCCGGAAGTACTTCAGGGAAGAGAAGATCGGCGAGGCGGCGCCGTCACCGAGGGCGCAGAAGGACTTGCCGTTGATGTTGTCGGCGATGTCGTTCAGCTTGTCCAGATCCGACATCAGGCCCTTGCCGGCCTCGATGTCGCGGAGCAACTGGACCAGCCAGTAGGTGCCTTCACGGCACGGCGTGCACTTGCCGCAGGACTCGTGCGCGTAGAACTCGGTCCACCGGGTGACCGCCCGCACCACGCACGTCGTCTCGTCGAAGCACTGCAGCGCCTTGGTGCCGAGCATGGAACCGGCGGCGCCGACGCCCTCGTAGTCGAGGGGCACGTCGAGGTGCTCCTCGGTGAACATCGGCGTCGACGAGCCGCCCGGGGTCCAGAACTTGAGCCGGTGCCCGGCCCGCATCCCGCCGCTCATGTCGAGCAGCTGGCGCAGCGTGATGCCGAGCGGCGCCTCGTACTGGCCGGGCGAGGTCACGTGCCCGCTCAGCGAGTACAGCGTGAAGCCGGGCGACTTCTCGGTGCCCATCGACGTGAACCATTCCTTGCCCCGGTTCAGGATCGCGGGAACGGAGGCGATGGACTCGACGTTGTTCACCACGGTGGGGCAGGCGTACAGACCGGCGACCGCGGGGAAGGGGGGACGCAGCCGGGGCTGGCCGCGGCGGCCCTCCAACGAGTCGAGGAGAGCGGTCTCCTCGCCGCAGATGTACGCGCCCGCGCCCGCGTGCACGGTGATGTCGACGTTCAGGCCGCTGCCGAGGATGTCCCGGCCGAGCAGCCCGGCGTCGTACGCCTCGCGCACCGCCTCGTGCAGGCGCCGCAGCACCGGCACGACCTCGCCGCGCAGATAGATGAACGCGTGCTCGGAACGGATCGCGTAGCAGGCGATGATCATTCCCTCGATGAGGGAGTGCGGGTTGGCGAAGAGCAGCGGGATGTCCTTGCAGGTGCCCGGCTCCGACTCGTCGGCGTTGACGACGAGGTAGTGCGGCTTGCCGTCGCCCTGCGGGATGAACTGCCACTTCATGCCGGTCGGGAACCCGGCGCCGCCGCGTCCGCGCAGACCGGAGTCCTTCACGTACGCGATGAGGTCGTCGGGCGACATCGCGAGCGCCTTGCGCAGGCCCTCGTAGCCCTCGTGCCGCCGGTAGGTGTCCAGGGTCCACGAGTCGGGCTCGTCCCAGAACGCCGACAGGACCGGCGCGAGCAGTTTCTCGGGGCTGCTGTTGTTGATCTCGGCCGCCAAGGTCATTCCCCTCCCTCCTCGCTGGCTGCCTCACCGCGCGGGTGGACGACACGGCGCTGCGGCTGCTCGCCCTTGGCGAGCCGCAGGCCGACCAGCGAGGCCGGTCCGGCGCCGCCGGTGGCCTCGACGGCGCCCGGGCGCTCGTCGGGGAAGCCCGCGAGGATCCGCGCGGTCTCCTTGAACGTGCACAGCGGCGCGCCCCGGGTGGGCGACACCGGCCGGCCCTCCCGCAGGTCGTCGACGAGTTGCTTGGCGGAGTCGGGCGTCTGGTTGTCGAAGAACTCCCAGTTGACCATCACCACCGGGGCGAAGTCGCAGGCCGCGTTGCACTCGATGTGTTCGAGGGTGACCTTGCCGTCGGCGGTGGTGTCGTCCTCGCCGTGCCCGCCGACCCCCAGGTGCTCCTTCAGCTCGGCGTAGATGGCGTCGCCGCCCATCACCGCGCACAGCGTGTTGGTGCAGACGCCGACCTGGTAGTCGCCGGACGCCTTGCGCCGGTACATGGAGTAGAAGGTGGCGACCGCGGTCACCTCGGCGGTGGTCAGGCCGAGCGTCTCGGCACAGAACCGCATGCCGGTACGGGTGACGTGGCCCTCCTCCGACTGCACCAGGTGCAGCAGCGGGAGCAGCGCGGAGCGGGACCCCGGGTAGCGGGCGACGATCGCCTTCGCGTCCTCGTCCAGCCGGGTGCGGACCTCGGCCGGGTAGTCGGGCGCGGGCAGTTGGGGCATCCCGAGACTGGTGGGTGCGGTGGTGTTTCCGTCCGTCATCGGTCGACGCCTCCCATCACGGGGTCGATGGACGCGACCGCGACGATGACGTCGGCGACCTGGCCGCCCTCACACATCGCGGCCATGGCCTGGAGGTTGGTGAACGACGGGTCGCGGAAGTGGACCCGGAAGGGGCGGGTGGCGCCGTCGGAGACGACGTGCACGCCGAGTTCGCCCTTGGGCGACTCGACCGCCGCGTACGCCTGCCCGGCGGGGACCCGGAAGCCCTCGGTGACCAGCTTGAAGTGGTGGATCAGGGCCTCCATGGAGGTGCCCATGATCTTCTTGATGTGGTCGAGGGAGTTGCCGAGACCGTCCGGGCCGAGCGCGAGCTGCGCGGGCCAGGCGATCTTCTTGTCGCCGACCATGACCGGGCCCGGCGCGAGCCGGTCCAGGCACTGCTCGACGATCCGCAGCGACTGCCGCATCTCTTCGAGGCGGACCAGGAAGCGGCCGTAGGCGTCGCAGCTGTCGGCGGTCGGGACCTCGAAGTCGTAGTTCTCGTAGCCGCAGTACGGGTCGGTCTTGCGCAGGTCGTGCGGGAGGCCCGCGGAGCGCAGGATCGGTCCGGTGGCGCCGAGCGCCATGCAGCCGGTGAGGTCGAGGTAGCCGACGTCCTGCATGCGGGCCTTGAAGATGGGGTTGCCGGTGGCGAGCTTGTCGTACTCCGGCAGGTTCTTCTTCATGGTCTTCACGAACTCGCGGACGGCGTCGACGGCGCCGGGCGGCAGGTCCTGGGCGAGGCCGCCGGGGCGGATGAACGCGTGGTTCATCCGGAGCCCGGTGATCAGCTCGTACAGGTCCAGGATCAGTTCGCGGTCCCGGAAGCCGTAGATCATGATCGTGGTGGCGCCGAGCTCCATGCCGCCGGTGGCGATGCACACCAGGTGCGAGGAGAGCCGGTTGAGCTCCATCAGGAGCACCCGGACGACGCTCGCCCGGTCCGGCACCTCGTCGGTGATGCCGAGCAGCTTCTCCACGCCGAGGCAGTACGCCGTCTCGTTGTAGAACGAGGTGAGGTAGTCCATGCGCGTGACGAAGGTGGTGCCCTGCGTCCAGGTCCGGTATTCGAGGTTCTTCTCGATGCCGGTGTGGAGGTAGCCGATGCCGCAGCGGGCCTCGGTGACGGTCTCGCCGTCGATCTCCAGGATCAGCCGCAGCACCCCGTGGGTGGACGGGTGCTGGGGACCCATGTTGACGACGATGCGCTCGTCGTCGGCCTTGGCCGCCGACCGGACGACCTCGTCCCAGTCGCCGCCGGTGACGGTGTAGACGGTGCCTTCGGTGGTGTCCCGGGCGCCTGCTGAAGGGGTGTTCACGAGTACGACCTCCGCTGGTCCGGAGCCGGGATCTGGGCGCCCTTGTACTCGACGGCGATGCCGCCGAGCGGGTAGTCCTTGCGCTGCGGGTGGCCCTGCCAGTCGTCCGGCATCATGATCCGGGTCAGGGCGGGGTGGCCGTCGAAGACGATGCCGAAGAAGTCGTACGTCTCGCGCTCGTGCCAGTCGTTCGTCGGGTAGACGGCGACGAGCGACGGGATCCGCGGCTCGCGGTCCGGCGCGGACACCTCAAGGCGCAGCAGCCGTCCGTGGGTCAGCGAACGCAGGTGGTAGACGGCGTGCAGCTCGCGGCCCTTGTCGCCCGGGTAGTGGACGCCGGAGACGCCGGTGCACAGCTCGAAGCGGAGCGCCGGGTCGTCGCGCAGCGTGCGGGCCACCCGGACCAGGTGCTCGCGGGCGATGTGGAAGGTGAGTTCGCCGCGGTCGACGACCGTCTTCTCGATCGCGTTGTCCGGGACGAGGCCCTGCTCCTCCAGGGCGCCCTCCAGCTCGTCGGCGACCTCGTCGAACCAGCCGCCGTACGGCCGGCTCGCCGGCCCCGGCAGCCGCACCGAGCGGACCAGGCCGCCGTAGCCGGAGGTGTCCCCGCCGTTGTCGGCGCCGAACATGCCGCGCTGGACGCGGACCTCCTCCCCGTGCTCCCCGCGCTGCCCCGGCAGGTTCTGCTCGCTGAGCTCCTTGTCGGGGTTGGGTGTCTCGTCGCTCACGATGCGAACCCCTTCGCTTCTCCGCCCACGCGGCGCAGCGGCGCGCGCTTCGTCGTCGCCTGCGGCCCGGCGGCCGCGCGTGCGTCGCTCACCTCAGCAGGCCCTTCATCTCAATCGTCGGCAGCGCCTTCAGCGCCGCCTCCTCCGCCTCGCGGGCCGCTTCCTTCGCGTTCACGCCGAGCTTGGAGCCCTGGATCTTCTGGTGGAGCTTGAGGATCGCGTCCAGCAGCATCTCCGGGCGGGGCGGACAGCCCGGCAGATAGATGTCGACCGGAACGATGTGGTCGACGCCCTGCACAATTGCGTAGTTATTGAACATTCCGCCCGAAGATGCACAAACCCCCATGGAAATAACCCACTTGGGGTCAGGCATCTGGTCGTACACCTGCCGCAGAACGGGCGCCATCTTCTGGCTCACCCGGCCGGCCACGATCATCAGGTCCGCCTGGCGCGGAGAGCCCCGGAAGACCTCCATGCCGAAGCGGGCCAGGTCGTAGCGGCCCGCGCCGGTCGTCATCATCTCGATCGCGCAGCAGGCGAGGCCGAAGGTCGCGGGGAAGACGGACGCCTTCCGGACCCAGCCCGCGGCCTGCTCGACCGTCGTCAGCAGAAAGCCGCTCGGCAGCTTCTCTTCGAGTCCCATGGGTGCTCCTCAGCCCCTCAGTCCCATTCCAGGCCGCCGCGCCGCCACACGTACGCGTAGGCGACGAAGACGGTGAGCACGAAGAGCAGCATCTCCACGAGCCCGAAAAGCCCCAGGGCGTCGAAGGTGACCGCCCAGGGGTAGAGGAAGACGATCTCGATGTCGAAGACGATGAAGAGCATCGCCGTCAGGTAGTACTTGATCGGGAAGCGACCGCCCCCGGTCGGCGTCGGGGTGGGCTCGATGCCGCACTCGTACGCCTCAAGTTTTGCCCTGTTGTACCGCTTTGGCCCGATAAGCGTGGCCATGACCACGGAGAAGATCGCAAACCCCGCTCCCAGGGCACCGAGCACGAGGATGGGTGCGTAAGCATTCACGCTCCTCGCTCCTTCCAGTCGTCCTTGACCGTTGGACCGCACTGTCGACGAAGATCGCCCCCATGTGAGGCAGTTCACAAGCCGACTGCCGCGTATCTTAAGCCCGCCCCTCTGTGATCTGCGACACGGGGTGCGCCAACGACTTTGTGATCTCCACCACCTGACGAAGGATCATGAAGTCGGATGAGCGGTGATCTTGCCACTCGAAGCGCCCAGGTGATCACCAGATGTGACAACCGGACCGGAAATCGCTGGTCGGGGGGGGTGTTGCACTATCAAGCCGTGGGCGCTACACGCAAATTGGTGCTGGTACGCGTACGAGTGATAAAGCGCGCGCCACCGGACGCCCGTCGCCCGGTCGGGGGTCCCGGCGGACGGGAGTGGACGTGTGCACGCGTTCACGAGCCCCGGGCGGGGCCGACGATGGGGTCGCTGTGACCTGCGTCACAGATGAGAGTGGCCTGAAAGAACGGGGCTTGGCCATGGAGGTGAAGAGGTGGTAAGCGACGGGCCATTCGGACATTTCATTGAAAACCCATGATCAAGGCCCGATTGAGCCGTGCCCGATTTGCCCGTTACGGCGTCAATAAGGGCGCTCAGGAAGCGGATTCACTGGTTCCGAACGTAACTGTGGCGCAACCCACGTTTCTTGAAGGGAACCGTGAAGCCCTGATAGCGGTTGTTCCCATGTCCCAGACCGCTCCCATACGTAGCCACCGGAAGCCCCGCCGCAGCGCCTCGAAGATGGCGTTCCGGGCCGGAGTTGCCGGTGGCGTCCTCAGCACCATCGCGGTGGCCGGCGCCGCCGCCCCGGCGAACGCCGAGCCGCTGACCGAGACGACGCTCGAGATGCCCACCCTGGGCTCCCTCCAGGCCGACCTCGCCAGCGCCGTCTCCGCCTCCGCCGAGGCGAGCCAGCAGGAGGCCCTCGACCAGAGCCTCGCGGCCCAGGAGAACGCCGCGCTGCAGAAGGCCGCCAAGGACGCCAAGAAGGCCAAGGCCGAGGCGGACCGCAAGGCCGAGGCCGAGAAGGCGGAGAAGGCCGAGAAGGCCCGCGCCGAGGCCCGTGCCGAGGCCAACGAGCGCGCCTCGCGCACCGCGGCCCGCACCTCCCTCGCGGCGAAGTCCTCGTCCTCCTCCTCGTCCTCGGACAGCTCCGCGGGCTCCTCCAGCGACTCGCAGGTCGCCACCGGCTCCGCCGCGGCGATCGTGGCGTTCGCGCGCGCCCAGGTCGGCGACGCCTACGTCCGCGGCGGCACCGGCCCCAACTCCTGGGACTGCTCGGGCCTCGTCCAGGCCGCCTACCGTGCCGCAGGCATCGACCTGCCGCGCGTCTCCGGCGACCAGTCGAGCCGCGGCACCTCCGTCTCGCTGAGCAACCTCCAGCCGGGCGACCTCCTCTACTGGGGCAGCCGCAGCGGCTCGTACCACGTCGCCATCTACGTCGGCGGCGGCAAGTACGTCGGCGCGCAGAACCCCTCGACCGGCGTCGTCGAGCGCTCCCTGGACTGGGACACCCCCTCGGGCGCCGTCCGCATCCTCTGATCCACCCCCGTCCCCACGGGGCACACCCGCACCACCCGGCACGATCCGCTCATGACGAAGGGCCGTCACTCCTCGGGGGAGGGACGGCCCTTCGTCGTACGCGCGCGCGGCGGGCGTCCGACGGGAATTTCCTACCGGCGGTGGTACGTCTTTAGGTATGAGCAGTCACGTGGCACCCCAGGCCGCCGAGCGGGCCGGCAAGAGCGGATTCTCCTCCGTCGTGGCCGAAGCCCTGGAGGAATGGCTCGCCGCACAGAAGCTCCGAGAGGTCGTGACCGCCGACCGCGAGGCGTTCGGCCCCGTCTCCGTCGAAGCACGGCGTCAGGCGGAGGAGGAGTGGTAAGCAAGCGCCTCAAGATCAAGGCGAAGAACGAGGGCACGCTCGTCCTGGACGTCCAGGGGCTTTCACTGCACGTCACGGTGACGAACCGAGGAGCTTCCGGGCTCGCCCAAGGTGAAGATCATCAACGTGTGACGGCCACATTCCACGAGCCGGGCCGCTCGACCGTCCCACGAGCGGCCCGGCGTTGAACCGTCAAGACCGGGGAGCCACCTTCGACAGCCCGTTGATGATCCGGTCCATCGCGTCGCCGCCCGTCGGGTCGGTCAGGTTGGCCAGCATCTTCAGGGTGAACTTCATCAGCAGCGGGTGGGTCAGGCCGCGCTGGGTCGCGATCTTCATGACCTTCGGGTTGCCGATGAGCTTCACGAAGGCGCGGCCCAGCGTGTAGTAGCCGCCGTAGGTGTCCTTCAGGATCCGCGGGTAGTTGCGCAGCGCCAGTTCGCGCTGGGCCGGGGTGCTGCGGGCGTGGGCCTGGACGATGACGTCGGCCGCGATCTGGCCGGATTCCATCGCGTACGCGATGCCCTCGCCGTTGAACGGGTTGACCAGGCCGCCCGCGTCGCCGACCAGCAGCAGGCCCTTGGTGTAGTGCGGCTGCCGGTTGAAGGCCATCGGCAGCGCCGCGCCGCGGATCGGCTGGGTCATGTTGTCCGGGGTGTAGCCCCAGTCCTCCGGCATCGACGCGCACCACGCCTTCAGGACCTCGCGCCAGTCCAGCTCACGGAACGCGGACGACGAGTTGAGGATGCCGAGGCCGACGTTGGACGTGCCGTCGCCCATGCCGAAGATCCAGCCGTAGCCCGGCAGCAGCCGGTCCTGCGGACCGCGCCGGTCCCACAGCTCCAGCCAGGACTCCAGGTAGTCGTCGTCGTGCCGCGGCGAGGTGAAGTACGTGCGGACGGCGACGCCCATCGGCCGGTCCTCGCGCCGGTGCAGGCCCATCGCGAGGGACAGCCGGGTCGAGTTGCCGTCGGCGGCCACGACCAGCGGCGCGTGGAAGGTGACCTCCCGCTTCTCCTCGCCGAGCTTCGCGTGCACCCCGGTGATCCGCCCGGTCCGGTCGTCGACGATCGGCGCGCCCACGTTGCAGCGCTCGTACAGCCGCGCCCCGGCCTTCTGCGCCTGCCGGGCCAGCACCTCGTCGAAGTCCTCGCGCTTGCGGACCAGTCCGTAGTCCGGGTAGGAGGCGAGATCCGGCCAGTCGAGCTGGAGCCGTACCCCGCCGCCGATGATCCGCAGGCCCTTGTTCCGCAGCCAGCCGGCCTCCTCGGAGATGTCGATGCCCATCGACACCAGCTGCTTGGTCGCGCGCGGGGTGAGCCCGTCGCCGCAGACCTTCTCGCGCGGGAACGCGGTCTTCTCCAGGAGCAGGACGTCGAGTCCCGCCTTGGCCAGGTAGTACGCGGTGGTCGAACCGGCCGGGCCCGCCCCGACGACGATCACGTCCGCGCTGTGCTCGGAGAGGGGCTGCTGGGTCACGGCGGGGTCTCCCGGAAGCTCGACGGTGAGGCGTACACGAACGCTCGAAGTACCCCGGCAGTCTAGGGGGCGGCCCCGCGCGTGTCCGGGGGCCACCCCCGGGTGACACCCCCGGGTGCGAGGAGCCGCCGCCGCACGGGCAAGATCGTGCGCCATGATCTTCATTCGCACATATATACGAAGAGCGTCGCTGGTCTCGGCGCTCCTCGCGCTGCTCTGTTCCGCCTTCCTGTCCGCCTTCCTCGTGCTGCCCGCCAACGCCGAGGCCCAGCCCTACGAGGACTGCCCGGCGAACACCCTCTGCCTCTACAGCGGATCCGCCGGGACCGGCGAACGACGCGACTTCACCGCGGGGAGCACCCAAAGCTCCGAGAACGCCGAGAGCTACCCCGACTGGGACAACAAGACCCTCTCCGCGAAGAACAACACCGGTCTGTGGGCCTGCGTCTACGTCGACGGCGCCTACGGCGGTCTCCTCCAGACCATCAAGCCGGGCAACCCCGACGACTACACGGGCGACGCCCGCTTCACGAACACCATCAGCTCCCACAAGCTGGTGCCCTCCCGCGCCCACTGCTTCACCGGCTACGAGCGCTGCCCCGACAACCGGGTCTGCACCTTCACCCAGGAGCGCGGGCGCGGCGCGATGACCGTCCACCGGCCCGCGACCGACCCGAAGACCCTCAACTACGGCAACAGCTACGGCCCCGAGACCGCGGTCAAGTCCGTCTTCAACCGCACCGGCAAGATCGCCTGCTTCTACCCCGAGCCCGGCTTCACCGGCACCTGGACCGACGGCCCCACCGAGGCCGAACAGCGGAAGTACGGCGCCTACGTGGTGCTGCTCGGCGAGAACGTCAGCCTGCCCGCCCCGTACGCGGGCACCGTCCGCTCGCACGAGCTCGTCAACGGAACCTCGGAGTGCCAGTGACCCGGAACCAGCGCCTGCTGGCGGCCCTCGCCGCCGCCACCGCCGCCCTCACGCTGACCACGTCCGCCTCGGCCGCCCCGGCCGCGCCCACCGCCGTCGAGCCGCCGAGCCCGCTCGCCGCCGGCTGGACGCAGGGCACGCCGGTCGCCCAGGCGCCCGGGGTCACCCGTACCGTCTGGACCGAGAAGACCCCGAACAACCGCCCCCTGGGCGCCCGGGTCCTCCAGGTCGTCGAGATCGACACCGCCGTCGCCCCGGTCGTGCTCGGCTCCACCGTCGGCAGCGACGACGCGAGCTCCCAGACCGTGCTCGACCAGCTCGGCACCGTCTCCGTCGTCGACGCCCGGCGGCCCTCCGTCGGCGTCAACGGCGGCCTGTTCCAGGCGGAACGCCCCATCGGCACCGCCGAACCCCGCGTCGTGCACACCAGCGCCACCGCCGTCGACGGCGTGCTCCACTCCGCCGCCTGCTGGGAGCGCGGCAAGGGCAGCACCGGCGCGGTGCTCCAGTACGGCATCCCGTACATCACCGAGCTCGCCACCGAGCTGCGGCTGACCTCGTCGGACGGCTCCTCGGTGCGGGTCGACGACATCAACCGCAACCCCGGCCGGGTGCCGCACTGCGAACGCGACGCCGAGGACGTCATGGCGACCGACAAGCCCCGGGTCTACAAGGACGCGGACGAGGTCGTGGTGTTCACCGACGACTACGGTCCCGAGACCCCGAAGCCGTACACCGACCCGGCGGTGCCCGCCACCGCCGACCCCGGCTACGAGGTCGTCCTCGACGCGCACGGCGTCGTCCTCGACGCCCACCCGGGCCGCGGCGGCAGCACCGTCCCGGAGGGCGGCCGGATCGTGCAGGGCGTGGGCAGCGGCGCGACCTGGCTGCGCGAGCACCTGGTGCGCGACGACCGCGCGGTGCTCGACCAGAAGCTGCGGGACATGACGCTCGGCCGGGACATCCCGCTCGACGCCTCGGTGGACGTGGTCAGTTCCTTCCACCGGCTGCTGACCGCCGGAAGCCTCCCCAGCCCCGCGCCGACCAACTCCTGCAACGACGGCACCAGCGTCGGCAACGACGGGCAGCCGATCTGCACCGACTCGCGCACCGCGCTCGCCACCAACATCAAGGGCAACACGGTGCTCCTCACCCTCACCGGCGGCCCCGGCCGCGAGGACGGCGACTACCTGCGCGACTTCGCGACGCTGATCGACTCCAAGGAACTCGGCCTGGTCGACGCCCTCAACCTGGACGGCGGCGGCTCCACCACCCTCGTCACCGGCAAGGAGACGGCCACCCCGCCGACCGACCCGGGCCCGGGCGGCACCGACGTCCACCGCAAGGTCGCGGACGCGGTGTTCGCGGGCACCGGCGGCTACGGCATGTACGCCAAGCCGCCCAAGACCAAGTAGGCGGCGGGAAGCGGGACTCCGGGCGGCCTACTCGGCCTTGAAGCCCCGGTGCAGGGCCACGATGCCGCCGCTCAGGTTCCGCCACGCCACCTTCGACCAGCCGGCCTTCTGGAGCATCGACGCCAGGGCCGGCTGGTCGGGCCAGGAGCGGATCGACTCGGCGAGGTAGACGTACGCGTCCGGGTTGGACGACACCGCGCGCGCCACCGGCGGCAGCGCCCGCATCAGGTACTCCTCGTACACCGTGCGGAACGGGGCCCAGGTGGCGTGCGAGAACTCGCAGATGACGACCCGGCCGCCGGGCTTCGTCACCCGGTACAGCTCGCGCAGCGCCTGATCGGTGTCCTGGATGTTGCGCAGCCCGAAGGAGATGGTGACGGCGTCGAAGACGTCGTCCTTGAACGGCAGCTTGGTGCCGTCGCCCGCCGTGAACGGCATCCACGGGTGGTTCTTCTTGCCGACCCGCAGCATCCCGAGCGAGAAGTCGCAGGGCACGACGTACGCCCCGGCGCGCGCGAACGGCTGCGAGGAGGTCGCGGTCCCGGCGGCCAGGTCGAGGACCTTCTGCGCGGGGCGGGCGTCGACCGCCTTGGCGACCTCCTTGCGCCAGCGCCGGTCCTGGCCGAGCGACAGCACGTCGTTGGTGAGGTCGTAGTTCGCCGCGACGTCGTCGAACATCGAGGCGACCTCGTGCGGCTGCTTCTCCAGGGTGGCGCGGATCACTGGCGTTCGCCTCACTCATCGTGTCGTACGGATCGGGTCGTACGGATCGAGCCGTACGGGCGGATCACTGAGGTCCGCATTGTCTCAGCAGCGGGCGGGCGGCCCGGTCAGCGGCCCCCGCCCGGCGGCCCCGGCTCAGCGGGCCCGGTACACCAGCCGCCCGTCGATCACGGTCGCCACGCAGCTGTCCGCGCCCGCCCGGACGAGCGCCGCCCGGTCCGGCACGTCGAAGACCGCGAACCTGGCCGGGCCGCCCGCCACCAGGCGGGGCAGCAGCACCAGCGGGACGGGCGAGAACGACGGCGGCCCCGGCAGCCCCGGCGGGCGCTGCCCGAGCGCGAGCCCGGCCCGCCGCACCGCGTCCTGCACCACCCGGGCCTTCAGCTCACCGGCGACGGCGACCGTCCCGTGCGCGAGGAGCCGCTGCACCCCGCGCCGCGCGCTGGCGCCCAGCCTGGCCTGGTCGGTACCGAGCACCGCGCGGGCCGCGTCGCCGGTCAGCGGCGCGGTGCCGTACGTGTCGGCCTCCCGGGGGTCCGGGTGATAGCTCTGTTCGAGCAGCTCGGGGCCGTACGGGTTGAGCAGCCCGGGCAGCAGGACGCCGGGCCAGCGGCGCAGCCTGGCGTCCTGGTGGGCCTCGGCCAGTTCCTCGTACGGGCCGATGGCCAGGACGACGGCGCCCTCGACCAGGACCGCGTCCTCGGGGGAGGCGTCGGCGACGTGCAGCGTGGGCAACGGGGCCTCAGTTCGCGTCGAGGAGCTTCAGCTCGGGGTGGGCCGTGCCGCCCTCGATCGCGATCGAGGAGATGTGCGAGGCGACCCGCTCGTCGACCGGGTCGTTCGCCGGGTCGTCGTGCACGACCAGGTGCTCGTAGGTGGTGGCGCGCTGCGCCGGGACGCGGCCCGCCTTGCGGATCAGGTCGATGATCTCCTGGCGGTTCGAGCGGTGCTTGGCACCGGCCGAGGAGACCACGTTCTCCTCCAGCATGATCGAGCCGAGGTCGTCGGCGCCGTAGTGCAGCGACAGCTGGCCGACCTCCTTGCCGGTGGTCAGCCAGGAGCCCTGGATGTGGGCCACGTTGTCGAAGAACAGCCGCGCGATGGCGATCATCCGCAGGTACTCGAAGAGGGTCGCCTGGGTGCGGCCCTTCAGGTGGTTGTTCTCCGGCTGGTACGTGTAGGGGATGAAGGCCCGGAAGCCACCCGTCCGGTCCTGCACGTCACGGATCATCCGCAGGTGCTCGATGCGCTCCGCGTTGGTCTCGCCGGTGCCCATCAGCATGGTGGAGGTCGACTCGACGCCCAGCTTGTGGGCGATCTCCATGATCTCCAGCCAGCGCTCGCCGCTCTCCTTCAGCGGGGCGATCGCCTTGCGCGGGCGCGCCGGGAGCAGCTCGGCCCCGGCGCCCGCGAAGGAGTCGAGCCCGGCCGCGTGGATCCGGGAGATGGCCTCGTCGACGGACACCTTGGAGATCCGGGCCATGTGCTCGACCTCGGACGCGCCGAGGGAGTGGATGACCAGCTGCGGGAACTCCTTCTTGATGGCCGAGAAGTGGTGCTCGTAGTACTCGACGCCGAAGTCCGGGTGGTGGCCGCCCTGGAACATGATCTGGGTGCCGCCGAGCTCGACGGTCTCCGCGCAGCGGCGCAGGATGTCGTCGAGGTCGCGGGTCCAGCCCTTCTTCGTGTCCTTGGGGGCCGCGTAGAACGCGCAGAACTTGCACGCCGTCACACAGACGTTCGTGTAGTTGATGTTGCGCTCGATGATGTACGTCGCGATGTGCTCGGTCCCCGCGTACCGCCTGCGGCGCACCGCGTCGGCGGCGGCGCCCAGCGCGTGCAGCGGCGCCGAACGGTAGAGGTCGAGCGCCTCCTCGGGGGTGATCCGGCCACCCGCGGCGGCGCGGTCGAGAACGGACTGGATTTCGGCCTTCTCAGTCACCGGGTGTGTCCCTTTCGGAGGGGTGTGCGGTCGTGTCCTGACGGACCGAACCAGCGTACGCCAGGGGGTCGGGACGGATTCGTGCCGGTCCCGAGCCAACCGATCGGGCGCCAGGACCCTCTCCTTCTCCGGAATCCGCCGTAACGCCCGAATCGCACCCGGAGCCCGCCATGATGCTTCGCCGCCGCCTGACCCGGCCGCTCGCCGCCGCCCTCGCCGTGGGGACCAGTCTCGGCCTGCTCGCCGGCTGCGCCACCTCCGACGAGGGCGACCCGGTGTCCTTCGACACCCCGCACAGCGACAAGCAGGTGCAGCGGCAGGCCCTGCAGCAGCACAAGGGCGGCGCGAAGCCGCCGGGGCCCGAGACCGTGTTCCCGACCGGGCCGAAGAACGCGTTCACGGTGCAGCGCGACCTCGACGACGGCACGAAGATCGGCGTGACCGAGGTGCACGGCGGAAAGTCGGGCTTCAACGGCCGGGTGTGGGTCTGGGCGCCGAAGCAGTATTTCGACCCGGCGTACGCGGACAGCGGCTTCCCCGTGCTCATCACCCTGCCGGGTGGAAAGGGCTACCCCACGAATTACTGGACGGGGAAGGGGATCGACCTCCAGGGCAACATCAACCGCTGGGTGGACGAGGGAAAGAGCCTTCCGTTCATCGTGGTGATGCCCATCCTCAATCCGGACGCCGAGTTCTATTACGACGGCAGTGATATTCCGGGCCAGCCGAAAATCGGCACCTGGCTCACCGAGGACGTCCCGGATTTCGTCAGGGCCAATTTCCGCACCTTCAAGTCGCGCGACGGCTGGGCCATCATGGGCTCCTCGTCGGGCGGTTTCGTCGGCCTGAAGTCGGTGCTGCAGAAGCCGGACAAGTTCAAGGCCGTCATCGCCTCAGGACCGGACACCGTGCCGGACTCCCCGCTCTGGAAGGGCCACGAGGCCGAGCGCCAGGCGAACAACCCGGAGCGGCTGGCCGCGGCGCTCAACAAGAAGCCCGACACCCCCGGGAACGAGGTGTTCATCGCCTTCCAGGTCGGCACCAAGGAGACCGGCCTGACCAACCTCAGGAAGTTCATGAGGAAGTACGGGAAGGGCCCGGTGAAGACCCGCCTGGAGATCATCCAGGACGGCGAGCACAACGCCAGGTCGTACATGCGGGGCATGAACGACGGCACGATGGCCTGGCTGAGCAGCCACCTCCAGGGCCCGATCCGCTCGGCGGCGAACCCGCCCTCCGCGTCCTGACCCGGTGGGCGGGCCGGACACGCAGGCCGGGCGGGTCGGCCCCCTGACCGGCCCCTAGGGGGTGTCGGGAGCCAGCAGCTCCACCCGCACGTCCGCCGGGAACCCGGTCGTCGCACCCGTCCTGCGGGCGAACTCGCGCACACCCGCCAGCTGCTCCGGGCCGAAGCGGAAGTCGAGCGTACGGAAGTACTTCTCCAGGAGCTCCGCGTCGAAGGTCTCCCAGCGCGCCGCCTGCTCGGCCACCTTGGTGACCTCTTCCAGGGACAGGTCGCGGGAGGCCAGGAACGCCCGGTGCACCTCGTGGACGGTCTCCGGCTCGCGGGCCAGGAAGTCCCGGCGGACCGCCCACACCGCGAAGACGAACGGCAGGCCCGTCCACTCCTTCCACATCAGCCCCAGGTCATGGACCTGGAGACCGAGCCGGGGCGCGTCGTGCAGCGAGGCGCGCAGCGCCGCGTCGCCGATCAGCACCGCCGCGTCCGCCTCCTGCATCATCAGACCGAGGTCGGGCGGGCACGTGTAGTAGTCGGGGGTCACCCCGTACGACTCCGCCAGGAGCAGCTGGGCCAGCCGCACGGAGGTCCGGGAGGTCGAGCCGAGGGCGACCCGGGCGCCGTCCAGCTCCTCCAGGGGGCGCTGGGAGACGATCACGCAGGACATCACGGGGCCGTCGCAGCCCACCGCGATGTCGGGGAGCGCGACCAGCTCGTCCGCGTGCCGGAGGTACTCGACGAGGGTGATCGGGCCGATGTCGAGATCGCCCCGCACGAGCCGCTCGCTGAGCTTCTCCGGGGTGTCCTTCGTCAGCTCCAGATCGAGGAGGGTCCCGGTCCGCGCGAGGCCCCAATACAGGGGCAGGCAGTTCAGGAACTGGATGTGTCCGACCCGGGGCCGGCTGCGCTGGTGGTCATCGGTTGCATTGTCCACATCGCGAGGCTAGACCCGTCTCGTACCGTGGACATCCCCGGGGCATCCCCGAGCCATCTCCCCGGGCATCTCGCGAGGCGTCTCCCGGGGCCCCGTCGGGTGGCTCGCGTCAGCGCAACTGGGCTCGTCAAACCTGTGGGTGACGTGAGCTTCCCCTCTATCGCTCTGGCCACACTGCGTGCTACGCTCGACGCAAGTTGCAGTTTGGTTTCCCTTGCAGTACAGAGCCTGCGGAGCATGTAACCCGCAGGCTTTTGTAGTTTTCAGACTTGGTTGCAGGTTCTGGAGCAGGGCGACCCTTTGGCCCATAGGAGGGCTCATGGCTACCGGAACCGTGAAGTGGTTCAACGCTGAAAAGGGCTTCGGCTTCATTGCCCAGGAAGGCGGCGGCCCGGATGTCTTCGTCCACTACTCCGCGATCAACGCGTCTGGCTTCCGCTCCCTCGAGGAGAACCAGGCCGTGAACTTCGACGTCACCCAGGGCCCGAAGGGCCCGCAGGCGGAGAACGTCACCCCGGCCTAATAAGCCCCGGGTGGACGATCGCGTTTCTCTAGAGCTGTACCCAAGGAGCCCCGCTCCGTGAGCCCCGCGCCCACGGACCGGGGCTCCTGCCTGTTCCGGGCCCGTTCCGGAGCGCGCCTCCGTACGCTGGACGCATGACCGAACGCAAACCGCCCGGCGTCAGCTTCGAGTCTTTCGTGGACAAGCAGATCCGCGAGGCCACCGAGCGCGGCGAATTCGCCCAACTGCCCGGTTTCGGCAAGCCGCTCGACGACGACACCGCCCCGTACGACGAGATGTGGTGGGTCAAGCGCAAGATGCACCGGGAAGGCATGTCCGCCCTGCCCCCGGCGCTCGCGCTGCGCAAGGAGGCCGAGGACGCCGCCCGGGAGGTCCGGGACGCGGGCTCCGAGGCGCAGGTGCGGCGGGTGCTCGGCGAGATCAACACCAAGATCGTCGAAGCCCTCGCCCGGCCCCCGGCCGGGCCGCCGCTGAACCTGAAGCCGTTCGACGTGGAGGCCGTCGTGGCCGAATGGCGCCGGTCCCACCCCCGTCGCTAGACCGGAAGCCGAGCCTCCGCACCCCGGCCACCCCTTCCCCCCAGGGCAGGGGCCGGAACCGCCATGCCCTCTTCAAGAGTCCTCATCTACCCTGAACCGCGTTCGAATTGACCAGGCATCAGGGCTGGACAGGCTGACCAGGGGGACCGGACCGGCATGAGTGGCGAGAAGGGCAAGAGCGGGAACGCGAGCGAGCGGGGGCTCGGCGGCGTCGGCATGGAGCCGCTGGCGGCCGGGGACCCGCGGGAGATCGGGCCGTACCGGCTGCTCGGGCGGCTCGGGGCGGGCGGCATGGGCCGGGTGTACCTCGCCAGATCGGCGGGCGGCCGCACGGTCGCCGTCAAGGTCGTGCACACCGAGCACGCCCAGGACCCGCAGTTCCGGGCCCGCTTCCGGCGCGAGATCGAGGCCGTACGGAAGGTGGGCGAGCACTACACCGCCCCCGTCCTCGACGCCGACCCGGACGCCGAACGCCCCTGGGTGGCCACCGGCTTCGTCCCGGGCCCCTCCCTCGAACAGGTCGTCCGCGACCACGGGCCGCTGCCCACCGACTCCGTCCTGACCCTCGCCCTCGGCCTGCTGCGGGCCCTCCAGGGCATCCACGGCGCCGGGATCCTGCACCGCGACCTCAAGCCGTCCAACGTGATGCTGACCGTCGAAGGCCCCCGGGTGATCGACTTCGGCATCGCCCGCGCCCTGGAACCCTCCGTCGAGTCGCTGCTCACCAGCACCGGCATGGTCGTCGGCTCGCCCGGCTTCATGGCCCCCGAGCAGGTCCGCGGCGAGTCCCTCGGCCCGGCGGCCGACGTCTTCGCGCTCGGCTGCGTCCTGATGTACGCGGCGACCGGCCGGCTCCCGTTCGGCCACGGCGCCAGCAACCAGCACGCGATCATGTTCCAGATCGTCGAGGCGGAGCCCGCGCTCGACCTGGTCGAGTCGCCCGAGCTGCGCGCCTTCCTGGCCCGCTGCCTGGTGAAGGACCCCGCCGAGCGCCCCGGCATCGCCGCGCTGCTCGCCGACCCGGCGCTGCCCGGCGAGGAGTCCGGGCGCGGCGCCGCCGCGGCCGGGGCCTGGCTGCCGCCCGAGCTGGTGGCGCGCCTCGCCCGGCAGGCCGCCCGGCTGCTCGACGTGGAGGCGCTGAAGGAGGAACTGGAGCGGGAGGCCACCCAGGCGGCCCCCGGTACCGCCACCGCCACCGGCACCGGCACCGGCACGGCGGGCACCCCGGCCGCCACGGACACCGGGACGGTCGGCCTGCTGCCCCAAGGCCCCCAGGGCCCGCAGGGCGCCCCCGGCGGCGCGGCAGGCCCCGGTACGGTCCCGGGCGCGCAGCCCCGCGGCTCCTCCCGGGTCTCGCGGGTGTGGGCGGTGGTCGCCGCCGTGTTCGTCGTCCTCGGCGTCAGCGGCACGGTCGTGAAGCTGATCGACAACGACGCCCACCAGAGCGACCTGGGCGGCGCCCCCAGCGCCTCCACTCCCCCGACCACCACCGGCACCACCGGCACCCCCGGCACGGGCACCCCGGGCACCACCGGCTCCCCCGGTTCCAGCGCCCCGCCCGCCGCGACCACCACGGGCCCGGCGGCCCAGCCGCCCGCCACGGCGGCGAACGGCGGCGCGGGCGGCGGAGGCGGCGCGGGCGGCCTGCCCGCGAGCGGCGGCGGCACGGGCACCGGACCCGGTACGGGCTCCGGCTCGGGCTCGGGCTCGGGCTCCAGTACGGGATCGGGCTCCGGTACGAGCCAGGGCACCGGAACCGGCTCCGCCTCCGGCGGCGGCACCGGCACCACCCGGCCGCCCGCCACCACCCCGCCGAAGCCCCCGGCCAAGACCACCCCGCCGAGCGGCGGCGGCAGCTCCAACAAGGTGCCCTCGGCCTTCGTCGGCACCTGGAAGTACACCGCCCAGTTCAACATCGACCAGCCGACCACGGTGTACATCTACCGGGTCGCGCCCGGCCAGATCGCCGCCAAGATGATCACCGACAGCCAGAGCAGCATCCACTGCGAGTACGTCGCCACGTTCGTCTCGCTCTCCGACGGCGGCAAGCGGCTCAACCTCGGCAGCGGGATCGTGGACCAGGCCCGTTCCGCCACCTTCTGCCAGGACACCGACCCCACGTACTTCGCCCTCGCCACCCCGACCGGCCTGCGCCACTACGTGGGCCCGTCCCACGGGGAGGGCTACCACTACGAGCGCGGCTGAGCCCGGCAGGGCGGGCCCGGCGCGGCCCCGGGCTTCGGCGTACCGTGGTGCGGGAGGACGACCGGACCGTCACCGCGAGGAGGCCCCCGGGTCATGAAGAGCGCCGAGCTTCTCGTCGACGCCCTCGGGCGGGTCCAGGAGGCCGTGCACGAGGCCGTCGAGGGCCTTTCGCAGGACGACCTGGCCGTCCGGGTCGACGACGACGCCAACTCGATCGCCTGGCTGGTCTGGCACCTGACCCGGGTCCAGGACGACCATGTCGCCGACGCCTTCGGCACCGCACAGGTGTGGACCGAGGACGGCTGGTCCGGGCGGTTCGGCCTGCCGTTCCCCGAGCACGCGACGGGTTTCGGCCACACCAGCGACCAGGTCGCCGCCGTCCGCGCCCCCGCCGAGCTGCTCCTCGGCTACTACGACGCCGTCCACGCCCGCACCCTGGAGCACGTCTCCGGGGTGACGGGCCCCGCGCTCGACCGGGTGGTCGACACCCGCTGGAAGCCGCCCGTCACCCTCGGCGTCCGGCTCGTCAGCGTGATCGCCGAGGACAACCAGCACGCGGGCCAGGCGGCGTACGTACGGGGCCTGGTGGAGCGCCGGAAGTAGCCCCGTACCGAGGGATCCGGGCCGGTACGGTCCCGGGGGCGCCCGGTCAATCGGCGCGCGCCTCTCCCTCTCCCGCGTCACACTCCGTGACCGGCACGGGCGCCGACTCGTTGGCCGGGCATGAACCTCTCCAGCACCCCCCGCGCCCTCGTCGCCGCCCTCGCCCTGACCGGCGGCCTCGTCGGCTTCGCCTCCGCCGCCCAGGCGGCCACCCCGGCGGCCCCCGCCGCCCCGACCGCGCCCGACGCCACCGGCTTCGTGCTGAGCCACGAGGGCGAGGACGGCCCGGAGGGCGCGGAGGGCACCGGCGAGGAGCCGGTCGAGTTCAACGAGGACGGCCAGGCCGACCAGACCGAGGACTGACCGCCCCCGTCCCACCCCTGTGACGCATGACGGCCGGACACCACGAGGGCGGTGTCCGGCCGTTCGTCTGCCCCGGCCGTCCCCGCCCCCGCCCCCGTCCCCGAGGTCACTCCTCGTGATCGGAGTGCACGGTCCCGACCAGCGCGTTGATCGCGTCGACGGCGCTGCCGTCGTGGTCGCTGCCCGCCGTGCCGCTGCTGCCGTACTGGAGGTTCGCCGCCCGGTCGACCTCGACGACCGAGTCCGCGTGCGAGTTGTCGATCACCGTGACCAGGCTGCCGCCCGCTGCGGCGGGCGCGGCGCCCGCCGCCGCGGCCGCGATCATCACGGCGACCGTCCCGAGCACCTTGAGCGCGGTCACGCGCCGACCCGCTCGGCAGACTCGGCCGCGGCGGTGTGCGTGGCAGTGCCCGTGTCCGTGTCGTGGTGGCGGGCGATGTTCCGCTCCAGGAGCCGGGTGGAGACGGCGACACCGACCCCGCCGTCCGGGTCGAACGACGGCAGCCGGCCGTCCGCCGCCTTCAGCTCGGTCAGTGCCGAGTCCATCGCCCGGTGCGCGGCGAACAGGCAGGGCGTGCTGTAGATGGCCACGTCGACGCCGAGGTCGGAGAGCTCGGAGAGCGAGAGCCGGGGCGACTTGCCGCCCGCGATCTGGTTGAAGAGCAGCGGCTTGCCGCCGACCACCTCCCGGATCCGCCGGATCCACTCCACGCTCCGCACCCCGTCGACGAGCACGACGTCGGCGTCCGTCGCCGCCAGGCACTCCGCGCGGTGCAGGATGTCGTCCTCGTCCGTGGCGTCCGTCCGGGCCACGACGACCATGTCCCGCCGGGTCTGCAGCACCATGTCGAGCTTGGCCAGGTACTCGTCCAGCGGCAGCACCTGCTTGCCGTCCGCGTGCCCGCAGCGGCGCGGGCGCTTCTGGTCCTCCAGGATCACCCCGGAGGCCCCGATCCGCTCCAGGCCCTCGACGACGTGACAGGCGACCTCGGGGTCGACATAGCCGTCGTCGATGTCGACCAGGAGGTGGTGCCGGGGGAAGGCCCCGCGCAGCCGCTGCACGAACGCCACCATGTCGGGCCAGGCGATGAAGCCGATGTCCGGCAGCCCGTAGTAGGAGGCGGCGAAGCCGAAGCCGGACACGAACATGCCGTCGTAGTGCTCGGCGGCGACGGACGCCGAGTACATGTCGTACACCCCGATCAGCGGGGTGGTGCCGGGCGCGGCGATCCGCGCCCGGAGGTCGTTCCCGTAGCTGCTGCCGTTGCCGTTGCCGTATCCGGTGCCGTTTCCGGTGCCGCCGGGGCTTGCCTTGTCGATCCGAACCACTGCCTGACTCCTCATCAACACGCGGGCGTTTTGCCAAAACAAGATGATTTCGGGAGACAAGCGCGAAGGTCGTATGACGAGTGCTTTACTCACTCTCCAGGCGGACCGGTTTCACCTTCAGCGGGCGAAGGTGTCCTTCTGCACGGCACGGAGGTCCTTGTTCCAGTACGGACCCCGGGACCCCGCGCCTGGACATCACGCTTCCGTCGTCGCCCCGTCCAGGAACCCGCGCACGGCGGCCGGGAGCAGCGGGGACTCCATGAGGTCGTAGTGCGTCGCACCGGGCAGCACGGCCAACTGACAGGCGGGCCGACCGCTGCCGTCCGGACCCGGGTCGCCCTGGCCGCCGCCGAGCAGCGCGAAGAACTCCGCGGCGCGCACCGGGGCGACCGAGTCCGCGTCGGCGAACACCAGCAGGACGGCCGCCGTGATCCCGGCGATCTCGCCGCTCCAGTCGTACGGCCGCTTGATCATCTCGGCGACCTTGCCCACCACCACCGGCCAGTCCTCGACGCGCGGCGCGATCCGCTCGTACAGCTCATACATCGGCGACTGCCGCAGCATCCCGGCCGACTCCTCGCTCATCAGCTCCATCTGCGCCCTGACCTCGGGGTACCAGTCCTCGTTCCGGACCGGTACGGAGATCAGGACGGCCCGGCGGACCAGGGTCGGGTGCTGGATCGCGAGCCGGAGGGCGGCGGCGGCGCCGAGGGAGTAGCCGAGCACGTCGACGGCCGCCAGGCCGAGGTGCTTCACCAGGCCGGCGAGGTCGTCGGCCATCGCCTCCGCCGACATCTCCCGTCCGGCGGCGTCGGGCGTCCGCCCGTGCCCCTGGAGGTCGACGGCGAGCACCCGCCGCCCGGCCCCGACACCGCGCTCGATGAGCGGCTGGAACATCTCCCCCGAGCCGAATCCGCCGTGGAGGACGACGAGCGGCGGGAGCGGGGCGCCGTCGGCGGAGCCGTACTCCTCGTACCAGAGGGAGACCCCGTTGACGTCGACGTAAGGCATGGTGATCGGTCCTCTCACACGAAAGCGGTGGCGCGCACGACGAGGGGTGGACGGCCGGGCCCCCGAAAACTCATCGGTACGCGACCGTCGCCCACACCGTCTTGCCGACACACCGCCGCTTCACCCCCCACCCGGTGGCGAGCGCGGCGACGAGGAGCAGCCCGTACCCGTGTTCGTCCGGCTGCGGGCCGGTGCGCCCGGCGACCTCCGGCTCCCGCTCGGCCCGGGCGTCCGACACCTCGATCCGTACGTGGTCCCCCGCGAGCGAGAGCCGTACCTCGAAGTCCCGCCCGGCCACCCGCCCATGCGTGACCGCGTTGCTCGCCAGCTCCCCCACGACCAGCTCCACGTCCTCGACGACCGCCCCGCCGAGCCCCCAGTCCCGCAGCTGCTGCGCGGCGAGCAAGCGCGCGAGCCTAGCCCCTCGCCGGGTCGCGGACAGCCGTTGCACGAAGGGTTGCGAGAACTCGCCACCAGCAGCCCCGAACTCACTGGTTGGGGTGGTCATTTCCGTCTTCATGGCACCGAGATTGGCGTCACGGTCCTACGCTGACCAGGGGCGACACGACGACGCTGAGTAGCGGTACGAGCACGCCAAAAGGGCGGTACGGATGTCGGGAAACAAAGAGGGCCGGCCGGAACGGCCGTCCGAAGTCGACGGCACGGCGCACCTGTTCAAGGCGCTGGGCAAGATGATCAAGGTGTTCCGGAACAACGCCGGAATGAGCCAGGTGGACCTCGCCGAGGCCACGCACTGTGGCGAGGACCTGATCTCCGCGATGGAACGAGGTGTACGAACTCCGCAGCCGGAGTTCCTGGAGCGGGCGGACCCGGTGCTGGGCGCGGAGGGTGTTCTGCTCGCGGCGGTGGACGACGTACGGGCGGCGTTGGCGCGTGCGCGGGTGCGGCACCCGGACTGGTTCCGGGACTTCGCCGACGAAGAGGCGAAGGCGCTGGCGTTGCACTACTACGAGGTGCAGGCCGTGCCCGGCATCCTGCAGACGGAAGCGTACGCCCGCTATCTCTTCGAGAACCGCCGTCCCATGTTGGAAGAGGCGACGATCGAGAAGCGGCTGGCCGACCGGATCTCCCGACAGTCGCTCTTCGACAAGTGGCCCGCGCCTACGGTCAGCTTCGTCATGGAAGCGGCCGTGCTGCTTCGTCCGTTCGGCGGTCCGAACGTCCACCGCGAACAGTTGCTCCGCATCCTGGACGTGGCCAAGCGACGGACCGTCGAGCTCCAGATCATGCCGCAGGACCACACCGAACACCCCTACCTGGACGGAGCATTCACCCTGCTCACGCCCAAGGGGCGTCGGGAGGTCGCGTACACCGAGATCTACGGGCACGCCCGGCTCATCACAGCGCCGGACGAAGTCCGCCAGTACGCCGAGCGGTATGGGATCATCCGGGCGCGGGCTCTCTCGCCTCGTGAGTCCCTGGTATGGATCGAAAAACTGCTGGGAGAACTATGAACACCGCGGAACTGGCCTGGTTCAAGAGCAGCTACAGCAGCTCCGAGGGCGGCGAGTGCGTCGAGATCGCGTACGACTGGCGCAAGTCCAGCTACAGCAGCTCCGAAGGCGGCAACTGCGTCGAGGTCGCCGCGCACCCCACCACCATCCACGTCCGCGACTCCAAGAACCCCGGCGGCCCGCAGCTGGCCCTCGCTCCCGCCGCCTGGGCCGCCTTCGTGGGCGGCGCGGCGACGGCGTGACGACGAGTCGGCCCGTACGACCCGCTCGACGGCGGGCCGTACGGGCCGACATGTCGTGACGCGCCCGTCAGGTCGGCTCAGGTCACAGACCGCTGCCCGCCAGTCCGGCCACGATGCCGAACCCGGCGGGCAGGAGGTAGGCCGCCCGCGCGGCGGGCTTGTCGCGGAAGCGTTCGAGGAGCGCGGCCGTGACGATGCCGAAGGTCGCGGCGAAGAGCAGGACGTTCATGGAGTCGTACGCGTCCCAGCCGTGGGCGATGAGCGCGGTCGCGGTCATCAGCCCGCCGAACAGGCCCGCGGACGCCAGCACGTCGTCACCCCGGAGCACCTTGCGGGAAGGCTCGCTGCCGTCACGATGACGGAAGCCCTGGAAGATCAGCGCGGCGACCACGACGATCTCCGCGACGGTGGCGATCACTAAAGCAACCATGAACAAGAGCTTCATGCTCCGATTCTCCTCTGCCGGACAAGCGGATTCGTCGCATCTCCAAAGACGGGCAAAGTGAACAACTTCACCTGATGCCCGCTCAACCTCGGACTTCGCGGATACGTCGCCCGCTTGCCGGTCCTTCGGGGGCGCGGGCTAGCCTCGGCGCCATGACCAGCGAGAACTTCGTCCTGTTCGATGTCGACGGCACGTTGATGGACGCCGTCGAGAACCAGCGCAAGGTGTGGCACGAGTGGGCCGCGCGGCACGGACTCGACGGGGACGAGGTGCACGCGGTGGCGCTGCGGACGCGGCCGGTGGAGACCTTCGCGGCCGTCGCGCCGGGGGCGGATCCCGCCGCGTGCCTGGCGCTCCTGCACGCGCTGGAGGACGAGGACGTGCGGACGGGGACGTACGGGGCGTTCGCCGGGGCGGCGGAGCTGCTCGGTGCGCTGCCCGCCGACCGCTGGGCGCTCGTCACCTCGAACTACGAGCACCGGGTGCGGGGGCGGTTCGAGCGGACCGGTCTTCCGATGCCGGCCGTCGTCGTGGACGCGGCGACGGTGAGCGAGGGGAAGCCCGCGCCCGCGCCGTACCTGCGGGCGGCGAAGCTGCTCGGCGCGGACCCGGCGAACTGTCTCGTCATCGAGGACGCGCCGTCCGGCGTACGGTCGGGCCGGGCGGCCGGGATGACCGTGTGGACGGTCAACACGCCCGAGGCGGCGGAGGGTTCGCAGCGCCACTTCGCGACGCTGGCGGAGGCGGCGCCGGGGATCCTGGGGTGGGCGGCGGGTGGCCGGGCGTAGGCCGGGGGCACCCGCCCCTCACACGGTGAGGGCGAGGGCGGCGACGGCGGGGGCCATGTAGATCAGCGGGAAGGGGACGTGACCGTAGGAGCGGGCGCGGACGACGGTGATCACGGCGCCGGTGAAGTAGAGGATCAGACCGATCGCGGCGGCGATGCCGATCGCGGGGACCGCGTACCCGACCAGGAGGCCGATGGCCCCGGCGAGCTTGGCGGCGCCGAGCAGGTTCCAGATGCGGCGCGGCACGCCGTACGCCGCCAGCGGCTCGACGACGAACTTCGCTCCGACGAAGACCGAGACTCCGGAGAACCCGGCCATGAAGGCGGCGACGGCGGTGACGACGGTGGCGGTGGTGGACATCTCGGGCTCCTCGGTGCCGGGCGGTGGCCCGTCCTTCCGACGGGCTCACTGGTCTGACACCGCCCGCGCGGAGCGTGTGACACGGGAGCGAGAATTCTTTTCGGGCCGAGGTGCACGGGCCTCGGTTCAGCGCTTGACGCGGTGGCGGAGGTAGACGATGCCGGAGGCGAGGGGGCGGGACTCGACGCGTTCGAGTTCGACCCGGCGCTCGTCGCGGGCGAAGTACGGGGTGCCGCCGCCGAGGAGCACGGGGCAGACCCGCGCCCGGTACTCGTCGATCAGCCCGAGCCCGGCGACCTGCGCGGCGAGCCCCGCGCCCCCGACCGCGATCTCCCCGTCGCCCGGCTCGGCCCGCCACCGCTCGATCTCCTCGGCGACGCTGCCGGTGGCCAGCCGGGTGTGGTCCCCCACGACCTCCGTGAGCGTCGACGAGAAGACGACCTTCGGCAGCACGTTCCAGAGCCGCGCCCATTCCCGCAGGCCCGGGTCGAAGTCGGTCTCCTCGTCGGCGGTCTCCCAGAACAGCATCGCCTCGTAGAGCCGCCGCCCCATGAAGTGCACCCCGACACCGCGCATCTCGTCGGTGACCAGCCGGAAGATCTCGTCGTCGGGCGTCGTCCAGTCGATCCCGCCGTCGGGCCCGGTGATGAAGCCGTCGAGGGAGACGGCCATCGAGTACGTGACGCTGCGCATGGGGGTGCTCCTGCCTACAGGGGAGGCTGCTGGGCGAGGTCCGCCGTGAAGTTGCTCTGGTGGTTGACGGGCTTGGCGATCAGGCCGTTGTCCTCGGCACTGTCGTCGGCCTCCTCGTCGACACCCTCGGGGAACTCGGGCAGGTCCGGCGAGTCGGGGAACTCCCCCGCACTGTGCGCACCGTCGTGATCCCTCCCCCGCCCCTGATCGAGCCCTCCGTCATCGGCGACTGCGGGCCCGACAACGGCCATGAGCGCGGCACCGGCCAGCGCGGCCACAGCGATCTTCCTGTTCATGAGCTGCTCAACGACCTGCCCCGGGGGGAGGGTGCGCGGGTGTCCGGTGGGGGCCGCCGGGCCGTTTTCCAGGGCTCCACCCCACCGGCAACGCCCAACCCTCACCCCCGACTTCACTCCCACGGACCATCTGGTGCCCCGGCACCCACATGGCCCAAGCTGGCCCCCATGGATCTGTTGCTTCCCCTCCTCTCCACCCTCGTCGGAGCCGCGATCGGGATCGTCACCACGCTCGTCGCGGATCGGAACCGGTGGCGGCGGGAGGACTCCAAGGACGCGCTCCGGCTGCGGATGGAGGTCTACACGCAGTACACGACCGCCGTGAAGGTCCTCGGCGAGACCCTCCAGGCCCTGGCCCGCCGGGAGCACGAGTCCGACGACGAGCGGGCGCTCGCGTTGCGGGAGGCGTTTCGGGAGTCGGGGATAGCCGTCGCCTCCGAGCGGATGTGGCTCATCGCGCCGGAGCCCGTCGTGAAGGCGTCCAACGGGGTCTTCCACTGTCTGCGGCGGATCTGCGACGGGTACGCCGACGGGACCGTCGTCGGCGGCCCCGAGGACCGGGAGCGCTGGGAGGAGCGCGGGATCGAGGCCGCCCGGATGCGCAAGCTGATGCGGGAGGACCTCGGGGTCGGGCCGCTCACCGAGCGGCACAGCGACAGCGTCTGAACGGGCCCCGTCCGGGCCCGCCCCCGAAAGGGCGCGCCCGGACGGGACACCGCGTCGGACCGTCAGCCGTCAGGCGGTCAAGCCATCAAGCCGTCAGACCAGCAGATTCCGGACCAGGAAACGCGTCGCGCTGTCCGCCTCCACCAGCTTGGGCCAGTCCATGTGCAGGCCCGCGTTGGCGTGCAGGGACTTCTCCCGCGAGCCGAACGCGTCGAACAGGGCCAGGGACGCCTCACGCGGGATGCGCTCGTCGTCCCACTGCATGCCGAACTCGACCGGCACCGTGATCCGCCTCGCGTGCTCGATCAGGGCGTCCGGCCACATCAGGCCGAGGGCCGCGGCCCGGATGCGGGGTTCGGCGGCCACCAGCGGGATGCCGACGGCCGTGCCCATGGCGACCCCGGCGAAGCCGACCGGTCCTCCGGGGCCGATCTCCGGGAGCGCCTGGAGGGCGTCCAGGAGTGCGCGGTACTCGGGTACGGCCTGCTCGGCGAGGCGGGCGTTGTACGGCACGACGACCGCCGCGACCGCCGCGGCCGATTCGCCCGCCGCCTGCGCGGCGCGCAGCGCGGCGATGTCCCGCTCGTCCGCCTCGGAGCGCGGACGGTCGCCGTGACCGGGTGCGTCGAGGACGGCCGCGTGGATGCCGTGCCGGGTGAGCAGCCGGGCCCGGCCGATCATCGAGGGGTGCCGCTTGTCGGCGCCGCCGCCGTGGGCCAGCAGCACGAGAGGCGCGGAGCCCGACCCCGTACCGGAGCCGTCACCGGCCGGGGACCAGAGGACGCCGGGGATGTCCCCGTCGGCGCCGCCGAGGAGGAAGTCGCGCTCGATCACGCCGTCCGCCGTCGACTCGGCGGTGAACCGGAACGAGGGCAGCTCGGAAAGCGAGGCGGAAGAGGAGGCCGGAGCGGAAGAGGGAGACTGCGAGGAAAGCTGAGAAGCCATGGTGTGGCCTTTCGGGAGTGCCTGAATGAACGGCGCTCCCGGCGACACCTACGTCAGTCGCCGGCCGTGACGCACAGAGGGAGCACCCACGTCGTTACAGCGTTCACGGGTACCACCTCCTGCGGCAGAGTCACGGTCATCACCCACGTTACGAGCCCGCCCGCCCCCTCGTCCAATCCTTTTCCCACCTACTCTGGCGAGGTGAGCGACATCGTGAGCGGCACCAGCGAGAACGACCTTCCGGCGGTCCTCCAGGCAGTCCTGGACGAGCTCCGCGCGCTCGACGAGCCCAAGGTGCGGGCCGTCAACGAGCGGCACGGCGACGATCACGGGGTGAACCTGACCAAGCTGCGCGCCGTCGCCAAGCGGCTCAAGACCCGGCCCGCGCTCGCCCGCGAGCTGTGGGCGACCGGGGACTCCGCCGCGCGGCTGCTCGCCCTCCTCGTGTGCCGGCCGAAGGGGTACGGGCGGGACGAGCTGGACACGATGATGCGCGAGGCGCGGACGCCGAAGGTGCAGGACTGGCTGGTGGCGTACGTGGTGAAGAAGAGCCCGTACGCCGAGGAGCTGCGGGTCGGGTGGCTCCAGGACCCCGATCCGGCGGTCGCGGCGGCCGGGTGGTCGCTGACCGCCGACCGGGTGGTGAAGAAGCCCGCCGGGCTCGATCTCGACGGGCTGCTCGACACCGTCGAGGCGGAGCTGAAGGACGCCCCGGACCGGCTCCAGTGGGCCATGAACACCTGCCTCGCCCAGATCGGCATCGAGCACCCGGCGCACCGGGCCCGTGCCCTCGCCATCGGCGAGCGCCTCGCGGTCCTCAAGGACTACCCGACGTCCCCCGGCTGCACCTCCCCGTACGCACCCGTGTGGATCGACGAGATGGTCCGCCGGGCCGAGGCCCGGGCCTGAGAGCCCTCAGGCCCGCGCCTCCGCCGCCGCGTCCAGGACGTCGTCCAGCGTCGTCGCCGACATGATCAGCGCCAGGTGGGTGAACGCCTGCGGGAAGTTGCCCAGTTGCTCGCCGCTCGGGCCGATCTCCTCGGCGAACAGGCCGACGTGGTTCGCGTACGTGAGCATCTTCTCGAACGTGAAACGGGCCTGGCGCACCCGGCCCGCGCGCGCCAGCGCGTCCACGTACAGGAAGGTGCACAGGCTGAACGTGCCCTCGTCGCCGCGCAGACCGTCCGGGGAGGCGGCGGGGTCGTACCGGTGGACGAGGCTGTCGCGGACCAGGGTGCGTTCGATGGCGTCGAGGGTGCTCAGCCAGGCCGGGTCGGTGGGGCTGAGCAGCCCCGAGCGGGGCAGGAGCAGCAAGGACGCGTCGAGGACGTCCCCGCCGTAGTACTGCACCAGGGCCTGGCGGCTCTCGCTCCAGCCGCGGCGCATGACCTGGGCATGGATCTCGTCGCGGGCCGCCCGCCAGGTCTCCAGGGCGGCCGGGCGGCCGAACTCCTCCGCGAGCCGCAGCCCCCGGTCGAACGCCACCCACGACATCACCCGGCTGAAGGTGAAGTCCCGCTGCCCGCCCCGGGTTTCCCAGATCCCCTCGTCCAGCGCGTCCCAGGACCTGGCCAGCCAGTCGAGCATCGACGAGACCGCCTGCCAGCCCTGGTGGGTCGGCATGGTGTCCCCCCGCCGCCCCCGCCCGCCACCGCCCCGCCCGCCGCGGTCCTGCGCACCTCTGTCCTGCGCGAGCGCGTACAACGCCTCGCCGTAGATGTCGAGTTGGAGCTGGTCGGCGGCGCCGTTCCCGATCCGTACGGGCGCGGAGCCGCGATAGCCCTCGAACTCGGTCAGGATCTCCTCCGGCAGCCACGGGTCGCCGTCCACCCGGTACATGATCTGCAGCGGCCGCCCGCCGTCGGCCGGTGCCCCGACCCGCTCCTTCACCCGCTCGGTCAGCCAGTCCGTGAACGCCGCCGCCTCCGCCACGAAACCGAGGTCGAGCAGCGCCCGTACGGACAGCGAACCGTCCCTGATCCAGGTGTAGCGGTAGTCCCAGTTGCGCTCGCCGCCGACGAACTCGGGCAGTCCGAGGGTCGCGGCGGCGATCGGCGCGCCGGTCGGCAGGTAGGTCAGCAGCTTCAGGGTGATCGCCGCCCGGTGCACCATGTCGGGCCAGCGGCCCCGGTAGCGCGCGGTGCGCACCCAGCCCTGCCAGAAGTCGACCGCGTCCCACAGGGCCCGTTCGGCCTCGTGGGCCCGGGGCAGCGGCGGGGCGGGCGCGTCGGGGCCCGCGACGGTGAACGACGCCCCCGCGACCGACCCGTACCCGGCTCCTTCCCCCGACCCACCCTTTGGCTCGCCGCCCGCCCCCTCCGTGAGGGTGATGCTGCCGCGCACGTCGTACGGGCCGTCCCGCTCCAGCGGGATGTTGGTCTGCAGGAAGGCGGTCAGGCCGGGCGCGCGGAAGGTCGCCGTGGGGCCTTCGAGGTGGGTGGTGTGCGGGTTGCGGCCGAAGCCGAAGCGCGGGCGGCATTCGAGGGTGAAGGTGACCGTGCCACGGGTGCAGCGAAGGACCCGCAGGACGGTGTGCCGGTCGCTCGGCGTGCCGGTCCGGTCCGGCGGCATCCAGTCGATCAACTCGCCTACTCCGTCGGGGGACATGAAGCGGGTCACGAGCAGCGCCGTGTCCGGGTAGTAGAGCTGCTTCACCGTCACCTCGCGGCCTTCCGCCGCGTCGACGGAGACGCGGAAGTAGCCGCCGCGGTCGTGGTCGAGGAGGGCCGAGAACACTCCGGGCGAGTCGAAGCGCGGCGCCGCGAACCAGTCCACGACGCCCTCGTCCGAGACGAGCGCGCACGTCTGCAGATCGCCGATCAGGCCGTGGTCGGCGATCAGCGGGTACCGCTTCACCCCTCCACTATCGCCCCGCGACCCCACCGTCGCCCCGCGACCAGGGCCCGGCCTGTTCACCCCGTACCCGGCCTGTTCGAGATGACGGGGGTCCGCACCGGGCGGACCATGGACGTAATGCTCGGGACCCACCTCCGCACTCGGCGGCAGCATGAACGCTCGAAGCCTCGCCCCCGCGCACCCGGCTCCGTCCGGCCCCTCCGGCAAGGGCAAGGGCCTGCTCTACCGCCTCGGGCACTGGTGCGCCCGGCGCTTCCTCGTCGTCATCGCGCTCTGGCTCGCCGCCGTCGCCGGGCTCCAGATCGCCGACCGGGCGGTGGGCGGGCAGTTCTCCGACGACTTCGCGCTGCCGGGCGTCCAGTCCGCCGACGGTCTGGACGTCCTGAAGGCGCACGATCCGGCGGCCGGGGGCTACGGCACGCAGATCGTCCTCAACCGGCCGTCCGGACCGCTCACCCAGGAGGCCACGGCGGTCAACTCGACCGTCGCCGCGCTGCAGAAGCTGCCGGACGTGCTGAGCGTGCAGAACCCGCTGCCGCCGCCCGGCACCCCGCCGCCCGCCACGCCCCCCACCACACCGAACACCACCACGCCGAACACGACGACGCCGCCGCCCACCACACCGAACACCGGGCCGCTCTCGACCGACGGCAAGACCGCGTACATCACCGTGCGCTTCTCCGTACCGCCGTCCACCCTCGGCACCGACTACCTCAACGGCGTCGACTCCGCCGTGCAGCCGCTGCGCGACGCCGGGGTCACCGTCGAGTACGGCGGTCCGCTCGGCGAGCTCGCCCGGCCGACGGCCGACGACCGGACCAGCGAGGCGATCGGCTTCGCCGTCGCGATCGTGGTCCTGCTCATCGGCTTCGGCAGCGTGTTCGCGGCCGTGATGCCGCTGGTCACCGCCCTGCTCGGGGCGGTCTGCGGGCTCGCGCTGCTCGGTCTGATGGCGGCGGCCTTCACCTTCGGCACGGTCTCGCCGACCCTGGCCACGATGATCGGCCTGGGCGTCGGCATCGACTACGCGCTGTTCCTCGTCACCCGGCACCGGCAGAACATCATGAACGGCCACGATCCCGCCGACGCGGCGGCCCTCGCGACCACCACCAGCGGGCGCGCGGTGCTCGTGTCCGGCTGCACGGTGATCATCGCGCTGTCGGGGCTGTGGGTCTCGGGCGTCACCTTCATCGGGAAGCTGGGCCTCGCGGCGGCGTTCACGGTGGTCACGGCGGTCCTGGCCGCGCTCACCCTCGTACCGGCGATGCTCGGGCTCGTCGGGAAGCGGATCGACCGCGTCCGGGTGCGGAAGCCGGTCGCCGAGACCGACCCGGGGACGGACACCGCGCACGGCACCTGGCACCGGTACGCGCAGCGCGTGGAGCGGCGGCCGTGGTGGTTCCTGGTGGGCGGGGTGGTGGCCCTCGTGGTCCTGGCCTTCCCGCTGTTCTTCATCCAGCTCGGGCACATCGGGGACGGCGCCGATCCGAAGTCCTTCACGGACCGCAGGGCGTACGACCTGATCTCGACGGCCTTCGGGCCGGGCGCGAACGGCCCGCTGACCCTCGTCGTCGACCAGTCGCAGGTGCCGGCCGCGGACCGCTCCGCGCTCGCCTCCAAGCTCCAGTCCTCGCTGGCGCACGTGCCGGACGCGGCCTCGATCACCCCGCTGCGGGCCACGCCCGACGGCGACGTGCTGATCGGGACGGCGTACTCGGTGGCCTCGCCGCAGGACGAGAAGACGACCGAGCTGACCAACCACCTGGTGGACGACGTGCTGCCGCAGGCGGTGGCCGGGACGGACGCGCAGACGTACGTGACCGGCACGACGGCCGCGCAGGTCGACTTCCTGGACATCGTGTCGAGCCGCCTCCCGCTGATCATCGCGGTGGTCGTCGCGCTCGCCTTCCTCGTCATCCTGGTGGTCTTCCGCGGCCTGCTCGTGGCGGTGAAGGCGGCGGTCCTGAACGTGCTGTCGATCGCCGCCTCGTACGGGGTCGTCGTCGCCGTCTTCCAGTGGGGCTGGGGCGGGCCCGCGCTCGGGGTGTCGGGGAAGGTGCCGATCGAGAGCTACGTGCCGATGATGATGTTCGCGATCGTCTTCGGCCTGAGCATGGACTACGAGATCTTCCTGCTGTCCCGGGTGCGGGAGGCGTGGCTGAAGACCGGTGATCCGAAGGCGGCCGTGGCGCACGCCCTGGAGATCACGGCGCGGGTGATCACCTGTGCGGCGCTGATCATGGTGTCGGTGTTCGCCGCGTTCATCGTCTCGGACAACATCGTGATCAAGATGCTGGG
Source organism: Streptomyces sp. NPDC090025 (assembly GCF_044748125.1). Classification (NCBI taxonomy): domain Bacteria; kingdom Bacillati; phylum Actinomycetota; class Actinomycetes; order Kitasatosporales; family Streptomycetaceae; genus Streptomyces; species Streptomyces sp. NPDC090025. Next base: position 387,652 of record NZ_JBIVFL010000001.1, on the reverse strand, counting down.
CCTCGGGCTCGCCGCGAGCGTGCTGATCGACGCGACGGTCGTACGGCTGCTGCTCGTACCGGCCGTGATGACGCTGCTCGGCAAGCACGCGTGGTGGACCCCGAAGTGGCTGGACCGGATGCTGCCGCACCTGGACACGGAGGGCGAGGCGGCGATGGAGGCGGACGAGAAGGAACGGGCCGCCGGGGCCGCCGGGTCTGCCGGGTCTGCCGGGTCTGCCGGGCACTGACGGCTCGCGGGACGCGGGGGGGGCGAAGGGGGCGGGGCCCGGTCGTCGAGGGTCTGCAGCCCCTCGACGGGGCGCGTACGCCCGGCTACGACAGGCGCTGGTCCGCGTACACGGACATCGCGTCCCGCTGGTACTCCGCGAGCCCCTCCGCGATCTTGTCGAAGTTCGCGCGGAAGCGCGGGTCGTCGACGTACATCGCGGCGAGGCCCCGGTACGCCTCCGCGTTCGGCGTCCAGAAGCGGCACACGGCCCGGTAGTGGACGTCGACCTCGGCCTGCACGGCCGGGTCGGCGACCGGGGTGCCCGCCGCCATGAACTCCGCGAAGCGGATCATCTGGGCGGTGGTCTCCCGCTGCCACTCCTCGGTGACCTCGGGCGTCATGCCCTCGACGGCCTGCCGGGACTCCTCGTACGCCGCCGGCCAGCGCTCCTGCACCTCCGCCTCCATGTCCGGGTCGGGTGCGAAGCCCTCGAACAGGTTCTCCGGGCGGTTGATCTTCATCTTCCTCGTTCCTTCCGTGCCGTTTTCTCGGTGTTCGTCGGGGGTCAGGGGGTCGGGGGTCAGGGCGGCGATCGTGCGGGCCACGGTCCTGGCCAGCGTGCCGATCCGGTCCCGCTCCGCGAGCAGCCGCTCGTGGTGCTCGCGCAGCACGGCGACCCGGTCGGCCTGGCTGTCGAGGACGGCCTGGATCTCCTTCAGGCCCACGTCCAGCTCGCGCATCAGCAGGATCTGCTGGAGGCGGAGCAGGTCGGCCTCCTCGTAGTAGCGGTGCCCGTTGGCCGCGAGGTACGCGGGCGGCAGCAGGCCGATCTCGTCGTAGTGCCGCAGCGTCCGTGACGTCACTCCGGACATCCGGGCGACCTCCGCGATCGACCAGGCCATGACGGGTCCTTCCCTCGTCGGGGCCGGTCCTTCCGGCCCCACACCAAGACCGTAGGAGTTGACGCTGCGGCAACCGCAAGTCGTCACCCGGCGGTCCACCGCGCCCACCGCGCCCCGTCCCGTACCCGACCATCCGTACCCGACAGGACCGGGCACGGATGGTCGGGTCCTGGGAGGGTGGGTCTTCCTACGGTGATGACATCAGAAGCAGGAACGAGACCGAAGGAAGACGCACGTGCTGGAAGGGCTCAACCGGGCGCTCGACCTCGTCGAGGAGCGCCTCACGGCGGCCGACGGGGCCGGTGGTGGCGCGGCCGAGGTCGACGTCGCCACGCTCGCACGGGTCGCCGCGACCTCCGAGTACCACTTCCGGCGGCTGTTCTCGGCGCTCGCCGGGATGCCGCTGTCGGTGTACGTACGACGGCGTCGCATGACGCTCGCGGGCGCCGAGGTGCTTGGCGGGGAGCGGACGCTGCTCGATGTGGCGGTGCGGTACGGGTACGGGTCGGGCGAGGCGTTCGCCCGGGCGTTCCGGTCGGTGCACGGCATCGGGCCCGGTGAGGCCCGCCGTACCGGCGCGGTGCTCACCGCCCAGCCGCGGATGTCCTTCCGGGTCGTCGTCGAAGGGAGTACGACCATGCGGTACCGGATCGTCGAGAAGGACGCGTTTCGGGTCGTCGGCAAGAAGGCCAGGATCCCCCTCGTGCACGAGGGCGTGAACGAGGCGGGCGCCGCGCACGTGGCGAGCCTCGGCATGGAGGCGATCGTCCGGATGAAGGAGCTGTCCGACCGGGAGCCCGCCGGGGTCCTGTCGGCGGTGCAGTACCTGTCCGAGAGCCGGGAGGAGGGCGAGGAGGTCGACTACTGGATCGGCGTCGCGACCGGCCCGGGGACCGAGGCGCCCGAGCTGGACGGCGTGGACGTGCCGGGCGGGACCTGGGCGGTGTTCGACAACCACGGCCCCTACCCGATCGCGCTCCAGGAACTGTGGCGGGACGTGTTCACGCAGTGGTTCCCGTCGAACCCGTCGTACGTGTCGCGGCCGGGGCCCGAGCTCCTGAAGACGCTGCCGGTGGAGATCGGCACGCCGACGGACTCGCAGCTGTGGGTCCCGGTGGAGCGGGTCGACGCTCCTTAGGCGAGCGTCCTAGCCGAGCCCGCTCCCCCGTCGATGGGGTGTGAACACCGGGACCTGGAGGTCGCCGCCTTCGCCCTCGGGGCGGAAGGCGACCTCCAGGTCCATGCCGATCCGCAGGTCGGCCTCGGCGCAGCCGACCACCTCGGTCATCATCCGCGGGCCCTCGGCGAGGTCGACGACCGCCGCCACGTACGGCACCCGCTCGCCGAACGGCGGGAGGTCGTTGCGGTGCACGACCGACCAGGTGTAGAGGGTCGCGCGGCCGGCCGCCTGGCGCCATTCGACGGCTTCGCTCCAGCAGTACGGGCAGAACTCGCGCGGGTAGTGGTGCGGCCGGTCGCAGTCGGTGCAGTGGCGCAGCAGCAGGCGGCCGTCGGCGGCGGCGTCCCAGTAGGGGCGGGTGAAGGCGTCGATGTCCGGGACGCTCGCGGAGGCAGCTGCGGCGGGGGTGCGGGGCGTGGCCGTCATCAGAAGAGTCCGATCGCGTGGTCGAGGGACCAGGTCTGCCAGGACATCGCGAAGAGGGCGACGAGCGAGATCAGCGCCATCATCGCGTTCTGTCCCTGCTCGGCCCAGTCGTGGATCATCAGGACGAGGTAGAGGAGGTTGAGCAGCAGGCCGCCGACGAGCGCGACCGGGGTCAGCAGGCCGGTGACCAGGCCGAGGCCCAGGGCGAGTTCGGCGTACACGACGACGTACGCCATCAGCTTGGGGCGGGGCGCGACGACGGTGGTGAAGCCGCTCCTGACCGCCGCCCAGCGGTGCTTGCCCGCGACGTCCGCGGCCCAGGCGATGCCGGTGCCGCGCTCGAACCAGCCCTTCTTGTCCTTGTGGCGCCAGCTCTCCAGCCACCACAGGCCGAGGCCGATGCGCAGGACGGCGAGCCATTCGGCCCCGGTGAGCCAGATCGTCTGCATTGCCCCGACCGCCCTTCACCTCTTCGTATCTGACAGGTCGTCAGTTCAGCGGATCGCACCGCTTCTCCGCAAGACCCCTGCCTGCGTGATCGATTCGCAACCGAACTCCCTCTTGACCGAGACCCACGGCGTGTACGCGTCATTACGCTCAGCAGTCATGACCGTCACCCCCCAGACCCACCCCGTCTACGTCATCGGCGCGGGACCCGGCGGCCTCGCCGTCGCCGCCGCGTTGCGCGCGCGGGGCGTGCGGGCCGTCGTCCTGGAGAAGTCGGACGCCGTCGGCGACTCCTGGCGCCACCACTACGACCGGCTGCGACTGCACACCACCCGACGGCTCTCGGCGCTGCCGGGGCTCAGGATGCCGCGCGCGTTCGGGCGGTGGGTCGCGCGCGCCGATGTGGTGCGGTACCTGGAGAAGTACGCGGAGTTCCACGACCTGGAGATCGTGACCGGGGTGGAGGTGAGCCGGGTCGAGCGCACGGGCGACGGCGCGGACAGCGGCACGGGCGACGGCGCGGGCGACGGTGCGGACGGTGGCGCGGACGGCACCTGGGTGCTGCACGCGACCGGCGGGCGGCGGCTCGTCGGCGCCGCCGTGGTCGTCGCCACCGGCTACAACCACACCCCGCGCGTCCCGGACTGGCCGGGCCTCGACGGCTTCCTGGCGGCGCCGGGACGGACGTTCGCGCACGCGGGCGCGTACCGGAACCCGGAGCCGTACGCCGGGCAGGACGTGCTCGTCGTCGGCGCGGGCAACACGGGCGCGGAGATCGCGGCGGACCTGGCGGCGGGCGGTGCGGGGCGGGTACGGCTCGCCGTCCGCACGCCCCCGTACATCCTGCGCCGGGCCACCCTCGGCTGGCCCGCCCAGCGCACCGGGATCCTGGTGCGGCGGCTGCCGACGGGCCTGGTGGACCGGGTCGCGCGGCTGCTCGGCGGGGCGGTGGCGGCCGACCTCTCGGCGTACGGCATCCCGCGTCCCGACGGCGGGCTCTACTCCCGGGTGCGGGCGGGCGCGATCCCGGTGCAGGACGTGGGCCTGGTGGCGGCGGTGAAGGCGGGCACGGTGCTGCCGGTGGCCGCGGTGACCGGCTTCGACGGCCCCGATGTCCTCCTCGCCGACGGCACCCGGCTCACCCCGGACGCGGTGATCGCCGCGACCGGCTACGACCGCGCCCTCGAACCGCTGCTCGGCCACCTCGACGTCCTCGACGAGCACGGGCGGCCGGTGTCACACGGCCGCCGCTCGCCGCGCCGGGCGCCGGGGCTGTACTTCACCGGGTTCACGAACCCGATCAGCGGGATGTTCCGGGAGATGGCGCGGGACGCGGAGAAGATCGCGCGGGCGATCGGCCGGACGACCCGGACGCTGCCGCCGCGCTGAGCGGCAGCGGGAGCACCCGTACGGGCGGAGCATCGCGCCGGGCCGCCGCGCTCGTACGGGCGGAGCATCGTGCCCCGCCCCTCACCTCCCCCGTGCCCGTACCGCGCCCGCGCCCGCGCCCGTACCCGTACCGCGCCCGGCGCCGCTCCCGTACGGTGCCCGTACCGGCCCCGCAGGGTCCCGCACGGCGCCCGCACGGCGGGCGCGGGGCAGGCGCGGGGCAGCCGCGGAGCAGCCGCCCGACGGGCAACCCGGCGGCCCGCCCGGCGGGCAACCCGTCCAGCGCCCCGCATCCTGTGTACGCACGAGCATTCCTGACTGACCGTCAGGTCTGTAATCTGACTGTGCGTCAGAGACGGAGAGCGACGACGACGGACGGGCGGAGCGACACGATGCTTGGATCCACGCACGGCACCTTCACCACGGACCTCCGCGCCCGCGTCGTCGCCTGCGGCGACGAACCCGACCGGACGGTCGTGCACGGAGTGACGGCCGTCGAGGGGGACACCGACGTCAGCGGGCGTCCGCTGCACGCGCCCGTGCCCGAGCTCGACCGGTTCTTCCGGCCCGAGGTGGTCGCCGTCGTCGGCGCGTCCGACACCGAGGGGCGCCCGAACACCGGGATCACCCGGCAGCTGATGGACTGGGCCGGGCGGGTCGGCGCCCGGGTGGTGCCGGTGCACCCGACCCGTACCGCCGTGTTCGGCATCCCGTGCGTGCCGTCGGTGACCGAGCTCGACGAGTCCGTCGACCTGGCCGTGCTGCTGGTCGGCGATCCGCTGCCGGTGATCGAGCAACTGGCCGAGTCCAAGGTCAAGTTCGCGGTCGCCTTCGCCTCCGGCTTCGCCGAGACCGGTGAGGCGGGCGCCGCCGCGCAGGAACGGCTCGCCGCCGCCGTCGAGCGCTCCGGGCTCCGGCTGCTCGGCCCGAACACCAACCTCAACGCCTTCGAGCGGTTCCGCGACGACCTCGAAGGCCCCGCCGTCGCGCTGATCACCCAGTCCGGCCACCAGGGTCGCCCCGTCTTCACCATGCAGGAGCTGGGCGTCCGGCTCTCGCACTGGGCGCCCACCGGCAACGAGGCCGATCTGGAGACCGCCGACTTCATCTCGTACTTCGCGCACCGCCCCGAGGTCGGCGCCATCGCCTGCTACGTGGAAGGGCTGAAGGACGGCCGGTCCTTCCTGCTCGCCGCCGACCAGGCCGCCCGGCGGCAGGTCCCGGTGGTCGCGGTCAAGGTCGGCAGGACCGAGGCGGGCGCCCGGATGGCGGCGTCGCACACCGGCAAACTGACCGGCGCCGACCAGGTCGTCGACGCCGCCATGCGGCAGTTCGGCGTGATCCGGGTCGACGGGCTCGACCAGCTCCAGGACACCGCCGCGCTGCTCGCCCGGGCCCGAAAGCCCGTCGCGGACGGCGTCGTCGTCTACTCCATCTCCGGCGGCACCGGCGCCCACTTCTCCGACCTGGCCACCGCCGCCGGGCTCAGCCTGCCCACCCTCGGCCAGGCCAAGCAGGACGAGCTGCACCAGTGGATCCCCGAGTACCTGAGCGTCGCCAACCCGGTCGACAACGGCGGCCACCCGGTGGGCGACTGGCGCGGCCCGAAGATCATCGAGGCGATCCTCGCGGACCCCTCGGTCGGGGTGCTGATCTGCCCGATCACCGGCCCCTTCCCGCCGATGAGCGACAAGCTCGCGCAGGACCTCGTGGACGCCGCCGAGCGCACCGACAAGCTGATCTGCGTGGTGTGGGGCTCGCCGGTCGGCACCGAGGACGCCTACCGCACCACCCTGCTCGGCTCCTCCCGGGTCGCCACCTTCCGCACCTTCGGCAACTGCATCGGCGCGGTCAAGGCGTACCTCGACCACCACCGCTTCACCACCGGCTACCGCTCCCCCTTCGACGAGGCCCCGCGCACCCCCTCCCCCTCGCTGCGCAAGGCCCAGGCCCTGATGCGCCCCGGCCACCGGCTCAGCGAGCACGGGGCGAAGCAGCTGCTGCGCGCGTACGGGATCCGGGTCCCGCGCGAGCAGCTCGTCACGAGCGCGGCGGCGGCGGTCCGGGCGGCCGGGCTCGTCGGCTACCCGGTGGTGATGAAGGCGTCGGGCGCGCAGCTCGCCCACAAGACCGAACTGGGCCTGGTGAAGGTCGGGTTGACGTCGGCGAGCCAGATCAGGGACGCCTACCGGGAGTTGACGGACATCGCCCGCTACGAGGGGATCGACCTGGACGGCATCCTGGTGTGCCAGATGGTCGGGCGCGGGGTGGAGATGGTGGTCGGGGTGACCCATGACTCCCTCTTCGGCCCGACCGTGACCGTCGGCCTCGGCGGGGTCCTGGTGGAGGTCCTGAACGACGCCGCTGTGCGCGTACCGCCGTTCGGGGAGCGGGAGGCCCGCGACATGCTCGGCGAACTGCGGGGGCGGGCCCTGCTCGACGGGGTGCGGGGGGCGCCGCCCGCCGATGTGGACGCGCTGGTGGAGGTGGTCCTGCGGGTGCAGCGGATGGCGCTCGAACTGGACGGCGATCTGGCCGAGTTGGACATCAATCCGCTGATGGTGCTGCCCCGGGGGCAGGGCGCGGTGGCGCTCGACGCGCTCGCGGTCTGCCGCCAGGCGACCTGAGCGGAGCTGAGGCCACGTGAGGCCGCGTGAGGCCGCGTGAGGCCGCGTGAGGCCGCGTGAGGCCGCGTGACGCGAACTGAGGAGGCTTGTGTCGTGACGGATGTGCTGCACGCCGTGGAGAACGGCGTCTCGTGGATCACCCTCAACCGCCCCGAGGCGATGAACGCGGTCACCTGGGACCAGCGCGAGCGGATCATGGCGCTGCTGGCCGAGGCGTCGGCGGACCCGGCGGTCCGCGCGGTCGTGATCACCGCGACCGGGCGCGGCTTCTGCGCGGGCGCGGACCTGCGGGGCGGCCCGCCGGCCCGGCCCGCCGATGAGCGGGTCGCCGGGGACGTGGCCCGGATGATCCGGCAGGGCGCGCAGCGTTTCATCGCGGCGGTCATGGACTGCGAGAAGCCGGTGATCGCGGCGGTGAACGGGACGGCGGCCGGGATCGGGGCGCATCTGGCGTTCGCGTGCGACCTGGTGATCGCGGCCGAGTCGGCGAAGTTCGTGGAGGTGTTCGTACGGCGCGGGATCGTGCCGGACGGCGGAGGCGCGTATCTGCTGCCGCGGCTGGTGGGGCCGCAGCGGGCGAAGGAGCTGATGTTCTTCGGCGACGCGCTGCCGGCGGCGGAGGCGCGGGCGATGGGCCTGGTCAACCGGGTGGTCGGCGCCGAGGAGTTGGAGAAGACGGCGCGGGAGTGGGCGGAGCGGCTCGCCCAGGGCCCGACGCGCGCGCTGGCGCTCACCAAGCAGTTGGTGAACGCGTCCCTGGACAGCGACAGGGCGGCGGCGTTCGCGGCGGAGGCGACGGCGCAGGAGCTGTGCATGACGACGCGGGACGCGCAGGAGGGGGTGGCGGCGTTCGTGGAGCGCCGGACGGCGGAGTACGAGGGCAGGTAGGGGTTTTCGGGGGTACGGGACCCCGCAGGGCCCGTACGGGCAGCCCGAGGCGTCCGCCGATCACCGCCGCGATGTTCCGTACGGCATCGCCCTCGTCGGCGACGGGTCCGGTGAGCGGCAGCGGGTCGCTCTCGGTGGCGGCGGAGCTGGCGCGGGTGGGGTTCGAGGAACTGCGGGCGGCGCTGACGGAGTTGGGGTGGCGGGAGCGGGGGACGGGCAGGGGGGTGGGTCCGGGACGTGAAGCGTGATTTGTGGCGCGGGGGCGGGGCTTCACATCTCTTTGGACCTGGCCGCGTCGTACATCATGCAGTCCAGGACCCACCCCCCTGGACGGCCCACGCGCACCCACCCCGGACCTGCCCGCACCCGTCCCGCACCCGCCCCGCACCCACACCGCCCACACCCCTTCTCATCTGACGAACCGTCAGCTTCAATGGGTGGCGTGATGGGACACGCTGGGATGGCGGCCACCGCCGTCCGATACCTGAGAGCGGCCGGGGCGCCCACGGCCGTGGACCCCCTGCCCCGCCCCGCGCTCCGGGCGGTCCGCGAGGACGAGCGGATGCCCGTCGACCCGGCCGAGTTCCGCCGGGTCCTCGGCCACTTCGCGAGCGGCGTCACGATCGTGACGGCACTGGACGACGAGGGCCCGACGGGCTTCGCCTGCCAGTCCTTCGCCTCGCTGTCGCTCGACCCGCCGCTGGTCGTCTTCATGGTCGCCCGCACCTCCACGACGTGGCCGCGCATCGCCAGGGCGGGACGCTTCTGCGTCAACATCCTGGGCGCGGACCAGGGCGGCCTGTGCCGCTCGTTCGCGGTGAGCGGCGCGGACAAGTTCGCGGGCGTGCCCTGGCACCCGACCCCGGTGACCGGCTCCCCCCGCCTGCCGGAGGCCCCGGCCTGGATCGACTGCGAGATCGCCGCGGTCCACACGGGCGGCGACCACCTGCTGGTGGTGGGCCGCGTGGAGGCCCTGGGCGCGACGGAGCGCGGCGAGCCGCTCCTCTTCCACCAGGGCAAGTTCGGCCGCTTCGCGGGGTAGTGGGGGGGCGGGCCGGGCCGGGCGTCGGCGGACCGGACATCCGGCATCCGGCGGCGACGGGGCCGGGGCCGGGGCCAGCGGCAACGACCGCCGCGCTACCGCGGCCCGCGCAGCTCGTACAGGTCCCACTGGTCCGGGTCGCCCCGGTAGACGTACAGGGTCGGGGCGGACTCGGTGCCGCCGACCTCCCACGGGCCGAGGGCGCAGCCGCCTACCGCGATCTCGACGGACTGGCGCCAGGTCTCCGCCACCGGGCGGAACGTCCAACTCCCCTCGCCCCGGCAGCTCTTCCAGTCGCGCTCGAAGGAGTCGGCCGCGGCCGGGCCCTCGTAGCCGATGTCCCGCACCACCGCGCGGCCGTCCGCCGTCAGGGTCAGGGTGCCGCCCTCGGCGTCCGCCCACACGCCGGTCAGCGACCGGTGCGACATCCGCGGCGGCGCGTACTCGTCGATGACATCGGCGTACAGCAGGCCACCGCCCACCGCACCGACACCCAGCAGGCCCAGCGTCCCCCACAGCAGCACCGTCACGAAGGTGCCGCGCCCGGCCCGGGCAGTGAGCAGGACGGTCCCCCAGAGGGAGGCCCCGACGGCCAGCCACCAGGCCGCGCCCATGAACGGGGCGGCCAGTGCGAGCGGCACGGTGACGAGCGCCGCGAGGGCCGCGTGCCACCAGGCGGCGCGGCCGCCCGCGCGGCGGGCGAGGAACTCGCCGAGCCGGACCGCCGGAAGCACCAGGCCGGCCGAGAGCACCGCCCCGACGACGGAGCCGAGGGCCACGACGAACGGCACCGCGAACAGCCCCAGCGCGCTGTAGCCCGCACTCGGCACCGGCTCGTCGAGCCGGAACAGGAAGTCCGTGAACCAGAGGACCGCCGCCGCGAGGAACAGCCCCAGCATCGAGACCAGCATCATCCGATCGAAACGCCGCCCGTCGCCGCGCGCCCGCGCCGGGTCCGGCCCCGGCGGCCCCGCACCCTCACCCGGGCCCCCGGCCACACCTCGCTCCACGCCCCGCACCGCATCCCCCGTGCCCACCATGAGCCTCACCCCCGGTGGCCATCATGCTCCCGCCGTCACCGCCGCCCCCGCCGGGGCCCCCGCCCCGGTGTCCGGGCGGCGCCGGATGATCAGAGCCATCAGCGCCGCCGCCGCGCACAGCGCCCCCGACGCGTACCAGACCACGTCGTACGAGCCGAAGACGTCCCGCGCCACCCCGCCCAGGAAGGCGACGACCGCCGCGCCGACCTGGTGGGAGGCGAGGACCCAGCCGAAGACGATGGCGCTGTCCTCGCCGTAGTGCTCGCGGCACAGGGCGATCGTCGGCGGAACCGTGGCGACCCAGTCGAGGCCGTAGAAGACGATGAAGAACAGCATCGGCGGGTGCACGGCGGGCGCCAGGAGCATCGGCAGGAAGAGCAGGGAGACGCCGCGCAGCGCGTAGTAGACGGCGAGCAGCCGCCGCGCCTCGAAGCGGTCGGTGAACCAGCCGGAGGCGATCGTGCCGACGACGTCGAAGACGCCGATCACCGCGAGCAGTCCTGCGGCCGCCGTGACGGGCATGCCGTGGTCGTGGGCGGCGGGCACGAAGTGGGTCTTGACCAGGCCGTTGGTGGAGGCGCCGCAGATCGCGAAGGTGCCCGCGAGGAGCCAGAAGGGGCCGGTGCGGGCCGCCTTGAAGAGGACCGTGACCGCGCGCCGGGCCGCGCCGGTGACGGGGGCGGGCTTGGGGGCGAACTCCCCGCCGTACGGGGCGAGCCCGACGTCCGCCGGGTGGTCGCGCAGCAGCAGCCACACGAACGGTACGACCGCCAGCGCGGCGAGCGAGACGGTGACCGCGGCCGGGCGCCAGCCGTGCTCCTCGACCAGCCAGGACAGCAGCGGCAGGAAGATCAGCTGGCCCGAGGCCCCGGCGGCGGTGAGGATGCCGGTGACCAGGCCGCGCCGCGCGACGAACCAGCGGTTGGTGACGGTCGCCGCGAAGGCCAGCGCCATCGAGCCGCTGCCGAGGCCGACGAGGACGCCCCAGAACAGGATCAGCTGCCAGGGCTCGGTCATCCAGACGGTCAGCACCGATCCGGCGGCGATGACGGTCAGCGCGACCGCCACCACCCGGCGGATGCCGAACCGGTCCATCAGCGCGGCGGCGAACGGCGCCGTCAGGCCGTACAGCGCGAGGTTCACCGACACCGCGAAGCCGATGGTGCCCCGCGACCAGTGGAACTCGCCGTGCAGCGGCTCGATGAGCAGGCCCGGCAGGGAGGCGAAGGCGGCGGCGCCGATGATCGTGACGAAGGTGACGGCGGCGACGAACCACGCGCGGTGGACGCGGGGCGTACGGCCCGGGCCGGGGCCCGGAACGGGGGCGGCGGGACTGGCGGCGGCGGCCGAGGTGTCGGTTGTCTGGGTCACGTCAGCAAGGATCGTGGCCGGGACCCGCCCCCACCATTGGCCCGAACGACAGCTTTCCAACGGATCGGGCCAAGGGGGCCGGGCCAAGGATCAAACAACGGACAACGGACAACGGACAACGGACCACGGACAACGGGTCCGACGGACACACAACCCCCTACACCCGCGTCACACCCGCGGCAACGTCCGCACCGGCCGCACCACCAGCAGCGCCGCCACCACAAGCACCGCGATCCCCGCCCCCGCCAGCAGCACCTCCTCCGTGCCGACGACCGCCGCGACCGGCCCGGACAGGGTCCGGCCGACTCCCATCATCAGCAAGGATCCGGCCACGTCGTACGCGTGCATCCGGTTCAGCGCGTCCTGCGGCACGTGCGTCTGCACCGAGGTCGACCACATCACCAGCCAGAAGGCGAAGGCCGCGCCGCCGAGGAACTGGCCCGCGTACAGCACCGGCACCGCCGCGTCGAGGCCGAGCAGGACGAGGTTCACCGGCAGGCCGAGCAGCGCCACCGCGCCCGCCGCCAGCGGGCGGACCGGGCGCAGCCGCAGCGCGAGGAGGCCGCCGACGGCGCTGCCCGCGCCGCCCGCCGCCATCAGCACGCCGTAGGTGGCGGAGCCGTGCTGTTCGGTGACGAGACTCGCGGTGAGCGGCACCATGGGCCCGGCGACCGTCAGGCCGTACACCGTCCAGATCGCGATCACTCCCCACAGCCAGCTGCGCGAGGTGAACTCCCGCCAGCCGAGGGCCATTTCGGAGAGCAGCGAGCCGCGCCGGGTGGTGTCGGAGGGCATCGGGGCGACCCGCAGGAGGATGAAGCAGCAGGCGCTGACGGCGAAGGTGGCGCCGTTGACGGCGAAGGCGGCGCCCGCGTTCCAGAAGGCGACGAGCAGACCGGCGAGGGCCGGGCCCGCCATCGTCATCAGGGCTTCGACGACCCGGAGCACGGCGTTCGCGCGCTGCACGTCGGGGGCGATGCGCGGGATGGTGGAGGCGACGCCCGGCTGGAAGAGCGCGGCGCCGATGCCGCTGACGCCGGAGAGCACGTACACCGCCCACAGGGGCGGGCTGCCGAGCGCGAAGGTGACGGCGAGGAGCAGCGAGCCGGGCAGCCTGACCAGGTCGGCGATGATCATCATGCGGCGGGCGGTGAACCGGTCCGCGAGCACCCCGCCGAACAGCACGAAGACGGCGAAGGCGGCGGTCCACAGGCCGAGCGCGTAGCCGACGGAGGAGCCGGAGTGGCCGGCGCCGATGAGTCCGGCGGCGAAGGCGACCGGGACCATGCCCTCGCCGAGGACGGCGGCGGCGCGGGCGACGAAGAAGAGCCGGAAGTTGCGGTTCCAGAGCGCGTCCGGGCCCGAAGGTGGCGGTGGTCCGGACGGCGGCCCGGCCGGACCGGACCCCAGGGGGGCGGGAATCCGCGCGGCGCCCGCGGGCTTGTACGTAGCGCCCTCGTCGGTGTCATCCTCGTACGTGTTGCCCTTGTAGGCGTTGTCCGTCACGACCCACACTGCTATCAGGATGGTGGTCTGGACCACCACTCCTTTACGGAGGGAGTCCACGATGCGAACCGCAGCCGCGCCGCATCGCGTCGCCGTGCTCGCCCTGCCCGGCCTGCTCCCGTTCGAACTGGGCATCCCGCACCGGATCTTCGGCCGCGCCAAGGACCCCTCGGGGCGTCCGCTGTACGAGATCGTGACCTGCGCCACCGCCCCGGGCCCGGTCCGTACGGACGCCGACTTCTCGGTGCACGTCGAGCACGGCCCGGAGCTGCTCGCCACGGCGGACACGGTCGTGGTGCCCGCCTCGTACGAGCTGGGTCCCGTGTACGAGGAGGGCAGGCTCACCGAGGAGCTGGCGGCGGCGTTCGCGCACGTCAGGCCCGGCACCCGGCTGGTCTCCATCTGCACCGGCGGGTACGTGCTCGCGGCGGCCGGGTACCTCGACGGGCGCCCGGCGACCACGCACTGGGCGTCGGCCGACCACTTCCAGCGGATCTTCCCGCGGGTGCGGGTCGACGCCGACGTGCTGTTCGTCGACGACGGGGACGTGCTGACCTCGGCGGGCGTCGCCGCCGGGATCGACCTGTGCCTGCACATCGTGCGCCGCGACCACGGCACGGCCGTCGCCAACGAGGTGGCCCGGCGCACCGTCGTGCCCCCGCACCGGGACGGCGGCCAGGCCCAGTACATCGCCCGCCCGCTGCCCGAGCCCGGCGCCTCGACCACCACCGCGGCGCGCGCCTGGGCGCTGGCCCACCTGCACGAGCCGATCCAGCTGCGGGACCTGGCCGGCCGCGAGTCGATGAGCGTGCGCACCTTCACCCGCCGCTTCCGCGACGAGGTCGGCGTCAGCCCCGGCCAGTGGCTCACCCAGCAGCGGGTCGAGCGCGCCCGCCACCTCCTGGAGTCCACCGGCCTCCCGGTCGACCGGATAGCCAGGGACGCGGGCTTCGGCACCGCCCAGTCGCTGCGCAGCCACCTCCAGGCGGCGATCGGCGTGACCCCGACCGCCTACCGCCGCACCTTCCGCGCGACGACGGCCGCCGACGCCACCTCCCCCGGCTGAGCGGACGGCGCCTCCCCCGCCGCCCCCTGACCCGGCCCGATCCAAAAGACGCGGCCTAGAAGGTCAGCACCCCCCGCGCCACCTTCCCCGCCTCCGCGTCCGCCACCGCCCGCCCGAAGTCCTCCACCGGGTAGGTGGCGGTGACCAGTTCGTCGAGCAGCAGGCGGCCCGCGCCGTACAGCTCGGCGTACAGCGCGATGTCCTTCTGGGGGCGGGAGGAGCCGTAGCGGCAGCCGAGGATCGACTTGTCGAGGAACATCGCGGCGGGCAGGAAGGTCGCCTCGGCCTTCGGGGCGGTCATGCCGAGGAGGATCGCCTGGCCGTGCCGGTCGAGCAGGTCGATCGCGGTGCGGACCAGGCCGGTGTGGCCGACGCATTCGAAGACGTGGTCGGCGCCGGTCGGCAGGATCTCCCGTACGGCGTCGGTCGAGGTCAGGAAGTGGGTGGCGCCGAACCGCCGGGCCGCCGCCTCCTTCGCCGGGTTGGTGTCGACGGCGACGATCGTCGTCGCGCCCGCGATCCGGGCGCCTTGGAGGACGTTGAGGCCGATGCCGCCGGTGCCGATGACGACGACGGTCTCGCCACGGTCGACCTTGGCCCGGTTGAGGACGGCGCCGACGCCGGTCAGGACGCCGCAGCCCATCAGGGCGGCGGAGGTCAGCGGGATGTCGGCGGGGATCTTCACGGCCTGGACGGCCTTGACGACGGTCCGTTCGGCGAAGGAGGAGTTGGAGGCGAACTGGAAGAGCGGGTTCCCGCCGCGCGAGAAGGGCTGGCCCGGCATCCCGATCGCCTTGCGGCACATGGTCGGGCGGCCTCGGTCGCAGTCCGCGCAGGCGCCGCAGTTGGCGAGCGTGGACAGGGCCACGTGGTCGCCGGGCACGACGTGGGTGACGCCCGCGCCGACCGCCTCGACGACGCCCGCGCCCTCGTGGCCGAGGACCACGGGCGCCGGGAACGGGATGGTCCCGTCGACCACCGACAGGTCGCTGTGGCAGAGCCCGGCGGCGGCGACGGCGATCAGCACCTCGCCGGGGCCCGGGTCGCGGACCGTCAGGTCGTCGACGACCTGGACCTCCTTGCCGTCGAAGACGACACCTCTCATGAGCCGTTCTCCTTCCCGGAGTTCGGGCGGACGCCTGAGTCCGGACCGTTCCCGGAATTCGGGCGGACGCCTGAGTCCGGACCGTTCCCGGAGTTCGGGCGGACGCCTGAGTCCGGACCGTTCCCGGAGTTCGGGCGGACGCCTGAGTCCGGACCGTTCCCGGAGTTGGGGCGGTCACCGGCCGCCGCCGCGCGGGCCATCTCCTCCAGCTGCTGGAGCATCGGCATCGGGTCGATGCCGACCGTGCCCGGCAGGAAGTCCGCGATCCGGTCCGGGGTCCAGGCGCCGCCCTCGGCGTAGCCCGCGCGCAGTTCGCGCGGCTGCGCCCAGACGGCGATCTTGGGTCCGGCGATCGTGTAGACCTGCCCGGTGATCCGCTCCGCCCTGGCCCGGTCGGAGAGCAGGTAGACCACGAGCGCGGCCACGTCCTCCGGCTCGCCGATCTCCTTCAGCTCCATCGGCACGTTGGCGGACATCCGGGTACGGGCCACCGGGGCCACCGCGTTGGCGGTCACGCCGTACTTGTGCAGGCCGAGGGCCGCGCTGCGGACCAGCGAGATGATCCCGCCCTTGGCGGCCGAGTAGTTGGCCTGGGCGACCGAGCCCTGGTGGTTGCCGCTGGTGAAGCCGACGAGGGTGCCGGAGCCCTGGCGGCGCATCACGGCGGAGGCGGCCCGGAAGACCGTGAAGGTGCCCTTGAGGTGGGTGGCGACCACCGGGTCCCATTCCTCCTCGGACATGTTGAAGAGCATCCGCTCGCGCAGGATGCCCGCCACGCAGACCACGCCGTCGATGCGGCCGTACTCGGCGAGCGCCACGTCGACCACCCGTTGCCCGCCCGCCATGGTCGAGATGTCGTCGGCGACGGCGACGGCCGCGCCGCCCGCCGCCTCGATCTCCTTCACGACGGCCTCGGCGATCTCGCTGGCCGGCTCACCGCCCTCGATGGAGACGCCGTAGTCGTTGACCACGACCTTCGCCCCCTCGGCGGCGCAGGCGAGGGCGACCGCGCGGCCGATCCCCCGCCCCGCGCCGGTGACGGCCACGACCTTCCCTGCCAAGAAGTTCCCCACGCCCGGCCCCTTCCCGCGCTTTCTGACGGTCCGTTAGATTCGTGCGTCGGCAGGATTCTACGGCCCGTCAGATACCGGAGAACAAGACCCCGGTACCGGAAACAAAAGACCCCGGAGGCGTCCGATGCCCCTTCCACCCGCATTCCACGAGATCGCCAAACGCGTCAACAACTGGGGGCGTTGGGGTCAGGACGACGAGATCGGCACGCTGAACCTCATCACCGACGAGGTGGTGCGCGAGGCCGCCGCGACCGTACGGACCGGGCGCCGGGTCCCGCTCGCGCTCGACCTGAAGCAGGACGGCGTGCAGAGCGGCATGATCCCGGGCCGGGTGAACCCGCTGCACGTGATGGTCCAGGTGAACCAGGAGCTGTTCGGCCCCGGCACCGTCGCCACCAGCGACGACGCCGTGACCATGGGCCTGCAGGCGGCCACCCACTGGGACGCCCTCACCCATGTCTCGCACGGCGGCCGGATCTACAACGGCCGCCCCGCCGCCACCGTCACCGCGCACGGGCGCTCCGAGTTCAGCGGCATCCACACCGCGCGCCATCTGGTCAGCCGCGGGGTGCTGCTCGACGTGGCCGCCGCGAAGGGCGTCGACCGGCTGCCGGGCGACCACGCCGTGACACCCGAAGACCTCGACGAGGCCGCCGAGTTCGGCGGAGTGACGGTACGGTCCGGGGACGTCGTCCTGGTCCGCACCGGGCAGATCCGGACCTACCTGGCCGGGGACACGCACGGGTACGCGTTCCCGTCGCCCGGGCTCTCGGTCCGTACCCCCGAGTGGTTCCACGCCCGGGACGTCGCCGCGGTCGCCAACGACACCCTCACCTTCGAGATCTTCCCGCCGGAGATCGAGGACCTGTGGCTGCCGGTGCACGCGCTCGACCTGGTCGAGATGGGGATGCTGCAGGGCCAGAACTGGAATCTCGAAGAGTTGTCCACAGCCTGTGCACAAGAATGCCGCTACGCCTTCCTGCTGTCCGCGATGCCCGAGCCCTTCGTGGGCGGCACCGGGACGCCGGTCGCGCCGGTGGCGGTGTTCTGAGCCGTCGCACCCCGGGGAACCGCGGGTGGCGGCGCGCTCGCGCGCGCCCCGAGCACGGCACGGCAGCCGCCACCCGTCACGACCCGCGCTCGTCGAGGGGCCACGCCCCTCGACTCCCCTCGCAGAACGAATCGCTCACCCAAGGGTGATCAATTCGCCACGAACCGTCAACAGTGCACCCGCGAGGGTGACACCGACCCCTCCGTCACGGGGACCGCGGGAGCGGCCGGGGCGGCCCGGTCCACCTCGCACCAGATGCTCTTGCCGCTGCCCTCGCGCTGCCAGCCCCAGCGGTCGGCCAGGCCGTCCACCAGCTCAAGCCCGCGCCCGTTGGTGTCCTCGCCCGCCGCGTGCCGCGGGGCCGGTGGGCGGTCGCTGCGGTCCGCGACCTCGACCCGCACCCCGGCACCGCCGAAGAGCATCCGCAGCACGGCCGGACAGCCCGTGTGCACCACGGCGTTGGTCACCAGCTCGGAGATGAGCAGCACCAGCGTCTCCGCCAGTGGCTCGTCGTCCCCTATGCCGCAGCCGACCAGCCGCGAGCGCGCCCATCGCCGGGCGCGCCCCACCTCCGCCGGGTCGGGCCCGACCTCCAACTGAACCTGAAGCACCTGCACCGTTCACACCATCCGAACCGGCGGACACACCTTTACGGAACGTGATTCCCTTGTGAGACAGCATGGTTGACGTACAGTCACCGCAACAAGCGCTTCGGGCATATTCCAGCGCGAAGGAGTACGCATGGTCCATACTGTGCGACGCACGCCGCGAGGAGTCGAACGCGGGGCGCGAACGGCGGACATTCCCGGCGCCGGAGCCACCGCGTGGGCGGCACCGGCACGATCCGGGCCTGCAAGCTCTCGCATCCCACGGAGCGTACCGGAGCGGCGGGCCGACTCCGGCGCGTGACGACCCCCGCGAAGGACACAACACGGTATCGACGCTGGGTGACCCCACGACCCCGTGGTGACACGGCCGTTCGCGGTCCGCGGGCGGCCGTACGGACCGCCCGGACGGCCGCCCGCACGACCGCCCGGACGGCCACCCGTACGGCTCACAGCCGGGCCGCCACCCGTTCCTCCGCCGCCGCGGCCGGGAGCCCGCGCTCGGCCCGTACCCAGGCCCGTTTCAGATGCAGATGGACGTCCGCCTCCCAGGTGAAGCCCATGCCGCCGTGCACCTGGAGGCAGTCGCGCGCGCAGTCGACGGCCGCCTCGTCGGCGAGCAGCCGGGCGCCCGCGATCTCGACCGGGTCGGCGGTGACGGCCGCCGCGTAGACGGCGGCGCGGGCCAGCTCGGTCCGTACGAGCATCCGCGCGCACAGCTGTTTGACGGCCTGGAAGCCGCCGATCGGCTGACCGAACTGTTCGCGGGTACGGGCGTACGCCACCGCGAGCTCGGTGGTGCGGCCCGCGCTGCCGAGCTGTTCGGCGGCGGTGAACAGGGTGACCAGGTCCAGGTCGAGGTCCAGGTCCAGGTCCAGGTCGAGGCCGCCCTCATCGGTGCTGTCCGGCAGCCGGTGCAGCGGGGTCAGCGGGTCGACCGAGCGCAGCGGCACCGCGTCCGCCGCGTCGCCGAGCACCACGTCGGCGGCGTCCCGCCATTCGACGAGGCACCCGTCGGCGGCGGTGACGACGGTCTCGCCCTCCGCCGCGCCCGGCACCCGGCCCGCCGCCAGGTGGGTGGCGATCAGCGGCCCGGGCAGCAGCGCCCGGCCCGCCTCCTCGAAGACGAGCACGGCCTCGGGCAGCCCGAGCCCGACCCCGCCCGCCTCCTCCGGCAGCCGCAGCGCGAAGAACCCGGCGGCACCGAGCTCCCGCCACAGCGCCCGATCAAGCACGGGCCCCGGCCCCGGCCCCTCGGTGGCGTCCACCGCCAAGTCCACCGCCGCCCGCAGCGCCTCGCGCCCGAACCGCCCGTCGAGCAGCTCCCGTACCCCTCGGCGCAGTGCCCGCTGGTCCTCGCTGAGTCGGAAGTCCATGGCGCGGCTCACCGGCCCTTCGGCAGGCCGAGGATGCGCTCGGCGACGATGTTCTGCTGGATCTGCGAGGTGCCGGCCGCGATCGTGTACGACAGCGAGGACAGCCGGTCCAGGTTCCACTCCCTGGCCAGGTCGAGCGCGTCGGGTCCGAGGACGGCGGCGGCCGTGTCGTACAGCTCCTGGCGGGCGTGCGAGTAGCGCAGCTTGAAGACGGAGCCGCCGACGCCGGGCACCCCGCCGCTCGCCTGGGCCTCGCTGACGTTCCACTGGGTGAGCCGCCACAGCGCCTGGAACTCGGCGCCGAGCCGGCCGAGCGCGCGGCGCAGCACCGGGTCGTCCCAGCGGCCGTTCTTGCGGGCGGTCCTGGCGAGTTCGCCGAGGACCCGGCGGCAGGCGACGACCTCGCCGACGAACGCGGTGCCGCGTTCGAAGGAGAGGGTGACCATGGTGACCCGCCAGCCGTCGTGCTCCGCGCCCACCCGGTTGGCGACCGGCACCCGCACCTCGTCGAGGAACATCTCGGCGAACTCGGTGGACCCGGCGAGGGTGCGCAGCGGCCGTACGGTGATGCCGGGGGCGTCCATCGGCATGGCGAGCCAGCTGATGCCGCGGTGCTTGGGCGCGTCGGGGTCGGTGCGGACGAGGAGTTCGCACCAGTCGGCGGCCTCGGCGTGCGAGGTCCAGATCTTCTGGCCGGTGACGACGTAGTGGTCGCCGTCCCGGACGGCGCGGGTGCGCAGGGCGGCCAGGTCGGAGCCGGCCTCGGGTTCGCTGAAGCCCTGGCACCACACCTCGTCGCCGCGCAGCACCGGCTCCAGCCAGCGGGCGCGCTGTTCGTCGGTGCCCTCGGCGGCGATCGTCGGCCCGGCGTGCAGCAGGCCGACGAAGTTGGCGCCGACGTAGGGGGCCCCGGCGAGTTCGGTCTCCTCCAGGAAGATCAGCCGGGTGGTGGGGGCGGCGTCCCAGTGCACGTGCCCGTACCCCGCGTCGTACAGCCTGCGCTGCCAGCCGCAGTCGTAGGCGCGGCGGCCCGGCCAGTCCAGCGGGTCGGGCCGGTCGGGGAGTTTCGGCAGTTCGGCGGCGAGCCAGGCGCGCAGCCGGGCCCGGAACTCCTCGTCCGCCTCCGAGTGGGCGAGCTCCATCAGACGATTCCGAGGCCGAGCATGCGGATGGCGTTGCCGCGCATCAGCTTGTAGATCGTCTCGTCGTCGAGTCCCTTGACGTGGTCGAGGGCGACCTCCTTGGTGTGCGGGAAGGTCGAGTCGACGTGCGGGTAGTCGGTCTCGAAGGTGGCGTTGTCGCGGCCGACGACGTCGAGCGAGGCGATGCCGTGCTTGTCGCGGAAGAAGCAGCAGAAGATCTGCCGGTAGTAGTACGTGGACGGCGGCTCGGGGATGAGGTCGCGCACCCCGCCCCAGGCGCGGTGCTCCTCCCAGACGTCGTCGGCGCGCTCCAGGGCGTACGGGATCCAGCCCATCTGGCCCTCGCTGTAGGCGAGCTTCAGGGTCGGGAACTTGACCAGGACGCCGGAGAAGAGGAAGTCCATCATCGAGGCCATGGCGTTGTTGAAGCTGAGGCTGGCCTGCACGGCGGGCGGGGCGTCGGGGGACGCGGCGGGCATCTGGGAGCTGGACCCGATGTGCATGTTGACGACGGTGCCGGTCTCCTGGCAGACCGCGAAGAAGGGGTCCCAGTAGCCGGAGTGGATGGAGGGCAGGCCGAGGTGGGTGGGGATCTCGGAGAAGGTGACGGCCCTGACCCCGCGGGCGGCGTTGCGGCGGATCTCGGCGACGGCGAGGTCGATGTCCCAGAGCGGGATGATGCAGAGCGGGATCAGCCGGCCGCCGCTGTCGCCGCACCACTCCTCGACCATCCAGTCGTTGTAGGCGCGGACGCAGGCGAGGGCGACCTCCTTGTCGTGGGCCTCGGCGAAGGTCTGCCCGCAGAAGCGCGGGAAGGTGGGGAAGCAGAGCGACGCCTCGACGTGGTTGAGGTCCATGTCGGCGAGCCGGGCCTTGGGGTCCCAGCAGCCGCGCCGCATCTCCTCGCGGGTGATGCCCTCCAGGGTCATGTCGTCGCGGTCGAAGCCGACGGCGGCGATGTTGCGCTTGTACGGGAACTTCAGGTCCTCGTAGATCCACCAGTCGGTCGGCGGGCCCTCGGGGTCCATGGTGATCTGGTACTTGCCCGCCACGTAGGCGAGCTCGCCGATCCCGGCGGTCAGCGGCTTCGGTCCGCGGTCGCGGTACTTGGCCGGGAGCCAGGTCTCGAAGAGGTGGGCGGGCTCGATCACGTGGTCGTCGACGCTGATGATGCGGGGCAGTTCCGTCATGACCCCTCCAGGTTTCCCACAACTTTTCTGATGGATCGTCAGATCCGGACGCAGTCAGGCTAGCCCCGCACCCCTGGACCGACAAGGAGCATCCCTCTACGCTCTCCACGCCATCTGACGGCACGTCAGCTGAAGGAGAACGGGCATGACCGAAACCGCACACGCCCTGGGCGCCGCCCGCACCCTCTGGGAGCTGGTCGAGCGCCGCGCCGCGCTCACCCCCGACCGGCCGGTGCTGCTCCAGGGCGACCGCACCCTCACCTTCGGCGAACTCCGGACGCGCGCCGAGCGCTGCGCCGCCGGACTGCACGCCATGGGGGTGCGCCCCGGCACCGTGGTCGCCTGGCAGCTGCCCACCCGCATCGAGACGGCGGTGCTCAGCTTCGCGCTCGCCCGGCTCGGCGCCGTACAGACCCCGGTCATCCCCTTCTACCGGGACAAGGAGGTCGGCTTCGCACTGCGCGAGTCGCGCGCCGAGTTCTTCGCGGTGCCCGGCGTCTGGCGCGGCTTCGACCACACCGCGATGGCCCGGCGGCTCGGCGCGCGGGGCGTCTTCGAGGCGTACGAGGAGGGCTCGCTGCCCGACGGCGACCCGGCGGTCCTGCCCGCGCCGCCCGCCTCCGGCACCGACGTCCGCTGGATCTACTGGACCTCCGGCACCACCTCCGACCCCAAGGGCGTGCTGCACACCGACCGTTCACTGATCGCGGGCGGCTCCTGCCTGGCCCACGCGCTGCACCTCAGCGCGTCCGACGTCGGCTCGATGGCCTTCCCGTACGCGCACATCGCCGGGCCCGACTACACCGTGATGCTGCTCCTGTACGGGTTCCCCGCCGTCATGTTCGAACAGTTCGCGCTGCCCGACGCCCTGGAGGACTACCGCAAGCACGGGGTGACCGTCGCGGGCGGCTCCACCGCCTTCTACTCGATGTTCCTCACCGAGCAGCGCAAGCGGCCCGACGAGCCGATCATCCCGACGCTCCGGCTGCTCGCGGGCGGCGGCGCGCCCAAGCCGCCGGAGGTCTACCACGCGGTGGTGCGGGAGCTGGGCTGCCAGCTCACCCACGGCTACGGGATGACCGAGGTCCCCATGATCACCATGGGCGACCCGACCGACACCGCCGAGAACCTGGCCACCACCGAGGGCCGCCCGCCGGCCGGGATGGAGATACGCATCGCGCCGAACGGCGAGGTGCGGCTGCGCGGCGAGGCGGTGTGCCAGGGCTATCTGGACCCGGCGCAGACCGCCGCCGCCTTCGACGAGGACGGCTTCCTGATCACCGGCGACGTCGGACACCTCACCGACGGCGGCCATCTCGTGCTCACCGGGCGGCTCAAGGACGTCATCATCCGCAAGGGCGAGAACATCTCCGCGAAGGAGATCGAGGACCTGCTCGCCGAGCACCCCGGGGTCGGCGACGCCGCCGTCATCGGCCTGCCGGACCCCGAACGCGGCGAACGCGTCTGCGCGGTGATCGAACAGCCCGCGGGCGCCGCCCCGCTCACCCTCCCGGAGCTGACCGCCTTCCTGCGGAAGGCGGGCCTCTCGACCTTCAAACTCCCCGAACAACTGGAGGTGGTGGACGCGCTGCCGCGCAACGAGACCTTGCGGAAGGTCCTCAAGTACCGGCTGCGCGAGCGGTTCGGGGCGTAGCGGCGGCCCTCGGGCTGAGGGCTCAGGGGCAGGGGCAGGAGCAGGAGTCCGGGCCCCGGGCCCGGGGGGGGCCGGTGTTCAGGCGGACAGTGGGTGGGCGGTGTCGTCCGTCGCCGCCGGGGCGTCCGGGTAGACGTCGAAGAGGCGGCGGACGCCGAGGGCCGCGAGCACCCGGTTCACATGGGCGTCCTCCTCCGCGCCGCGCGCGGGCAGCACCAGACGGAGCCGGCCCCCGCACGAGCGCATCAGACGGCGGGCGGCGATCAGCACACCGACCCCGCTGGAGTCGCAGAAGCGGACGGCGGACAGATCGAGCACCACGTCACGGCGGCCGCCCGCCACCGCCGCGTGGAGACGTTTGCGGATCACCGGGGAGGTGACCAGATCCAACTCCCCGCTGATCCTCAGCACGGACCACGGTTCCTGCTCGTCCTCGTCGACCTGGATCGTCACGAGCGGCGCCTTTCAGCCATCGGGAAGGGGGTGGAGCGAGGCCCGGCGGTCGACCCGGCGGTCAACCGGAGCCGGGGCTTCCTGTCCCCTCCGGCTGCCCCGACACACCCTCCCGAAACCCCCGATGACGAGATTGTCGGGTTCCTTACCATCGGGCGGCCCGTCAAGGGCGCACTTGCGGCAAAGAGGCGTGCGCCGGGTCCGGGCGCATTACTTTGGAGGGGAAGCCGGGGAGATCCGAGCCCCGGAGAAGGCTCGGAGAACGCTCGGGCAGGCCGTCGGGAGGGTGTCGCATGGCGACGAAGGACACACCACCGCGCTGGGACCGCAGGATGCAGCAGCGGCTGGCGCGCGGTGAGGCCGCGGCCCTCGGCGAGCTCTACGACAGATTCGCCTCCCTCGTGCACAGCCTCGCCCACCGGGTCCTCGACGACGACGACGACGCCGACCAGATCACCCGCGAGGTCTTCGGCTACATCTGGGAGAACCCCGACGCCTACGACCCCAAGCAGGGCAACATGCGCGCCTGGGTGGCCCGGCTGACCCAGCGCCAGGCCGTCCACCGGCTGCGCCAGGCCGAGGCCATGGCGTACGCGGAGCGCGGCGAGGGCACCGCGGAGGAGCTGGAGCAGAAGGTACGCCGCGCCTCGGTCGCGGCCCGCGCCGACTACATCGTGACCTCCATGCCGACCCCGCTGCGCCAGGCCCTCGAACTGGCCTATTTCCAGCGCCGCGACTACCGCCAGACGGCGGCCGACCTCGGCGTCACCGAGGACGAGGCCCGCCGTCGGCTGCGGCTCGGGCTCCAGCTCCTGTCCACCGCCAACACCCGCCCCCTGGAGGGCTCCTCGCCGCCCGGCCACGGCGGCGGTTACGGACGGGCCCTGTGACCGCGGCGAACGACGATCCCGAGGAGATCGCACGCGCCCCCTGGATACCGGGACCGCGCCCGGCGGCCGACGACCACGCGGACCTGCGGCGGTCGCCGTCCGCGGACCGGCCGCCGGTGACCGACGCCGACGGCGGCTCCCCGGACGACGTGTTCGCGGACGGTACGGGCGGTACGGGCGGTACGGGCGAGACTCCCGAGGCGGGCCCCGAGCCCGTACCGGAGCCCGTACCGGAACTCCCGCACCGCACCCTCAAGTCGCTGCTCGGCGCCTGGGCGCTGGCCGCCTGCTCGCCCGCCGAGACCCGGGCCGTCGAGGCCCACCTCACCGAGTGCGCGCCGTGCGCCGACGAGGCCCTGCGGCTGCGCGACGCGGTCGGACTGCTCCAGGCCGAGCGCGACCTCGACCTGGACCCGCTGCTGCGGTCCCGGGTCCTGGAGAACTGTCTGGGCCGCCGCCCGGCCCGTATCCCGGTCCCCGTCTGGGCCACCCCGTACGACGCCGAGACCGCCCGGCTCGACGCGCTGCTCCGGGACATCGGCGAGGCCGAGTGGCACGCGCCGGTGCGGCTCAAGTGGTTCGAGGACGAGCGCCGGGTGGACCGCAAGACGACGGTGGCCGGGGTGATCGGCCATCTGCTCGCCGTGGACGGCCTGGTCGCGGCCTCGCTCGGACTCGACGACCCGCTCGCCGCCGACGCGGGCCCCAGCGGGCCGGGCGGGCCGCGTGGCGGCCGGTCGGCGGCCTCGTTCGCGGAGCTCTCGCCCGCCGAGCGGACCGAGGCCTGGTGGACCGCCTCGCACCGGCCGCCGACCCGCTCCGTCCGCGAACCGTGGCGGGAGCAGAGCCACACCCTGGTGCGGACGGTGTCGTTCGCCGGGCGCGGGGTCGCGGACCTCACCGTCACCTACGGGGACTTCGCGCTGCCGCTGCGCGACTCGCTCCTGGAGCGGGCCTTCGAGTGCTGGGTGCACGCCGAGGACATCGCGAACGCGGTGGCGTACCCGTACGACCCGCCCTCCGGCACCCATCTGCACGGGATGATCGACCTCGCCGCCCGGATGCTCCCGGCGGCCCTCGCCGGCCGACGTCGCACCGGACTCGCGAACCCGGCGCGGGAGCTGGTCGCGGCGGGCGCGCCGGGCCGTTCGCTGCACCTGGAGATCGAGGGCGCGGGCGGCGGTCACTGGTACATCGCCCTGGACTCCCCCGCCGCCCTCGGCTCCCGGGAGCACACGGTGGCGCAGGTGGCGATGGACGGCGCGGAGTTCTGCCAGCTGCTCGCCGGGCACATCCCGCCGGAGGACGCGGCCGCCGGACAGGACGGCGACCGCGAGGCGATCAGGGACGTGCTGTTCGCGGCGGCGTCGCTGAGCCGGATGTAGCGCCGGTCGCCGGGCCGGTGGCCGGGCCCGGCTACGCGAAGACGACCGTGCGGCGGCCGTTGAGCAGGATGCGGCGCTCGGCGTGCCACTTCACGGCGCGGGCGAGCGCCTGGCACTCGACGTCACGGCCGACGGCGACCAGCTGGTCCGGGGTGACCTCGTGGCCGACCCGCTCGACCTCCTGCTCGATGATCGGGCCCTCGTCGAGGTCCGCGGTCACGTAGTGGGCGGTGGCGCCGATCAGCTTCACACCGCGGGCGTGCGCCTGGTGGTACGGCTTGGCGCCCTTGAAGCTCGGCAGGAAGGAGTGGTGGATGTTGATGATCCGCCCGGACAGCTGCTTGCACAGGTCGTCGGAGAGCACCTGCATGTAGCGGGCGAGCACGACCAGCTCGACGTCCTGCTCGCGGACCAGGTCGAGGAGTTCCGCCTCGGCCGCCGCCTTGGTGTCCTTGGTGACCGGAATGTGCCGGAACGGGATGTCGTACGTGCCGACCAGCTCGGCGAAGTCGGTGTGGTTGGAGACCACGGCGACGATCTCGACCGGCAGCGCGCCGATCCGCGAGCGGAACAGCAGGTCGTTCAGGCAGTGGCCGAATTTCGACACCATCAGGACGACGCGCATCCGCTCGTCCGCGCGGTGGATCTGCCAGTCCATGGTGAACGAGTCGCCCACGGCGGCGAAGCTGGCCCGCAGCTTGTCCACGGTGACCGGCGACTCGGCCGAGAAGTGGACCCGCATGAAGAAGAGACCGCTGTCCCGGTCCCCGTACTGCTGGCTGTCCTCGATGTTGCAGCCGGTGATGAAGAGATAGCTCGACACGGCGTGCACGATGCCCTGCTTGTCGGGGCAGGAGAGGGTGAGGACGTACTGGTCGGTCATTGACCTAGCGTGCCACACCCCGTGCGCCCGGCCGTCCGCCGTCTCAGCAGGCGACCGCCGCCTCAGGAAGCGACCGCCGCCTCAGCAGACGACCGCGGTCTCAGGAAGCGGCCCTGGTCATGATCCGCAGCACTTCCAGCGAGCGCGGCGGCACGTCCGGGTCCTCGCCGTCGGCCGTCGCCATCCGTACGTGTGCCTCGCGGGCGGCCCGTACGGCCTCCGGCCAGCCGTGGTGCTCCAGGTACGCGGAGACCGGGGCGTCCGGACCGACCTGGTGCATGATGCGCAGCACCCGGAGCACGGCGACGTCGACCAGGGCGGCCTCGCCGGAGTCGCGGAAGACCGTCCCGACGTACTTCTCGGCGGACCAGTTGTCGAGCCAGGTGTCCTCGACGAGGCGGTAGACGGCGTCGGTGACGTCGCCGAACCCGTCCTGGCCGGCCAGCCAGGTCGTCTCGTGGAACCCCGGGTCGGAGAGCATGTGTAGCGCGGAGCGCACATTGGCGCGCCAGCGCCACCACGGCATGTCGTTGAGCGGCATGCCGCCCATGGTGGAGGAGCGACGCCCGCGACGGGAAGGGTTCGCCGGTCGCGAGGTGGTGACGGCGGCGGGCTCGGGGGTGGGCTCGGGGGTGGACTCGGGGGTGGACTCGGGGGTGGACTCGTGGGCCGGGGCGACGGAGTCGGGGGCGGTGCTGGACACGCTTCGATCGTACGTTCCGCCGAACCGACAACGTTCTCCACCCCGGATCCGGTTCACCCGACCCCCGCAATTCACCTCCGCGACACTCTGCGTTGAATCTCGCTCACTGTCGCGTTACCCATGAGGCGGAATTGTGCATGGCCATGACCGGTAGGCGACTTTCCTCACTCCTCGCGTACGTCACGACGGCGGCGGCCGGAGCGTCGCTGCTCGCCGGCTGCGGCGTGATCCCTGGTGCCACGGGGGGCTCCAGGGAGCCCGTCACCGTCATGACCTGGGCCCCCGACCAGACGCGCGCCACCAATATGCCCGGAATGCCCGCGATGGCCCAGGCGTACGCCCGGTGGGTCAACGCCAACGGCGGCATCGACGGCCACCAGCTGCGCATCCTCACCTGCAACGACCAGAACACCAACGCGGGCGCCTCGGCCTGCGCCCGCCGCGCCGTCAAGGAGGGCGCGGTCGCCGTCGTCGGCTCGTACAGCCAGTTCGGGCGCGCCTTCATGGCGCCCCTGGAGGCCGCGGGCATCCCGTACATCGGCGGCTACGGCATATCCGACGACGAGTTCAGCAGCCCGCTGTCCTACCCCGTGAACGGCGGCCAGGCGGCGCTGCTCGCCGGGCACGGGATGCAGCTCGCGTCCGGCTGCCGGAAGGTCTCGCTGGTCCGCCCCGACACCATCGCGGGCGACAAGCTGCCGGACCTGCTCAACTCCGGCCTGCGCAAGGCCAGCCACCGCAACGCGATCGACATCCCGGCGCGCGAGGACGCCGCCGAGTACACCGAGTCGGCGGACAAGGCGCGGACGAAGGCGGGCGACGACGAAGGCTGTGTCACCGCCGTGCTCGGCGAGCGCACCCAGACCTTCTTCGACTCCTTCCGGCGGCTGCCGGGCGAGGGGGACAAGGGGAAGGACGGCGAGGGCAAGGGCGGCGAGGGCAAGGCGGGCGACGGGGACGCGATCCGGATCTCCTCGGTGCTCGGCAGCGTCGGCCAGCCGCTGATCGACCGCTCCGGCGGCGCGCACAGCCCCTTCGAGGGCGCGTACGTGACCGGCTGGTACCCGAGTGCCGAGAGCGACGCGTGGAACCCGATGAAGAAGGTCATCAAGGAGCACGCGTTCGTCGACAACCGGGTGGACCCGACCGACGCGGGCGTGCAGACCACGTGGATCGCCTACACCGTGCTCAAGCAGGTCATCGAGTCGCTGGACAGCGAGAAGATCACCTCGCTGCAGATCAGCCACGCCCTCGACCAGGGCGAGAAGATCGACACGGGCGGTCTGACCCCGCCGCTGCGCTGGCGCTACGACGATCTGCTCGGCGCCCGCGACTTCCCGCGGATCGTCAACCACGACGTGACGTTCCAGGTGGTACGGCAGGGTCAGCTGGTGGCGCAGAAGCCCGGGTTCGTGGATGTGGGCGAGACGGTCCTGACCGCGCCGTGACGCGGCCGGGACCGGGGGCCGGGACCGTGGGCCGGGACCCGGGGAGCTCGGCCGGGCCCCCGGGCCGGACAGCGGCTAGCGGCCAGCGGCTAGAGCTGGCTCGGCTGGCGCTTCGAGAGGCCGTACTTGTCGGCGGTCGGGTTCCACAGCCCGGCCGCCTGCTGCTTGGCGGTGGTCGCCTCGTTGCTCTTCTTCGTCGCCTCGACCGTCTGCGGCGTCGACCGGGCCTTGCCGCCCTTGCACGCCTTCTTGTTCTTCATCTGGTCGGCCCAGGCCGCGTAGTGGTCGTCGGCCGCGGCCGACGCCTGCCACGCCTTGGTGAGCGCGCCGGTCAGCGCGGAGCTGTCCGGCAGCTGGTCGACCTTGAGCCCCTGAAGGCGGGTGACGAGCTCACGGCGCTGGTTGGCCGCGCCGCGCAGGTCCGTGGCGGCCTGGTCGAGGTTGTCGCAGCGGCGGATCGCGTCGACGGAACGGATCACCGCGTCACGGCTGTTGTTGCTGTCCGCGAGCAGCTTGTCCAGCGACTGCGCCTGCCCCTTCGCCGGATCGTCGGCCGCGTCGGACGGCTGCCCGGACGGCGCGGCCGAACTGGCCGCGACCTTCTGGCCGCCCTTGTCGGCCGCCTTGTCCTTGCTGTCGTCGTCACCCCCGCTGAGCAGCGCCCCGACCCCGAGCCCGACGACGGCGCACCCGACGACGACGGCGGCGATCAGCGCGAGCGGCGAACGGCGGCGCGGCGGCTCGGGCTCGTCGTCGTAGTAGGCGTCCTGGTAGCCGTACTGCTGCGGGGGCGGCGGGGGCTGCTGCTGGTAGCCGGGCGGCGGCGCGTACTGCGGCGGGGCCTGGTGCTGGGGCGGAGCCTGGTGCTGGGGCGGAGCCTGGTGCTGCGGCGGAGCGGCCGGTGTCTCGCTGCGGAACAGGTTGTCGAAGTCCGCGAGCGGCGGCCGCTCCTGGTGCAGCGGGACCTGCGGTACGTGCGGGGTCTGCGGCGCGTGCGGGGCCTGCGGCGCGTACTCCTGGGGCGGTACGGGCGCGATGTACTGCGTCGCCTGCGCGTCGGGCCCGGCGGGCCCGCCCGGGACCGGCGGCAGGTACTGCGTCGCCTGGGCGTCCGCGCCCGCGCCCGGGCCCTGCGGGGGCACCGGCGCGATGTACTGGGTGGCCTGGGCGTCCGGCCCCGGGTATCCGTATCCCGGCTGCGGCGCGGGCGCGGCCTGCGGGTAGCCGTAACCGGGCTGCGGCGCGGGCTGGTGCTGCGGGTAGCCGTACGCGGCGGGCGGCGCGGCCGGGGGCTGCGCCGGGACCGGCGGCAGGTACTGCGTCGCCTGGGCGTCCGAGGGGCCGCCAGGGGTCACCTCAGGGGGGAGGGGCTGGGCGGCCGGATACTGCGGCTCCGGCCCCTGTCCGCTGTGCGTCACCGGGACTCCTACTGATGGACGGATGGACTGCTGGACCTACGGAATGGTCGGCTCACGCTACCGGGTACCCCCGGACCGCCGCACACACGTCCGACCATCCTGTTCCCCACCTGCTACACAGCGCACAGGCGTCACGGCGCCCACCCCCGCCCGCGCGGGCCCGGTACCCCGCCCGGGTCCGCACAGCCCACCCCGCGCCCACCCCGCGCCCGCCGCCCGCCAGGGCCCGGCCGCCCGCCAGGCCCCCGCGCCCCGCCCGTACGCCCTCCGCACCACCCCGTGCCTCCACCGGCCCCGTACGAGCGACGCGAGCGAACACGAGCGAACGCGGGCTACGCCGCGTGCAGGTCCAGGCGCGCGCCGAACTCGCGGACCACCGACTCGCCCGCGTACGGCTCCAGGCGGTCCTTCAGGTCGCCCAGGTACTCCGCGCCGCGCGACGAGCGGAGGGTGGCCAGGAGGTCCAGGGCGCGGGTGCCGGTGTGGCAGGCTTCCTCGACCTCGCGTTGCTGGACCTGGGCCGTGGCCAGCAGGGCCAGGCCGATCGCGCGGCGGCGGGCCCGGCTCTCCGGGTGGCCGGCCAGGGAGCGTTCGGCCGCGCGGGCCGCCTCCCGGGCCTGGCCCAGGTCCCGGTGGCAGTGGGCCAGCTCGTCCGCGAGGTACGCGTCGTCGAAGTGGGCGATCCAGTGCGGGTCGTCGCCGCTCTCCGGCTCGGTCAGCTCAAGCGCCCGCTCCGCCCGCCCGGCCACCTCGCCGAACGCCCGCGCGTCACCGAGCAGCGCGTGCCCGCGCGCCTCCGCCGCCAGGAACATCGCCTCCGCGCGCGGCGGCACCTGCCCCCGCGCGCCCTCCTGCGCGGCCCGCGCCAACTGCGCGATCTCGCGCGGGTTGCCGAGCTGCGCCGCCAGGTGACTCATCGACGCGGCGAGCACGTACCCGCCGTAGGCCCGGTCGCCCGCCGCCTGCGCGAGCCGCAGCGCCTGGATGTAGTAGCGCTGCGCGAGCCCCGGCTGCCCGGTGTCCACCGCCATGTACCCGGCCAGCTCGGTGAGCCGCGCCACCGCCGCGAACAGCTCACGGCCGACCGCCTCCCGGTACGAGCCGGACAGCATCCCGGACACCACGCTGTTCAGGTAGTGCACGACCACCGGCCGCACGTGCCCGCTGCCGAACTGCCGGTCCAGGTCCACGAGGGCCTGCGTCATCGCCCGTACCGCCGCCACGTCCGAAGGCCCCACCCGGGCCCCGGCGGACCGGGCCACCTGCGGGTCCGCGCCGGTGATCAGCCAGTCCCTGCTGGGCTCGACGAGCGCCGACGCGGCGACCGTCGAGCCGGACAGGAAGTCCCGCCGCCCCACGTCGCTCCGCCACAGCTCGCAGACCTGCTCGATCGCCCCGAGCACGGTCGGCGCGAACTGAAGGCCCACGCCCGAGGCGAGATTGCGGCCGTTGGCCATGCCGACCTCGTCGATGGTGACCGTGCGCCCGAGTTTGCGCCCCAGCGCCTCGGCGATGATGCCGGGCGCCCGCCCGCGCGGCTGCTGGCCGCGCAGCCAGCGGGCCACCGACGTCTTGTCGTACCGCAGATCGAGGCCGCGCTCCGCGCCGACCATGTTGACCCTGCGGGCGAGACCGGCGTTGGAGCAGCCGGCTTCCTGGATGAGCGCCTGGAGCCGTTCGTTGGGCTGGCGTGCGACGAGTGGCCTGGCTGCCATGATGACTACCCCCTGAGGCCGGTGCGGTGATCGACGGACGATCCTGGGACGATCCTGGCTGATCACTGCCCGACAGATATCCGGTCAATGCAGATGTGAACACGCGAAACCGGACACGTCGGCCGGCCGTCCGCAGCACGGCACGCGGCACCGACGCCCCCTGACAGTGGATACCCGCCCACCGCTCCCGGCCCCACGCGCGCCCCCGCCCGTGCACCCGTGCGCCCCGTATGCAGGATCGATGCGTCACACCACGCTCCGCGACGCCCGTAACCCCAGGTGACGGCGGGAGTTGTCTTCGACGTGGAAGAGACCATCGGAGTCACGGACGCCGCACAGATCCCCAAGCAGCGAGGCGAGCTGCTTCTGGACAGCGCCGTGCGGTACGCGGAAGAGCGCCACTGGGACGTGTTCCCCGGGACCTGGCTGGAGGCGGCCGAAGGCAGGGAACGCTGCTCGTGCGGCGCGGAGGCGTGCCCTTCGCCCGGCGCGCACCCGGCCAGGCCCGACTGGTCGACCCAGGCCACCGGGAGCGCCGTCGGCGCCCGCCGGATGTGGTCGAAGCAGCCGAAGGCGTCGATCCTGCTGCCCACCGGCCGCACCTTCGACGCCCTGGAGGTCCCCGAGTCGGCCGGGTTCCTGGCGCTCGCCCGGATGGAGCGCATGGAGCTGGCGCTCGGCCCGGTCACCTGCACCCCGGACCGCCGGATGTTCTTCTTCGTGCTGCCCGGCGCCGGTGCCAAGGTGCCCGAGCTGGTGCTGAAGATGGGCTGGGTGCCGTCGGCGATCGACCTGTCGATCCGCGGCGAGGGGTACTACGTGGCCGCGCCGCCCACCCGGGTCGGCGGCTACGGGGCGGTGCAGTGGGCCCGTAAGCCCACCGCCGCCAACCGCTGGCTGCCGGACGTCGAGGAGTTGATCTCCCCGCTGGCGTACGCGTGCGGCCGCGAGGCGGCCGATTCCCGCTCCCGCCGCGCCTGACCCCTCCCCCACAGC
This sequence comes from Streptomyces sp. NPDC090025, assembly GCF_044748125.1. Lineage (NCBI taxonomy): Bacteria > Bacillati > Actinomycetota > Actinomycetes > Kitasatosporales > Streptomycetaceae > Streptomyces > Streptomyces sp. NPDC090025. The sequence continues at coordinate 354,471 of NZ_JBIVFL010000001.1, read as the reverse complement.
CGCATGGCCGCATAAGCCATATGGCGCGAACACGCTCAGCCGTAAGGTGGTGCCCGTCTACACGGGGACAACCGAAGGGTTGACGCAACATGGTGCCTGACCAGGCATACGACGGAACGTCCGGACCGAAGGGCGGCCAGCCGGAACCCGGCGCGGTGCCCGCGGTCCGGGTCGAAGGGCTCTGGAAGCGTTTCGGCCAGCAGATCGCCGTCAACGGGATCGATCTGGTGCTGCCCGCGGGCAAGTTCATCGGCCTGGTCGGCCCCAACGGCGCGGGCAAGACCACCACGCTCTCGATGATCACCGGACTGCTCCGCCCCGACGCGGGCCGCATCCTGGTCGCCGGGCACGACGTGTGGGCCGACCCCGAGTCCGTCGCCCAGGTCAAGTCCCGGATCGGCATCCTGCCCGAGGGCCTGCGGATGTTCGAGCGGCTCTCCGGCCGCGAACTCCTCGCCTACAGCGGGCGGCTGCGCGGCCTGCCCGGCGCCGAGGTCGACAAGCGCGCCACCCAGCTCCTCGACGTCCTCGACCTCGCGGGCTCCCAGCACAAGCTGGTCGTCGACTACTCGACCGGCATGCGCAAGAAGATCGGCCTCGCCGCCGCCCTGCTGCACAACCCGGAAGTCCTCTTCCTCGACGAGCCGTTCGAGGGCGTCGACCCGGTCTCCGCGCAGACCATCCGCGGCGTCCTGGAGCGCTACACCTCCTCCGGCGCCACCGTCGTCTTCTCCAGCCACGTCATGGAGCTGGTCGAGTCGCTGTGCGACTGGGTGGCCGTGATGGCCGCGGGCCAGATCCGCGCGCAGGGCCCGCTCGCCGCCGTACGGGGCGACGCGCCCTCGCTGCAGGCCGCGTTCCTCGAACTGGTCGGCGCCCACGGCCGCGACAACGGCGAGACGCTCGACTGGCTGGGCGGTCCGGCCCGATGACCACCGCCGCCCCCGCCGCCCCCGCGACGCCCGGCGCGGCCCCGCGCCCCGCCGACGCGCCCTCGCTCACCGGCGTCTTCGTCCGGCTCAAGCTCGCCCTGCTGCGCAACGGCCTGAAGCAGTCCGGCGGCCGCACCGCCGCGTACATCGCCTCGATCGTCGTCGCCGTGCTCTTCGCGGCCGGCATGATGCTCGGCTTCACGCTGCTGCGCGGCCACTCCGACGCCGCGACCATCACGGTGCTCCTGGTCGGCGTGCTCACGCTGTCCTGGACGGTCATGCCGCTGTTCGTGCCGAGCGGCGACGAGACCCTCGACCCGTCGCGGCTCGTGATGCTGCCGCTGCTGCCCCGGCCGCTGGTACGGGCGCTGCTCGTCGCCTCGCTGGTCGGCGTGGGCCCCGCGCTCACCCTGATCCTCGCGATCGGCGCGGCCCTCGCGCTCGGGCACGGCGCGGCCGGGACGGTCGTCGCCGTGCTCGCCGTACCGCTCGTCGTGGTCACCTGCGTCGCCCTGTCCCGGGCCGTCGCGGCGGCCAACATCCGGCTGCTGACCTCCCGCAAGGGCCGCGACCTCGCGGTCCTGTCCGGCCTGCTGATCGCGGTCGGCATGCAGTTCGTGAACTTCGGCGCCCAGCGGCTCAGCCAGGCCGGCGGCCTGTCCAGCCTCGAACCGGCCGCCGAGGTCATCGGCTGGCTGCCGCCCGCGGCGGCCGTGTCCGCGATCGACGCGGCGGGCTCCGGCGACTACGGCGTGGCCGCCGCGAAGCTGCTCCTGACGGCCGCCGCGCTCGCCGCCCTCGCGTACTGGTGGCAGCGTTCCCTCGTACGGCTGATGGTCGAGCCGGACGGCTCCACGATCGGCGCCTCCGCCGAGGGCAAGGACAAGAAGAAGGGCGCGAAGGGCAAGGACGGCGCCATCGGCGGGCGGCTCGGCCGGATCCTGCCCGGCGGCCGTACCGGCGCCGTGATGGAGCGCAGCCTGCGCTACATCTGGCGCGACCCGAAGACGAAGGGCGCCTGGGTCACCTCGCTCGCCGTCGGCGCGCTCGTCCCGATCTTCAACGCCCTCCAGGGCCTCGGCACCCTGTACTTCGCCGTCTTCGCCTCCGGCATGCTCGGCGTGCAGATGTACAACCAGTTCGGCCAGGACACCTCGGCCTTCTGGATGGTCGCGCAGACCATCTCGACGAAGGCCGACGCGTACGCCGAACTCCGCGCCCGGGCCATGGCGCTGCTGCTCGTCACCGTCCCGTACACGCTCCTGGTGGTCGTGGCGACGGCGCTGGTCATCGGCGGCGACAGCTGGGGTTCCTTCCCCGAGGCGCTCGGCACGGCGTTCGCGGTGCTCGGCGCGATGATGGGGACGGGCGCGCTGACCTCGGTGAGCTTCCCGTACTCGATCCCGCAGGACAGCGCCTACAAGAACGTGGCGCCGGGGCAGGGCGGGCTCGCCTGGATGTCGATCTTCGGCGGCATGTTCTCGGGCGCGCTGCTCTGCACCCCGGTCATCGGCCTGAACATCGCCCTCCACCTGACCGACCAGGAGCAGCTGCTGTGGCTGATCCTGCCGATCGGCACGGCCTGGGGCGCACTGGTCGCCTGGGGCGCGCTGAAGCTGGCGGCGCCGCGGATGGCGAAGCGGCTGCCGGAGATCCTGGCGGCGGTCAGCAAGGGCTGAGGTCAGGGCGCCGGGCGTGGTTCCGGGCCTGTCCGGGACATGTCCCGGACAGGCCCGGGCCTTCCGCCGGCGGTTCCCCGGCGGACAGGCTCTGGGCGGTCGGTCCCGGCGATCAGCGGTGAGGCGCCGACGACCGTGCGAACCACCGTCCACTCACAGATTCGAGGAGCCATGCGCACACGCAACCTTCTTGCAGGTCTGATGCTGGGAACCTCGCTCGTCGCCGGCGGCTTCGTGCTGCCGGCCCAGGCGCAGGCCGTGAACGGCCCGGCGGCACAGGAGCAGGCGCTGCCGCCCGAGTGCACGCCCTGGGACACCGACAACTACACCTACGGTGTGAAGTGCGCCACGACCCGCGCCTACTACGCCAAGGTGACGTGCAGGAACGGGAGCCAGCAGAAGACCGGGCGCGGTGTGATCACGAGCGGCGGCAATACGTCCTACGCGTACTGCTCCGCCTACGGCCCCGGCTGGGTCAAGGTCGGCGGCACCGGCGGAGTCGTCTGGGCGTCGTGACCCGCTGAGCCACAGCCCCCGTTCCGGGCCCTTCAGGGGCGCGGGGCGGGGGCTTCGCGTTTCCCCGCCGCGCCGGTCGGGGCGACACCGGGCACGATCCGGACACATGTACGGGGCGTGCGCCTCGCTAACCGGCCGCTCCGGCCCGTACCGACCGTTCAGCACGGATCCCTTCCCAGTGCGAGTTCGCGCGCGGTGTGGACGCGCGTCAAGTGGAAGCTCTCGCCCCGCCTTCCCAGGAAGCCGTAGGCCGGGAGGGTGGTCAGGGCGACCGCCGCGCGCCTGACGGCGGACCGGAACCCCCTCCTCCCGATGCCCGAACGACCGGTCGGTCCCAGCCTTTTGACCGCCCACGCGCGCGTGCGGCCGGAAAACGCGGACCGATGTGCGATCACTCTCCGCGTCGGCAAGACTCCGGACCGCAGCCGATCGGCTCGCACCCCCCGTCACATCCGTACCTCCCGTACGAGACCCCCGTACGTGACTTGCGAAGGGACAACCCCATGCGTCACATCCGTACCCTCGGCGCCACGGCGTTCGCCACCGCGACCGGACTCGCCCTGGTAGGCACCGCGTTCGCCGGCTCCGGCACGGCCGAGGCCGCCCCCATGGACACCACCGGGCTCTACGCCCCCTCGGTCCTCGTCCTCACCACCGGCCCCGGCGAGCGCCCCGCCACGGCCTCCGTGGTCCGCGCGGTCACCCTCTCCTGCACCCCGACCGCCACCGGCACCCACCCGAACCCCGCCGCCGCCTGCTCCGAACTCGCCTCCGTCGGCGGTGACCTGGCCCGCCTGACCGCCGCCGCCCCGTCCGGCGGCCGACCCTGTACGCGCGAGTGGCAGCCGGTCACGATGACCGGCGACGGCGTCTGGCAGGGCAAGCGGGTGCGCTGGTCGGCGACGTACGGCAACGCCTGCGAGATGCACGCGAAGACGGCGGGCGGCGCGGTCTTCGGCTTCTAGGCCGTACGCCCCCGGTAGCGGCGGTAGCGGTCGTACGAGCCGTTCGGCTCAGGCGAGGGCCCGGCCCACCATCATGTGCAGCAACTCCGGCTCCACGAACGGATCCTCGTCCGTCGGCCGCGACCGCCACCCCAACGGCCACGTCACCCCCTCCAGCGCCGGCACCCCCACGAACGCCTCACCCCCGCTCCCGTCCCGCCCGAGGGCCCGTACGGGAGCGGGCCAGGCGTGCGCGGCGGCGGAGCCGGGCGGGACGAGGAAGTAGTGGTAGCGGGGGCCGGTGTCGGCGCGGACGATCGGCCCGGCGTGGAAGTCCGTGAACTCCATGAGCCGGTACGCCACGTCCTCCCCGAGGAAGCCGCCGATGCGGACGGCGTCGAAGTGGACGCCGGTGTGACGGAGCGCGTGGCCCGTCGCCGGTACCCAAGAGGGCACCTTGTCAAGTGACTTGCGCGAATTCATGACGCAAGCTTCCCGGCTCCGATTCACTGTGACCAGCGCCACAGAGCTGTTGTGGCGGACTGTGCACGTGGGAGGTCGGGAGTGAACAAGGGAAGCAAGGCGAGCAAGGGGAGTCCGGGGGCCGCGAAGGCGTTCGGGCGGTTGCTGAGGTTCTATCGCGAGCGGGCGAAGGTCTCGATGGAGCGGCTGGGGACGGTGACCGGGTACTCCAAGTCCCAGGTGGCGATGATCGAACGCGGCGAGCGGAAGGCGAGGGGGGACTTCGTCCCCGTCGCGGACAAGTTCCTGCGTGCACAAGGTGCACTGATCGAGGTCGCGCAAGAGGTGACGGCGAGTGGTGTCGCGGCGTGGTTCGAGGACTATTTGGAGGAGGAGGCCAAGGCCGCCGTTATCCACAAGTTCGAGCCCCAGCTCGTCCCCGGGCTGCTCCAGACCCCGGAGTACGCACGTGCCGTCTTCACCGGTGCGGTACCGGCCTTGGACGAGGACGAGATCGAGGCCAACATCGCGGCCCGGATGGACCGCCACCGGCTGTTCTTCCGCACTCCACCGCCAGTGGTCACTTTCGTCCTGGAGAAGGGCGCGCTCACCAAACCGCTCGGCGGCAAGGACGTTCTCCGGAAGTGTCTGATGTACATGCGCGAGTGCGCGGACCTGCGCAACGTCACGATTCAGGTGATCCCAGAAGACCGCGAATCGCACGCCGGACTCAACGGTTCGTTCACGCTGCTGGAGACCTCTGAGCGCAAGCCGCTCGTCTACGTCGAAGGACAAGGCGGCAGGTACTTTGTGAGCGAACAGCCGGACGTGTCAGACGTCTTCGCCCGCTACAGCATGCTGCGGGCGCAGGCCCTCACGCCGGAGGACTCCGTACGACTGATCGAACAGGTGGCACGAGAGCTATGAGCACCGACCTCAACTGGTTCAAGAGCAGCTACAGCGTCGAGCAGGGCGAGTGCGTCGAGGTCGCCGTCTCCTGGACGAAGTCCTCGTACAGCGGCGACCAGGGCGGCGACTGCGTCGAGGTCGCCACCTGCCCGCACGCCGTGCACGTCCGGGACTCCAAGGACACCGCCCTCCCCTCCCTCACCGTCTCCCCCGCCGCCTGGGCGGCGTTCCTCAGCTCCGCCGAGTAGCGGGCCCCCGGGGCCGCAGGGCCGGGCGGCCCAAGCGGGTCGCCCGATGGAGGGCGAGCCAACGTTTCGGCGGTTAGAGCCGGGAACCGGGCGCGGAAGGAGACCGCCGCGCCTGTTTCTCGCCCTGCCCCGCCCCGGAGGTGACCCTCGTGGTCCTCGTCATCGTCGTCGCCGTGCTCGCCCTGCTCGCCGGGATCGCGGCGAACCGTTTTCTCCGGCCTCTGGTGATGGGGAGCGAGGACGACGGGTCCGGGATGGCCGTGAAGGACCTGGTCGGGCCGCTGCTCACGCTGACCGTGCTGCTGCTCGCCTTCGTACTGGTCACCGCCAACGGGTCGTACGGGAAGGCGGAGGTCGCCTCGCGGGGCGAGGCGCGGGCGCTGGACCAGCTCGTGGAGACGGCCGAGTACGCGCCGGAGGCACAGCGGGCCAAGATCCAGGCGGACGCGGTCTGTTACGCGCGGGCCGTGCGGGTGCAGGAGTGGCCGGCGATGGCGGACGGGGAGGGGTCGCCGGTGCCGAGCGTGTGGTCGACGGACTTCCGGCGGACGTTCAAGCAGCTTGAGGGCAAGCCGGTGTTCGGGATGCTGATCGCGGCCGACAACAAGCGGTCGGACGAGCGCGAGGAACGGCTGACGCAGGCCACCGCGTCCATCCCGAGCGCGATCTTCTGGTTCCTGCTGGCCACTCTCACGATCACCGTCGTGGCGCTCGGGTTCTGTCTGCCGCGCAGGAACAACCGGGGCCAGTTGATCACCCTCGCCGTGATCACGGCATTGCTGACGACGACGTTGTGCATCATCCGGGACGTGGACCGGCCGTTCGGCGGGATCATCGACGTCCAGCCGACCGCGATCAGCGAGGCGGAGCGGCAGGCCGAGCGGGACTTCCGGGTCAACCACCCGGACGAGCCGCTGCCGTGCGGGACGGACGGGAAGGCGCTCGCCGCGAGCTGAAGCTTCGCAAGGACGTCTGTTTTCGGGCGGGGACACGAACGGGTGCTTCCCCGGCTCGGCCGTCCGCGGGGCCCACGATGGGCTGATGACAGAGGCTGGAGCAGGGACGAACGCGGCGGCGGGGACGAGGACCGACGCGGGCGCCGCGCGGCGGATGGCCGATTCGCTGTTCATCGAGCGGTCGTGGCGCAGTGCGAGCGCCAGTCGGTTCTGGGTGCTGCTGGTGCTCGCGTCGGTGATCGCGAGCGCCGGAGTGGTCGGGGACTCCACGGCGACCGTGATCGGGGCGATGATCGTGGCGCCGCTGATGACGCCGATCCTGGGCAGCGCGCTCGCGCTCGTGCTGGCCGACCGGCCGCATCTGGTGCGCAGCGCGCTGCTGGTGCTCGGCGGGGCGGCGGCGGTGGTGTGCGTCGGGATGCTGCTGGGGTGGATCGTGTCGCCGCCGGACGCGTTCGCGAGCAACAGCCAGGTGTCGTCGCGGATCAGCCCGCGCCTCATCGATCTGCTGGCCGCTCTGGCGACCGGTCTGGTCGGGGCGTTCGCGCTGGTCCGTACGGACATCTCGGACGCGCTGCCCGGGGTCGCCATCGCGATCTCCCTCGTGCCGCCGCTGGCCGTGACGGGGCTGCTGATCACCGTCGGCCGCTATCACGACGCGAGCCAGTCGGCGCTGCTGTTCGTGACCAACGTGGCGGCGATCGTGGCCACCGGCACGCTGGTCTTCCTGCTCTACCGGGTACGGGACGGGGCGCGGGCGGCGGGGCTCGCCGTGGGCGGTTTCCGGGGGCGGACGCTCACCGCCGTGCTGGCGGTCGTGGTGCTCGTGGCGGTGCCGCTGACGGCGGGGACGGTGACGGTGGCCCGGGACCGGGCGCTGACGGCGGACGCGCGGCCGGTCGCCGAGAAGTGGGCCGATGCGGGGGCGTGGGAGCTGGCGTCGCTGGAAGCCCGTAACGGCGTGATCGTCGTCGGGGTGCTCGGACTGCCGCCGCAGCCCGCGCCGACCGCCCTGCGGATCGCCCTCGACGGCGCGGGCATGGCGGACGCGGACCTGGAACTGCACTTGGTGGGCGGACGTACCCACTGGTGCCCGGCGGGCGGCACCAGCTGCACGGTGGAGGGCGCCAGGCGCGACGGGCCGCGCACGGCGGGCTGAGCGGGGACCCGGGCCTGCGGCACGGCCGCGCTGTCGGTGGCGGGCAGGAGGCGGAATAATCGGAGGCATGGCGACAAGCTCCTCCCCCGGCTCGGGCTTCTCCGCGACCGCTGTGCTGCACGCCCGGTACACGCAGCGGTTGCCGTCGTCCCTGGACGCTCTCCTCGGGCCTGAACACGGCACCGTGGACCTCCCCCTGCACGTGGCATGGTCGGGACTGCGTGCCTACGACCTGGATCGCCCTCGGCTGCGGATGGGGATGTACCGCACCGTCCTGGCCGAAGGGCAGCGCGAGGACCTGGTCCGCCTCCTCAACCGTGACCTCCTCCTCGATCAGTGGCCCGTCCTGCGGACTCTGATCAGCAGGCACCTGCGGGACGTATGGGAAGCCGCCTTTCCCGAGCTCACGGCGATCAGCGCTCCCGCCACCCCCGCCGCATGAACCTGAGCAACCTGCACCGCAGGCTGCTCGCCGCCGTCCTCGACATCGGTGAGCCGTATCCACTGGTGATCACCGATCCGGTCACGGGCGACGACTGCGAGGTGGACATCCTCAAGGAGCACTTCCGGGCCGCCCCGACACCGAGCCCCTACGGCCCCGTGCTGCCCTTCGACTCCGTCGTCGGAACCAAGGTCCGCGCTCTGGCCGACCGCGGGGCCGTCCGCGACTTCATCGACGTCCACGCGGCATCCCACCACCGCGACACCACGGAACTGGAGCGCCTGGGCGCCCGGCACGCCCGTGACGAGTTCCGTCTCGATGACCTCCGCGACCGGCTGGCCGGCGTGGAATGGTCCGACGACGAGGAGTTCGCGGCTTACGGGGTCTCCCCGGCCGAGACGGCCGACATCCGGGCCTGGGCCCAGGGCTGGGCCGACAGCCTCAACCGCCGACTTCACGACATTCACGACGCCGAGGGCTGACCCTGCCGCACCGCACCCGCCCGCTCAGGCCGTCAGGACGCCCGTCAGGAACGGGGTGACCGCCTCCCACCACGCCTCGGCGTGCTCGTAGTGGAGGAGGTGGCCCGCGTCGGGGATCTCCGCGTAGGCGCCGTGGGGCAGGACGCGGACCATCTCCTGGGCCTCGGCGCGGCCGAGTTCGCCGTCGAGGCCGCGGACGACGAGGGTGGGGCAGCGGACCTGGGCGAGCGAGTCCCAGTGGGCGTCGTGGACCCAGGTCTCGCGGGAGGTGAGCATCTGGGCCGGGTCGAAGACCGGGCGCCAGCCGTCGGGGTGCTCGGTCATGGTCTCGGCGAAGAACGCGCCGCGCGCCGGGTTCGGCCGCTCAAGCCAGGGGTCGAGCTCGCCGAACCAGCGGCGGGCCGCGTCGAGGCTGGGGAACGGGACGGGCCAGCGGCGGAACCAGTCCTGCCATTCGCGCTGGGAGGCGGCGCCGAGGGCGGAGGCCCGCATGTCGCAGATCACCAGGGCGTGCACCAGGTCCGGGCGCTCGGCGGCGAGCTGCCAGGCGGTGAGGGCGCCCATGGAGTGGCCGACGAGGGTGACCGGTCCGAGGCCGAGCTGCTCGACGGCGGCGATCGCGTCGGCGACGTACGCCTCGCGCGTGAAGGGTCCTGCGGCGGGCTTGTCGCTCTGGCCGTGGCCGCGCTGGTCGAGGGCGATCGTACGGTGACGGGTGGCGAGGCGGCGGGCGGCGGGGGCCCAGTGGGCGGCGCGGCCCATGAGTCCGTGCAGCAGTAAGACGCCGGGGCCGGTCGGCGTGGCCGGCCGTTCGGTGAAGTCCCAGGCCGCCAGCCGTACGCCGTCGGCGCCCGTGACATCGATTCGTCGCACCATGCTGCTCGGCACCCCCTCTTCCCGTGGACCGGTGGATCGTGAACGCGTGGCGCTGCTCTGCTCTGCCCTACCCCGCGAGACTATCGAACTCTTATTCGAAAATGTGCTTCCGGCACTCAACACCCCACGTTCGAGTGACAGGGCTCAAGGATTGACGGCTGCGGCCGAGGGGAGATCTTCAACGGGAGGCGGACCGCTCGGGGAAAACGGTCCGAAGGGGATGACCCTGGGAGCTCGGGGCTCCGGGTCAGCACAGGGGAGGACGGACCCCGGCGCCCACGGGCGCCGGGGTTCTTCGTCTCCCACAGGAGGGCGGCCCTCATCGCACCAGCGTGGCACGGCGGGGGCGCGGGCGGGGCGATTCCGCCGTAAACCGGCATCGGGACCGGTCCGGGGTTGACGGAACCGTCAACCCCGGACCGGCAGCACGCTCTAGACGGCCGTGGCCGCGGACACGGACACGGACACGGACACGGACACGACTATTGCCGCTGCCACTGCCACTGCCACTGCCACTGCCACGACCTAGCGCTTCGCGACGAAGACGTGCGCCGCGACCTCGTTGTCCAGCTCCGCGGCCTCGCCGCTGCTGCCGACCAGGACGCCGCCCGCCGACTCCGTCACCGACACCACCGAGCCGGGCTGCACGCCCGCCCGGCGCAGCGTGTACATCAGCTGGGCGTCGGTCTGGATCGGCTCGCCGATCCGGCGCACGATCACCGTCTTGCCCTCGCCGCCCGCGTCGAGATCGGCCAGCGACACCATCGAGTCGTCGAGGAACGCCTCCGCCTCGGCCTTCTCGCCCAGCTCCTCAAGACCCGGGATCGGGTTGCCGTACGGCGACTCCGTCGGGTGCCGCAGCAGCTCCAGGACGCGGCGCTCGACCGCCTCGCTCATCACGTGCTCCCAGCGGCACGCCTCGGCGTGCACCTGCTCCCACTCCAGACCGATCACATCGACGAGCAGGCACTCGGCGAGCCGGTGCTTGCGCATCACGCGGGTGGCCAGGCGGCGGCCCTCCTCCGTGAGCTCAAGGTGCCGGTCGCTCGCGACGGCCACCAGACCGTCGCGCTCCATGCGGGCCACCGTCTGGCTCACGGTGGGGCCGCTCTGGTCCAGCCGCTCCGCGATCCGGGCGCGCATGGGGACCACACCTTCCTCCTCAAGCTCAAGGATGGTGCGGAGATACATCTCCGTGGTGTCGATCAGTCCGGACATACGTGCCCCTCAATGAGTCGTGCGCTGGCCCTGGCACCAATTCTGACGCATCGCACCGACAACCGGGGCTCACCCGTGCGAGGCGGTATTGACAGAGCAATGGTCCAGACCGCACGGTGATCGGCGACTCGACGAGGAGAGGTAGCCGCCATGGGCGAGAGCAAGCTGGCCGGACAGTTCTTCGACGCCGCCATCGGCCTGCTCCAGAAGGTGCGGGACGAGGACGCGGCGGACATCGCGGCGGCCGGCACGGTGATCGCCGAGGCGGTCGCGGGCGGCGGGCGGCTGTTCGCCTTCGGCGCCGGGCATTCCTCGCTCGCCGCGCAGGACGTCGTCTACCGCGCGGGTGGCCTCGCGGTGATGAACCTGCTGGCCGTGCCGGGTGTCGTCGGCGTCGACGTGATGCCCGCGACCCTCGGCTCGGCCCTGGAGCGGGTCGACGGGCTGGCCGGGGCGGTCCTGGACTCGTCCCCCGCGCGAGCCGGTGACGTGCTGATCATCATCTCGCTGTCCGGCCGGAACGCGCTGCCGGTCGAGATGGCGATGAACGCGCGGGCCCTCGGCCTGACCGTGATCGGCGTGACCTCGGTGGCGTACGCCACGGAGACGAAGTCGCGGCACGTGTCGGGGACGTTCCTGAAGGACCACTGCGACATCGTCCTGGACTCGCACATCGCGGTCGGCGACGCCGAGCTCACCCACGAGGGCATCGAGGCCCCCTTCGCGCCCGCCTCCACGGTCGTCACCAGCGCCCTGATGCAGGCCACCATGGCCGCCGCGGCCGAGGAGCTGGTCCGGATCGGCATCGAGCCGCCGCTGCTGCGCTCGGGCAACGTCGACGGCGGCCACGAGTGGAACGGCCGGGTGATGGCGGAGTACGGCGACCGGATCTTCTTCCGTCACTGAGCCCTCGCCGCCGGGCCTCCCCCGGCGGATTTCATGGCTGAGCTCTCCCTCGGATTTCGCCACCGAGGCCGGAAATGAGCGCGGGGCCACGGCGCATGTTCGCCGTGGCCCCGCGTTCTTCCGCCGGTTGTCTGTCAGGTCCTACGACACGTAGTAGCCCGCGACATCGGCCAGCAGGTCCACGGACCCCGCGTGGTTGTAGAAACTCACCTTGCCGTTCACCACGGGCACGACGACGAGGTTGGGGACCGTCTGCCCGGTGACGAAGTTGAGGTTCGACGCGGAGGTGCGGGCCGTGCCGTCCGGGTAGACGGAGACGAAGCTCGCCGCCGTCGGCCCGACCGCCGTCACGTTCATGACGACCGCCGTGACGCCGGTCAGCGGGATCCCGGCCTGGCCCGCCACCGGGAGCACGACCGTGCCCCGGGGGCCGACCTTGCCCTGCCGGACGCCCTGCCCGGCGATGGTGTTCATCAGCCGGGTCGGCGTGATCGGCTTGTACGCGGAGCCGGTGCCGTCGGAGGTGAAGTACCCGGCGACGTCGGCGAGCAGGTCGACCGAACCGGACTTGTTGTAGAACGCCACCTTGCCGTTCACGACCGGCACGACCACCAGGTTGGGCACGGTCTGCCCGGCGACGAAGTTGAGGTTCGACGCCGAGGTACGCGCCGTGCCGTCCGGGTAGACGGAGACGAAGCTCGCCGCCGTCGGCCCGACCGCCGTCACGTTCATGACGACCGCCGTCACCCCGGTCGCCGGGACCCCGCCGCGGCCCGCCACCGGCAGCACGACCGTGCCGCCGGGACCGACCTTGCCCTTGCGGACACCGGTGCCGTCGAGGGTGTTCATGATCCGCGTCGGCGTGATCGGCCGGTACGTGGCGCCCGAGCCGTCCGTGACGTAGTAGCCCGCCACATCGGCGAGCAGGTCCACCGAACCGGACTTGTTGTAGAACGCCACCTTGCCGTTCACGACCGGCACGACCACCAGGTTGGGGACGGACTGCCCCGCCTTGAAGTTGAGGTTCGAGGCGGAGGTACGGGCCGTGCCGTCCGGGTACACCGAGACGAAGCTCGCCGCCGTCGGGGCCGTCGCGGTCACGTTCATGACCACCGCGGACACCCCGGTCGCCGGGACGCCACCGCGGCCCGCCACCTGGAGCACCACCGTGCCACCGGGGCCGACCTTGCCCTTGCGGACACCGGTGCCGTCGATGGTGTTCATGATCCGGGTCGGGGTGACCGGCTTGAAGGTGCCGAGCCCCGCGGCCGGCTTGGTGACGCTGAAGCTGCCGCGCGGGTACTCGTACCCGTCGTTGATGATCACGCTGACGCTCCAGCTGCTCTCACCGACTCCGGTCAGGTCGAGCGACGCCGTCAGCGTCCGGGCGTCCGGCGACACCGACACGGTGGTCGCCTTCAGGGTCTTCCCACCGCTGGAGAGCCGGACGTAGTCCTTCATCCGGAGCGAGGTGCCGGTCACCGTGAGGGTGGCCACCTTGCCGCCCTGGGCGGAGGCCGGGGACACCGTCCCCACCGAGATCTCCTCGGTGCCGCACAGCGAGGACCAGCAGGCCAGCAGGGTGCTGTAGTCCGTCACCGACGCCTTCTCCGGCAGGCTCAGCACGAAGGTGCTCGGCGACGGGTTCCGCTGGCCGGGCTCCTGGAGGTAGCACTGGTAGGTGCCCTGCCCCCAGGCGTAGCAGTTGTTGTCGCCGCTCGCGTCGTAGAGCGCGGGCACGGCGATGTCCGCGCGGCCCTGGGTGTCGGTGGTCTTCACGTCGAAGCGGTCACGGGCCGCGGTCGGCAGCACCAGACAGGTCGCCGTGTGCGCCTCGTCGAGGCGCCCGGTGATCGGGCCGTGCCCGTAGGCGATGTTCGGGACCCGCTCGCACTCCGGCGCCGGTCCTGACTTCGTGCCGATGCGCAGCGCGTCGAAGCGGTACGTCCCGGCCGCCTTCAGGTTGGCCGGGACGAACACCATCACCTGGTAGCGGGTGGAGCCGGTGACCTGGCAGGACCTGTTGCGGTAGCCGCAGGTGGCGACCGCGTCGCCGGTCGCGCCGTACGCCAGCACGTTCGCGGTGCCGTTGGCGTCGCGGACGTCGAGGTGCAGCACGTCGGCGGCGTCGCCGGTGGTGACCTGACGGCACACCAGCACGCCCGCCCCGGCCATCGTGCCGGTCGCGGACGGCCCGCCGACGGGCGTCGCCGGGGTCGCCACGCAGCCCTTGGCCGTCTCGGTGACGTCCCGCCGGGCCAGGGTGTAGGCGGCGGGCGTGCCACGGCCGACGAGCAGCACCGTGTGCGCGAGACCCGGGGTCAGGGCGCAGGTGGTCCAGCTGCCGTAGGACGAGCCACCGCTGCAGATCTGCTTGCCGGTGGTGTCGAGGATCGAGAACGACGCGGCGGGAGCCCCGGCGTCCGCCGTGATCTGCACGTTCTCCTGGGCGCTGTGGGCGTCGGCCGGGATCGTCAGACAGGACGAGAACACCCCGGCGCCGGTCGTCGGCCGGGCCACCGCGCCCGTGGCGGTGAAGTCGCCCGCGGGGAAGACCGCGCAGGCGTTCGCCGCGTCGGTGCGGTACAGGTGCGTCCGGTACTCCCCGGTGCTCGGCTCCTGGTCGTCGGTGGAGACCAGGACCCGGTACGGGCCGGGGCCGGTCAGCGCGCAGGTGCCCGCGAACAGGTTCTCCTCGCCGCACAGGTAGCCGCCGTCCGGCTTGACGACCTGGAGCTCGGGACGGGGCCCGGTGCCGCCGAGGTCCGCGGGGAGCGCCACGCGGGCGTTCTCCGGCAGGTCCAGGAGCAGGCAGTCGATCTCACCGGGCACGGCGAAGGTGCCGGTCACGGCGCCGGGCGTGACGGTCCGGCAGCCGTCGGTGGCCGCCCGGTCCAGGATCAGCGTCGGGCGGGCCGTGGTCAGGGTGTAGCGGACGCCGGTCTTCAGCTCGCAGGCCGCCCAGGTCTCGCAGACCGTGGCACCCTCCCGGTCGAAGACCTGGAGCCGGGTGCGCTGGCCCTCCTCGGCCACGTCGTACACGTCGTACGTGCCGTCGGCGGGCACCGTGAGGGTCTTGCAGCCGGTCACCGGGGTGACGGCGGTCGGGGCGGAGCCGTACGCGTTGACCGGGACGGTGCCACAGCCCTCCGGGTCGGAGAGACGGCGGATCGTCAGCTCGTAGTCCCTGGCCTCGGTGCGGGCGTCGGACGCCTCGCCGAGGAAGCGGTACGGGCCCGTGCCGGGCAGCACACAGCCCACGCCCTGCGCCCTCGGGTCACAGATGACACGGCCGGTGGCGTCGGTGATCCAGCCGCGCTCGTCGCCGTACTCCACGAGGTGGTAGTCGAAGGTGACGCGCTCGCCCGGTGCGCCCTTGAACGGCCGGCAGAAGACGCCCAGCGGCTGGACCTTGCCGGTCAGCGGGGCCTGGTCCCAGGAGGTGCCGACCTCGGGCAGACAGCCCTCGGTGCCGGTGAGCGGGGTGACCGTCAGGGACGACTCGTCGGGGTCGACCGACTGGTTGTCGAGGCGCACCGTGTACGTGCCCGCGCTCGGCAGGTCGCACCAGCCCGCGCCCCAGTCGTAGTCGTAGCAGTCGAGCGCCGTCCCGTCCTTGTCGAAGACGTAGACGTATGTGTCGTAGTGGCCGAGCCGCAGCACGCGGTGCAGGCCGGGCCGCTCGGCGGTGAAGGTGAAGCAGGCCGTGCCGTTCCCGGCGAGGCTCGCCTTCGCGACGGCCGTGCCCGGGTCGCCGTACGGGGCGAGCGTGAGCGGCGCGCAGTCGGCGGCGGCGGGCGCGTCGGCGGCCCGGGGCGCGGGCTCCGCCTCGGCCTTGGGCTTCACCGCGGGCTTGGGCCGCACAGCGGGCGTGGCATCGGCCGTGGGTGCGGCCTGGGGCGCGGCGGGCTGCCCGGCCGCCACCGCGACACCGGTGGACAGCACCGGGACCAGCAGGGCGAGCAGCAGCGTGAACGCGGCGACGAGGGCGGTGTACGGCGCGGATCTGAGCGCCGTACGGGATGGGCGTGGCATGGAGACCGGTCCCCCCGGACGGTGATGGATCATGAGTTCACCGCATGATCGCACGCACGGCCGACATGCCGTTCGAGTTATCCACAGGGCCGGTCGGCCCGCCGGTCAGTCCCCGTGCGGCGCCCAGCCCGGTGCCCCGTCGAGCGCCGCCGCCACCCGGCCCGCGACCGTCTCCGCGTACACCGCGTCGTCCCGTTCGAACGGCGGCCGGGACGGGCCGCGCAGGAAGGTGGCGACGCCCAGGGTGCGGGCCCTGGCGCGCAGCGGGAGGCAGAGGGCGTGGGCCGTGTCGGAGGGCCACAGGCGGTCGGTGGCCGGGCTGCTTGAGCGGGTCGGGCCCTGCCGGGTCAGGGCCTGCAGGGCGGGGTGCGAGGGGGCGTAGCGCAGCGGGATGCCGCCGGTGGCGACCGGGGCGACCGGGCCCGGCGCGCCGGACGGGGTGGCCAGGGCGCGGACCAGGCGGCCGTCGGCGGTGGCCCGGTCGACCAGGACGTGGTCGGCGAACCCGGCGAGCGCGAAGTCGAGCAGCACGGCGGCCGCCCGTACCGGGTCCTCGCACTCCGCCGCCGCCGCGCCCGCCCGGTGCAGCTGGCTCCAGCGGAACCGCAGCCGGTCGGCGTCCTGGGCGGCGAGCCGGTCGTCGGTGACGTCCTGGAACAGCCAGCCGACGCCCAGCGGCACCGGCTCGGGGCCTTCGGCGAGCGGCGAGGAGAGCCGGACGAAGCCGCAGCGCCAGCAGCGGCGGCGCTCGCCCCGGGCGCCGCGCACGGTCAGCCACACGTCGGCGGGCTCCTGCGGCGATCCGGCGGCCAGGACGTGCGCCAGGGCGCCCTCCAGGTCCTCGACGCCCTGCCCGACGAGCTCGCCGAGCGGCCGGCCGAGCAGCGAGCCGCCTGCGGCGCCGAGCGCGCGGGACGCGTAGCCGTTGAGGACCACCGGCCGCAGGTCGACGTCGACGAGCACCACGCCCCAGGCGGCGTCCGCGAACAGCGCCTCGCTCAGGGCGAGCGAGCGCTCCAGGTCGACCTGGTCGTGGACCTCGCCGAACGCGCAGTACACCCCGGCGGGGGCGCCGTCGGCGCCCCGCACCCCGGTGGTCTGGGTCCGCACCAGGACCCGGCCGCCGTCCTTGCGGAGCAGCGCGAACTCGTGCACCTGGCGGCCCGGCACGGTCGCCGCCCGCATCAGCCGGGCCAGGATGTCGTCGGCGTCGGCGCTGCGGGCCGCCCAGCCGTCGAAGCCGCGCCGCCCGACGGCCTCCCGGGCGCGCCAGCCGAGGATGCGTTCGGCCTCGCGGTTCCAGTGGGTCACGGTGCCGGTGGCGTCGAGCGCGCACAGCGCCGCGTCCATGCCGTCGAGCAGGGCGGCGAGCAGATCGGCGCCCGGAACTCCGG
Organism: Streptomyces sp. NPDC090025; assembly: GCF_044748125.1. Classification (NCBI taxonomy): domain Bacteria; kingdom Bacillati; phylum Actinomycetota; class Actinomycetes; order Kitasatosporales; family Streptomycetaceae; genus Streptomyces; species Streptomyces sp. NPDC090025. The sequence goes on along the minus strand of NZ_JBIVFL010000001.1, from coordinate 337,313 downwards.
GCACCTTCGCCGTGTCGGCCGTGTCACGCGCAGAGCCACTCATCCCGGCACCCCCCGGGTTCATTGAACTGGAACGTGACCCAGGACACAGCCCTTTCGGGGAAAGAAGAAGTGGATCAGGGGCGGATCCCGGGTGACGCGCGCCCGCGCGGGCGCGCGTCCACGGCCGGGTTCAGCCGTGGACCCGGCCGGATCAGCCGTGGACGCGGACGGATCAGCCGTGGACGCGGACGGATCAGTCGTGGACGCGGACGGATCAGTCGTGGACGCGGACGGATCAGTCGTGGACGCGGACGATCCCGCGCTCCGCGAACGGCGCGTAGTACTCGGTGAACAGCTTGCCGACCAGCTCGCCGCGGCTGGACACGCCGACCTTCTCGAACACGCCCTTGATGTAGTCCCGGACGGTGTGCGGCGACAGGTGCAGCTGCTCGGCGATCTTCCCGGTCGGCAGCCCGCGCGCGATGCACTGGGTCACCTCGGTCTCCCGCTCGGTCAGTTCGAAGGCGTCGACGATCAGCGGCACGATCTCGGACGTCTTCGCCGGTTCGATGACGACCGCCGACGGGCCGAGCCCGCCGTCCGCCTCGCGCAGGCAGGAGGCGTGGCACACCAGCCAGTGCCCGGAGCGGGTGCGGACCCGCACGCGCGCGTGGCCGCGGTCGCGGTCCTGCGAGATGGCCCGCGCCTTCAGGGCGGTGGCCTGCACCCAGGCCGGCACCCGCAGTCCGGCCGCGCTGATCGCGGGGCCCTCGGGCAGGTCCGCGAGATGGGCGCGGGCGTCGTCGTTGGCGGAGAGCAGCGCGCCGGAGGAGTCGAAGAGCAGCAGCCCCGGCCCGTGCAGGGAGTCCGGCAGCGGCTGCGGGGCGGTGCCCGCGAACGACCGCAGTTTCCGGGCGAGCGGCGTGACCAGGCTCTCCACGAGCCGGGTCTCGGTCGCGCCGAACGCGGGCCTGCCGTGCGCCCGGAACAGGCTGATGTGGCCGTGCGGGCGTCCGCCGATCCGCAGCACCGCCCGCAACTCGTCCTGCAGACCACGGGGTTTCATGAACGAGTGGTAGAGGCTGCTGCGCGCGGGCAGGTCGCCGGTCGCCTCGCGCAGCCCCGCCACCGGCACCTTCGCCTGCGTCAGATCCCGGAACAGATTGACGTTCTCGGTGAACAGCTCGGTCTCCCAGTAGACCGCGCAGCCGTGTTCGTCGAGGTTCTCGGCGCGGATCGGGGCGGCCATCATGCCGGTCTCCGGGTCCGTCACCCGCCACACGGCGGCGTCGTACGGCACGAGGCGGCGCACATGGTGGGACGCCTCGGCGAACATGCCGAGCGGGTCGGCGCTCTTCGCGGCCCTCGCGAGGAGTTCCGTACGGCCGATCTCGATGCGGGACGCGTGGGAGACGCTGCCAGTGGTCACCCATCGATCCTGACAGCCTTCCGGCGGAGCGCCAACCCCTCACTTGGGGGGTAAGCCGGAGCGGCCCGTTAACACCGGATTAAACCGCTGGCGGGCGGCTCCCGGACACTGTTCGGCCGGATCTTTTTGGGTGATTGACCAGGAGCCGCCCAACCCCCTCGAATAGGGGGATGAAACACCGGCCACCGTGGACGAGAATTCCCTAAACAGATGCTCAATACGAAGCTGACATACTTTCCGGCGGGCGGTGGAGAAGGCGTATGAGGGTGGGCATCATCGGCGCCGGCGCGATGGGCAGGGCCATGGCGCGCCGGGCGGCGCTGGCGGGCGCGGACGTGCGCCTCGCCGACCCCGGACCGGTCTGCGCCCGGCGTGTCGCCCGCGAGGCGATGGCCGGAACACCAGGGGTCGTCGCCGTCGCCCCGATCCGCTCCGCGCTCCGTCCCGGCCTCGTGATCCTCGCCCTCGACCGGGCCGAAACCCTGCCTTTCCTGCACACCCACGCCCGCTCGCTCACCGGGAAGGTGCTCGTGGAGACGACCGCGCCACGCACCGAGCCGCACGGCACCCCGATGGCCGACCTGACCGCCGCCGTACCCGGAGCCGCCTGGGTACGGGCCTGTGCGGCCGGTGACGCCGAGTCCATCTACCGCGGTCTGATCGACGGACATCCGGTCGACGTATTCGTGGCCGCCGACGACGAATCGGCCAAGTGCCGGGTGATCGAACTGGCCAATCGATCCGGTCTGCGGGCACTCGACGCAGGACGGCTCGACCGGGCCGGGGTCCTCGACGAATTGACATCTCTGGGTAGAGAAATCAGCCACCGACTGGCCGCCCCTGAAGGCTGGGCAATAAAGTTGCTCCCCAGTTGGTGAGCGGCCGACCAGACCATCGTCCAATTCACCGGCATCCGATCTTGGGGGAAGCTCCATGACCAGAGAACCCGCCGTTTTTCTCGTCCTCGGTGCCCTTGTCGTGCAGGGTTCACGCGGCGAGGTGAAGCTCAGTGGAAACCGCCAGCGCATTCTCCTCACGATGCTCCTGCTGGAGTGCAACAGGGTGGTCGCCGTCGACCGCCTCATCCGGGCGATCTGGGGCGACTCGCCGCCCGCGACCGCCCGCAGCCAGATCCGTATCTGCGTCTCCTCGCTGCGCCGCCAGTTCGCCGGCGGCGAGGTCGGCGCGACCATCGAGACCCACAAAACGGGCTACCGGCTGCGCACGCCGGAGGCCGGCGTCGACCTGCACCGCTTCGGACAGCTGATATCCCGGGCCAGAGCCGAGGCGGCCGAACGGCCGGACCTCGACCTGGCGTTGCTCTACCGAGAGGCCCTCGCCCTGTGGCGGGGGCCTCTCGGCGAGGGGCTGGGCAGCCCGCTGCTCGACACCGTCTCGCTGAAGTTCCACGAGGACTACCACTCGGCCCTGGAGGACTGCTACGAGCTGGAGTTACGGCTCGGGTACCACCGCCGGGTCCTCGGCGAACTCACCCATCACGTCTCCGAGCACCCGTTCCGCGAGACCCTCACCGCCCAGCTGATGATCGCCCTCTACCGGTCGGGGCGCACCGCCGACGCCCTCGCCCTGTTCCGCGACACCCACCGCAGGTTCCGCGACGAGCTCGGCATCGTGCCGGGCGAACGGCTGCGCTCCATCGAGGCGCTGATCCTCGGCGCCACCGACACCGCCGCACCGCCGCGGCCCGTCACCCGGCCCGCCACCGACACCACCCCGGCCCAGCACCCCTGCCCCGACGAGGCGCTGCTCTTCGGCGCCGCGCCGGTCCACGCGGGCGCGGCCAGGACCAGCACCGCCCGGAGTCCCGCGCAGCCGCCCCAACAGGCCCAGCAGGCCGCCACCCTACGGACCCGGCCCTGACCGGTCTCCCCCTCAGCTGAGGGGGGAGGCCGGGAGGGATTCCCTCCTCGGCAGGGGATGGGACGGCCCGCCCCGCGAGGGAAGACTCGGAGCCGTTCCCAGGTTCGGTCCGCGAGGACCGCCCGCAGCAGAGAGGGGCCGTTCCATGGCTCGCCAGCCGCAGCACTCCGCCGTCCCGGACAGTGTCGTGGACCGGCTCGTCACCGAGGTCAAGGGCGAGGTGTTCCTCCCGGACGACCCGGGGTACGAGGCGGAGCTCGACGGCTTCAACCGGATCGGACGCCACCGCCCCGCGGTCATCGTGGGCGCCGTCACCGCCGACGACATCGCGGCGGCCGTCCGGCTCGGCGGCGAACTCGGCCTGCCCATAGGCGTGCAGGCCACCGGCCACGGCATCGCGGCCCCCGCCGAGAACACCGTCCTGGTCACCACCCACCGGATGAACGCGGTCGCCGTCGACCCGATCGCCCGGATCGCCCGCGTCGAGGCGGGCGCCCAGTGGCACCAGGTCATCGCCTCCGCCGCCTACCACGGGCTCGCCCCGCTCAACGGCTCCTCGCACCTCGTCGGCGTCGTCGGCTACACCCTGGGCGGCGGCCTCGGCCCGCTCGGCCGGCTCTACGGCTACGCCGCCGACCTGGTCACCCGTATCCACCTCGTCACCGCCGACGGGCAGCACCGCACGGTCACCCGGGACACTGACGAAGACCTGTTCTGGGCACTGCGCGGCGGCAAGGGCAACTTCGGCATCGTCACCGCCCTGGAGTTCGGCCTGGTGCCCGTCGCCCGGCTCTACGGCGGCGGCCTCTACTTCCCCGGCGCCCAGGCCGCCACCGTCCTCGACGCGTGGCGCGCCTGGACCGCCGACCTGCCCGAGACCCTGACCTCGTCGGTGGCGCTGCTGCGGGTGCCCGGACTGCACCAGGTGCCGGACCACCCGCCGGGCGAGCTCGCCGTCCACATCCGGATCGCGTACGCGGGCACCGCCGAGGACGGCGAGCGGCTGCTGCGCCCGCTGCGGGCGGCCGGCACGCTGCTCGCCGACACCGTCGCCGACATGCCGTACAGCGCGGTCGCCGACATCCACCAGGACCCGACCGAGCCGCTGCCGTACCACGAACGCAACATCGTGCTCCGGGAGTTCGACGAGGACGCGGTCGCCGCGCTGGTCGCCGCCGCCGGTCCGGACAGCGGCTGCGGTGACCCGATGGTCGAGGTCCGGCACCTCGGCGGAGCGCTTTCCCGGCCCGCGCCGGTGCCCAACGCGGTCGCCCGCAGCGGCGAGTTCACCCTCTCCACGCTGTCCCTGCCCGGCTCCGACGACGTGGTGCTGCACCGGCTCGCCGACTGGTCCGCCGGACGCCGCTACCTCAACTTCCTCGCCGGGGCCGACACCGCGGCCGCCGCCCGGGACTGCTTCGACGAGGCGACGTACGCGCGGCTGCTCCAGGTGAAGCGGCGGCACGACCCGCACAACCTGTTCCGCGTCGGGCACGCGCTCCTTCCGTAGCCCCGGGCCGTACGGCCCCCTTCGACTCCGGGCCGGTCCGGTCCTTCCCCCGGCCGGGCCCGCCCGGGCCTCACCCCGCACGCGCCCCACCCGCACCATCCGCCCCACCCCGCACGTCCCCCGTTCCTGCCCACCCGCTCGTCTCCCCAGGAGGAGACCCATGACCACCGACCAGGCCGTGACCACCCCCACGGGGCAGCCCGCGGCCGTCCTCAGCGCCCGGTCCGCCGGGCTGCGCTACGGCGCCCTGTTCGGGCCCGCCGTCTTCGGCGTCACCGCCGCCGGAGTCGCCCTGCCCGACGTCGCCAAGGCCCTCGACGCCACCCCCGCCACCGCCGCCTGGGTGCTCACCGCGCACGCCCTCGCGCTCGGCGTCGGCACCGCCCTCTTCGGCCGGCTCGCCGACTCCAAGGGCGTCCGCACCTCGCTGCTCATCGGCTCGCTCGTGCTCGCCGTCGGCACCGTGATCTGCCTGCTCGCCCCCAACATCGGCATCCTCGTCGGCGGCCGGTTCGTGCTCGCCGCCGGATCCGGCGCCATGACCTCCGGCGCCCTCGCCCTGTCCGCGTCCGCGCCCCCGGCCGACCGGCCCAAGGTGCTCGGCGGATTCGGCGCCACCATGGCGATCTTCTCCGCCTCCGCCACCCTCGCCGGCGGCGTCTTCACCCAGTGGGTGACCTGGCGCATCGCCCTCGTCCTGCCCGCGCTCTCGCTGCTCGTCGTGCCGCTCGTGCTGCGCGCCGCGTCGGCCCGCGCGGGCAGCGGCCGCCGCCTCGACCTGCCCGGCGCGGTCATGCTGACCGTCGCCGCCATGTCCTTCCTGCTGCTGATCCAGTCGTACTCGCTCGGCCTGTCCGCCGCCCTCGTCATCGGCCTCGCCGTCGCCCTGGTCGTCTCGCTCGGCGGCCTGATCCAGCGGGTCCGCACCACCGAGGGCTCCTTCGTGCCGCGCAAGCTCGTCGCCGACGGCGTCTTCCTGCGCGCCTCGATCACCGGCGTCGGCGCCTACGCGGGCCTCTTCGCCGCCATGTACCTGGTGCCGCAGATCCTCGTCGGCCAGCACGGCTGGAGCGTCCTCGCCGTCGGTACGTGGCTGCTGCCCGGCGCGGTCGTCGGCGCCGTCCTGTCCCGCTTCGCCGGCAAGTTCGCGGGCAGCGCCACCGGCGCCGTCATGCTCAGCCTGATCGCCCTCGCCATGGCCGTCGTGCTCGCCCTGTCGGCCGCCGTCACCAACCCGACGCCGCTGCTCATCGGCGCCTCGCTCGGCTTCGCCGCCTTCGCCGTCACCCAGGTCATCACCACCGCCCTGATGTCGGCGCACGTCGAACCCGCCCTGCGCGGTGGCGCGATGGGCCTGCTCAACCTGACGTTCTTCGTCGGCGGCGGCGTCGGCAGCGCCACCGCCGGAGCGCTGGTGAAGTCCATGGACCTGACCAGCGTCCTCGCCGTCGTCGCGGTGTTCCCGCTGATCGCCGCGGCCGCCGCGCTCACCCTGCGGGCATCCAAGTCCGCCTGACCTTCCGCACGTTCACCGCGGCCGGGGCCCCATCGGGTCCCGGCCGCGGCCGTTCCCGTACCCGCGGCCGCCCCGGACCATGCCAGGACCGCCGAGGGCGGCCGAAACAAGACCAATACAGCGGCGATAGGCGCCGACCGAAGGATGGGGACGTCGGCGCCTCTTCGCGTTGAAGGAGACCAGCACCCGCCATGACCGTTACCCCGGCCACCACGGAATTCGACCTGCACATACGGAAGTCGATGGCCTGGCACTTCGGTGCCGACACCGGCTCCCCGTTCTGGCTCGCCAAGCGCGACAGCCTCGGCTTCGACCCGCTCACCGACGTCCACGGACTCGCCGACCTGACCCGGTTCCCGGACGTCAGCGCCGAACTGCGCACCGTGCCCGTCGCCGACCTCATACCGCGCGGCATCGCCGACCGGGTCTTCCGGGTGTACGACTCCGGCGGCACCACCGGCTCCCCCAAGCGCATCGTCGACAGCGCCGCCCGCGCCGAACTCCTCGTCTGGGGCCGGGACCGGCTCATCGCGAGCGGCATCCCCGCCACCGGCGACTGGCTGCACCTCGGCCCCAGCGGCCCGCACGTCATCGGCTACGACGTGTCCCGCTACGCCGCCCTGGCCGGCGCCCTGTTCCACACCGTCGACCTCGACCCGCGCTGGGTGAAGCGACTCCTCGGCGACGGCCGCGAGGACGAGGCCGAGCTCTACGTCCAGCACCTGCTCGACCAGGCCGAGACGATCCTCACCACCCAGAAGGTCGCCGTCCTCAGCTCCACCCCGCCGCTGCTCGAAGCGATCTGCGCCCGCCCCGCCCTCTACGACCTGGTGCGTTCCCAGGTCAAGGGCATCATCTGGGCCGGCACCTCGATCAGCGCCGAGAGCCTGAAGATGCTCGACCAGGAGTTCTTCCCGGACGCCGCCGTCGTCGGCGTCTACGGCAACAGCCTGATGGGCGTCGCCCCGCAGCGGCCCGCCGAGCCCGGCGACAGCCACCCCTGCGTCTTCGAGCCCTACCCGGCCACCACCCGCCTCGAACTCGTCGACGAGCAGGGCGAACCGGTGGCGTACGGGGAACGCGGCCGGGTCCGGCTGCACCTGGTCGCCGAGGAGATGTTCCTGCCCAACGTCCTGGAGCGGGACAGCGCCGTCCGTATCGCGCCGCGCCCCGGCTCCCCGGTCGACGGCCTCGCCGACGTCCAGACCTACCGCGCCGTCGACGACGTGCGCGTCATCGAAGGGGTGTACTGAGATGGCCGCCCAGGCCGACCACACCGCGACGCCCGCGGCCCTGATCACCGTCGACCCGCTGGTCTGCGGGCGGCCCGTGACCAGCTCCGACCGGTCCCGGCTGGCCGACGTGCGCGGCGGTGACCTCGCCGACGTCGGCGCCGCGCCGCGCCTGATGGCGCTCGCCGCGCTGCGCGAACTGCGCGAGCACGCCGACGGCGTCCCGCAGGGCCAGGACCTCTTCGACCGGGCCGCCACGCTGTTCGAGGAGGCCACCCTCGCGGGCGAGTCGCCCGAGGAGTACGCCGACCGCGTCTCGTACGCCACCGGGCTCACCGCCGCCGCCGTCGCCCAGTCCGTCCGCGACCTGGTCGACGAGCTGCGCGAGCTGTCCGAGGCGACCGCGGCCGAGCTGCCGCCGACCGGCTTCGGCGGCGGCTTCGCGACCCGCTGGGTGCCGCGCGGCCGGGTGTTCGCCGCCGTCATGGCCAGCAACCACCCCACGCCCAACGTGACGTGGGCGCAGGCCCTGTTCCACGGCTACAGCGTGGCCGTGAAGCCCGGCAGCCGCGACCCGTTCACCGCGCTGCGGCTGACCCGGGCCCTGCTTGAGGCCGGACTGCCCCCGCACAAGCTGGCGTTCCTGCCCGCCTCGCACCAGACCGGCGAGTTCCTGCTCAAGGAGGCCGACCGGGGCATCGTGTACGGCGGCGACAGCGCCGTGCGCCGCTGGCAGGGCGACGAGACGGTCGCGGTGCGCGGCCCCGGCCGTACCAAGGCACTGCTCGACGCCGACCCCGACGAGCCGACCGTCGCCCACCTCGCGACGGCCGCCTCCTTCGACGGCGGCACCCGCTGCACCAACCTGTCGGCGGTGCTCACCACCCGGCCGCCCGCCGAGGTCGCCGAGGCGCTGGCCCGGCGGCTCGCCGCGCTGCCGAGCGTGCCGGTCACCACCGCCGGGGCGACCCTGCTCGTCGCCGACCGGGAGCGGGCGGAGCGGATCCGGCGCCAGGTCGACGAGCTGCGGGCGACGCCCGGGGTGACCGACCACAGCGCGGCGCACGACCCGGCCGGATCCGAGACGGTCGTCGAACTCGCCGACGGATCCCAGCTGTTGCGACCGCTCGTGCTGTCCGTGGACCGGGTGGACCACCCGGCGGTCGGCACCGAGCTGCCGTTCCCGTTCGTGGTCGTCGCGCCCTGGGCACCGGCCGACGGGGTGGCGCCGCTGCGCGAGTCGCTGGCCCTGAACCTGTTCACGCAGGACGAGGAGCTGGTCGACGCGGCCGTGCGCGAGCCGAGCGTCCGCAAGGTCACCCGGGGTCCCGTGCTGCCGTGGACGGCGGTGCCGGGCATCCCGCACGACGACAACTACACGCAGTTCCTGCTTGAGCCGAAGGGCGTCGTGGCCGTCGCCTGAGCCGCCGTCGCCTGAGCACCGCCCCCTGTTCTGCCACCCCCCTCGCACCGTACGTACCGCTCGCAACGCCCGTACCGCTCGTACCCCTCAGAGAGGATCCCCCGTGTCCATCAAGCGACGCGACATGGTCAAACTGAGCGCCGGCGCGGCCCTCGCCGCCTCCGCCGTCGCCGTCCCGTTCGCCACCGGGGCCGTCGGCTCCGGTGACACCCCCGCCCAGGCCGCCGACTCCGCCGCCGCAGGCGAGTACACGGAGACGTACCAGGGCCGCACCATCCGGGTCGCCGCCGCCGCGGCCGGTGGCGGGGTCTACATCGACGGCCGCCCGCTGCACCTGATGAAGTTCGCCGACGACGCCTACCTGAGCTCGCTGTGCCACTACGAGATGGCGCCGAACCCGCTGCACGCCGCGCGTCGCGCGGTCGAGGAGCTGCGCGGCGCGCACCTGCTGCCGAACGTGCACGGCGCCCACGTCATGGACGCCACCACCCCCAAGACCGCCTGAAGACCGTCCAACGACGTCTGACGCCCGAAACGGAGCTCCGTCATGGTGCACGTCCGCAAGAATCACCTCGACATGTCCGCCGAGGAGAAGCGCAGGTTCATCCACGCGGTCAAGGAGATCAAGCGCAGAGGGATCTACGACCGCTTCGTCGACCTCCACATACGCGTCAACTCCCAGGACTACCTGGACAAGGTGACCGGCAAGCGGCTCGGCCACATCAACCCCGGCTTCCTGCCCTGGCACCGCCAGTACCTGCTGCGCTTCGAGCGCGAGCTGCAGAAGGTCGACCCCCGGGTGACGCTGCCGTACTGGGACTGGTCCACCGACCACGGCGTGGACTCCCCGCTGTGGGCCGACAACTTCATGGGCGGCAACGGCCGTCCCGGTGACCGCCGCGTGATGACGGGCCCCTTCGCCCGTGACAACGGCTGGGTCCTCAACATCAGCGTGATCCCGGTCGGCGACGAGAACCCGGCCCTGAACGGCAACTACACGCACGACGACCGCGACTTCCTCGTACGTGACATGGGCACGCTGACGGACAAGCTGCCGACGCCGAAGCAGCTGGACGACACCCTCAACCTGAAGGTGTACGACTCCGCGCCGTTCAACCACACCTCGGGCAGCGTCGCGCCGTACAACAGCTTCCGCAACCACCTGGAGGGCTACACCAAGTTCGACTGGGAGGAGGCCCCCGGCAAGCTGCACGCGGCCGGACATGTCTGGGTCGGCGGCCACATGATGTACATCGGCTCCCCCAACGACCCGGTGTTCTTCCTCAACCACTGCATGATCGACCGCTGTTGGGCGCTGTGGCAGAAGCGCAACCCGGAGGTCCCGCCGTACCTGCCGGTGCAGCCCACCCAGGACGTGCCCGACCTCAACACCCCGCTGGGTCCCTGGCACACGATGACGCCGAAGGACCTGATCGACCACACCAAGTGGTACCGGTACGACCAGTAGCACCCCCTCCGGGAGGACCCCTCCCTCCCGGCCCCGGCGCCGGATCGCGACCCCTCACCCCCGAGGCGCGCGGTCCGGCGCCTTCGCGTCCACCGCTTCGCGTCCACCGACTCCAGTCGACTCCAGTCGACTCCCGTCGACCCCCGTTCCCGTGACTCCCGTGGAGGTCACCGTGCTCACCCGCAAACACTCACCCCTCGCCGTCCTCGCCCTGTGCTGGGCCGCGGTCTTCTTCGACGGCTTCGACGTCATGGTGTACGGCGCCGGGCTGCCGTACATGCTCGACGACACGTCCTTCGGCCTCACCGCGGCCACCGCGGGCACCATCGGCAGCTGGACCACCTTCGGCATGCTGATCGGCGCCCTCGGCTGCGGCACCCTGACCGACGGCATCGGGCGCCGCCCGGTCCTCGTCGGCTGTGTGCTCGCGTTCTCCGCGGGCTCCGGGGTCTGCGCGCTCGCCGGGTCCGTCGGCGTCTTCGGCGCCGGGCGCTTCCTCACCGGCCTCGGCCTCGGCGGGCTCATCCCCGTCTGCCTCGCCGTCGTCGCCGAGTTCACGCCCGCCGCCAAGGTGCCGCTGGCCACCGGCATCATGATGTCCGCCTACCACGCGGGCGGCATGACGGCCACCGGCGTCGGCCTCGGCCTCGCCCCCGCCTACGGCTGGCGCTGGGCCTTCGCGGCCGGTGTCGTGCCCGCGCTGATCGCCGTACCGCTGCTGCTCCGCTACCTGCCCGAGTCGCCGACCGTGCTCGCCGCGCGGAGCGCGGGCAAGAACGGCACCGCGGGCGCGGGCGCCGAGGGTGCTCGCGGGGAGCGGCTGCGGGCGGTGGCCGCGCTCGTCGCCCCCGGCCGCCGCGCCTCGACCCTGCTGCTCTGGCTGGCCTCCGCGTGCGGCCTGATGCTCGTGTACGGCCTGAGCACCTGGCTCCCGCAGCTGATGCGGGTCTCCGGGTACGGCCTCGGCTCCTCGGTCGGCTTCCTGATGGCCGTCAACGCGGGCGGCATCGTCGGCATGCTCCTCGCGGGCTGGGTCGCCAGCCGCTTCGGCGCGGTCCCGGTGGCCGGGACCTGGTTCGTGCTCACCGCGGCCTCGCTCCTTGTGCTCTCGATGCGGATGCCGGTCACCGTCACGTACATCGTCGTCACCGTCACCGGCATCTGGCTCTACAGCGCCTCCACCATGGTGTACGCGGTGGCCGGCGGCTTCTACCCGGCCGCGCTGCGCGCCCCCGGCCTCGGCTGGGTCGCCGGGGTCGGCCGCCTGGGCGCCGTGCTCAGCCCCTGGCTCGGCGGCTACCTCTTCGCCCACGGGCACGGCCGCTGGGGCTTCTTCGTGTTCGCGGGCGCCGGTCTGCTCGGCGCGATCGCCGTGTTCCTGAGCCGGGCGGTGCGGCGTGACGAGCGGGACGAGGAGGCGGCGAACACGGCCTCCCCCGCCACCGCCACCGCCTGAGCCCAAGGACCCGAGTCCAAGGGCCCGAGTCCATCGGGCCGGGTCCATCGGGCCGGGAACGGCCCCGGCCGTGCCACCCTCGCGGGTGACACGGCCGGGAGCACCTGGACCGGATCCACGACCCTGGGGCCGCCGCCCCGGGGAGGGGTCCTACTTCTCCAGGCAGAACTCGTCGATCGGGTAGCCGACGTGCCGGTCCTCGCTCGGCAGGTAGCCGAGGACGACGTCACCGGGCTTCAGCTCCGTGCTGTTGAGGACGACACCGTTGGGGCCGAGCACCCGCACGTGCCAGTCGTCCTGCAGGATCAGGTTCACCCGCTGGCCGTTCGGCGCCTCGGCGTCGATGGAGATCAGCGGACGGGACTCGATCTTCACCCGGCCGACCGTGACCAGACGCGTGTTGCCCTTCACGTCGACCGCGGTGACCTTGCTGCCGGCCTTCAGCTCGCTGAGGTAGTTGGTGCGCTCGTCCTTGCCCAGCGTGTACGAGTGGATGGCACCGGCGTTCACCCGGAACGGGCGGGTCGGCATGTACGGCAGCGGGTGGGTCTCGCTGACGCAGAGGATCATGCCCTTGGAGTGCGAGCCGACCAGGATGCCCTCGTCCTCGCGGAAGTGGGTGCAGGTGTCGACGCAGGCACGCTCGCCCATGCCGATGTGGGTGGTCTCCACGATGCGCAGCTCGGTGAGGTTGACGTTCGGGACGTCGGCCTCGGCGGCCCGCTTCAGGGCGGCGGTGTCGCCGACCTTCGCCGGGGCCATCATGACGCCGTCCGAGCCGTGCTCCAGGACGCCGAAGATGATCTCGGCCTCCTCCACGTCCTGCGCCACGGTCACCAGCGAACCGGTGGACCGGGCGGCGGCCGCGATCACGATCTCCAGCGGGATCTTGGTGGGGTCGCGGAACAGCAGCACGCTCCACTTCTCGGTGCGCGCCGACTCGCAGGCGTCCTCCAGGGTCGGGGCGTCGATGATCTCGACGAACCGGCCCACCTCCACCTCGGGGTGCTTCAGGGCGAGTTCGGCCGGGGTCACGCCGTGCTTGGCGGGGTCGACGATGACCACGGTGGCGTCGCCGAAGTCCTCCGGGAGGGCCTTGCCCTGCGGGAAGAGGACCTTGGTGACGGTCGGCGGGAGGTCCTTCAGGTCGGCCGTGTCGTCGGCGACGATGGCCTCCACCCGGTGGTGCAGCGCCTCCTGGAGGATCGCCTCGCGGGCCTCGCCGAGCGAACGGATGTCGAGCCAGCTGATCTTCACGGAACTCTCCTGATCTGTGGGTGTGTGCTGTGCTGCGAAACGGGCGGAACGGGCCGTACGGGCGGAACGGGTGGAACGGGTGGCGCCGGTGGGGCGAGGTGCGCTAGAAACCGGCACGGCGGCCGTGAATCAGGTCGGAAAGCTTGTCGGTCAGGGCGCCCGGGTTCGGCGCCTGGAACACGTTGCGGCCCATGGCGATGCCCGCGGCACCGCCGCTCAGGGCCTCCTCGACGTAGCCGAGGGTGGCGGCCTCGTCGTCGTTGCGCGGCCCGCCGACGACGACCACCGGCACGGGGGCCGTCGCGGTCACGTCGCGCATCGCGTCGACCGAGCCGACGTACGGGCACTTCACCAGGTCGGCGCCGAGGTCGGCGGCCAACTGGATGGCGTGGGCGACGAGTTCGGGATCACGCGGATTGGTGATCTTCGGGCCGCGCGGGTACATCATGGCGAGCAGCGGCACGTTCCAGCGGTCGCAGGCGTCGCCGATGGCCGCGAGGTCCGCGACCTGCTGCCGCTCCTCGTCGGAGCCCAGGTTGACGTGCACGCTGACCGCGTCCGCGCCGAGCCGCAGCGCCTCCTCCACGTTCGCCACCAGGTACTTGGCGTTGGGGTCGGGGGCGTGCACGGTGCTGGCGCTCAGGTGCAGGATCAGCGAGGTGTGGGCGAACCACTCCGGGTCGATCCGGCGCAGCGCGCCCTTGTGCAGCACGACGGCGTCGACGTGGTGCTGGGCGAGGTCCGCGACCAGGGCGCCGACCCGGCTGCCGCCGGTCACCGGCCCGTCGGTGACGGAGTGGTCCAGCGGCACGATCAGCAGCCGGTCCGTGGCGTGGTGGTAGAGCCTCCGCAGCCGTAAGCGGCGGGCGAAGGACACCTGGTCGGTCATCGGTTCTCCCTGGTCGAGGCGAGGGTCAGCGGGGTGCCGTCGGCGGTCGTGGCGCCGCTGGCGGGGCCGTCGGCGGTGGTGGCGTCGGCGGTGGTGACGCCGGTGACGGCGTCGAGCTCGAACTCGGTGTGCAGCAGCCGCACCGCCCGGTCCACCTCGGCCCGCGGCACGGTCACCGAGATGCGCAGCTGGGACGCGGCGAACGAACCGGCGCTGATGCCCCGGCCGTTGAGCGCCGACAGCATCCGGGCCGCGTACTGGGGGCGGCTCAGCAGGCCCTTGCCGACGATCGACACCTTGGCGACGGTGTCGTCGACGGTGAGCGCGTCGGCCGTGTCGGCGGCGTGCGCGGCGAGGAACTCCCGTACCGCCGCGACCCGGGTGTGCGGGACGGTCAGGGCGATGGTGTGGCCGCCGCCGGCCTCCTCGTGCACCGAGGTCATGTCGGCGGGCACGGACCGGCGGCCGAGCTCGCGGAAGACGGTGAGCGCCGGGTTCTCGGCGGTGCCGGTGTTCCGCGCGGTACGGACGGTGACCCGTGCCGCGTCCTGGTCGTGTACGACCGCCATGACGGCGGCCTGCGTCTCGAGCATGGTGTCTCCGTCTGTCGCGTGGATTCCGGTGACGTTCAATGCGGTGCCCGCGCCGATCAGGGCCGGGTCGGCGGCGTGGATCCGGGTGCCGACCGAGCGCGCGGCGGAGTGCCCGACGTGGATGTCGAGGCCGCACAGCGCGGCGAGTTCGACGGCCCTGGAGTGCATGACCTTGGCGCCCGCGAAGGCCATCTCCGCCATCACGTCCATGTCGAGCCGGGTCAGCAGCCGGGCGCCGGGGACCAGCCGGGGGTCGGCGGAGAGCACGCCCGGCACGTCCGTGTAGATCTCGCAGTGGCTGGCGCCGAGTTCGGCCGCCGCGGCGACCGCCGTGGTGTCCGAGCCGCCGCGCCCGAGGGTGATGATGTCGCCGTGCTGGTCGACGCCCTGGAACCCGGCGATCACCACGACCTGGCCCGCGTCGAGCAGCCGCTCGGCGCGCTCGGTGTCGATGGCGACGATGACGCCCGACCCGGCGGGGCCGGAGGCGAGGATGCCGGTCTGGGTGCCGGACAGCGCGGTCGCCGGGGTGCCGAGCCGCTGCAGCGCCATGGCGGTGAGCGCGGCGGAGGCGGACTCGCCGGTCGCGAGCAGCTGGTCCAGCTCGCGGCCGTCGGCGTCGGGGTTGATCTCGCCCGCCGCGCGGATCAGGTTGTCGGTGGTCTTGCCCTGGGCCGAGACCACGACGGCGACGCGCCGGCCGCTCGCGGCGACCCGGGCGACCCGGCGGGCCACTCGGCGCAGGTGCTCGGTGGTGGCCAGGGAACTGCCGCCGAACTTCTGCACCACTGTTGCCGTCGCGGCCGTTGCCATGACTCCCCCGCTCGTCGGTGACCTCGGTGAACTCGTGGCACTGAGCCAACCCGAGGGCCGTATCGGGTCCCGTATCGCCTGGAATACCCGCGGACTATCCGGAGCGCATCGGACCCGCATCGGAGCGTGACGGAGACATTCCGCCTGGTGGGGAGGCGGATGCGAAGGGGGCGCGAGGGGAGCGGGAGGGCCCCGCGAGGAAGCGGGAGAGGAAGCGTCGAAAAAAGAAGTTGAGCCGCGCGGCGGGGCTTCCTAGGCTGTGGTCACACGCGAAAGGAGGTGATCCGAAAACATGATTTCTTTTCGGACTCGTGAGGTGACTGCGGGCTAAGGCCTGCCGTCGCACTCTTTTGTGCACCTCGGCAGGCCAGTCTGCCGACAACAACGCAGTCACCCGACCCGTGGGCCGCCGGTAAGTCCGGCCGGCTCCCGTCCGAACCTAGGCGGACGGGACCAAAGGCCCACGGGTCGTCTGCGTTCTCCGTGTCTGTTCTCCGTGTCGGCGGCGCCTACGGGGCGAGCCGCTCCACCCGCCACGTCTCCGGGTCGGCCGCGTCCCGCACGTACCGCAGCCGGTCGTGCAGCCGGTTCTCGTGCCCCTGCCAGAACTCGATCGTCTCCGGCACCACCCGGAAACCGCCCCACTCCGGCGGCACCGGCACCTGCTCGCCCGCCGGATAGCGGGCCTCGAGCTCCTCGTACCGGCCGAGCAGCTCGGCCCGCGAGGCGATCACCGAGGACTGCTCGCTGGCCCACGCGCCCAGCTGGGAGCCGTGCGGCCGGGTCCTGAAGTACGCCACCGTCTCGTCCCGGCCGACCCGCTCGGCGCGCCCGGTGACCAGGACCTGCCGGGCCAGCGGATGCCAGGGGAAGAGCAGCGCCACATACGGGTTGGCGGCCAGCTCACGGCCCTTGCGCGAGGCGTAGTTGGTGTAGAAGACGAAGCCGCCCTGGTCGTAGTGCTTGAGCAGGACGGTCCGGGAGGACGGGCGGCCGTCCCGGTCGGCGGTGGAGACGACCATCGCGTTCGGCTCGTGGATCGCCGGGTTCGCGGCGGTCTCCTTGAACCAGCGGGCGAACTGTTCGACCGGTTCGGGGGCGAGGTCGGCCACGGTCAGCTCCATGGTCCGGTACTGCTCGCGCATGTCGGCGGGATCGAGAGCTTCGGTCACGGGCACCATCCTGCCGCAGGGCGGTTCCGGCACCGCGACGGGCCCCGGACGCCCCAGTGTGCCCGGCGCCCCGCGCGGTTAACCCTCGTTCGCCGGATCGGCGCACTGTGCCGGATGTCACGCTTCCCCGCATCATCGGAACCGTACAGACTCAGGCGCTGGATCCCTGTTGCGTTCCACCAAGCCAAGCCTCGAATGATTGATCATCGATCAGCCGTTCTCGTTCGATTGAGGAGCCGCCCCATGTCCGACTTCGTACCCGGGCTCGAAGGAGTCGTCGCGTTCGAGACCGAGATCGCCGAACCCGACAAGGAGGGCGGCGCGCTCCGCTACCGCGGGGTCGACATCGAGGACCTGGTCGGTCATGTCTCCTTCGGCAACGTCTGGGGCCTGCTCGTCGACGGCGCCTTCAACCCGGGTCTGCCGGCCGCCGAGCCGTTCCCGATCCCCGTCCACTCCGGCGACATCCGGGTCGACGTACAGTCCGCGCTCGCCATGCTCGCCCCGGTCTGGGGCCTCAAACCGCTCCTCGACATCTCCGCCGAGGAAGCCCGCGACGACCTCGCCCGCGCCGCCGTCATGGCCCTCTCGTACGTCGCCCAGTCCGCGCGCGGCCAGGGCCTGCCGATGGTGCCGCAGAGCGAGATCGACAAGGCGCAGTCCGTCGTCGAGCGCTTCATGATCCGCTGGCGCGGCGAGCCCGACCCCAAGCACGTCAAGGCCGTCGACGCCTACTGGACCTCGGCCGCCGAGCACGGCATGAACGCCTCCACCTTCACCGCCCGCGTCATCGCCTCCACCGGCGCCGACGTGGCCGCCGCCCTCTCCGGCGCCGTCGGCGCCATGTCGGGCCCGCTGCACGGCGGCGCCCCGTCCCGCGTCCTCGGCATGATCGAGGAGATCGAGCGCACCGGCGACGCCACCGCGTACGTCAAGCAGGCCCTCGACAACGGCGAGCGGCTGATGGGCTTCGGCCACCGCGTCTACCGCGCCGAGGACCCGCGCGCCCGCGTCCTGCGCCGTACCGCCAAGGAACTCGCCGCGCCCCGCTTCGAGGTCGCCGAGGCCCTGGAGAAGGCCGCCCTCGAAGAGCTCCACAACCGCCGCCCCGACCGGGTCCTCGCCACCAACGTCGAGTTCTGGGCCGCGATCGTCCTCGACTTCGCCGAGGTCCCCGCGCACATGTTCACCTCGATGTTCACCTGCGCCCGCACGGCGGGCTGGTCGGCGCACATCCTGGAGCAGAAGCGCACCGGCCGCCTCGTCCGCCCGTCCGCCCGCTACACCGGCCCCGGCCAGCGCGACCCGCGCCAGATCGAGGGCTACGCCGACATCGCCGGCTGACCCTTCGCAAGCAGCAGGTCCGCGTGATGGCGGGCCGCCGCGAGCGGATGGGCCCGCAGCTTGCCCTTCAGCTCGTTGAAGCCGTACTCGGCGAACAGCGGGTTCGCCGGGTCGGCCGACACCCCGGGCGCGGCCGACGCGTACGGGAACTCCAGCGGGGCGATCCGGGCGTCGAGCCGCGGGTTGTAGAAGAACGGCACCGAGTACCGCTCGGTCGCCCCGGGCGGTGACACCACACGGTGGTTGGTGGCGACGAGATAACCGTTCGTCGCCACCTCGAGCAGCTCGCCGAGGTTCACCACGAACGCGCCCGGCAACGGCGGCACGTCATGGAACCGCCCGTCCTCCCGCTCCACCTGGAGCCCACCCACCTGGTCCTGGAGCAGCAGCGTCAGGAACCCGTAGTCCTTGTGCGCGCCCACGCCCTGCGCGTCGCCCGCGTCACCGCTGCTCCCCGGGTAGCGCACCAGCTTCAGATGCGGGTGGGCGTGGGCCCCGAAGACATCGGCGTAGAACCCCGGGTCCGCCCCGATCGACGCCAGCAGCTCCCGCAGCAGCCGCTCGGCGACCCCGCTCAGCCGCTCCACCCAGGTCAGCGCGGCCAGCCGCAGCTCCGGCAGCGCCTGGGGCCACTGGTTCGGCCCCTGCAGCCACCAGTACGGCGGCTCCCACGGCGCGGGCACGTGCGCCGGCCGCTCGGCCCCGATGTCCAGCTGATCCCGCCAGTCCCGCGCCCCGCCGGTCCGCTCGTCACCGACCCGGGTGTAGCCACGGAAGTGCGGCGACCCGGTGGTGTCGAGCGCGAGCCGCTGCGCCTCGGGCAGCGCGAAGAAGGCGTGCATGGCGTCGGTGAGGGCCGTCGTCTCGGCCTCCGTCACCCCGTGCCCCACCAGCTGGAAGAAGCCCACGTCATGGGCGGCGGAGTGGAGCTGCGCGTGCAGCAGACGGCGGGCCTGGGGGCCGCGGTCGGCGGCGGAGAGGTCGACGATGGGGAGCTGGGAGGGGTACGAGGGGGTCGACGGGGTCGACGGGTACGACGAAGTGCTCATGATGTGCGTCCGCGAGGGGTGTACGGCGCCCCCCGATCATGCTGACCGTGAGGGGGCGGTGGGGTGGGTTGTCGGCGGGGTCAGTGACGACCGCGACAGCCCGCGCTGGCGACGCGGAGCAGGTCCACGTGGCGGCGACGTACGAGCGAAAGCATGCGACCAGCGTACTGCGGGGTGGGCGGGAGCGATGTGGTGCGGGTCACGCGGTGGGCGCGGGCCGCGTTGCCGGGTGCGGGCCGGTGCCGGGTGCGGCTCGCGTTCCTGACCCGGCCGTGACCTGGTGCGGGGGCCGGGGCCTCCGTGGGGGTGGGGGTGTCCGGACTGTCGAGTCCGCCGTGCTGCGCACGAGCTCCCTCGCCTTTACGTCCGGACACCCCCACC
>NZ_JBIVFL010000001.1:0-317908 GCF_044748125.1 Streptomyces sp. NPDC090025 | reverse complement strand
GGGGGGGGGGGGGGGGGGCGCCCGGGGCGGCCGCCCCCGCCGCCCGCCCCCCCCCCCCCCCCCCCCCCCCCCCCCCCCCCCCCCCCCCCCACTCCGACCCCGACCCCCTCCCCGCCGTCGGTCAGCCGCCCAGCGCCTCGTCCAGGAGGCGGGACCACTGCGCCACGACCCGTTCCCGCCGCGCCCGGTCATCGGTGAGCAGGGTCGCGAGGCCGAGGCCCCGGGCCATGTCCAGAAGCCCCTGTACGGATTCGCGGACGCCCGGCCGGGACTCGTCCGCGCCGAGCAGCTCGACGGCGATCCGATGCGCCTCACGCCCCACCCGCGCCTCCAGCTCGGTGACCCGCGGCCGCAGCTGCTCCTCGTCGGAGGCGGCGACCCACAGGTGCAGCGCGGCCCGGAACAGCGGCCCGGTGTAGAGGTCGACGAGGCCCGCGACGACGGTCGGCCGGTCGGTGGTGGGCAGCTCGCGCAGCGCCTGGGAGCGTTCCTCGGCGACGTACTCGACGGCGGCGGTGAACAGGTCCTCGCGGGTCGGGAAGTGGTGCTGGGCGGCGCCCCGGGACACCCCGGCGCGCTCGGCGACGACGGCGACGGTGGAGCCCGCCCAGCCGCGCTCGGCGAGGCAGGCCACGGCGGCCTCCAGGAGCCGCTGCCGGGTGGCCCGGCTGCGGTCCTGCTTGGGCCCGGCGGTCCGGGACCCGGGCGCGGGCGAGGTCGCGGGGCTGGGCGAGGTCGCGGGGCTGGGCGAGGTCGCGGGGCTGGGCGGGGGCTGGGTGCCGTTGCCGGTCACAGGCGCCACGTGGGGTCCCGTCGTTCGAGGAAGGCCGTCATCCCTTCACGCGCCTCGGCGGAGGCGAACAGCGACGCGGCCAGCTGGACCAGCTCTTCCGCGTCGCGTTCGAAGGTCTCCAGGAGCCTAGCCGTGACCAGCCGCTTTGCCGCCCGCAGGCCCTGCGGGGAGCCCTGCCGCAGCCCGTCGAGGACGGCTTCGCGCTCGTCGAGGGAGGCCGTGACGAGGCCCATCGCGCGGGCCTGTTCGGTGCCGAACCGCTCGCCGGTGAGGTAGTGGCGGGCGGCGGCGCGCGGTTCGAGGCGGGGCAGCAGGGTCAGCGAGATGACGGCGGGGGCGACGCCGATGCGGACCTCGGTGAGCGCGAAGTCGGAGTCGTCGGAGGCGAGCACGATGTCGCAGGCGCCGAGGAGCCCGAGGCCGCCCGCGCGGGCGTGGCCGTCGACGACGCCGACGACGGGTTTGGGCAGTTCGACGATCTGCCGGAGGAGGTCGACGAAGGCGTACGGGCCGGGCGGCGCCTTGAGGTCGGCGCCGGCGCTGAAGGTGCTGCCGGTATGGGTGAGCACGACGGCGCGGACGGCCGGGTCCTTGCCGCAGGCGGCGAGCGCGTCGACGAGCGCGGCGAGCAGCGGGGCGGAGAGCGCGTTGCGGGTGGCGGGGGAGTCGAGGGTGAGGGTGCTGATCCCCCGGTCGGTGGCGACGGTCACCAGGCTCATGTGCGGTTCCTCAGTTCCCGGCGCAGGATCTTGCCCGACGCCGCTCGGGGCACGGTGTCGACGAACTCCACCTGCCGGATCTTCTTGTACGGGGCGACCCGCTCGGCGACGTACGCCATGATGTCGCTCCCGCTGAGCCCGGGCGCGGCGGGCTGCCGTACGACGAACGCCTTGGGGACCTCGTTGCCGTCGCCGTCGACGACGCCGATGACGGCGGCGTCGGCGATGCCTTCGTGGGTGAGGAGGAGGGCTTCCAGTTCGGCGGGCGGGACTTGGAAGCCCTTGTACTTGATGAGTTCCTTGACGCGGTCGACGACGTACAGCCAGCCGTCGGCGTCGACGCGGCCGATGTCGCCGGTGTGCAGCCAGCCGTCGGCGTCGATCATGGCGGCGGTGGCCTCGGGCCGCCCGAGGTAGCCCTTCATGACCTGCGGCCCCCGGATGACGATCTCCCCCTCGGAGCCGCCTTCTTGGCCGTCCAGGGGAAGGAGCCGCATCTCGGTGCCGGGCAGCAGCTTGCCGACGGTGCCGGGCGGCGGGTTCTCGGCGTCGAGCGGGACGAGGTGGGTGGCGGGGGACAGCTCGGTCATGCCGTACGCCTGGAGCACCGGGGGCAGTCCGAGCCGGGCCGAACAGGCGGCGGCGAGCGCGGAGTCGAGCGGGGCGGCGGAGCAGACGATGTACCGCAGCGAGGACAGGTCGTAGTCGGCGACGGCGGGGTGCTTGGCGAGCGCGAGGACGATCGGCGGGGCGACGTAGAGGGCGTTGATGCGGTGCTTCTCGATGGCGGCGAGGAAGCCGTCGAGCTCGAAGCGCGGCAGCACGACGACGGCGGCGCCGTGCCGCAGCGGGGCGTTCATCAGCGCCGTGAGCCCGTACACGTGAAAGAAGGGCAGGACGGCCAGGATCCGGTCGCCGGGGCCCATCGGCATCAGAGGCTCAAGCTGGGTGAGGTTGGTGGCGATGGAGGTGTGGGTGAGCATCACGCCCTTGGGAACCCCGGTGGTGCCGGAGGAGTACGGCAGGGCGGCGACGTCCGTGTCCGGATCGATCTCCACCTCCGGCGCCTGGTCGACCGCCAACCCCAGAAACCCCCGCAACGACCGCACCCCGGACCCCTCGGGCGCCGCGTCACAGACGAAGATCTCCCGTACGCCCCCGGCGAGTTCGGCCGCCGCCCGGGCGACCGCGAGCAGCGGCGAAACGGTGACGATCCAGCTCGCCGCCGAGTCCCGCAACTGCTTCGCGAACTCCTCGGCCGTAGCCAGCGGATGCACGGTGGTCACCGCCGCCCCGGCCCGCGTCGCCGCGTAGAACGCCACGGGAAACAGCACGGTGTTGGGACTGTGCAGCGCGACCACGTCCCCCTTCCCGACCCCGGCCCCGGCAAGCCCGGCGGCCACCGCCCGGTGGAACGCGTCCAGTTGCCCGTACGTGAGCGTCAGCGCCCCCTCCCCGCCGGTACCGTCGATCAGCGCGGGCAACTCCCCGAACTCGGCGGCCCGCCCGAGCACGACGTCGTGAATGGGCTGGGAGACGACCGGAACATCCGCGTACTCGCTGTGAAAGACCATGCGCGCGTGCCCCCTGCTGGATGGGTGACGTACGGAGTGGGGAGACTTTTTCAGCAGCCGGAGAAACAATCAAGCACGCCTGCATGATTCTCCGCCCAAAGGCGGCTTCGGAGACAGGCCGACGGCCCGCCCCCGTGGAGGGGACGGGCCGCACGGTTCACTTCCGACGACTTCTACAGGCGGCCGTCGCGCACCGCTCCGACGAGCGCGCCGAGGGCGCCGAAGCTCAGCAGCAGCGCCGGGCCGGTCGGCACCTTGCTGTCGCGCACCGCGACGACCCGGCCGGTCGCGTCGACGACACCGCACTCGACGCACTGCGCCCCGGTGTCGGAGAACGACGACTTCCACCAGGTCACGGGCAGGGCGGAGGCGTCACCGATGTGGTTCATAGGGAGTTCCTTATCTCTGTGATCAGTTCCGCCGAGTGCTCGACGGATTCAGCGGCGGAGGTGAGCCGCTGCATCGCGTCCCGGTACATGGAGACGTGCTCGCGCTCCTCGACGTACAGGGCGGCGGTCAGCGCCTCGGTGTGCACGACGTCGAGATCGGGGTGATCGCCGAAGCCGAGGATCGAGAAGCTGCTCAACTGGCCGACGTGGGGCGGCGCGTCGGATCTCAGCACCTGGACGTTCACGTTCGGCCGCGCGCCCATCGACAGCAGTCGGCCGAGTTGTTCGTACATGACGGCAGGGTCCGCCGTCCGCGTGCGCAGGGCGCCCTCGGCCAGGATGGCCCACAGCGTGAGGGGTTGTTCCCGCGTGAGGATCGACTGCCGCGCGAGCCGGACCTCGACGAGAGCGTCGATTCTTGCCTCGACCGCGTCCGACATGGCGGTCGCACGGATGATCTCCCGCGCGTATTCAGCGGTGTGCAGCAACCCTGGAATGGCTCCGAGTTGCCACGTGGAGAACGAACTCGCGTCAGCCTCCAGGCTGATCAGATCCTCGTACACCGGCGTGAGCACCCCGCGATACGACTGCCACCAGCCGCGCTGCCCGCCCTCGCGGGTCAGCGTGAGCAACGCCTTGCGCAGCTCATCGCTCACCTCGGCGCCCAGTGAGGAGAGAACGTCGAGGAGAGCGTCGACGTCCTTCGCCTTGGGTGCGTTCTTGGCGTTCTCGAACCGGCTGATCCGGGACACGGTGAAGACACCGGAGGACGCTCCGGCCACCTCCTCCAAGGTCCGACTTCCGCGCAGCGCACGAAGTGTGGCGCCGAGCCTGCGCCGGCGCACGGTAGGCGCACTCACACTGTCCCCTCCCTGCTCGCCTGTCGCGCGGCCAGTCTGCCGTGCGGTGTCGACGCATGTCATCTGCCTCATCGCCACGGGAGACCAGCCACCTCCATGCGTGCAAATTTCTACGATCGAGTGAATCTGCTTGCACGAAGAGTAGTTGGGCGAGCACTCTGAATCCACGAAGCGCGTCAGCGCTCTCGCTGGCGTCGCGACCACTCGCGCGGACCAGCACCTGCGTCCGAAGGGATTCGCATGGCTGCCATGCTTCCTCAACGCTTAGGAACGCCTCTCCACCCGGCTCCCGCCGCCCCGCCCGCACAGCGGACGTTCGGCAGCTCCCCCGAAACCGCAAGGGCTGCACGGGAGTACGTCCGCGAAGTCGTCAATCTCGCGGACCCCCCGTTCGCTCTCGACCGGGTGAGCGACCTCCAGCTCGTCACCTCGGAGCTGGTCACCAATGCCGTCCGGTACGGGACCGAGCCGGGCGACTCGATCCTCGTCACGGTGTCCACCGGCCCGCGTCACGTCCGCGTCGAGGTGCACGACCCGACCCGCCGCCGCCCCCGGCGCCGACCGGATTCCGATGAACGTGCCCGTGGCCGGGGCCTGTTCGTCGTCGAAGCCCTTGCCCGGAGCTGGGGCGTGGACGACCGCCCGATGGGCAAGGTCGTCTGGGCGGTGATCTCGTGGTAGCGGCCATGCCCGTACCCCACCTGCCGGGACCCGGCGGCGTGCATCCGGGCCGCGCCCGGGCCTCCGTACGCGAGCTCTACGAACGCCCACTGCTCGACGTACGCGATCTCACGGCACCGCTTCTGGTCCTGCCGACGACGCCGGACCACGGGCTTCCCGGAGCCGTCGCCCTGTTCGACGTCCCTGCCACCGTGAGCAGGTGGCGCACGCTCGGACTGCGCGGCCTGAAGCTGTTCGCGTACGGGGAGGACAGGTCTCCGACCGCCCGTGAAGCACTGAGCGAACGGAACCTGATGGTGCGGGCCATCCGCTCGATCAGATCCGCCGTACCCGACATGGTCGTCACCACCGAGGTGTGCGGGTGCGCCTGGACCTCCCACGGCGAGTGCGTGATCGTCGACCGGGACGGCAGCCCCGATCTGGCCGCCTCCTACGCACTGATGGCGCGGATGGCCGTCCTGCACGCCGAGGCGGGAGCCGACGCGGTCAGCCCCACCGCCATGCTCGACGGATCGGTCCACGCCGTCAGATCGGCCCTGACGGACAGCGGACATGTCGCCGTCGGTGTCTGTCCGAACATCGCGCTCCACACGGAGTTGTACGGGCCGTTCAAGAGTCTGATGGCGACGAACCCGGCACGTGGGCACCGCCGCAGCCTCCAGCTCGCAGCACATCAAGCTCCGCGGCAGGCCCTCGCGCAAGCGCGGCTGTGGGAGACGGAGGGCGCGGACAGCCTCTGCCTCCAGCCGGCCCTGACCGCCGTGGACGTGCTCACGGCCCTGCGTCCCGCGACGGACCGGCCGATCATCGCCTATTCGACGAGCGGTGAGTACGCCGTGCTCAGGGCGCTGGGACCGCGCGGGGCCGCCGAATACCTCGGGTCGCTCAAGCGGGCCGGAGCGGACCTCGTCCTGACCTTCGCGGCAGAGGACGTCGCGCGCCACCTGGGAGACGAACGTGCACCCCTTGGATGACACCCCCGGCCGCCTGCCCCGCCCACTCGTCGGCATCCTCGCCGAAGCCGCACGGATCGGCTTCGCCATGTCCTGCGAGCACCGCACCGGCGCCCTCCTGTCGACCCTCGCCGCCGCCAAGCGGGGCGGTCTCATCGTGGAACTCGGCACGGGGATCGGGGCCGGGACGGCCTGGCTGCTCGATGGCATGGACGCCGACGCCCGGCTCGTCACGGTCGAGGCCGACTCCGGACGCCAGGCGGTGGCGCGTCGGCACATCGGCGACGACCCTCGGGTCGCGTTCGTTCACGATGACGCCGAACGCTGGCTCCGCACGTACGAGGGACCGAGATTCGACCTTGCTTTCGTGGACTGCCGCCCAGGGAAGTTCACCGGCCTCGACCGCCTGGTGCGGCTCCTACGGCCGGGCGCTCTCTACGTCGGGGACGACCTCAACCCACAGCCGACCTGGCCCGATGACCACCAAGCGCGCGTGGACCGGTTCCTCCGCGAGATGCCCCGGCACACGAGAATGCGTTGGACCTTGATGGACTGGGCCTCCGGCCTCGCCGTCGCGGCGCGTCTCGGCGACGAGCCGTACCCCGGCTAGGACTACCGTGGCCCCATGGCACAGGACTTCATCCGGATCGGCACCCGCTCCTCACCGATGGCGCTCGCCCAAGTCGCCCGTCTGCGCACGGAACTGAGCGCGGCACGACCGGACGTGAGAAGCGAGGTCGTCGACTTCACCACGTCGGGAGACCGCTGGTCCGGGGCGTTGTCGCAGCTCGGCGGCAAGGGGGCGTTCACCCGGGAGCTGGACCAGGCGCTGCTGGCCGGGGACATCGACGTCGCCGTGCACTGCGTGAAGGACGTGCCCGGCGACGTGCCGGTCGCACGGGGGACGGTGTTCGCCGCCTACCTTCGGCGCGACAGCCTGCACGACGCCCTGGTGGAGCCGGGCGGGCGGACACTCGACCGGCTTCCCCCGAACGCCGTCGTCGGAACCTCGTCCGTCCGACGCGTCGCACAGCTCGCCCGCACCCACCCCCACCTGGCGACCAGGCCGATCCGGGGCAACGCCAACACCCGACTGGCGAAGCTGGACGCCGGGGAGTACGACGCCCTGCTGCTCGCCGTGTCAGGGCTGGAGCGCATCGGCGAGGCGGGACGCATCACCGAGGTGCTTTCGCTGGAGACGATGATGCCCGCCGTCGGATCGGGAACGCTCGTCCTCCAATGCCGGGAGGACGACGCCGCCGTACGGGACGTCCTCGCCCCGCTCGGCCATCCCGACACCCACCGCGAGACCGAGGCCGAACGCACCCTGCTGCACTGCCTCCAGGGGCATTGCAACTCCCCGATCGCCGCCTTCGCCCGGACCGAGCCCGACGGCCGGATCAGCCTGCGGGCCCGCGTGTTCTCCCTCGACGGGAAGGACGTCGTGGACGCGCACGAATGGGGCCGCCACGCCCAGGCCCTCGGCACGTCCGTGGCGGCCACCCTGATCAGGGACGGAGCCCTGGAGATCATCCGAGCCATCCCGCATTGACCGCTCCCCCGATACCCCCCCCGGGGAGCGGGGCCCGCTCAGTACGACTTCGGCAGCCCCAGCGTCTGGTGCGACACGAAGTTCAGGATCATCTCCCGGCTCACCGGGGCGATCCTCGCCACCCGGGCCGCCGTGATCAGGCGGGCCAGGCCGAATTCGCGGGTCAGGCCGTTGCCGCCGAGGGTGTGGACGGATTGGTCGACGGCCTTCACGCAGGCTTCGGCGGCGGCGTACTTGGCCATGTTCGCGGCCTCGCCCGCGCCCGCGTCGTCGCCCGCGTCGTACAGGGCGGCGGCCTTGCGCATCATCAGGCGGGCCAGTTCGAGTTCGATGTGGGACTGGGCGAGGGGGTGGGCGATGGCCTGGTGGGCGCCGATCGGGGTCTTCCAGACCTGGCGGTCCTTCGCGTACTGGACGGCCTGGGCGAGGGCGAAGCGGCCCATGCCGATCGCGAAGGCGGCGGTCATCACCCGTTCCGGGTTGAGACCCGCGAAGAGCTGGAGGAGGCCCGCGTCCTCGTCGCCGACGAGGGCGTCGGCGGGCAGGTGGACGTCGTCGAGAGTCAGCTCGAACTGCTTCTCGTTCGCGGCGAGTTCCATGTCGATCTGGTGGCGGCCGAAGCCCGGGGTGTCGCGCGGGACGATGAAGAGGCACGCCTTCAGGTTGCCCGTGCGGGCGTCGGAGGTGCGGCCGACGATCAGGGTGGCGTCCGCGATGTCGACGCCCGAGACGAAGACCTTCCGGCCGTTGAGGACCCAGCCGTCCTCGGTACGGGTGGCCGTGGTGGTGATCCGGTGGGAGTTGGAGCCCGCGTCCGGCTCCGTGATGCCGAACGCCATCGTGCGGCTGCCGTCCGCGAGGCCCGGCAGCCAGGCGCGCTTCTGCTCCTCGGTACCGAAGCGGGCGATGACCGTGCCGCAGATCGCCGGGGACACCACCATCATCAGGAGCGGCGCGCCCGCCGCGCCCGCCTCCTCCAGGACAATGGACAGCTCGGTGAGGCCGCCGCCCCCGCCGCCGTACTCCTCGGGCAGGTTCACGCCCAGGTAGCCGAGCTTCCCGGCCTCCGCCCACAGGGCGGCCCGGTCGAAGCCGGGGCCGTGGCGGTGGCCGAGGGCGGCGACGGCGGCCCGGAGCGCGGTGTGTTCCGCCGATTCGATGAGGGTGCTCATGCGGGATCTGCCTCCTGGGCTGCGGTCGTACGGTCGGCTGAGGACGAGGTACCGGTTCAGGACGAGATGTCGGATGACGGGCGAGGAGCTCTCGGCCTAGGACGAGGAGTCGGCTGAGGACGAGGTGTCGTCCGGCTGGACCACGGCGAGCAGGGCACCGACCTCGACCTGGCGGCCGACGACGGCGTGGAGCGCGGTGAGCGTGCCGGCGGCGGGTGCGACGACCCGGTGCTCCATCTTCATGGCCTCCAGCCAGAGCAACGGCTGTCCGGCCTCGACCCGGGCCCCGTCCGCCAGCCCCTCGGCGACCCGCACCACGGTGCCCGGCATCGGCGCCAACAGCGAGCCGGGGGCGCGCTGTTCGGCCGGGTCGGTGAAGCGGGGGCGGGCGGTCAGCCTGTGCGGGTCGACGTGGACGACCCCGTCCGGGTAGCGGGTGACGTCGAAGTCCCGTACGACTCCGGCGACTTCGAGCCGGACCCGGTCGGGCGCGGCGGCGACGACGGTGACCGGAGCGATCCCGGCCGGTGCGGTGACCTCGTACCCGCCCTCCCGGGTCGGCCGGTAGCGGACCTCGTGGGTGGCGGAGCCGATGCCGTACGTCCGCGACTCGTCCTGCGACCGCAGGTTGCGCCAACCGCCGCCGAACCGGCCCCGGTTGGCCGCCGCCTCGGCGAGCGCCGCCGCCACCGCCGCGAGCCCGGCGGATTCGGCGGATTGGGCGGATTGGGCGGATTGGGCGGATCCTGAGGGCCCCGAGGCGGCGGACGTCAGCGCGTCCAGATGGACGTCGTAGAAGCCGGTGCCGAGCCGCGTCGGATCCGTGAAGTCCGGGTGGCGCAACGACCCGACCAGCAGGTCCCGGTTGATGGCGGGACCGTGCAGCCGGGTCCGCTCCAGGACCCGGGCGAGCTTGCGGACCGCCTCGGCCCGGGTCGGCGCGTGGGCGACGACCTTCGCGAGCATGGCGTCGTAGTGGACGCCGACGGCGTCGCCCGACGCGTACCCGCTGTCGACCCGCACTCCGGGCCCGGCCGGGAACTCGACCACCCGCAGCGGCCCGGTCTGCGGCGTCCAGCCGCCCGCCGGGTCCTCGGCGTACAGCCGGGCCTCGACGGCGTGCCCGCGCGGCTCCGGCGGTCCGACGGCGGGCAGCGGGCGGCCCTCGGCGACGGCGAGTTGGAGCGCGACCAGGTCGATCCCGTACACCTCCTCGGTCACCGGGTGCTCGACCTGGAGCCGGGTGTTCATCTCCAGGAAGTGCGCGCGGCCGTCCGCCACCAGGAACTCGACCGTGCCCGCGCCGACGTACCCGACGGCCTTCGCCGCCGCCGCGGACCGCTCGTACAACGACTCGGCGAGGCCGGGCGGCAGACCGGGCGCCGGGGCCTCCTCGATGACCTTCTGGTGGCGGCGCTGGAGCGAGCAGTCCCGGGTGCCGAGCGTCCACACCGCGCCGTGCGCGTCCGCGAGGACCTGCACCTCGACGTGCCGCCCGTTCTCCACGTACGGCTCGACGAACACCTCGCCGTCCCCGAACGCGCTCAGCGCCTCCGCCGACGCCGCCGCCAACTCGCCCTCAAGGGCTTGCAGTTCGCGGACGATCCGCATGCCGCGCCCACCGCCGCCCGCCGCCGCCTTCACCAGGACGGGCAGATCAGCCTCGGTCACCTCGGCGGCCGACAGCGGTGCCACGCCCAGGAGTTCCTTGGCGCGCGTCTTCGACGCCATCGCCTCGATCGCGGCCGGCGGCGGCCCGATCCACACCAGGCCCGCCTCGGTCACCGCCCGGGCGAAGGCCGCGTTCTCGGACAGGAAGCCGTAGCCCGGGTGGACGGCGTCGGCGCCCGCCGCGAGCGCGGCCGCCACCACCAGATCGCCGCGCAGATACGTCTCCGCGGGCGTCGCCCCCGGCAGCCGTACCGCCGCGTCCGCCTCCCGTACGTGCAACGCGTCGGCGTCCGCGTCCGAGAACACGGCGACCGTGGCGATGCCCAGGTCGCGGCAGGTACGGAAGACCCGGCAGGCGATCTCGCCCCGGTTCGCCACGAGGACAGAAGTGATCACGCGAACAGCCCTCACCTTTCGAAGTCACCAGCGGAAGTCATGAGCGGGGGGGGCACCTGCGCAGGTCGTATGCGCAGGTCGTGTGCGCAGGTCGAGTGCGCAGGTCGAGTGCGCAGGTCGAGTGCGCAGGTCACATGCGGAAGACGCCGAAGCCGCCGCGCGCGCCCTCGACCGGTGCCGTGTGGATCGCCGACAGGCACAGCCCCAGGACCGTACGGGTGTCCCGCGGGTCGATCACCCCGTCGTCGTAGAGCCGCCCGGACAGGAACATCGGCAGCGACTCGCTCTCGATCTGCGCCTCCACCATCGCGCGCAGCCCCGCGTCCGCCTCGTCGTCGTACGGCTGCCCCTTCGCCGCCGCGCTCGCCCGCGCGACGATCGAGAGCACCCCGGCGAGCTGCTGCGGGCCCATGACGGCCGACTTGGCGCTCGGCCAGGCGAAGAGGAAGCGCGGGTCGTACGCCCGGCCGCACATGCCGTAGTGCCCGGCCCCGTACGACGCGCCCATCAGCACCGACAGGTGCGGCACCCGGGAGTTCGACACCGCGTTGATCATCATCGCGCCGTGCTTGATGATGCCGCCCTGCTCGTACTCCTTGCCGACCATGTAGCCGGTGGTGTTGTGCAGGAACAGGAGCGGGATGTCCCGCTGGTTGGCGAGCTGGATGAACTGCGCCGCCTTCTGCGACTCGGCCGAGAACAGCACGCCCTGCGCGTTGGCGAGGATGCCGACCGGATAGCCGTGCAGCCGCGCCCACCCCGTCACCAGGCTCGGCCCGTACAGCGGTTTGAACTCGTCGAAGTCGGATCCGTCGACGAGCCGCGCGATCACCTCACGCGGGTCGAACGGGGTCTTCAGGTCGCCCGGCACGATCCCGAGCAGTTCCTCCGCCGGATACTTCGGCGGCTCGACGGCGGCGTCCGGTGACGGATCGGCGTGCGCCTTGCGGTGGTTGAGCCGGGCGACGATCCGCCGGGCCTGGCGCAGCGCGTCGGCCTCGTCCACCGCGTAGTGGTCGGCGAGCCCCGAGGTACGGGCGTGCATCTCGGCACCGCCCAGCGACTCGTCGTCACTCTCCTCGCCGGTCGCCATCTTCACCAGCGGCGGGCCGCCCAGGAAGACCTTCGACCGCTCCTTGATCATCACCGTGTGGTCGGACATGCCGGGCACGTACGCGCCGCCCGCCGTCGAGTTGCCGAACACCACCGCGATCGTCGGGATCCCGGCCGCCGAGAGCCGCGTCAGGTCGCGGAACAGCGCACCGCCCGGGATGAAGATCTCCTTCTGCGAGGGCAGATCGGCACCGCCGGACTCGACCAGCGAGATCACCGGCAGCCGGTTGGCGAACGCGATCTCGTTGGCGCGCAGCGCCTTGCGCAGCGTCCACGGGTTCGACGCGCCGCCGCGCACGGTCGGGTCGTTGGCGGTGATCAGGCACTCGACGCCCTCGACCACCCCGATCCCGGTGACGATCGACGCGCCGACCGGATAGTCGCTGCCCCAGGCCGCCAGCGGCGACAGCTCCAGGAACGGCGAGTCCTGGTCGACGAGCAGCTCGATCCGCTCCCGGGCGAGCAGCTTGCCGCGCTTACGGTGCCGGGCGAGGTACTTCTCGCCGCCGCCCGCGAGGGCCTTGGCGTGCTCGGCGTCGAGCGCGGTGAGCTTGTCCAGCATGGCGGCGCGGTGGGCCGCGTGGTCGGGTCCGCCGGTGTCGAGGGCGGAGGCGAGGACGGTCACAGCAGTTCCTCCGGTACGACGGTCACGGTGGCTTCCGGGTCGGCGGCTTGCGGGTCGGCGGCGGCGGTCACAGGAGTTCCTCCGGTACGTCGAGCAGCCGCGAGCGCAGCCATTCGCCAAGTGCCTTGGCCTGGGGGTCGAAACGGGCCTGCGAGGCGACTCCCTCGCCGAGGATCCCGGTGATCGTGAAGTTCAGGGCTCGAAGCCCGGGCAGCACATGCCGCACGATCTCCAACTCCCTCACTTCCGGGAGGAGTTCGCGGACCTTGTCGACGGTCAGGGTGTGCGCGAGCCAGCGCCACTCCGCCTCGGTCCGCACCCACACCCCGACATTGGCGTCCCCGCCCTTGTCGCCGCTGCGCGCGCCCGCGATCCGCCCGAGCGGCGCCCGCCGGACGGCGCCGGGCGGCAGGGGCTGCGGCAACTCCGGTTCCGGTACGGGTTCCAGGGCCCGGAAGTCGTCCGGTACGGGCACGTCGACGCGGGTCCCGTCGGGCAGCACCGCGATGTGCGGCACCTCGCCGGCCGGCACGTACGCCGTCTCGAACACCCCGTACGGGGCGCCCTTTCCGGGTGGCGCGGTGACGTGGAAGCCGGGGTAGCTGGCGAGGGCGAGTTCGATGGCGGCGCCGGTGAGGGCGCGGCCGACGGCGTCCTGGTCCGGGTCGCGGACGACGAGCCGGAGCAGGGCGCTGGCGGTCTCCTCGGTGTCCGCGTCCGCCCGGTCGGTCCTGGCCAGCTCCCAACGCACGTCGGACGGGCGGGACTTGGCGTCGGCGAACGCGTCCTCGATCTGGTCCTGGACGAGCCGGGCCTTGGCCTCGATGTCGAGTCCGGTGAGCACGAACACGACCTCGTTGCGGAAGCCGCCGAGCCGGGCCCTGCCGACCTTCAGCGTGGGCGGCGGCGCCTCGCCCCGCACCCCGGCGATCCGGACCCGGTCGGGCCCGTCCTGGCCGAGCCGTACGGAGTCGAGCCGGGCGGTGACATCGGGCCCGGCGTAGCGGGCGCCGCCCGTCTCGTACAGGAGCTGCGCGGTGACGGTGCCGGTGGTGACGGCGCCGCCCGTACCGGGGTGCTTGGTGATCACGGCGGAGCCGTCGGCGGCGAGTTCGGCGAGCGGGAAGCCGGGGCGGCGCACGCCGAGCCCGGGCTCGGTGAAGAAGGCGTAGTTGCCGCCGGTGGCCTGGGTGCCGCACTCCAGGACGTGGCCGGTGACGACGGCGCCGGCGAGCTTGTCGTACCAGTCGGGGTCGGTCCGCTCCCAGCCGAAGAACCACTGCGCGGGCCCGGTGACGAGAGCGGCGTCGGTGACCCGGCCGGTGACGACGACATCCGCCCCGGCGGCCAGGCAGGCGGCGATGCCGCCGCCGCCGAGGTAGGCGTTCGCGGCGAGCGCGCCGCCCGCCGCCGCGGCGGTCGGGGGCAGCCGGTCGCCCTCGACGTGCGCGATCCTGGCGGGGACGCCGAGCCGGTCGGCGAGCGTACGGAGCGCGTCGGCGAGCCCGGCGGGGTTGAGGCCGCCCGCGTTGGCGACGATCCGGGTGCCGCGCTCGTGGGCGAGGCCGAGGGCCTGCTCCATCTGCCGCAGGAAGGTCTTGGCGTAGCCGGTGGAAGGGTCCTTGAGGAGGTCGCGGCCGAGGATGAGCATGGTGAGCTCGGCGAGGTAGTCGCCGGTGAGCACGTCGAGCGGCGGGTCCCCGTCCCGGCCGCCGGCCAGCATCTCGCGCATGGCGGAGAACCGGTCGCCGTAGAAGCCGGAGGCATTGCCGATGCGCAGGATCACGCCGTCTCCTCCCCCGGTGTCGTCTCCCCCGGTTTCGTCTCGCCCTCCGCCGTCCCGCCCTCCGCCGCCTTCGGGGCGCGGCCGGGGCCCGCCGGGCCCGCGAACGCCTGCGCGATGGTCAGCCAGTGCTCGGCGTCGGCGCCGTGGGCGACGAGAGCTGTGTCGGTGAGGTGGCTCCGCTGGGTCACCAGGAGGCAGAAGTCGAGCGCGCTCCCGCTGACCGTCTGGGCGGCGCCCTCGGGGCCGTACGCCCAGAGCGAGCCGTCCGGCGCGACGAGTTCGACCCGGAACGGCTCGGCGGGCGGGGTCAGTCCGCGGACGAAGTACGCGTAGTCGCGGGCCCGCAGCCCGATCCAGGCGACGTGCCGCAGCCGCGCGGTCGGCGGCCGGACGACCCCGAGCGCGTCGGCCACGTCCTGGCCGTGCGCCCAGGTCTCCATCAGCCGCGCGGTGGCGAGCGAGGGGGCGCTCATGGCGGGCCCGTACCAGGGGAACCGGGTCCCGGCCGGAGCCGCCCGCAGCACCTCGTACAACCGCTCCCGCCCCTCCCGCCACCGCCGCAGCAGCTCCCCCGGCGCGAGCGCCGCGCCTTCCTCGGCGCCTTCGTCGACGAACCGGTCCGGCGCGGTGAGCGCCTTCTCGATCTCGACGGCGAAGCCCTCGGGGTCGGTGGCGGCGAGCAGCGCGGCGGCGTCGGTCCAGGCGAGGTGCGCGATCTGATGGGCGACCGTCCAACCGGCGGCGGGCGTGGGCGTCGCCCACCGCGCGTCGCTCAACTCGGCGACGAGCCGGTCGACTTCACGGCTCTCGGCACGCAGGTCGCTGAACACTCCGGCGGGGTCGGACACGGTGCGCTCCCCTCGGGGACGGGCGGGTCACGGACGTGCGTGAGGAGCATGGCAGCCGGGCGAGAAACAATCAAGCGTGCTTGCTTTGAATTCTGGACGGGCGGGGGCGGGCCCGACCCGGCCCGACGGGGACGGAGAACGCGTCGGGCCCAGGGGTGGCTGCCACCCCTGGGCCCGACGCGCGCACCCCCCTACTACTGGGCCCAGGGGGGCGTGACGGTGCTGCCGTCGGCCAGTACGGCCGTCAGCCCGACGCGGGTGGCGACCCACATCCGGGCGGGCTGGTCGGTGGTGTTGGCGACCCCGAGCGCGGAGCCCGCGGGGGCCACGGCCGCGTCTCCGACGCCGAGTTCGGCGCTCTCACCGTCGATGGTGAGCCGGAGGCGGCCGGAGAGGACACAGAAGGTCTCCTCCTCGCTGATCGTGTGGGTCGGCCCGACCATGCCGGCCGGGATCTCGACGCGCCAGGCGGCGAGGTCCCGGCTGCCGGTGGCCGGGCGGACGTAGGAGAAGAAACGGCCACCGTGGATCTCGTGCACGACGGCCTCGTCATTGCGGATGAACGGCATGCGCCGACCCCTCTCTCACTTCTCTCTCACTTCTCTCGATCTCTCGATCTAGACAAGCTCCTTGTCCAGATAGACAAGCGGATTGACGAGTTATAGTCAAGGCCATGGACGATGCCCTGGTTTTCTCCACCCTCGTGCTGGCCCTCTCCGGACAGCTGGTGCAGGAGATCCACACCCAGGTGGCACAGCAGGGATTCGACGACCTGCGCCCCGCGCACGGCTTCGCCTTCGCCCGCATCTCGGCGGGCGGCGCCACCACGGCCGACCTGGCCGGGCACCTGGGCGTGACCAAGCAGGCCGCCGCCCAGCTGGTCGAGGAACTGGTCCGCAAGGGCTATGTGGAGCGGCATCCGCACCCGCACGACGCCCGCGCCCGCCTCCTCGCGCTGACGGAGACCGGCTGGGCCGCCACCCGCGCCGCCGACCAGGCGGCCAGGGCCGCCGTCGCGCCGTGGCGGGAGGCCCTGGGCGAGGCGCGCTTCGGCGAACTCGTCGCCGACCTGACCCGCCTCGCCCCGCCGGGGCCGATCCGCCCCGCCTGGTGAGCCGACGGCCCACGGCCCACGGCCCACGGGTCAAGGACTCACCCCGGCATTAACTCGCTTTCCGTGGCGAGCCGGACGGCCGTAACGTCGCGTGCTCACGCCGCCGGGCCGTACGCCCGGGCCCGCACGACCGGGCCGTACGGCCGACGGGAACCCGGCAGGGGTCGGCAGGGGCCGACAGGGAAGAGGGCACATTGAGCCAGTACTACGACATGGGTGACCGGACCCTGTGGAACCCGTCGAACGGGGCCTCCCGGCTGTTCCTCGCCCAACTGGGCGTCTACCAGGCCGAACTGGGGCTGCCGTCCGGCATCGGCCCCATGGAGAACGACGAGTGCCGGATCGACCCGGTCGCGTTCAAGGAGTTCGTCGACGCCCTGATCGCGTGGCACCGGACGACGACGCACGCCGTCATGAACGCGCTGTCCGAGGGCTTCGTCGCCACGGTCCTCGTCCTGGCGGAGCGGGCGGGCGTCGAGGTGGACTGGCCGACGGCGGACTCCGCCGAGGACGGCGTCCGCAGGGACGTCCAGGTGCCACCGGCCCCGGCCGTCCCCGACGAGGCGTGGGCCACCGCCCTTCGGGACACGGCACATGAACTGGCCCGCTTCATGGCGGCCTGAGGCCCCGGACAGGCGCCCCGCCGGGACCCGGCCCGTCGGGCCGCTTCCTAGCCCGCCTTGCGGCGGCCGACCTGACGGCGGCCGACCTGACTGCGGACCGCGCCCATGCTCGCCGCGATGACGAGGGCGATGGCGACCGCGTCGAGGACGCCGAGGGCCTGGTGGAGGATGAGGAAGCCCGCGGTGGCGGCGATGGCCGGTTCCAGACTCATCAGGATGGCGAAGGTGGGGGCGGGCAGGCGGCGCAGGGCGAGGAGTTCGAGGGTGTACGGCAGGACGCTGGACATCAGCGCGACGGCGAGGCCCAGACCGATCGTGGACGGCACGAACAGCTTGTCGCCCGCCGACACCAGGCCGAACGGCAGGCTGATGACCGCGCCGACCGCCATGGCGAGCGCGAGCCCGTCGGCCTGCGGGAAGCGACGGCCGGTGCGGGCGCTGAAGACGATGTAGGTGGCCCACATGGCGCCCGCGGCGAGCGCGAATCCGGCTCCGGCCGGGTCGAGCCGGTCGAAGCCGCCGCCGCTGAGCAGGACGACCCCGGCGAGGGCGAGGCCCGCCCAGAGCAGGTTCACCAGGCGGCGGGAGGCGAGCACGGAGAGGGCGAGCGGGCCGAGGACCTCAAGGGTGACGGCGGCGCCGAGGGGGATCCGGGCGACGGAGAGGTAGAAGAGAATGTTCATGCCGGACATCGCGGCGCCGAAGGCGAGCACGGTGCCCCAGTCGGCGCGGCTGTAGCCGCGCACCTTGGGGCGGCAGACGATCAGCAGCACGGCGGCGGCGAGCACGAGCCGCAGCGTGACGACGCCGAGGGCGCCGGCGCGGGGCATGAGCAGGACGGCGACGGCGGAGCCGAACTGTACGGAGAGGCCACCGGCGACGACGAGGGCGACGGGCCCGAGGCGGTGCCCGGCGCCGGACTTCGCCGCGGAAGCGGCCGCGGGGCTGCCCGCGGGCGCCGCCGCGGGTCGGGTCGCCGCCCCGGCGGCCGAAGCGTCCGGTGAGGCGGTCCGCGCGGGGGCGGTGGTGAGGTCCTTGACCGGGCTTTCCACCGGCGCGCTCCTTGCAGTACTCGGGCCCGAGGTCCACTCCAGTGGACCCCATGGTCCACGGTAGTGGACCGGAGGGGGGTGTTCCAACCCCCTTTTTCACGCTACGGGGCCCCGCGCGGCACCGGAAATGCCGATTGGGCTGCGGTTATGCTCCGCACGCATGAGCCGCACCCAGATCGAGCTGCGTCATCTGCGCTGTTTCCTCGCGATCGCCGACGAGGGCAACCTGACCCGGGCCGCCGCCCGGCTCCACCTCACCCAGCCCGCGGTGTCCCGCACCCTGGCCGCGCTGGAGAAACACCTCGGAGTACGGCTCGTGGACCGCACCACCCACCACCTCGCGCTGACCCCGGAGGGCAGGACCTTCCGCGACCGGGCGACCACGGCCGTCGCCGCCTTCGACGCGGCGGTCGACCCGGCCCCGCTCGCCACGCGCCCGCTCCGGCTCGGCCACGCCTGGTCGGCCTTCGGCCCGTACACGACTCCCCTCCTGCGCCGCTGGCAGCGGGAGCACCCGGAGACGCCGCTCGAACTCCTGCGGATCGACGACCGGACCGCCGGGCTGCTGCGCGGCGAGGTCGACGCGGCGCTGCTGCGCGGGCCCGTGGACCTGCCGGGGGTCGCGACGGAACCGCTGCTCACGGAGCCCCGCGTGGCGGCGGTCCCGGCCGACAGCCCGCTCGCCGAACGCGCCTCGCTCACCCTCGCCGACCTGGCCGACCGCACGGCGGTCCTCAACGCGGTCTCGGGCACGACCACCCTCGCCCTCTGGCCTTCCCCCACCCGCCCCCGCACCACCCTGACGGTCGCCAACACCGACGACTGGCTGGCGGCGATCGCGGCGGGCCGCGGCATCGGCGTCTCCTCCGCCTCCACGGCCACCCTCCACCCCCACCCGGGCGTCACCTACCTCCCCCTCCGCGACGCCCCGCCACTGCCGGTGCTGCTGGCGTGGCGGGAGGGGGCGCGGCATCCGGCGACGGGGGCGCTGGGGGAGGTGGCGCGGGCGATCGTACGGGAGTCCTGAGAGCGCGCGCCCGCGCCCGCCCGCCACAACGCCGCGACACCGCAGTCCGACAGCCCCGCAGTCCGACAGCCCGGCGGCCCGACAGCCCGGCGGCCCGGCGGCCCGGCGGCAGCACAGCCCCGTCAGAGCACGGCGAGCCGGTCCACCACCAGCTCCACCCGCAGCCCGGCCTCCGGCGCGGGCAGCCTGCCCTCCCGGGTCAGGGTCGCGAGGCCGTGCAGCGCGGCCCAGAACACCTCGGTGAACAGCCCCGGGTGAACACCTTCCCCGGCGACCTCACCGAGGCATTCGAGGAGCGCGGCGAAGGCGTCCTTCAGTGGCTCCGGGGTGTCTTCCGCCGCGAAGGCGAGGCCGCCGTCGAGCCGGAACATGGCGTCGTAGACCGCGGGATTGCGTTCGGCGAAGTCGAGATAGGCGCGGGCGAGTCCGAGGACCCGCGCGCGGGCCCCGTCCGCGGCGGCGGAGGCGGTGGCGGCGCGCAGCGCCACGGCCATCTCGGCGGCGCCTTCGAGGGCGACGGCCCCGATGATCTCGCGCTTGCCGCGGAAGTGGCTGTAGAGGACGGGCTGGCTGTATTCGATGCGCTCGGCGAGGCGGCGGGTGGTGACGGCGTCCCAGCCCTGCAGCTCGGCGAGTTCACGGGCCGTCGCGACGATCAGCCGCTCACGGCCGGCCCGCTCGCGCTCCTTGCGTTCCTGTACCGACATCTTTCGATGCTAGCACCGCTAGACAACCGAGCGGCAGCAGTACTAGCGTTGCTTCGTCAGCTAGCAACGCTAGAAAACAGGAGGAGCCGTCATGCTCAACGCACTTCAGGTCGTCACCACCGTGACCGTCGGCTTGATGGTGGGGGTGGAGTTCTCCGTCGCCTTCGTCATGAACCGGATCTTCGGCGCGCTCCCCGAGGACAGCGACCAGATGGCCCGCGCCCACGGCGGCCGGCTGCTCGGCGCCCTGATGCCGTTCTGGTACATCGGCTCCCTCGTCCTCGCCGCCGGCTGGGCGGTCGCCGGATGGCACCTCCCCGGCACCGGTCTCGTCGTCATCGCCGCCGCGCTGCTGATCGTCAGCGTGCTGATGTCGGTCCTGCTGCTCGTCCCGATCAACAACCGCGGCAAGACCTGGACCCCCGAGACCCGCCCCGCGGACTGGAAGGAGCAGATGAACCGCTGGGACCGCTACCACTACGGGCGGGTCGCGGTGATCGTCGCCGCGTTCACGCTGCTGGTGACGGCGCTCGCCTGAGGGCGGGCATCACCCGTACGGGTGGGCATATGCCAAGGGCATCACCCAAGCGGCAACTGCGCCCTAGCTTCGCCGCATGGTCACTTCATCCCATGAAGCGTCACATCGGATCTTCCAGGAGCGCCCGGAACTGCTGGCACCCGTCTTCCAGATCCTCGGTGTGCCGCTGCCCGCGCGGGCGGCGATCGACGTCCTCACCCCCGACACCACCGAGATCAAGCCGCTGGAGCGCCGTGTCGACAGCGTCCTCCGTGTCGAGCCACCCGACGGCGACGGCTTCCTCCTCGCGATCGAGGCGCAGGGCCGCCGCGATCCGGACAAGGCGTCGAGCTGGACGTACTACCTGGGCTACCTCGGCGCCAAGCACCGGCTCCCGGTGCTCCTCCTCGTGGTCTGTCAGGACCAGGCCACGGCACGCTGGGCCGCCGGTCCGTTCCGCAGCGGCTACGGGGACTGGACCTCGATCAGCGTCCACCCCCTCGTCCTCGGGCCCGGCAACGTCCCCCTCATCACCGATCCCGCCGAGGCCGCGCGCAATCTCGCGATGGCGGCGTTCTCCGCCGTGACGCATGGCACCCACCCGGAGGCCCCGGCCATACTGGAAGCCCTGGCGACAGCGCTGGGCACGGCCGGCGGGGAATCCGCCTCGTACTACTCGGAATTCTTGGAGATCGGCCTGGGCGACACCCCGGCCAGGGACATCTGGAGGAAACTCATGGCTGTCGGCAGCTACTTCCCCGGCCGGGGCACACTCGTCGAGGAGACGTACCTCAAGGGCAAGGCGGAGGGCCTCGCCGATGCCGTGCTGCGGGTGCTGGCCGCGCGTGGGGTGGTCGTGCCCGAGGAGACCGCGCGGCGGATCTCGGACTCCGACGACCCTGACGAGCTGACCGGCTGGCTGGCCCGCGCGTCCGTGGCGACGGACATCGCCGAACTGTTCCCGGACGCCTGAGCCCCACCGGCCCGCCCGCCGCGAATCGCGCGGGAGCGGGGGTCGTGCAGGGGGGTGGGTCCGGGACGTAAAGCGTGATTTGTGGCGCGGGAACAAGGACCCGAACTCATCAGGACCGGGCCCCGCGCCGTAAATCATGCAGTCCCGGACCCC
The DNA here is from genome assembly GCF_044748125.1 of Streptomyces sp. NPDC090025. Lineage (NCBI taxonomy): Bacteria > Bacillati > Actinomycetota > Actinomycetes > Kitasatosporales > Streptomycetaceae > Streptomyces > Streptomyces sp. NPDC090025. The sequence goes on along the minus strand of NZ_JBIVFL010000001.1, from coordinate 296,610 downwards.
CCCCCCGGCCCCGCCCCCCCGCCCCCCCCCCCCCCCCCCCCCGCCCCCCCCCCCCCCCCCCCCCCCCCCCCCCCCCCCCCCCCCCCCCCCCCCCCCCCCCCCCCCACGCATCACGCACCCGCACCCGCACCCGCACCGCCCCCCTACCCGTCCAAATCCAACGCCTCCGCCAGCACCTCCACCACATGCCGCGCCGGATGCCGCTCCGCCGCCAGATGCCCCAGCTGTGTACGGCACGAGAACCCGTCCGCCAGCACCACCGCCTGCGGCCCCGCCGCCCGCACCGCAGGCAGCAGCCGCTCCTCCGCGCACGCCACCGACACCTCGTAGTGCCCCGGCTCGAAGCCGAAGTTGCCCGCGAGGCCGCAGCACCCGCCCGCCAACTCCCCCCGCAGCCCCACCCGTTCCCGCAACCGCCGGTCCGCCGCGTCACCACCCACCGCGTGCTGGTGGCAGTGGGTCTGCCCGACCACCTCCCGGTCCACCCGGGGCGGCACCCACTCCGGCGCCAGCTCCTCCAGCGCCTCCGCGAACGACCGCACCCGCCCCGCGAGCCGCGCCGCTCGCGGGTCGTCCGGCAGCAGCTCCGGCAGGTCCGAACGCAGCGCCGCCGCGCACGACGGCTCAAGCACCACCACAGGACCGCCCCCGGAACCCTCCAACACATCCAGCGTCCGCCGCATCACCCGCCGCGCCGCCCCCAACCGCCCCGTCGACACATACGTCAACCCACAGCACACCCGCCCCGGCGGCAACGCCACCCCCAGCCCCGCCGCCTCGAACACCCGCAGCGCCGCCACCCCCACCTCCGGCGCCAGATGATCGGTGAAGGTGTCCGGCCACAACGTCAGCACCGGCGGCCGGCCCGAGGCCCGCTCCGCGAACAGCGACACGAACGAACGCTCGGCGACCCGCGGCAGCGCCCGCTCCCCCGTCACCCCGGCCAGCCGCGCCGCGAACGGCAGCCCCATCGCCAGGTTCAGACCCGCCCCGAACCGGTCGAGCAGCCGCGGCAGACCACCCATCGTCCAGTGCGACCGAGGCCGCCGCCACGCCCGTACGCCCCCGTAGTGACCGGCCAGGAACCGCGCCTTGTACGCGGCCATGTCGACGCCCACCGGGCAGTCGCTCCGGCACCCCTTGCAGGACAGACACAGATCGAGCGCGTCCCGCACCTCGACCGACCGGATCCCGTCCGTGACCACCTCGCCGAGCGCCATCTCGTGCAGCAGCCGCGCCCGCCCCCGCGTGGAGTGCCGCTCCTCCCCCGTGACCCGGAACGACGGACACATCACGTCCGACCCCGGGCCCGGCGAACCTCCCCCCGAGACGCGGCACTTGGCCACCCCCACGCACCGAGCCGCCTCCGCGCCGAGCCCGACCACCGGCAGCTCCGCCCCTCGCAGGCCCGCCCCCCGCAACCCCGCGAACCGCAACCCCGAATCCAACGGCTCCGGCCGCACCAGCATCCCCGGATTCAGCCCGCCCTCCGGATCCCACAGGTCCTTCACCTCGCCGAACAGTCCGACAAGCGCCGCCCCGTACATCTTCGGCAGCAGCTCCGCCCGCGCCTTCCCGTCCCCGTGCTCACCGGACAGCGAACCCCCGTGCGCCACCACCAGGTCCGCCACCGCCTCCGAGAACTCCCGGAACCGCCGCACCCCACCGCCCGTCCACAGATCGAAGTCGATCCGCACATGCACGCACCCGTCACCGAAGTGTCCGTACGGGATCCCCCGCAGCCCGTGCGCGGCGAGCAGCGCCCTGAACTCCCGCAGATACGCGCCGAGTCGGGCGGGCGGCACCGCGCAGTCCTCCCAGCCGGGCCAGGCGTCGCCGCCGCCCGGCAGCCGGGTCGCCGTGCCCGCCGCGTCCTCCCGGATCCGCCACAGCGCCCGCCGCGCCGCGCCGTCCGTGACGACCACCACGTCCAGCGCGTCGGCGGCGCCCGCCAGCTCCCGCCCCGCACCCGCCCCGTCGACCTCGACGAACAGCCAGGCGCCGCCGCGCGGCAGCCCCGCCGCCGCGCTCTGGGGCACCAGATCGGCGGCCATCCCCTCGACCGTCAGCGGCCGGTACGGCAACAGGCCCGCCGCCGCGTCCGCCGCCGCACTCTCGTCCGGATAGCCGAGCACGACGAGCACCGGCTCGGCGGGCAGCGGCACCAGCCGTACCGTCGCCTCGGTCACCACCCCGAGCGTGCCCTCGCTGCCGCACAGCGAGCGGGCCACGTCCGCGCCCCGCTCGGGCAGCAGCGCGTCGAGCGCGTAGCCGGAGATCCGGCGGGGCAGCCCGGCCGGGTAGCCGGTACGGAGCAACGCGAGCCGTCCCTCGACCAGTTCGCGCAGTCCGGCCGGGGCACCCCGCCAGTCCTGCCCGGCCCGCAGCCGCCGCCCGTCGTAGGTTTCGACGGCCAACTCCCGCACATTGTCGGCGGTGGTGCCCCAGGCGACCGAGTGCGCGCCGCACGCGTTGTTGCCGATCATGCCGCCGAGGGTGCAGCGGCTGTGGGTGGACGGGTCGGGGCCGAAGGTGAGTCCGTACGGGCGGGCCGCCTCCCGCAGCCGGTCGAGGACGAGCCCGGGCTGGACGACGGCCTCCCGGGCGGCCGGGTCGAGCGTGACGAGCCGGTTCAGGTGGCGGGTGAGGTCGAGCACGACGCCGGTGCCGGTGGCCTGGCCGCCGATGGACGTGCCGCCGCCCCGGGCGACGACGGGGACCCCGTACGTACGGCAGACGGCGAGCGCGGCGGCCACATCGTCGGCGTCCCGGGGGGCGACGACGCCGAGCGGGACCCGGCGGTAGTTGGAGGCGTCCATGGTGGTGAGGGCGCGGGCGGTGACGGAGAAGTCGACGTCCCCGGCGATCTCGCGCCCGAGCGCGGCCCGCAGCTCCCGCAGCTCCTGCGGCTCCCGCACCGGCCCGCCGGACCCGCCACCCGGACCGCCCCGCCCCCGACCCCGACCCCGGTCACCCGCACCCAGGCCCCCGCCGGAGCCGCTTCCACCCACCTGCTCGTGTGATCCCACGACTACACAGTGTCTCAGCCTTCGTCTCATCCGGCGGACATGCTTCTTCACCCGTCCGCCCGACCCGATACGCTCCGCCTCGTGGCCGATATCCAGATTCCCGCTGACATGAAGCCCGCCGATGGCCGTTTCGGCGCGGGCCCCTCCAAGGTGCGTACGGAGGCGCTGGACGCCCTGGCCGCCACCGGTACGTCGCTCCTCGGTACCTCCCACCGCCAGGCTCCGGTCAAGAACCTGGTCGGCGAGGTGCGTGCCGGGATCCGTGACCTCTTCTCGCTGCCCGAGGGCTACGAGGTGATCCTGGGCAACGGCGGTTCGACCGCCTTCTGGGACATCGCGACCCACGGTCTGATCGAGAACACGTCGCAGCACCTCACCTTCGGCGAGTTCTCCTCCAAGTTCGCGAAGGCCGCGAAGCTGGCCCCGTGGCTGGCCGAGCCGACCGTGATCTCCGCCGACCCGGGCACCCACCCGGAGCCGGTGGCCGAGGCGGGCGTCGACGTCTACGCGTACACCCACAACGAGACCTCGACGGGTGTCGCCGCGCCGCTGAAGCGCGTCGCGGGCGCCGACGAGGGCGCGCTCGTCCTGGTCGACGCGACCTCGGGCGCGGGCGGTCTGCCGGTCGACATCAGTGAGACCGACGTCTACTACTTCGCGCCCCAGAAGTCCTTCGCCGCCGACGGCGGCCTGTGGCTGGCGGCGTTCTCGCCGGCCGCCCTGGAGCGGGCGCAGCGCGTGCACGCGTCGGGCCGGCACATCCCGGAGTTCTTCAGCCTGCCGACGGCGATCGACAACTCGCTGAAGAACCAGACGTACAACACCCCGGCGCTCTCGACCCTCTTCCTGCTGAACGAGCAGCTGAAGTGGATCAACGGCCAGGGCGGTCTCGACTGGGCGGTGGCCCGGACGAAGGAGTCGTCGGACGCGCTGTACGGCTGGGCCGAGGAGTCCAAGTACGCGACCCCGTTCGTGACGGACCCGGCGAAGCGTTCGCAGGTCATCGGCACGATCGACTTCGCGGACGAGATCGACGCGGCGGCGGTGGCGAAGGTGCTGCGCGCCAACGGGATCGTGGACACCGAGCCGTACCGCAAGCTGGGCCGCAACCAGCTGCGGATCGCGATGTTCCCGGCGGTCGACCCGGCGGACGTGCGGGCGCTGACGGCCTGCATCGACCACGTCATCGGCCAGCTGTAACCCGCGGCTCCACCCGTACGTACGCGAAGACATACGCGAAGACGAACGCGAAGACGAACGCGAAGAGCCCGGCACGGGCGCCCCGCCCGTGCCGGGCTCTCGCGCGTCCCGGATCTCAGGAGCGCGGTCTCACTTCCGTCGCACGAGGCGCCGCAGGCCGACGACGAGCAGCGTGGCGCCGCCGAGCACCAGCACGCCGACGGTGAAGTTCCCCTGGTCCGCGCCGTCACCGGAGGTCTGCCCGCCGCCGGAGGCGGTCGCGCCCGGGGCCTTCGAGGTGCCGTCCGACGTGCCGGAGGAACCGCCGGCCGCGCCCGGCCGGTCGACGCGGACGACCCGGCTGTGGCTGCCCTCGGAGCCGAACATGAAGGCCGAGCCGTCGGGCGTGTACGTGACCGATTCGGCCTGCCCCTGGAAGGGGGCGCCGACGGAGGTGCCGTCGTCGGCGATGCGGCCGTCCTTCCAGGCGTACTCCTTGGCCGTGAAGTAGCCGCGCAGCACCAGCCGTCGGCCGTCCGGCGAGAAGGCGCCGTCGGTGACCCAGGGCACCTCGCCGACCCGCCGGAAGACGTTGGTGCCGGAGGTGGAGAGCCGGGCGGGGCCTTCATAGAGGCCGCCGCCGTCCTCCTTCTTGCTGGCGATGTAGACGCGGCCGGTCTTCGGATGGACCATCAGCGCCTCGGCGTTGCGGGCGCCGTCCGCGTACTTCACGTCGAACTGGGTGGCGCGCACGGTCTGGTCGCGCAGTTCCCTGGGCTCGGGGAAGCGGTAGATCCAGACGTGGTTCCAGGAGCCGTCGAGGTTGTCGCCGATGTCGCCGACGTAGATGGCGCCGTCGGGGCCGACGGAGATCGCCTCCATGTCACGGGGGGTGCCGACGCCCTTCATGGTGAGGGTGGCGACGGTCTTTCCGGTACGGGAGTCGACGCCGTAGATCAGGGGCGCGTCCTGGTCGTTGTGCGTCCAGTAGATGCCGGGGTGGGCGCGGCTCGCCGCGAGGCCGCTGGATTCGGTGATCCGGGGGTCCTGGAGGGTGAAGTCCTGGTCGGCGGCCCCGGCGGCGGGGGCCGCGTGGGCGGCCGGGGCGGCGGCCAGGCCGAGAACCGGGCCGAGGCCGAGGCCCACGGCCGACAGGAGGGCGGCGGCCCCGAGGGCACGGGCACGGGCTCGGGCGTACGGAGCGGCAGGTCGCATGCCCTCCAGCCTGCCATGGCCCGGCCGGAACGCCCCGGCGCGCCCGGGTGTCCGGGATCACGCCCCCGGCCCGTCCGGTCCGGACGGTCGTCGGTGATGATGTCGACCATGCGTTTTCTGTTCGTCGGCGACAGTATGACCATCGGACGCGCCGGCGACTTCACCTGGCGTTATCGGATGTGGCAGCACCTGGAGACGGTGCTGCCCGGCGGGTACGAGATCGTCGGCCCGCGCAGCACGCTGTACGAGCCGTCCGGCGACGCCCCGACCTCCGACGCGTACGCCGACCCGGCGTTCCCGGCGGCGGCGCGCCGCCATCTGGCGGGCTGGGGCGAGGGCTGGCTGCACATGGCGCCGCTGATCGGCGGGGCGGTGCGGGAGAGCGGCGCGCAGGTGCTGCTCGTCTCGCTCGGTCTGATCGACCTGGGTTTCTACACCAACAGCGACCAGACCGCCGCGAACGTCCGGGCCTTCCTCACCGCGGCCAGGGCCGCCGACCCGCACGTCCGGGCGGTCCTGCTGCCGGTGATCCCGAACGTCCGCGCCGAGGACGAGCCGCCGTTCGCGGCCGAGTGCGCCCGCTTCAACGACCTCCTCGCGAAGACGGTCGCCGACCTCGACACCGCCGCCTCGCCCCTCCTCCTGGCCTCGATCCCGGAGTCGTACACCCTCGCCACCGACACCTACGACGGCACCCACCCCGGCCCGACCGGCGAACACAAACTGGCGTCGGCCTTCGCGGACGCGATGCACCAGGCGTGGGGTCTGGGCGGGCGGTACGGCGGGGTGTGAGGGGTGGGGGGCAGCGGACCGCCGAGGCGGCGAGTTGTCGCCACCCGCGTGCCGTGGTTCCCCTGGCTATCGTTGGAGACGGCGGCTGCTCGCGAACGCGCGGCAGCGGGGAGGAGCGCCACGGTGACCGTCGTAGCGGACGACAGGATCGAGCTGGCCATGAGCAACCGCGAACTGCCCTTGGACGAGCTGTTCGACTGGCTTGAGACCGCCCCCGAAGGACACAGGATCGAAGTCGTCGGAGGGGTCGTCTTCATGGTGCCGCAGCGGGATTCACATTGGGACATCATCCGTGCGGTCGTCCGCGCGCTGGAGGACCGGTTCGGCAGGCACGCCAAGGTGAAGTCGGACGTACGGATCGACTTCCCCGGCGAACGCAACGCGTTCTGCCCCGACGTCGCCCTGATCCGGGACGACGCCGAGAAGAACGACAAGGGCCGCTGGAACTACGAGGACGTCCAGTTCGTCGCCGAGGTCATCTCCAAGGGCACCGGCATGAACGACTACGGCCCCAAGAAGACCGCCTATGCCGTCGCCGGTGTCCCCGTCTACCTCATCGTCGACCCCTACACCGGCCGGTGCATCGCGCACACGAAGCCCGAGGACGGCGAGTACACCGAGGAGCTCCGGATCCCGTTCGGCACCGAGCTGGACCTGACCAAGACACCGCTCGACATGGTCCTGGCGACGGACGACTTCCCCCGCGACTGACGCCGCTGGCCCGACCGGCCCGACCGCAACTCACCAGGCGAACGCCTCCGGGGCCGGGCCCGGGCCCGGGAAGATGTCGTCGAGGGCGGTGAGGAGCTCGTCCGGGAGCTTCAGTTCCAGGGCGCGCAGGGCGCTGTCCAGTTGGTCCTGGGTGCGGGGGCCGATGATCGGGCCGGTGATGCCGGGGCGGGTGAGGAGCCAGGCCAGGGCCGTCTCGCCCGGGTCGACGCCGTGCTTGTCGAGCAGGTCCTCGTACGCCTGGAAGCGCGCCCGCTCCGCCGGGTCGGTGAGCCGCTCGGCCGCCCGGCCGCCCTCGCGGCGGCCGCCCTTGACCTCCTTGCGGAGCACCCCGCCGAGCAGTCCGCCCGCCAGCGGCGACCACGGGATCACGCCGAGGCCGTACTCGATCGACGCCGGGATCACCTCCAGCTCGGCCCGCCGCTCGTAGAGGTTGTAGTGGCACTGCTCGCTGACCAGGCCGACCATCCCGCGCCCGGCCGCGATCTCGTTCGCCTGGGCGATCTTGAAGCCGGGGAAGTTCGACGAACCCGCGTACAGGATCTTGCCCTGCTGGATCAGCACGTCGACGGCCTGCCACAGCTCGTCGAACGGCGTCCTGCGGTCGATGTGATGGAACTGGTAGAGGTCGATCCGGTCCGTGCCGAGGCGCTTGAGGCTCGCCTCCACCGCCCGCCGGATGTTCACGGCCGACAGCCGGTCGTGGTTGGGCCAGGCCGGTCCAGGGCCCTCGGCCATGTTGCCGTACACCTTGGTGGCCAGGACCACCTTGTCCCGGTTGGCCGGATCCTTCGCGAACCAGGAGCCGACGATCTCCTCGGTGCGGCCCTTGCCCGCCGTCTGGCCGTACGTGTTCGCCGTGTCGAAGAAGTTGACGCCCGCGTCGAGCGCCGCGTCCATGATCGCGTGACTGGTCGGTTCGTCCGTCTGCGGACCGAAGTTCATCGTGCCGAGGACGAGGCGGCTGACCGTGAGACCCGTGCGTCCGAGCTGTGTGTACTCCATGGATCTTTAGCCAACTGCCTGGAGTCCACTCAAGGCAAGAGCCCCGGCACCGGCACCACGGATTCGGGTCCTCAGGTACGCGGCATCATCGCGTCACTGGCCCACCAGCGACGCCACCGCGATGATCGCGAACATCAGGACGAGCACACCGGCCATGATCCGGTTACGGGTTTTCGGGTCCACCCTTCGAGGTTAACCCGCCCCGCCGAGCGGCCATGCGGCGACCGTCTCGTACCGCGGCCGCTCCCCCGGCTGCCCACTGGGCAGATTGCTGCGTACGAGCACCAGCTCCCCGACCTCCCACCGGCCGCCCTCGAACCCGTCGAGCGCCGCCACGAACGGCGTCAGGTCCACCGCCCCGGTACGATCCCGGGCCCGGGCCACCGTGAGGTGCGGCGTGTAGCGGCGGTGCTCGTCCATCGACACCCCGGCCCGACGGGCCGCCGCGTCCGCCCGCTCCGCGAGCCGCCGCAACTCGTCGAGGCCACCGGCCGCCCCCGCCCACAGCACCGCCCGCCCGAAGTGCCCGGCCCCGTGCAGCCGCAGCGGGAACGGCGCCGTCCGGTGCGCGGCCCGGCCGAGGCGCTCACTCAGCTCCGGCAGCAGCGCCTCGTCGACCTCGCCCATGAACGCCAGCGTGAAGTGCCAGCCGGGCCGCGCGGTCCAGCGCAGCCCGTCCGCGCCCGGCAGCGGTACGAGCCGGTCCACGGCGGCGGCCAGCTCGGCGAGCTGCGCGGGCGGCGGGAGAACGGCGGCGAAGAGCCGCAGAGAAGCGGGAGCCAAGGGAGCCATGGGAGCGAGTATGGAACGCCTGCCCCGCCCGCACCTATCCTCGCCGGATGAACAACGGCAACGGCAACGGCAATCGCAACGACGATCGCCACGACAACGGCATCACCATCCGGCAGGGCGGGCCGGCCGACGTCCCCGCCATCCTCGCGATACTCGACAGCGCGGTGGTCTGGCTCAACGGCAAGGGCATCACCGCGCAGTGGGGCACCGACCCGTTCACCTCGCGGCCCAAGACAGTCGAACTCGTCGAGCAGGTCGCGGGCGAGGGCATCCCGCTGATCGCCGAGATCGACGGCGTCCCCGCGGGCACCCTCACCCTCACCCCGCACCCGGGCGGGTACGTGGCCCCGGCCGACGAGCCGGAGCAGTACGTCCGCTTCCTCGCCACCGACGCCCGCTTCCACGGCCACGGCGTCGGCGCCGCCCTCCTCGCCCACGCGGCCGAGGAGACCCGCCGCCAGGGCGTCTCGCTGCTGCGGGTGGACTGCTTCGCGGGCAGCGAGGGGCGGCTCGTGGAGTACTACGAGCGCCAGGGCTTCACGCGTACGGAGACGTTCGAGGTCAACGACTGGCCGGGCCAGGTGCTGGAACAGCGCCTTTGATTTGTGGCTCGGTTCGCCTCTACGGGCACAGCCGCACCCGTAGTCACCCCCGGAGGTGAGCCCGCACCGGTCAGTCCGGGGCGGGCCCGCACCTCTCGCTCAGGCCGCGGCCGCAAGCTCAGGGCGTCGCCCCACCGGCACGAACCGCACGCTCGGGTGTCCGTGCTGCCAGCCCAGCGCCACCTTCAGGCCGCCGACCTTCGCCAGGATCAGGCCGATGACCGCCGCCGCCACCAGCGACACCAGGCCGCCGATCGCGAAGCCGACGCGCGCGCCGTACGTGTCGGTCACCCAGCCGAGCAGCGGCGCGCCGATCGGGGTGCCGCCCGCGAAGACCATCATGTAGAGGCTCATCACCCGGCCCCGCATGACCGGGTCGGTCGCCATCTGGACCGCCGAGTTGGCGCTGATGTTGACCGTGAGGCCGATCATGCCGATCGGCACCAGGAGCAGCGCGAACAGCCAGAACGACGGCGACATCGCCGCCGCGATCTCCAGCGCGCCGAAGATGCCCGCCGCGACCACCAGCTTGCGCAGCCGGGTCGAGCCGCGCCGCGCCGCGAGCAGGGCGCCCGCGAGGGAGCCGGCCGCCATGAGGGTGTTCAGGAAGCCGTACGTACCGGCGCCGACGTGGAAGACGTCCTCCGAGAAGGCGGTCAGCCAGATCGGGAAGTTGAACCCGAAGGTGCCGATGAAGCCGACGAGGACGATCGGCCAGATCAGGTCGGGCCGCCCGGCGACGTACCGCAGCCCCTCGCGGAGCTGGCCCTTGCCGCGCGGGGCGCGCTCCACCTTGTGGAGTTCGCTCGGGCGCATGAGCAGCAGGCCGATGATCGGCGCGAGGAACGACAGGCCGTTGATCAGGAAGGCCCAGCCGCTGCCGATCGACGCGATCATGACGCCCGCGACGGCGGGGCCGATGAGGCGCGCGGACTGGAAGTTCGCGGAGTTCAGCGAGACGGCGTTGCGGAGCTGGTCCGGGCCGACCATCTCGGAGACGAAGGACTGGCGGGTCGGGTTGTCGACCACGGTGACCATGCCGAGCAGGAAGGCGATCAGGTACACGTGCCAGACCTGGACCTGACCGGTCAGGGTCAGTACGGCGAGGGCGAGTCCGCACAGGCCGAGCGCGGCCTGGCTGACGAGCAGGAGCCGCCGCTTCGGGTAGCGGTCGGCGATGACGCCGCCGTACAGACCGAACAGCAGCATCGGCAGGAACTGCAGGGCCGTCGTGATGCCGACGGCGGTGGCGGAGCCGGTGATGCTCAGGACCAGCCAGTCCTGGGTGATCCGGGCCATCCACGTACCGGTGTTGGAGACGATCGCTCCGGTGAAGAACAGCCGGTAGTTCCGGATCGAGAGCGAGGAGAAGGTCCCCTTGCTCCGGCGGGTGCGCGGGTCGCCCCGGCGGGTGCGCGAGCGCTGGTGCGCCCGCGCGTAGGTATCGGATTCATGGACGGGGGCGGAGTCTGCTCCGGGTCCCGTACTCAAAGTGCGTCGCCTCCTTGGCGCCTGGGGTCATAGGTGGGCGAGCTTCTCCAGGACCGGGGCGGCGGCGCGCAGCTTCGCCCATTCGTCCTCGTCCAGACCTTCGGCGAGGGTCGCGAGCCAGGCGTTCCGCTTGCGGCGGGACTCTTCGAGCATGGCTTCGGCCTGCTCGGTCTGGCTGACCACCTTCTGCCGACGGTCGTCGGGGTGCGGCTCCAGCTTGACCAGGCCCTTGGCTTCGAGCAGCGCGACGATGCGGGTCATCGACGGCGGCTGGACGTGCTCCTTGCGGGCCAGCTCACCGGGGGTGGCCGAGCCGCAGAGCGACAGGGTGCCCAGGACCGACATCTCGGTCGGGCTCAGCGATTCGTCGACGCGCTGGCGCTTGAGGCGTCGGCTCAGCCGCATGACGGAGCTGCGGAGCGCGTTCACGGCCGCGGCGTCGTCGGCGGTGCCATGGGACAGGTCAGGCATGTATTTAGGATAACTCATTACTTTCCCTAAAGACCAATCGATACGGAGCGATCTGGATCACCCCCAGGGCGGCCCAGCGGATCACCCGCACGGGCGATCCGGGGCCGATTCGCCCACCCTGCGAAAACACGGCGTCGCAATCTGTCACCCAAACGAGTGAGAGCGATCCGGAAAGTGACGCGCGCGGGCCATGAGCGGCGCGAACCTGTCCGGCATGGAATCGACCGTGCTCAGCCTGCGCATCGACGGAGAGCTGCTGGAACGGCTCCGCGGACATGCCGCCAAACGGGGAATGAGCGTCCAGGACTATGTCGTCCGGACGCTCATTCGGGAGGATTTCGACGAGCGGTTCAAGACCGCGGTCGAGGAGACGGAGAAGTTCTACGGCACGGGGCGGGGGCAGGGGCCGGGGGCGGAGCCGGGCCCGCCGCCCGGCTCCGTACCGCACATCACCGATCAGGTCAGGCCGAGCGCCGGCATCGCGTAGTAGAAGACGAAGACCGCCGACACCACGTACATGGCCACCGGGACCTCGCGGCCGCGGCCGGCCGCCAGACGCAGCACGCTGAAGCTGATGAAGCCGATGCCGATGCCGTTCGTGATCGAGTACGTGAACGGCATCATCAGCATCGCGAGGAACGCCGGGACCGCGATGGTGAAGTCGCTCCAGTCGATCTCCTTGATCGAACCGGCCAGGATCAGGAAACCGACCGCGAGCAGCGCGGGGGTCGCCGCCTGCGAGGGCACCATCGTGGCGAGCGGCGTGAGGAACAGCGCGATCGAGAAGAGACCACCGGTCACCACCGAGGCCAGACCGGTGCGGGCGCCCTCGCCGACACCGGCGGTGGACTCCACGAAGCAGGTGGTGGCGGAGGACGAGGTGGCGCCGCCGGAGGCGACCGCGAGGCCGTCGACGAGGAGCACCTTGTTGATGCCGGGGAAGTTGCCGTCCTTGTCCATCAGCTTGGCCTCGTCGCCGACGCCGAGGATCGTGCCCATGGCGTCGAAGAAGCAGGACAGCAGCACGGTGAAGACGAACAGCACACCGGTCAGCACGCCGACCTTGTGGAAGCCGCCGAACAGGCTGAACTCGCCGAACAGCCCGAAGTCGGGCGAGGCCACCGGATTGCCGGGCCACTTCGGGGTGGTCAGGCCCCAGGACGGGACGGTGGCGACGGCGTTGATCACCATGGCGACGATCGTCATGACGACGATCGAGATCAGGATCGCGCCCGGCACCTTGCGGATGAGCAGCGCGAGGGTGAGCAGGGCGCCCAGGACGAAGACGAGCACCGGCCAGCCGGTGAGGTGACCGTCGGCGCCGAGCTGGAGCGGCACGGTGGTGTGCGCGGCGTCCGGGATGCGGGAGACGAAGCCGGAGTCGACCAGGCCGATGAGCATGATGAACAGGCCGATGCCGATCGCGATGCCCTTGCGCAGGCCGACCGGGACGGCGTTCATCACGCGCTCGCGCAGACCGGTGGCGACGAGCAGCATGACGACGATGCCCGCGAGCACCACCATGCCCATCGCGTCCGGCCAGGCCATCCGCGGCGCGAGCTGGAGCGCGACGACGGTGTTGACGCCGAGTCCGGCGGCGAGGGCGATCGGCACGTTGCCGATGACGCCCATGAGGAGGGTGGAGAAGGCAGCCGTCAGGACGGTCGCGGTGACGAGCTGGCCGCCGTCGAGCTGGTGCCCGTACATGTCCTTGGCGCTGCCGAGGATGATCGGGTTCAGCACGATGATGTAGGCCATCGCGAAGAAGGTGGCGAAGCCGCCGCGGATCTCGCGGGCGACGGTGGAGCCGCGCTCGGAGATCTTGAAGTAGCGGTCGAGGGCGGATCCGCCGGAGGCGGGGGTGCCGCCGCCGGGCGCGGGGGGCGTGGCCTGGGCCGTGGCCGTGGAGCTCATGGTGTGGGTTCCTCGCGAGGTATCTATTGGCGGTTCATACGAAGGAAACCCGCCATAGGCAAACCGTTTCAGTATGAACACATGAACGAGGGCCAGTCCATCTCCGCGCGTAGACCCGAAAACCGGCCGCCTAGACTGGCCCCATGGCGAAGTGGACACCGAAGTACGAGGCACCGGAGCCCCTTGAGGGCCCCGTCGTGGCCACCATCACGGGCGGCACGATCCTCTGGTTCGTCCTGTTCCTCGTCCAGGTCCCCTTCTACGGCTGGTTCGCCGACCGCGACCTGACCTGGTGGGTGTGGACCTGCCTGGCCGGTGCGGGCCTCGGCCTGATCGGCATCTGGTACGTGCGGGGGCGCGACGCGGCGCTGAAGCGGTACGCGGCGGAGCGGGCGGCTGCGGCCGACGCGGAAGGCTCCGCGGGCGGCGCGACCGGCGCGACGGGCCCGGCCGGCGCGTAGCGCGCACAGCACGCCCCCAGGGGGCGCACCCCCTTACCCCCTACTGGACGAGCTGATCCTCGTACCACCCCGGGACGATTCCCGTCCTCCCCTGGTCTGATCTTCGGACTTCTCGGCAGGTGACCTGCCGTATCCCGCCGTACCGTCGAAAACATGACTCAGCGGGCGAAGATCGACACAGGTGGCGGCGGGGACGGGCCGGGCGGCGAACCGCCCGCCGATCCGTCCGGCACCGCCACCGGCGCGGCCACCGCCACCGCACCCGTCGTGCACCGGCCCGGCGGTCTGACGGCCGCCGAGGTCGCCGAGCGGGTCGCGCGCGGCGAGATCAACGACGTACCGCTGCGCAGCTCGCGTTCCACCGCCGACATCGTCCGCGCGAACGTCTTCACCCGCTTCAACGCGATCATCGGCGTGCTGTGGGTGATCATGCTGTGCGTCGCGCCGATCCAGGACAGCCTCTTCGGCTTCGTGATCATCGCGAACACCGGCATCGGCATCATCCAGGAGTTGCGCGCCAAGAAGACCCTGGACGGGCTCGCGGTGATCGGCGAGGCGAAGCCGACCGTACGGCGGGACGGCGCTGCCGTCGAGATCTCCACGTCCGAGATCGTGCTCGGGGACCTGATCGAGCTCGGGCCCGGCGACAAGGTGGTGGTCGACGGCGAGGTCGCCGAGGCGGACAGCCTGGAGGTCGACGAGTCGCTGCTGACCGGCGAGGCCGACCCGGTGGTGAAGAAGCCGGGCGACCGGATGATGTCGGGGTCGTTCGTGGTCGCGGGCGGCGGCGCGTTCACGGCGACGAAGGTGGGGCGCGAGGCGTACGCGGCGCAGCTCGCCGAGGAGGCGTCGCGCTTCACCCTCGTCCACTCCGAGCTGCGGTCGGGCATCTCCACGATCCTCAAGTACGTGACGTGGATGATGGTGCCGACCGCCATCGGGTTGATCATCAGCCAGCTGGTGGTCAAGGACAACGACTTCAAGAACTCGATCGCCCGGACCGTCGGCGGCATCGTCCCGATGATCCCCGAGGGCCTGGTGCTGCTGACCTCGGTCGCCTTCGCGATCGGCGTGATCCGGCTCGGCCGCAAGCAGTGCCTGGTGCAGGAGCTGCCCGCGATCGAGGGTCTGGCCCGGGTGGACGTGGTGTGCCTGGACAAGACCGGCACCCTCACCGAGGGCGGCATGGACGTGACCGCGCTGAAGCCGCTGAACGGCGCGGACGAGGCGTACGTACGGAAGGTGCTCGGCGCGCTCGGCGAGTCGGACCCGCGGCCGAACGCCTCCCTCCAGGCGATCATCGACGCCTATCCGGACTCGGTGGACTGGCGGTGCACGGAGTCGCTGCCGTTCTCGTCGGCGCGGAAGTACAGCGGGGCGGCGTTCAGCGAGGGCGACGGCGAGAACTCGACGTGGCTGCTCGGCGCGCCGGACGTGCTGCTCCCGGCCGGTGACCCGGCGCTCGCGGAGGTCGACCGGCTGAACGAGCAGGGTCTGCGGGTGCTGCTGCTTGCCCGTACCGCGCACGATCTGGACTCCCCCGAGGTCGGCAAGGACGCGCGGGCCACCGCGCTCGTGGTCCTGGAACAGCGGCTGCGGCCGGACGCGGCGGACACCCTCGCGTACTTCGCGGACCAGAACGTCGCCGCGAAGGTGATCTCCGGCGACAACGCGGTGTCGGTGGGCGCGGTGGCCGGAAAGCTGGGGCTCGCGGGCGCCGAGAACACGGTCGACGCGCGGACGCTGCCGGCCGGGCAGGAGGACATGGCGAAGGTCCTCGACGAGAACGCGGTGTTCGGGCGGGTCACCCCGCAGCAGAAGCGGGACATGGTGGCGGCGCTGCAGTCGCGCGGGCACACGGTCGCGATGACCGGCGACGGCGTGAACGACGTGCTGGCCCTGAAGGACGCCGACATCGGCGTCTCGATGGGCTCGGGCTCGGAGGCGACCCGCGCGGTCGCGCAGATCGTGCTCCTGAACAACTCGTTCGCCACGCTGCCGTCGGTGGTGGCCGAGGGGCGCCGGGTGATCGGCAACATCACGCGGGTGGCGACGCTCTTCCTGACGAAGACGGTCTACTCGGTGCTGCTGGCGATCCTGGTCGTGGTCTGCCAGGTCGAGTACCCGTTCCTGCCCCGTCACCTCACCCTGCTGTCCACCCTGACGATCGGCGTCCCGGCCTTCTTCCTGGCGCTCGCCCCCAACAAGGAGCGCGCGAAACCGCACTTCGTGCGGCGGGTGATGCGGTACGCGATCCCCGCGGGCACCATCGCGGCGGCGGCCACCTTCACCACGTACCTCCTGGCCCGCCACCACTACACGGGCCCGGGCGCCCTCGACGCCGAGACCAGCGCGGCGACCCTCACCCTGTTCCTGGTCTCCATGTGGGTCCTCGCGATCATCGCCCGCCCCTACACCTGGTGGCGGATCGCCCTGGTCGCCACGATGGGCGGCGCCTTCCTGCTTGTCCTCGTCGTCCCCTGGCTCCAGCACTTCTTCGCGCTGAAGCTGGTGGGCGTGACGATGCCGTGGACGGCGGTCGCGATCGCGGCGGCGGGCGCGGCGGTGCTCGAGTTCACGTGGCGGTGGGTGGGGCGGCGCTTCCCGGCGTAGCGGCCGGGGTCGTCGGACGCGGAGCCGTCCGGCAGTCGCCGCACAGGGGGTGCGGGTCGTGGGTCCTGATCCCGCGCTCGCACCCTTCGCAGCTCACGACGGGCGGGCGCGCCGGATGGAACCGTGGCGCCTCGGCGGGCAGCGGTGGCGGCAGCAGCGTGGCGAGCCGGTGGGCGAGGAACCGTACGGGCCGGTGGATGGGCACATGCGCGGGCGGCAACCCGGCGGTCAGCGTCCGCACCACCTGCGCGGGTGTCGCCTGCCGCGCGAACCACCGGTCGACCTCGGGCGCGAGGGCCCGCACGTCGGGCCAGGAGAGCAGCAGCCGGGGATCGACGACCCGGAGACGGGCGAGGAGGTCGACGGCGGGCCCGGTGAGGGGCTCTGCCGGAAGGGGCGGGGTGGGTGGAGCGGTGTCCGGTACGGGCGGGGGTACGGGCTCCGCGTCGGGATCGGGCCCCGCCGCCTGGGTATCGGCATCAGGCCATGCCTCGGGTTCGGTCTCGGGTTCGGTCTCGGGCCAGTCCTCGGGCCACATCTCGGGATCGGCCTCGGGATCCACTCCGCATTCCGCCTCGGGATCCTCCAGCGGGGCGGGCTGCGGAGCGGGCTGGGGTGCGGGTGCGGGTGCCGGGCTCGCGGCCGGACGCTGGGGGCCGCCGCCGCAGCCGGGCTTGTCGTACCAGATCAGCCGGGTGGCGAACCGTCCGCCGCCGAGCGCGACCCGCCGCCGCTCCAGGTACCCGGCCGCGACCAGCTCGTTGACCGCCCGCCGGATGGTGATCTCACCCTCCGGGAACTCCCGCATGAGCTGCTTGATGGTGATGTCGGCGCCGTCGGGCAGCGACTGGATGAACACCCCGATGCCCCGCGCGACGGCGGACATCCCCTGGAACTGGGCCAGATGGTTCCCGACCACCGTGAAGCTCGTACGGTGCCGGTGTCGCACATGGATCACCCCTGAGCGTGGTGCGCCGAAGGGGATCTCGAACGGGGCGGGGTACGCGGACAGGGTCGCGTTAGACTGCGTGACAGCCATTGGGAAGAGCGCTACTTCCTAAGCGGTAGGCCCTCGTCAGGATTGCCGTCCTGCCGGGGGCTGACTTATTGCATATGCCGTTGTGCGGCTGACCGTACCGCACCCGTCCGGCTACCGGACAATCCTTCACCCGATCGTGTGGCGTGGGGAGTTGGGGGATGGAGGGGGTGGGTTTGGTGTTCCTTGCCCGCCGTACTTACAGGGCGTCGAGTCGTACCGCATCCCGGCCGGCCACGCCCCGGTCGAAGAGACCGACCCGGCAACCGCCGTTGACGCGTCCGTAGGATCCCGCCATGAGAATTCGCGCAGTGGTCTTCGACGTTGGCGAGTGCCTGGTGGACGAGACCCGGGAGTACGGCACCTGGGCCGACTGGCTCGGTGTCCCCCGGCACACCTTCGCCGCCATGTTCGGCGCGGTCATCGCCCAGGGCCGCGACTACCGGGAGACGTTCCAGGAGTTCCGGCCGGGATTCGACCTCTATGAGCAGCGCGAAGCCCGCGCCGCCGCCGGGCACCCCGAGCACTTCGGCGAGGACGACCTCTACCCCGATGTCCGCCCCGCACTCACGCAGCTCCGCGCCGACGGCCTGTGGCTCGGCATCGCCGGGAACCAGACGACACGCGCGGGCGGCATCCTGCGTGAGCTGTTCAGCGACGACGTCGAGCTGATCGGCACCTCCGACGACTGGGGCGCGAGCAAGCCCGACCCCGCGTTCTTCCACCGGGTTGCCGAGGTCGTGCCGTTCGAGCCGGGCGAGATCCTGTACGTCGGCGACCGCGTCGACAACGACCTGCGCCCGGCGGTCACGGCCGGGATGCGGACCGCGCTCGTGCACCGCGGCCCCTGGGCGACGATCCAGTGGCACACCGAGGAGGCGACGAAGCTTCCGACCTTCCGGGTCGAGAGCCTGGCCGAACTCTCGGGGAACATCGTCCAGTTCAACGGGCGAGCGCGCTGACCGTCGTCTCCCACCCGTACGTACCAGGGCGTCGAGCCCTACCGCATCCCGGCCGACCGCACCCCGATCGCCGAGGTCCGCCCCCGCTCGAAGACCTCCCGGGCTCGCGCGTTCCCGAGGTGCGGCCGCAGCGCGGACAGCATGATCCGCACCCGGTCGTCACAGCGCCCCGACCGCACATGGGGGTAGTCGTCGAGGACCCGGTCCCAGACCGAGCACGCCTCCTCCAGCCGCCCGACCGCCAGCTTCCGTTCCGCGAGCATGGCGTTGTAGCGCACCCGCGTGCGCCGGTAGACGGGCTCCCGGAGCCGGTCGGCGAGCTCCAGGGACTCCACCGCGCCCGCGCCGTCGCCGAGTTCGTGCCGTACCTGTCCGACGTGGTAGTTCAGCGCCGACGGGTCGTACGAGCCGAACGCCTTCGCCCGCGACTCCGCCTTCTCCATCGCCGCCTCCGCCTCCTTGATGTGCAGCAGCGCCCGCGTCCGGTCACCGGTCCGCGCGGCGGCGTGCGCCTGCTGCCCGGCGAGGAAAGCGCGCATCCTCGGCCCCGCCTCGGGCGCCGCCGAGGCGGCGGCGTCGGCGAGACGGACGGCGAGCGACCCGTGCCCGAGGTCGACGGCCTGCACGCTCATCCCCCGCAGGGTGGTGCAGTAGGTCAGATGGTCGCCCGCCGCCCCTGCCAGCTCCAGGGCCTTCGTGTAGTACGCCTGCGCGAGCCCGTCCGCACGTTCGTCCATCGCCATGTAACCGGTGAGGTAGCAGTGGTCGGCAGCGGCCGAACGCAGCGCGTAGCGCACGCCATCGGACGCGCTCGCCCGCAGCCCCGGCACGATCGTGTTCACGAGGAAGGCCGCCGCCATGGGCCTGGCCATCCGCCCGCCGAACTTGTCGTCGAGATCGCTGATGTGCTCGGTCATGGCGATGATCGCCTCGACCTCGGCCCGCCCGATCCGCGCGTGCGGGCGGCGCGCGGTTGGGAGCGGGTCGAGCAGAAGGCCGACGCGGAGGCCCTGCCTCCGGCGGGGCCGGACGGGCACGAGGACGCGCATCCTCTGCTGCGCGAGCGGGTCCGGGACATCGCCAGCGGGGGTGAGGGGCTGCTCACCGCCGTCACCCACGAACTGCACGGCGACGGCCGCCTGCTGCGGATCGCGCACATCAGGTCTCCGGCGGGCACCGAGTGGACGGCGTCCGCCGACAACATCCAGCCCGCGCGATGAGCCCGCCCACCCGTCCGAAAAGCGACCGGGGGACAACCCCCGGGCCGATCCGGGGGGTTGCCGCGCTGCGGGCCCGGCTCGGCCGGCCCTACGGTCGATGGCATGACACGTCATCACATAGTCGCCCTCGGGGCGGCCTTGGCCATGTGTGCCGGGATCGGGTTGTCGGGGGCCGGGGCCGCCCAGGCCGATCCCCGGAGCGACGGACCGCAGAGCGCCGTACCGCAGGGCACCGGCGGGCTGCGGTGGGGAAGCTGCGTCCTCGGGCCGGACGATCAGGTCGGGCAGGAGCTGGCCGACGCCGGGGCCCAGTGTGCCGAGGTGCGGGTGCCGTTGGACCATCGGCGGCCGGCGGGGCGGAGCATCGGGATCGCGATCTCGCGGATCGCGGCCACCGACCGGGCGCACCGGATCGGGGCGTTGCTGCTCGACGACGGCGGGCCCGGTGGGCCCACGCTCGGGGCGCCGCCGCGGGTGAAGGCGGCGCTGAAGGAGGTCGCCGGGCGGTACGACATCATCGGGATGGATCCGCGGTTCGTCGGCCGGAGCAACCCGATCGACTGCAAGTGGCCGGTCGGCAGCGGCATCACAGGGGCCGGGAACAGCCGGGCCAGCTTCGACCGGCAGGTCGCGTTCCAGAAGGACCTGGCCGCCAAGTGCCGTAAGAACGCGGGCGACTTGCTGCCGTACGCGTCGACCAGGGACACCGCGCGGGACATGGACCGGATCCGGGCCGCGCTCGGTGAGCGGAAGCTGAACTACCTCGGGGTGTCGTACGGCACCTACCTGGGCACCGTCTACAGCCAGTTGTTCCCCGACCGGGTCGGCCGGTTCGTGTTCGACGGAGCCCTGGACCCGACCGCGTACGGGGCCACGATGCTGCCCGGCATGATCGACGCCAACGAGCACGCCCTCGACGACTGGGCCGCCTGGACCGCCGCCCGGCACACGACCTACAGCCTCGGCCGCACCGCGCCCGAGGTGCTCGGCGCGGTCCGGCACGCCGTCGAGGCCGCCGGGCGCGGCCCGCTGGTGCTCGGTGAGGGTGCCGACACCTTCCGGCTCGACGACACGCAGGTGCCGTTCATCGTCTTCGGCGGCCTCGTCGACGACAGCGAACCGTCCCTGGACAGCCTCGCCGTCGCCGTCGGCGCCCTCGCGAAGGCCGCCGCCGGGCAGCCCACCGGACCGCTGACCCCGGACTTCGCCGCCCTGCTCCGGTACGTGTTCACCGACGCGGACAGCGCGTCCGCCGGGGCCCAGATGGCCATCATGTGCGCCGACAAGGCCGTGCCGCGCGACCCCGAGACGTACTGGCGCCAGGTCGAGGCGAGCCGGGCCGCGCACCCCGTCCTCGGCCCCGCCCTGAGCAACGTCACCCCGTGCGCCTTCTGGGACCGCCCCCGCGAACCCCTCACCCAGGTCCGCACCGACCTGCCCGCCCTGATCGTCGGCGCGACCGGCGACACCCGCACCGTCTACAAGGGCGCCGTCGCCCTGCACCGGATGCTGCCGAGCTCCCGGATGGTGACGCTGAAGGACGTCAACTCCCATGGCCTGTACGGGTTCTACGGCAACGCCTGCATCGACGGCGCCGTCAACGCCTACCTGGGCACCGGACGGCTGCCCGCCGCCGACATCAGCTGCGCCAAGTAGCCCGGTAGCCCGGTAGCCCGGTAGCCCGGTTGGCCCAAGGGCCCCCGCCCGACCGCTAGTCGAACCAGCGGTCGCGGGCCAGCTCCGCCGTCCTCGACGGGTCCTCCAACAACGCCGCCACCTCGAAGCGGCGCGGCCACTGCCCCGCCGCCCAGGCCAGGCCCGCCGCCACCCCCTCCAGGGTGGCGGCGTGCAGGACCCCGTCGGGGGTGCGGCGCCAGTCGAGTTCGGTGTCCGCGGCGAGGAGTTCCTCGTGCTCGACGTACGTGGTGGGGGTCGCGGGGCCGAGCAGGGCGAGGACCGACGGCGGGACCTCGTGCTCCTCGCCCTCCGTGGTCACCTCCGCCGCCACCGTCTCGCCGAGCCGCCGCACCTGGAGCAGCTCCGCCAGGTCCGCCGCCCGGGACGGGGCCACCGGGAGCAGCGGCAGGCCGGCCGCGAGCGGCAGCAGGTCGGGGGCGTCGGCGATCAGCGCGTCGGCCGCGTCGACGACCACCAGTTCGCCGTCGACCACCGCGCGCAGCTCGTCCGGCAGCGTCACCTGCTCCGGGTCGAGATCGGCCAGCGCCGTGTACAGGGCATGCAGTTGGGCCCCGGAGACCTCGCGGTCCGGGTCCGCGAGCCGGGCGAGGAGTTCGGCCGCGCCGCCGGGCTCGTCGAGCAGCGCCGCCACCGAGGTCCGTACGCCCAGGGCGCGCAGCACCTGCTCGTCCTCGAAGCCGGTCGCGTCGGCGGAGTCGTACAGGCCGATCAGGAGCGGGTCGGTGCCCGCCGCCCGCAGTCCGGCCGGGCGCCGCCCGTCCAGGACCGGGTGGTCGCGCAGCCACCACGCGGTGTACGAGCGGACGGTCTCCGTGGTGCCGTCCGGGAGCAGCACCCGCACCGGCTGCACCAGCGCGTCCCGCAGCGGCGGCTGGGCGAGGAGGGCGAGGGCCTGCGGCCAGGCGTCGTCGTCGACCAGGTCCAGATCCCGTACGGCGACGATCTCGGTCGCCACCGGCGGCACCGGGGTCTCCGGCAGCCGGTCCAGGACGTCCTCGCACCACACGTCGACCGCGTCGAGCAGCCCGGCGTCGTCGGGCTCGGCGAAGTCGCCGTCCCTCGGCTCCAGTTCGTCCGGGTCGAGCACCAGATCGGCGGCCCGCACCAGCTGGAAACCGGCCAGGACCCCGCACGCCGCCAACGGCTGCTCGCCCCACCGCTCGGCCAGGTCCGCGTCCACCAGGGCGAGTTCGCCCTCGCGCATCACCGCCGCGAACGCCGAACCCGGCAGCACGAGTTCACCCGCCGGGGCCGGCTCGCCGTCCTCGTCGGGCAGCGCGAGCGCGCCCAGCCACGGCTCGTCGCCGGGCGCCAGGTCCGCGTCCCGCACCAGCGCGAGGACCGTCTCGGCGAGCTCCTCCGCGTCCGGGGCGTCGGCGTCCTCGTCCCAGATCTCCCCCGCGTCGAGCGACCCCGCCACCGCCGCCCGCACCTGCGGGGTGGTCAGCACCGCGCGCGGGGTCGCCGGGACCGCGCCCAGCTTCTCCAGGATGGGGTGCGCCGCGTCCGGGTGCGCCACCTTCAGCCCGAGCCGCACCAGGTCCACCGGGGTGTGCTCCAGCGGCAGCAGGACCTGCCGGGGGCCGATCGTCGTCCGCGCCCGGGCCGGACCGCCCTCGGGAGCCCCGGGGGCCTCGGGGTCCGCAGGACTCGCCGGTCCCGCCGGTCCCGCCGGTCCCGTCGGCATCAGCGGCACCGGCAGGCCCGTCAGCCGGTCCGGATCGACGCCCGCCAGCGAGTCGTAAAGACGCCACCACCACTCCGGCGTCCGCTCCACACCCGCCAGCCGGTCGATCGCCTCGGTCAGCGGCAGCCGCCCGACACCCAGCGTGCGCAGCTCCGTACGGCGCTCAAGTCCGGCCGGGAGCAGCGTCGGGAACACCTCGGCGAGCACCAGCACCGTCTCGGCGCCCGCGCCCTCCACCACCTCCGCCTCGATCGGGCGCAGCGCGGCGGGCAGCTCCTCGGACACGGCGGCCGGGGCCAGGAACGCCACCCGGGGCAGCCGGTCCAGGATCGCCGCCCGCAGCGCCCCGTCGAGCGCGCCCTTGCCGAGCGGGCCCGGCACCAGGTCGAGCGTGCCGGTGGTCACCGGCCGCCAGTCGCCGAGCAGTTCGGCGTACGCCTCGCCCGCACGGTCCACCAGGAAGTCGGTCAGCGGCCCGGGTGCCGGGTGACGGCGTGCGGTGTCGAGCGGGAAGGACGCGATGAGCAGCGCGGGCACCCCGAGCGGCTCGTCGGTGGGCGTCGGCGCGTGCACCACGGGCGCGGTGCGCGGGTGCTCGGGCGCGCCCTCGGCGTCCACCGGTACGGCCCAGGTGACCGACCAGTGGGGGCGCAGCCGCTCCTCGACCGGGCGGTCCTTGAGCAGCGCCGGGTCGAGCGGGCCGCCGTGGCTGACGGTCCGCCAGCGGCGGGTCGTCGCGGCTGTGTCGTCGGCCCCCGGGCCGACGGCGGCCGTGGTCTCGGTCAGGTGGACGTAGCCGTCCGCCTCGGAGCGGGTCAGGACGCGGGTGCCGTCGACCGTCTCGACGACGATCTCGGTCAGCCCCGGCAGGGTCAGCAGCAGGGCGTCGTCGACCGCGGCGAGCAGCCGTTCGGCCAGGTCGACGGCGGCGGCGTCGCGCAGCGGCAGCACCACCACGGTGTCGTAGCCGTCGGGCGCGGTGCCCTCGGCGGGCAGCGGGAGGCGCAGCAGCGGTACGTGGCCGTCGCGGCGGCGCAGCTCGTCACCGAGTCCCGGGCTGTGCCGGGCGGCGTCGGTGGCCAGTTCGCGGGCCTCGGCGAGGGACCAGCGGACGCCGCCGTGGCGGCCGAGGACGGCGGGCTCGTCGGTGACGGCGACGACGGCGGCGAAGCCGACGCCGAACCGGCCGACGGCGCCGTTGTCCTGGTCGTTGTCCTGGTCGCCGCGCTTCGCGGAGGCGCGCAGCGTCGACAGCGACTCGACGCCGGTGGCGTCGAGCGGGGCGCCGGTGTTCGCGGCGGCGAGGACGGCGGGCCCGTCGGCGTCCGCCGGGTGCAGGGTGAGCCGGAAGCGGCCGGTGACGCCGGCCCGGCGGGCCGCGTCGGCGGCGTTCTGCGCCAGCTCGACGACCAGCCGGTCGCGGTAGCCGCCGAGGACCAGGTCCTCCTCGGCGTTGGCGTCCTCCCGGAACCGGGCCGGGCCCGCGCCCCACGCGTCGAGCACGCCTCTGCGGAGCCGTGCGGTACCGAAGGGGTCGGTTCCGTCGGTCGACGTCCTGACGCTGACGCTCACGCCTGACTCCACTCTGCGGGGCTGCCGCGGGACTGCTGCGGGACTGCTGCCGGATCGCAGCGCGCTCGCTGCGGGGACTACGGGCACTGCGGGGACTGCGGTCTCGGCCTGTTCGGTTTCTGACCGGGTGCCCGAAGGTACCGTGCTCCACACCCCGCCCACCGCCGGGGCACGTCCCCGCGACAGGGCGTACGGGATCACTCCCGCGCCCCCGCGCGCACGCCGGGCGAGGGCGCGTCGGGGGTCCGCCGGGGATCAGCCCTGCGGGGCCGGGCAGGGGTTGGCCTGGGCCGTGGCAGGGGTTGGCCTGGGCCGTGGCAGGGCCCGGACCAGGGCCGTACGAGGGCCTTGACGGTCCGTACGGCCCTGCGGCCCTGCGGCCGGGCTTGGGGGGCCGGGCGCCGACCGCCGGGGGCGTCCACCGGGCCGTGGGGCCCGCCACGGGCCCACCGGCCCGCAGGCCCACCGGGCTCGCCGCTACGAGTGACCCAGGTCCTCCGACGCCCCGTCCGGCTCCGTCACCGAACCCGAGTCGCGGGCCGGGCGCAGCGGGAACGCGTCCACCGCCATCGAGTCGAGGACCGGCTCCGCCGGGCGCGGGGGCTTCGGCATGACGGCCGCCTCCGAGTGGCCGCCGCAGCCGTACGACAGCGACACCACCCGGCCGTCGGCGGGCGCGAACTCGTTCGCGCAGACGCCGAACGCCTGCTTCAGGGATCCGGCCAGCGGCACCAGGAAGGCGCAGGACTCGCAGGTCGCGGGCGCCGCCAGGGCCATCGGGGTCTTCGCGCCGAACGCCTCGTCCCAGCGGTCGGCCGCGATGTGCAGGCCGTAGCGGGACAGCACCCGGGCCCGGCGCATGCCGAGCTCCTCGGCGACCGCCGCGATCGAGCCGCGCGCGGGGGTACGGGAGGTGAGCTCCGCGTCCTCGTCGTCGAGGTGCTCCTCCATCTCCTCGGAGACGATGGAATTCGGCGGCGGCACGTCCTCGCCGGTCCAGCCGGGCTCCAGGCGCAGGTCGTCCTGCTCGGTGGGGAGCAGGTCGCCGGGGCCCATGTCGCCGGGGCGCAGCCGCTCGCTCCACGGCACCCACTCGGGTGCGAGGAGGGCGTCGGGGCCGGGCAGCAGGACGGTTTCGTCGAGCGTGACGTTCTTCGCGCGGGACGCCCGGGTGAGGGTGACGGCCCAGCGCCAGCCCCGGTACCCCGGCTCCTTGCTCTCGAAGAAATGGGTGACGACCCGGTCGCCCTCGGCCACGACGTCGACATGCTCGCCGACCACGCCGGGCGCGGCCGCCTCCTCGGCGGCCTCCCTCGCGAGGTCTACCGCCTCGGCGCAGAGACGGTCGGGGGTACGCGTGGCTCGCGGGGTACGGCTTCGCGTCGTCGCAGCACTCGTCGCAGCACTCACAGGTCTCGCTTCTCTCCTACGCCGTCTCACGGGTGCGCCGGCCGAGGGCAGCGGGAGCGAGCGGAGCGAAGTCCCGGGCTGTGGACGGAGCGGACCAGAGGGCCGCATCGACGTCCACGCCCGGCGATGTCTCTCGTACTCGTTCATCTCGCGCGTCTCGGGCACACCTAACGTCATCCATTCTGCGGGATGCCGAAGAGGCGCGCGGCCGAGAACAACCGCCGGTGGCGCGCTACGCACGCTACCCCGTTCGCAGCGCTCAGCCCACCTGCCCGCTCCAAGTGGCCCGCATCGCGGACCCCGGAACGCGCTCCGGGACCCTTCGGCGCGCCGTGCGAAGGGTGTCCCACGGGCCGCCGGACGGCCGGAATTCGCCCCCCGCGACCTTCACCCCTGCCCACTCCCGTCCCACTCCCGTCCCACTCCCGTCCCGTACGGGATCCGCCCGGGATGCGCCCGGGGCCCGCCCGGCCTCCGCCCGGCGTCGGGGCGGCATCCGTACGGCGTCGGGGCGGCGTCCGCGGGCCGTCGGAACGGCGTCGAGGGGCCCGGGCGGCCCCGCCATCGGTTCGTACGACCTGCGGGTGGGGCACTATGACGGGGTGGCAGCCGCACGGTCTTCCGCACGATCCCACGATCATGCCGGGCCGCTCAGCCGAGCGGGCCGGGCGGTCGGCCGCGCCCTCCACCTGCCCTTCACCGGCACCGCGAAGGGCATCCGCAAGGCCACCCACGCGCACGGCGCCGGGGAATCGGGACTCGGAAAACTGATCGAGCTGCACGCCGTCAACGGCGCGGGCGACGTCATGATCACCGTCGCGCTCGCCTCCACCGTCTTCTTCTCGGTCCCCACCGACGAGGCCCGCGGCCGGGTCGCGCTCTACCTCGCCATCACCATGGCGCCCTTCACCCTCCTCGCCCCGGTCATCGGCCCGCTGCTCGACCGGCTCCCGCACGGCCGCCGGGCGGCCATGGCGGGCGCCATGCTGACCCGCGCGGTGCTCGCGATCCTGATGTCGGGCGCGGTCGCCACCGGCGGCCTGGAGCTCTACCCGGCGGCGCTCGGCGTCCTCGTCGCCTCCAAGGCGTACGGGGTGGTGCGCAGCGCCGTCGTGCCGCGCCTGCTGCCACCGAACTTCTCCCTGGTGAAGGCGAACTCGCGGGTGACCCTCGCGGGCCTGCTCGCCACCGGCATCGCCGCCCCGGCCGGCGCCGGGCTCCAGCTGATCGGCCCCGGCTGGCCGCTGTACGGCGCGTGCGCGCTGTTCCTGCTCGGCACCTTCTGGGCGCTGCGGATGCCGCCGAAGGTCGACTCGGCGAAGGGTGAGCGGCGGGCCCATCTGCTGACGCACGGCGAGAAGAAGCCCAGTCTGCGCACGGTCGGCCCGGCGGTCCTGCACGGGCTGCAGGCGAACGCCTCGCAGCGGATGCTCTCCGGCTTCCTGATCTTCTTCCTGGCGTTCCTGCTGCGGGTGCATCCGCTGCCGGGGCAGAGCGCCGCCGTGTCGCTCGGCATGGTCGCGGTCGCGGCGGGCGTCGGCAACGCGTGCGGGACGGCCTGCGGCTCGCTGCTGCGCGACCGGGGCCACGGCCCTGAGGTGATCATCGCCACCATGGTGTCGACGGTCCTGGTCACCGCGATCCTCGCGGCCGTCTTCTTCGGCGGCCCGATGGTCGCCGTGCTCGGCGCGGTCGCGGGCCTCACCCAGGCCCTGTCGAAGCTGTCCCTGGACGCGCTGATCCAGCGTGACGTGCCCGAGGTGGTGCGCACCTCGGCGTTCGCCCGCTCCGAGACGGCGCTCCAGATGGCCTGGGTGGTGGGCGGCGCGATCGGCATCTCGCTGCCCCTGAACGGCACCCTCGGCCTGTCGGTGGCGGCGGGCATCCTGGGTCTCGGCGTCCTGCTGTCGGTGCGCGGCCTGCTCACGGCGGCCCGCCGCCAGGGCGGTGGCGGGACCGGTGGGGGCGGTGGGGGCGGCGGCGGGAAGGGCCGTACGGAGAAGACGCGGGTGGCGTGAGGGTGCTGCCGGGCGGGCGCGGGGCGGCGGTCGCCGCCGGGCTCGGGGTGGATGTCGGGGCGGCACGCCGTACCCCCGCGTGTCGTGGGCGCGAGGGCCCGATAGCCTTCGGGCCATGACCGTTGCGTTCCTCACCCGCAAGCGCCGCCGTGCCGTCGCGGCCCTCGGGGCCGTCTCCGCCGGGCTCCTCGTCCTCTCCGCCTGCGACAAGCCGACCCCGGTTGCGACCGTGACGGTCGGTTCCTCGTCGGTGAACTCCGAGGCCGCCTGCTACAACGACGGCAAGGCCCTCCCCGAGAAGGAGATCGCGGCCTGCCTCAACAAGAAGGCCGGCAAGACGATCTCCGTCGACCCGTCCGACAAGGTCCGCTTCGGCGTGGACCCGGACGTCGCCGAGAACGGCTGGACGATCTTCCTGAACGGCACCAACGCCGAGCCGGAGCCGTTCAAGAAGACCTACCGGACCATCCCGGCCAGTGCCTTCTTCTCCAGCCAGACCGGCGAGGCCACCAGCCAGACCCAGGTGACCCTGGTCGAGAGCTCGGGCAAGTCGGTGACCGGCATCTGGTCCTTCGAGCTCAAGAAGAAGGACTCCTGATCCACCGGTGACCCACCGGATCCTGATCGTGACGGCCGTGGCGGCGGAGGCGGACTCCGTGGCCACCGGCCTCGCGTCGGCGGCCCAGGGCACCGCCCCGGGCACGGCCCCGGACGCGGCTCCCCGCACGGAGTCCGTCCCACTGCCCGGCGGTTTCGCGCTGCGCCGCCTGACCCTGCCCGGCCGCACGGACGGCCTCGTCGTGGACGTCCTGGTCGCTGGCGTCGGACCGGCCATGGCCGCCGCCGCCACCGCCACCGCGCTCGCCGTCGCGGCCAGCGCCTTTGCGACCGGCGCCCCCGCCCCGTACGACCTCGTCGTCTCGGCCGGCATCGCCGGGGGCTTCCTCCCGCGCGCCCCGATCGGCACCGTCGTCGTCTCGGACGCGGTCGTCGCCGCCGACCTCGGCGCCGAGACCCCGGACGGCTATCTCCCCGTCGACCGGCTCGGCTTCGGCCGCTCGGCCCACCCGGTCGCCGCCCCTCTCACCACCGCCCTCGCCGGGGCTCTCGGCGCCGCCGGGGTCCCGTACGCCGTCGGTCCGGTGCTCACCGTGTCGACGGTGACCGGCACCGCCCGGCGCGCCGCCGAGCTGGCGGAACGTCACCCGGGGGCCGCGGCGGAGGCGATGGAGGGCTTCGGGGTCGCCGAGGCCGCCGCCGCGCACGGGGTGCCCGTCGTCGAGATCCGTGCCGTGTCCAACGCCGTGGGCCCGCGCGACCGCGCCGCCTGGCGGATCGGCGACGCGCTCGCCGCCCTGGCCGCCGCCTTCCGGACGCTCGCCCCGCACGCCCTCGTCTCCGCCGAGCCCCTGGAGCCGCCGTCATGACCAAGCTGAAGATCGCCTACTCGCCCTGCCCGAACGACACCTTCGTCTTCGACGCCTGGGCGCACGGCCGCGTCCCCGGCGCCCCGCGGCTCGACGTGACCTTCGCCGACATCGACCTCACCAACGGCTGGGCGGAGCGCGGCGGAGCGCCGTACGACGTCCTGAAGGTGTCGTACGCCGTGCTGCCCTGGATCCTCGACGAGTACGCGCTGCTGCCGTGCGGCGGCGCCCTCGGGCGTGGCTGCGGGCCGCTGGTGCTGACCCGGGAGCCGGGCGACCCGGCCGGGCTCGCGGGCCGGACGGTGGCGGTGCCGAGCGAGCGGTCGACGGCCTATCTGCTGTTCCGGCTGTGGGCGGCGGACCTGGTGCCCGGCGGGGTCGGCGAGGTCGTCGTGATGCCGTTCCACGAGATCATGCCCGCCGTGCGGGACGGCAAGGTGGACGCCGGACTCGTCATCCACGAGGCCCGCTTCACGTACCAGGAGTACGGGCTGCACGCGCTCGCCGACATGGGCGAGCACTGGGAGCACACCACCGGCCTGCCGATCCCGCTCGGCGCGATCGTCGCCAAGCGGTCGCTGGGCGAGGACATGCTCCGTACGCTCGCCGACGCGGCCCGGAGCTCGGTCCGGATGGCCTGGGACGACCCGTCCGTCTCCCGGCCGTACGTACTGGAGCACGCGCAGGAGATGGACCCGCGGGTGGCCGATCAGCACATCGGCCTCTACGTCAACGAGTTCACCGCGGACCTCGGCGAGAGCGGTTACGCGGCGGTGCGCGGGCTGCTCACCCGCGCCGCGGCCGAGGGACTCGTACCACCCCTCGGCCCGGACGCCCTGCGGTTCCCCTGAGGGAGCGCGTTCCCCTGAGGGACCGCTGAGGGACCGCAGGGCTCTGTGCGGACGTCCGCGGTCGGACGTTCGCGGTCGGACGTTCGCGGTCAGACGTCGAGCTGGTCGGCGACCGCGCGCAGCAGGCCCGCGATCTTCTTGCCGTGGACCTTGTCGGGGTAGCGGCCGCGCTCCAGCATCGGGGTGATGTTCTCCAGGAGCGTGGTCAGGTCCTGCACGATGGACGCCAGTTCGTCGGGCTTACGGCGCTGCGCCGCGGCGACGGACGGGGTCGGGTCGAGGACCGTGACGGAGAGTGCCTGGTCGCCGCGCTGGCCGGCGACGACGCCGAACTCCACGCGCTGGCCCGGCTTCAGGGCCTCGACGCCGTCGGGGAGCACTGACGAGTGCACGAAGACGTCGCCGCCGTCGTCGCGGGAGAGAAAGCCGAAGCCCTTCTCGCTGTTGAACCACTTGACCTTGCCGGTAGGCACGTCCGTTCCTCGTCCTCGTACTCGATGGGTGCGCCGGGATCCCGGCATGAATGGCACCAAGGCTAATGGGCCAGGGCCCGGTGACAAGACGTCGCCGGTTCGTTCCTCCGGCCTGGGAACTACCCTGGCCGAATGCGTAGTGAAACCCCCACGGCCGCGACCGACGACAGCGCTCCGGGTGACGGCCTCGTCCGCGCCGGTGCGATCGTCTTCATCGTCGGCGCGGTCGCGACCCTGGTCACGGTGGCGCCGCTGTTCCTCGGCTCCGACCCGTTCCCGACGGTCGCCTATCTGGTGTCGATGCTGATGGGCGTCGGGTTCCTGATCGCCGGGGCCGGGGTGTTCCGCTCCATCGCCGCGCAGCGCCGCAGGGCGCGCGCCGTGCAGGCCGCGACGGTCGTGCCGACCGGCCCGAGCGCCTCCTAGCCGGACCCGTCACCACCCTCGGCCCGGCCCCGTACGGACCCGGCCCCGGGCCCGTACGCCCTGGTCAGGCGCCGTTTCCGGCCACGCCACCGTCGAGGTGCCCGGCCCACCAGGCGCGGAAGTCCGTCAGGTCGGTGAGCACCACGTCGGCGCCGCCCGCCCGCAGTTCCTCCGGGGTGTACGGGCCGGTCGCGACGGCCACCGACAGCGCACCTGCCGCCTCCGCCCCGCGCACGTCGCCGAGGTGGTCGCCGACGTAGACCCCGGCGCCGTGCGCGCGCAGCGCGGTCGCCTTGCCCTCGGCCCACAGTCCGCCGATCACCTCGTCCGGCTCGATGCCGAGGTGGTCGAGGTGCCGCCGCGCGTGCGGCTCGTTCTTCGCGGTCACGACGAGGGTCCGGCCGCCCGCGTCACGAACGGCTTGAATCGCATCCCTCGCGCCGGGCAGCGGAAGGCTCGTCTCGATGGCGTACGCCGGGTAGAGCGCGCGGTAGCGCGCCACCATCTCGTCGACCCGCTCCGCCGGGAACCACTCGGCTATCTCGTGCTCCAGCGGCGGCCCGAGCCGGGAGACCGCGAGGTCGGCGTCGATGGGGACACCGGTCTCGGCGGTCAGGGCCACGTAGACGGCCCGGATGCCGGGGCGGGAGTCGATCAGGGTCATGTCGAGGTCGAAGCCGACGGTGGGAGCGGTGCGGGCCCCCGTGGATTCCTGAAGTGCCTGAGGTGCCTGAGGTTCCTGGTGTGCCATGAGGGCCATTGTGCCCGTGCGGGCGTTTTCGGCCGCTGTCTAGACTGAGCGGCCGGGCAGCTTAGCCAAGCCTTACCGAAGTCGTACCGAAGCTGTACGGAAGCGGTACGGAAGCGGTACCTGGCCGAGCCGCGCCGAGCCCGTACCGAAGCCGAAGCCGTACCCCCGGCCGTACCGATGTACCGATGTACCGAAGTCGTCCGCCCGCCCGATTCCGATGGGTGTCCATGTCCGCCACCACCGCCCCACGTCCGCCCCGCTCCGGGCGGCGGCGCGCCGTCGCGACCACGCTCGCCGTCGTCGCCCTGCTGCTCGCCGTCCTGCTCAGCCTCGCGGTCGGCGCCCGCGCCATCGCCCCCGGCACCGTCCTCGACGCCCTGCTGCACGGCACCGGCGGCGACGACGGCGAGGTGGTGCGGCAGCTGCGGGTGCCGCGCACGCTGATCGGCCTGATGGTCGGGGCGGCGCTCGCGCTCGCCGGGACCGCGCTCCAGGGCGTCACCCGCAATCCGATCGCCGACCCCGGCATCCTCGGCGTCAGCCAGGGCGCCTCGGTCGGCGTGGTGCTCGCCATCGCCTTCGCCGGGGTGCACACCCTCACCGGCTACGTCTGGTTCGCGTTCGCGGGCGCGGCCGTCGCGTCCGTCGCCGTGTACGCGATCGCGTCCAGCGGCCGGGGCGGGGCGACCCCGGTGAAACTGGCGCTCGGCGGCGCCGCGATCAACGCGCTGCTGCTCTCGGTGACCACCGGGGTGCTGACCACGAAGGCGTCGGCGCTGGACGAGTTCCGGTTCTGGCAGATCGGCTCGCTGGACGGCAGGGACGCCCAGATCGTCGGGCAGATCTGGCCGTTCCTGCTGATCGGCGCGGTCCTGGTGGTGTCGGTGGCGCGCGGGCTCGACGCGCTCGCGCTCGGCGAGGACGTCGCCAAGGGCCTCGGCCAGCGGGTCGCCACGGTCCGGATCGTGGCCGTGGCCGGTGCCACCGTGCTGACCGGCGCCGGGGTCGCG
Source organism: Streptomyces sp. NPDC090025 (assembly GCF_044748125.1). Taxonomy (NCBI): domain Bacteria; kingdom Bacillati; phylum Actinomycetota; class Actinomycetes; order Kitasatosporales; family Streptomycetaceae; genus Streptomyces; species Streptomyces sp. NPDC090025. The sequence continues at coordinate 263,776 of NZ_JBIVFL010000001.1, read as the reverse complement.
GCGGCCGGACCGATCGCGTTCGTCGGCCTCGCCGTGCCGCACATCGCGCGGGCCGTGGTCGGCTCCGACCACCGCTGGGTGCTGCCGATGGCGGCGCTGATCGGGCCGGTGATGCTGCTGGTCGCGGACGTGCTCGGACGGATCCTGTTCCCGCCGGGCGAGGTCCCGGCGGGTGTGATGACCGCGCTGATCGGGGTGCCGTTCCTGGTCACCCTGGTGCGCCGGAAGGCGGTCCCGGCATGACCACGCTCATCGAGAAGCCGTCCGGGCCGCCCCGCGCCCCGCGCCCGTACGGCTACGGTCTGGTCCGGCTCGGACCGGCCTCCTTCCTGGTCCACCGGCGTGCGGCGCTGGTCGCGGGCGGCCTCGCCGTGCTGCTCGCGGTGGCCTCGGTCGCGTACCTCTGCGTCGGCGAGCGGTTCGTGCCGCCCGGCGACGTGCTCGACGCGGTGCTCGGCGACGGCCGGTCGTTCGTCGTCACCGAGCTGCGGCTGCCGCAGCTGGTCACCGGACTGCTGGTGGGCGCCGCCTTCGGCATCGCGGGCACGCTGATCCAGACCGTCGCCCGCAACCCGCTGGCCAGCCCCGACGTCATCGGCATCAGCCAGGGCGCGGGGGCCGTCACGGTCGCCGCGATGACCTTCGGGCTCGTCTCGTACGACCTCGTGCCGTACGTGTCGATCGCGGGCGGCCTGCTCGCGGCGGCGCTCGTGTACGTGTTCGCGTGGCGCGGCGGGCTGCACGCGACCCGGTTCGTGCTGATCGGCATCGGGGTCGCGATCGCGCTGCGCTCGCTGACCCATCTGTTCATGACCAAGGGCGACTACCTGGTCGCCCAGCAGGCGCAGATCTGGATGACCGGCTCGCTCAACGGGCGCGGCATGGACGAGAACCTGCCGCTGCGGATCACGCTGCTCGTGCTGCTGCCCGCGATCCTGTGGGCGGCGCGGGCGCAGCGCACGGTGTCCCTCGACGACGACACGGCGACGGCGCTCGGGGTGCGGCTCGGCCGGGTGCGGCTGGGGCTGGTCGCGGTGGGCGTGGTGCTCGCGTCGGTGGCGACCGGCGTCGCCGGGCCGGTCGACTTCGTCGCCCTGCTCGCCCCGCAGATCGCCCGCCGGACGACGCGGACCGCGCAGATCCCGCTGCTGTGCTCGGCGCTGGTGGGCGCGCTGGTCGTGGTCCTGGCCGATCTGCTCGGCAAGCGGCTCCTGGCGCCCACGCTGTTGCCGGTGGGAGTGCTCACAGCGGCGGTGGGCGCGCCGTATCTGATCTGGTTGATCGTGCGCGGTGGACGCGCCGGAGGTGGACGTTGAGCGGGCAGAAGAGCGAGACGATGACGGGTTCGGACTCCGGCTCGGGCTCGGCGGTGGCGAGCAGGCTGCGGACCCGGGCGCTGACCCTCGCGTACGAGGAGCGGACCGTCGTCCACGAGCTGGACCTGGCGGTCCCGGACGGCCGGGTGACGGTCATCGTCGGGCCGAACGCGTGCGGCAAGTCGACCACCCTGCGCGCGCTCGGGCGGCTGCTGCGGCCGCGCGGCGGGGCGGTGCTGCTCGACGGCGAGGAGCTGGCGAAGCTGCCGACGAAGCGGATCGCGCAGCGGATCGGGCTGCTGCCGCAGACGCCGGTCGCGCCGGAGGCCATCACGGTCGCCGACCTGGTGGCGCGCGGGCGCCAGCCGCACCAGGCGTGGTGGAAGCAGTGGTCGGAGGAGGACGAGCGGGCGGTCACCGACGCCATGGCGCGTACGGACGTGAGCGCGCTCGCCGACCGGTCGGTGGACGAGCTGTCGGGCGGGCAGCGGCAGCGGGTGTGGATCGCGATGGCGCTCGCCCAGGAGACCGATCTGCTGCTGCTCGACGAGCCGACCACGTACCTGGACATCTCCCACCAGGTGGAGGTCCTCGACCTGGTCCGGCGGCTCAACCGGGTGCGGGGCCGGACGGTCGTCGTGGTCCTGCACGACCTCAACCAGGCGGCCCGGTACGCCGACCACCTGGTCGCGATGAAGGACGGCCGGGTGGTGGCCGAGGGCCCGCCGGGCAAGGTGGTGACGGCCGAGCTGGTCAGGGACGTGTTCGGGCTTGACGCGGTGGTGGTGCCGGATCCGGTGACGGGGTCGCCGCTGGTGGTGCCGGGGGCGCCGTGGTCGGGCGACGAGCGGTCGCCGGAGCCGTCGCTGGAGCCGTAGGAGCGCGGCGGTACGGCTGGTGCGCCGCGCGTGGCCGTAAACCGATTGCGGGGCGGGTGCGGAGCGGATTGAGTGCGGGGGTCGTGGGCGGTCGTGCCCACGGCCCCGTCGTCTTCCCCCGTTCCCGTTCTTGGAGTTCATGTGCCGCTGAGCACCCCGCCCGCCTCCCTCACCACGGACCGCCTCGTGCTGCGCCCCTGGAGCACCGACGACACCGCGCTCGCGGTCGCCGGCGACCGGGCCGCCGACTGGGCGGAGGACTTCCCCAGCGGTCCCGACCGGATGATCGCCGGTCTCATCGCCGAGCGCCCCGACTGGCGCGGCCCGTACGGCCACCGGCTCGTCGTGGAGCGGGAGACCGGGCAGGTGGTGGGCTCCATCGGCCTGAAGTGGCCGCCGAAGGAGGGCGTCCTCGAACTCGGCTACGGCATCGCGCCCGGCCACCGGGGGCGCGGCTACGCCACCGAGGCGGCCCGTGCCGTCGCGGAGTTCGGGCTCACCGCGCCCGGGGTGCACACGGTCAGCGCGGAGGTGCATCCGAGCAACCCGGCCTCGGCGCGCGTCCTGGAGAAGGCGGGCTTCGTCCGCTGGGAGACCGAGGAGCCCCTCCCGCAGAACATGATCCGGTTCCGCTTCGTCCCCGGGAGCCCCGACGCCTCGTAGGCATCGGCAGGCGTCACACGCGGCGCGCCCGCCACAGCAGGAACAGCGCCGAGGCGATCGCCGCCGTCTTCAGGGCCCACGGCCAGGTCTCGGCCACCGCGGCGCCCATGGCCTCGCCGCCCGGGGCGACGGGGCTGCCCCAGCGGTTCTCGACGCGGCCCCAGAGCCAGATCGCGGCGCCCGCCGCCGTCAGGCCCGGCAGGGTGAGGACGGCGGCGCGGCGGGCCGGGGAGAAGTAGGCGAGGAGCCAGCCGAGGCCGAGGGGGATCAGGTTGCCGAGGGCCGCGCCGACCAGGAGCAGGACGGCCGCGATGACGAGGAGCGGGCTGCCGAAGCCGAGGCCCCGAGGGAGGCGGCGGCGGAGGCGGCTGCGCGGACCGTCCGGTTCCGCCTCGTCCTCCGGATCCCCGTCCTCGTCGGCGTCCTCGTCCTCGTCGTCCTCCACCGGCGGCGGCTTCAGGAGCTCCGGGATCTCCACCCCGCCCACGAACCCCGCCACCTCACCCCGGGACCCGTCCCTGGTGTCGTCCGCCTGCCACCACTCCGGCGGCTTCGGCGCCTTGGGCGCCCGCTGCGCGGGCACCGCGGGCTTCTCCGGAGCCGTCGGAGCCGCCGGGGCCGCCCGGTCCACCACCTCCGCCGGGCTGCCGAGGTCGTCGAGGATGCCCTCGACACGCTCCCCGCGCACCTCACGACGGCGCTCGATCTCGTCGCGCAGACCCGTCACCAGCTCGCGCCGCTCCTCCGCCGGAAGCCGCCGCTGCTCCGCCAGATCGCCGACCCGGCTCAGATAGTCGAAGACCAACCGGTCATTCTCGATCCCCACGGCACGACGTTAGCGCCTGCGCAGGGGCTAACGTGGTCCGGATGGGGATCGCTGAGCTCGACCGGGAGGCGGACGTGCCCGAAGGAACTGGCGTCGGCACGGCGCCGCGCACCCTCGCCGAGGCGCTGCGCGCCGGGGGTGACGAGGCGCTGGCCGCGCTGTTGCGCGCCCGCCCGGATCTGCTGTCGCCGGTCCCGAACGACCTGACGCAGCTCGCCACCCGCGCCGGGACCCGCGCCTCGGTGGTCCGCGCCCTGGAGCGGCTCGACCGGTTCGCCCTCCAGACGGCCGAAGCGCTCGCGGTGGCCCCCGACCCCGCCCCGTACGACGTGCTGCTCTCGCTCCTCACCGGCAGCGGGAGCGGCGGCGACACCACCGACGCCACCGTCGCCGCCATCACCGAGGCGCTGCCCCGCGCCGTCGGCGTGCTGCGCGCGCAGGCCCTGATCTGGGGCGACGACGAGCGGATCCGGCTCGTCCGCACCGCCCGCGAACTCCTCGCGCCGACCCCGCAGCACCCCTCGCCCACCGGCCTCGGCCCGACCGTCGCCGAGGCCACCTCGGGCATGTCGCCCGGCCGGATCCAGGACATCATCGCGACCGCGGGACTGCCCGCGACGCACGACCCGGTGTCCGCCGTCACCGCCCTCGCGGGCCTGTTCACCGACCGTACGAGAATGGCCGCGCTGCTCGACACCGCGCCGCCCGAGGCGCTCGCCGTGCTCGACCGGCTGGTCTGGGGACCCCCGTACGGCGAGGTCACCGCCGACCCGGCGCCGCCGGTGCGCTGGCTGCGCGACCGGGGGCTGCTGCTCCCGGTGTCGACCCGCACCGTCGTGCTGCCCCGCGAGGCCGCGCTGCATTTGCGCGGCGGCCGGGCGCACCGGGTGCCCGAGCCCGTCGCGCCCGTCGTGGCCGTCGCCCGCGACCACCGTCCACAGGTGGTGGACAGCGCGGCGGCCGGGCAGGCCCACCTCGCGCTCGCCACCGCCGAGGAACTGCTCAAGTCCTGGCACCAGGGCGGTCCGCAGGTGCTGCGCGCGGGCGGGCTCGCCGTCCGCGACCTCAAGCGCACCGCCGCCGCCCTCGACGTGCCCGAGGCCACCGCCGCGTTCTGGCTGGAACTCGTCCACTGCGCCGGCCTTCTCGCCTCCGACGGCGAGGCCGACGAACGCTTCGCGCCCACCCCCGCCTACGACGACTGGCTCGACCTGCCGCCCGCCGAACGCTGGGCGCTGCTCGCCGCCACCTGGCTGACCGCCACCCGTACCTCCGGCGTCATCGGCACCCAGGACGCCAAGGGCCGCGTCCTGTCCGCGCTCGGCCCCGGCCTCGACCGGGCCCAGGCGCCCGAGGTGCGCCGCCGGGTGCTGCTGCTCCAGGCCACCCTGCCGCCGGGCGCCGCCGCCGACCGCGAGACGCTGCTCGCCCGGCTGCGCTGGGACCGGCCGCCGCGCGGCGGACCCCTTGCCGAACTGCGCGAACAGCTCGCCGTGTGGACCCTCGACGAGGCCGAGACGCTCGGCATCACCGGCCGCGGCGCGCTCGCCTCGCCCGCCCGCGCGCTGCTCAACCTGCCGCTCGCCGAGGCCGCCCCGCTCTCCCCCGAAGGTCCCGGCGGCGGCCAGGAGCACGACCACGACTGCGAGCCGGCGCTCGCCGCCTCGCGCGCCGCGGCGCTGCTCGCCCCGCTGCTCCCCGAGGCCGTCGACCACGTGCTGCTCCAGGCCGACCTGACGGCCGTCGCGCCCGGCCCGCTGCGCCGCCCGCTCGCCGAGACGCTGTCCGTGCTCGCCGACGTCGAGTCCAAGGGCGGCGCGACCGTCTACCGCTTCACGCCCGGTTCCGTACGGCGCGCCCTCGACGCCGGGCGCAGCGCCTCCGACCTGCACGACTTCCTCACCGCGCACTCCCGCACCCCGGTGCCGCAGCCGCTCGCCTACCTCATCGACGACGTGGCCAGGAAGCACGGGCACCTGCGGGTCGGCGCCGCCTCCGCCTACGTCCGCTGCGACGACGACGCCGTCCTCGGCGAGATCCTCGCCGACCGGCGGTCCGCCGCCCTGCGGCTGCGCCGCCTCGCGCCGACCGTGCTCGCCGCGCAGGCCGACCCGGCGACGCTCCTCGACGGGCTGCGGTCGATGGGCTACGCGCCGGCCGCCGAGTCCGCCGAGGGCGATGTCCTGATCACCCGCGCCGACGCCCACCGCACCCCGCCGCGCACCGCGCCCGCGCCGGTCCCCGACGGGCCGCCGACCCCGGACGCCACCCTGCTGAAGGCGGCGGTACGGGCGGTGCGGGCGGGCGACCGGGCCGCCACGGTGGTCCGCAAGGAACCGGCCGCGGCGGCCCCCCTGACGGCCGGTGAACTCCCCCGGACCTCACCGGCCGACACCCTGGCCACCGTCCAGGCCGCCGCGATGACCGGCTCGGCGCTCTGGATCGGCTACGTCAACGCCGAGGGCGCGGCCAGCCAGCGGGTGATCGCGCCGGTGCGGGTGGAGGGCGGCTTCGTGACCGGCTACGACCACACGGCCGACGAGGTCCGCACGTACCCGCTGCACCGGATCACCGGCGTGGCGGAACTCGCCGACGAGGAAAGTTAGTTCGCGAGTCGTACGACCCACCCTCCGGCCGCCCCGCGCGGTGCGCTGCTCAGCGTCCAGGGCGGGAAGTCACTGGGTGATGCGGATGGCGAGCGCCGCGAGCAGACCGGCGGCGATCAGAACGCACAGCGTCTGGCGGACCTGCTCGGTCACCGCAGGTCCGCCCGGACCGGCGGCATCGCCGCGCGGCCCACGAACGAGGCCGGGTGCTCGGCGGTGCGGTGCTCGCGGATCGCGGTCAGCATGTCCCGGGCCGCCTGCGCGAGATGGCGGGCGTACGACCAGGTGCCGAGCGGCCCGGAGTCCGGTCCTCGCTCGGCGAGGTCGGTCCAGACTTTGGCCGCGGCGGTGCCTCGGCGGGGTCGCTGTTCCTCGGGGATGAGGCTGATGCCGTCGGCGAGGGACTGGCAGTCCGTGATCAGGGTGTCGACGAGGTGGGCGACGGCGACGTCGCCGGGGTGATGCTTCTCCAACTTCGTGGCGGAGGCGAGGTGCCGCTCGACCTGCTGCTCGGCGTGCTCCTCGACGGGCTCGACCAGGGCGGCGAGCAGCGCGCCGAGGTCTACGCCGACGGTTTCGTCGGCCCTGCCGTGCTGCGGCTGCTCGTCCATGCTCCGGCTCCCTGCCGTCGTGGTGATCTGCGGTGTCCACGACGGTAGGGGCGGGGGCGCTGGGCAGCGGGTACGGTTCCTACCCCTGCGTCGGGGGGTAAGGTTTCCACCCCCTACGTGATCACACGGCTACACCGAGTTCCTGCGCCAGGGCACGCGCGTCGGCCCGGACCATACGAGGCCCGGCCGTCGCCAACTCCGGCAGGACCATGCGGGTGTACATGTTGTACCGGAGGGTCTCCGGCGACTCGCGCCACGCCTTTTGCAGCAGGGCGACCGCGGCCACTCCCTCATCCTGCATCCCGTGGGCGCGGGCGGTCTCGACGAGGTGGTACGAGCGGCGGGTCGCGGACGGGATCTGGTCGAGGTCGAGCGCCAGGGCGACGTCGAGGGCTTTACCCGGCTGCATGAGGTCGTTGTGCATGGTGATGGCGTAGCCGTCGACGATGCCCTGCCCGAAGATCAGCCAGGGGTGGGCGTAGTTGGGGCCGAGGCGGCGGGCGGCGTCGTTCGCACGGTCCCAGTACCGCCACGCGTCCCCGGCACGGCCCGTCTTGGCGTAGCTCAGGGCGACGGCGAGTTGCAGGAGTCCCCAGCGCGCGAGGTCGTCCTCACTGTCCTGGCGGAGCAACGCTGATGCCTGATCGGCCAGTTCGACGCGGACCTCCGCCGCCTCGTTCGCGTCGCGATGGACGTGGTTCATGTACCAGGCGGCACCGGCGATCGCCCGGGGGCTGTCGGCGTCCTGGGCGGCGGTCATCGACCGGTCGCCCGTCAGCATGACGAGGTCGGGAGCGGGCTGGAAGGAGAGGAACAGCTGTGTCAGGTGGTACGCCTGGGCCTGGGCGACGAGTGCGTGGCGTCGGTCCGCGCCGTCGAGGGCACGGACCGAGTGCTGTGCGTCGGCGAGGAGATCCGGCAGCAGCGAGGCGATCCGGGACCGGTGGTCGCCCGTGCCGTGCCACAACTGCCATGCCTGCCGTACGCGAGCCGCGAGGACGGCGGCCGGCTCCGGCTCGCGATCGTCCGGGCTGAGTCGGTAGGCGGTCAGGGCCCTTTTGATGACGGGCAGGTCGGTGTGCATGGCCTTGGTGTAGGTGGTGGCTGAGATGCGCTCGTCTCCGGTGAGGTCGGCGATGTCGCACTCGTACATGGTGGCCAGGCGAATCAGCATGGGCAGGCGTGGCATGCCGATCGTGCCGTTCTCGATGCCCTTGACCCACTCGGCGGACCGGCCGACCAAGCCGCCGGCTACGGGTCGGGTGAGGCCGGCCCGATCACGGGCTCGGCGGACACGCTGGGCGAATGTCTCAGGCGTGGGTGCGGGGCGGGGCTGCTCAGACATACTGGGCTCCTCGTTCTGACCTCGACACTCAGAACGTACTCCCCGAATGCGTCGGGGAGACGACGAATCCCACCTCCCGCGCACGCAGCGCGAGAGGGGGCATCAGGGGTTCAGCGGCCGAACAAGGCGATGGCTCCGGGTGGCGAGTTGCGACCCGCCCTCCGGACGCGCCGCGCGGTGGGGGCCCGCCGTGCCCCGGTCAGGTGGGCGGCGGCGGGCGCGCGGGGGCCGGAGGGCGGGCCGGTCAGAGGGCGAAGGTGGTCACCACCGCCGCGTGGTCGGACGGCCACGTGTTCGCCGCCACGTCCGGCCAGGGCGTGGGGGTGCCGAGGACCAGCGTGCGGGAGTCGAGGACGCGCAGGCCGCGGCCGTCGTGGAGGACGTAGTCGATCCGGTCCTGCGGCTCGGGGCGGCCCGCGTGGGCGCCCTCCTCGGGGTGCACCGGGTGGACCGGCGACCAGGTGTGGCCGGGCGCGCGGACCGGGTCGGGGTGGGCCTCGCGGTACGAGTCGCGCAGCCCGGCCGCCTCCGCCGCGAGCGACACCGGCCAGGGCACGTCGGTACGGTCGAGGTGCGAGGGCGCGTTGAAGTCACCGACCAGGACCACCGGCCGGACCCCGTCCCCTCCGGTGGCGCTCGCCGCCGCGATCCGGTCCAGGGCGTCCGCCAACTGCCCCCGCCTGACCTCCTCGTGGGCGACCAGCTCGGCCGCCGCCAGGCCGTCGAGATCCGCCTCGTACGGGCCGTACGGCGTGTAGTGCAGGTGCGCCGTCCACACGTCGACCTCCCGCGCCCCCGGCGTTTCCGGGCCCCCGAGGCGGATGCGGACGCCCGCCGCGCCGTAGAAGCCGACCTCCGGGTCGCCGAACCGGGCGACGATCGGGTGCCGGGAGAGGATGCCGAGGTTCTCGCCCGCCGTGTGGTGGTGCCAGCCGAGGGCGTCGGCCAGCTCCTTCGTCGCCGTGCCGCCGGTCTCCTGGAGGCCGACGACATCGGCGCCCGAGGCGCGGATCGCGGCGAGCTGCTTGGCCCGGTGGTCGTCGACGAACGCGCCGCCGAGCCACAGGTTCCAGCTCATCACCCGCAGCCGTCCGCCCTCCTGACGTTCCGTCATCGACTGGTGGGTCATCGCGCGCAGCCGGTCAGGGGTCACCTCGGCCAGGCTGTCCAGGACCGTCCGGCCGGGCGCGGGCGGGATCGGCGCGACCGACGGCACCGCGAGCACCGCGCACCCGGCGGCCTCCGCCGAGCCGACACCGGTCGGAGTGTCCTCGACGGCCACGCAGTACGCGGGCTCGACGCCGAGGGCGCGGCACGCGGCCAGGTACGGGTCGGGCTCCGGCTTGGTGCGCTCGGTGTCGTCGGCGGTCACCGACACGGCGAACGCGGGCGCCCCGAGCGCGCCGAGGGCGGCGAGCACGGTGTCGGCGACCGGCCGCGGCGAGGCCGTGACGAGGGCCGTGGGGACGCCGTCGCGGGCGAGCGCGGCGAGCAGGTCGAGCGCGCCGGGGCGCACCTCGACACCGCCGCGCACCCGGGTGTCGAACTCGTGGTGCAGGGCGGCCGCGAGCCGGTCCGCCTCGGCGGCACCGGCGGTCCCGGCCAGCCAGGCGGCGGTGTCCTCGACCGCGCGGCCGAGCACCTCGGGCCGGTCGGCCTCGGTCAGGACCCGCCCCGCGACGTGCTCCACCGCCTCCCACCACAGGCCCTCGGTGTCGACGAGCGTGCCGTCCATGTCGAACAGGACGGCGTGAAGTACGGGCACGGGCACGGTGTTCTCTCTCTGTACGGTCAGGAGGTCACGACGTCACGACGTCACGACGTGACGGAGGAGGGCGCGGGGACCAGCGGTCACGCGGTCACGCGGTGGCGGTGCGCGGGGCCACCAGGACCGGGCGCTCGCGCAGGGTGACCCGTACCGCGTGACCCGCGGTGAGGGTGGTGGCCTCATGGGTGGGCAGGTCCGCCTTGACCTCGGTGCCGCCCGCGAGTCCGCTCTCGATGCGCACGGTGAGGCGGGTGGTGGCGCCGAGGAACGCGGTGCCGACGATCCGGCCGAAGCCCGCGCCGTCGATGCCGTCGTCGTCGACGGCGACCTTGACGTCCTCGGGCCGTACCAGCACGTCGACCGCACGCCCCGCGGGCGCGTCGCCGTCCACCGGCAGGGTCCGGCCGAGGACCTCGACGGTGCTGCCGTCGAGGTCCCCGGGGATCCGGCTCATGGTGCCGACGAACTCGGCGACGAACGCGGTGGCGGGACGCCCGTACAGCTCGGCGGGCGGGGCGCACTGCTCAAGTCGGCCGTCGCGCATCACGGCGACCCGGTCGGCCATCGACAGCGCCTCTTCCTGATCGTGCGTCACGAAGAGGGTGGTGATGCCGAGTTCGCGCTGGATGCGGCGGATCTCCTCACGCAGCGTGAGCCGCACCTTGGCGTCGAGCGCGGACAGCGGCTCGTCGAGGAGCAGCACCCGGGGCCGCAGCGCGAGGGCGCGGGCCAGGGCGACGCGCTGCTGCTGGCCGCCGGACAGCTCGTGGGGGTAGCGGCCGCCCTTGTCGGCGAGGCCGACGAGGTCCAGCAACTCCTGTGCCTGGGCCTTGCGTTCGGTCTTGCCGACCTTCCGCATCCGCAGTCCGAAGGCGACGTTGTCGACACAGTCGAGGTGCGGGAAGAGGCTGTACGACTGGAAGACCATGCCCGCGTCCCGCCGGTGCGCGGGCACCGAGGTGACGTCCTGGCCGTCGACGAGGACCGCGCCGGAGTCGGGGTGCTCGAACCCGGCGAGCATCCGCAGGGCGGTGGTCTTGCCGCAGCCGGACGGGCCGAGCAGCGCGAGCAGTTCGCCGGGGGCGACGGTGAGGTCGAGCCCGTCGAGCGCGGTGGTGGCGCCGAACTGGCGGCGCAGTCCGCGGAATTCGACGGTCGCGGCCTCGCCGTGGGGGGCGGCGGCGGTGGCGGTGGCAACGGTGGGGGCGGTCATGATCATCCCTTGGTGGTACGGGAGCGGCGGCGGGCGGCCTTGCCGGCGCGGGCGGCGCCGGGGGTGCGTCCGCCGGCGCCCGCGAGGGCCAGGAGCAGCACCCAGGTGACGAGGAGGCTGAGCACGGAGACGGCCACGGACAGCTGGGCCTGGGAGCCGGAGACGTTCACGATCCAGACGGCGAACGGCCGGAAGCCGAGCAGCTGGGCGACCGTGTACTCGCCGAGGACCAGGGCCAGGGTGAGGAAGGCGGCGTTCATCAGCGCGCCGCGCAGGTTCGGCAGCACGCCCTTGACCAGCGCCTGGACCGGTCCCGCGCCGCAGCTGCGGGCGGCCTCGACGAGGGTGCGGACGTCGACGGCGCGCAGTCCGGCGTCGAGGGCGCGGTAGACGAAGGGCAGCGCCATCACCACGTACGCGAGGACCAGGATCACCGGGAAGGACGGGTTCTGCAGCGCCATGAAGGTCTGGAAGAAGGGGGTGCGGGCGAGGTGCTCGGGCCCCCACTTCAGGACCGTGACGAGGGCGGCGACGAACGCGATCGGCGGCACCACGAGCGGCAGCGAGCAGACCGTCTCGACGAGCGGCCGCAGCCGGGGCGCGCCGAGCCGCAGCGCGACCATCGCGGGCACCATGAGCAGCAGCACGACGACGATGGTGACGGCGGCGAGGCCGAGCGAGAGCAGCAGGCTGGTGAGGAAGCCCTCGGTGCCGATGATCTGCGTGTAGGCGTCGAAGGTGATGCCCTGGCCCGGCACGTCGACCGTGAAGATCACCGAGGCGGCGAGCGGGATCAGGAAGTAGAGCCCGGCGACGGTGAGGACGCCCCAACGCCAGAACGGTCGGGGCTTGTTCAGGCGAGCCATCGGGAACTCCGGCGTTGCAGGGGCAGGTAGACGGCCATGACGAGCCCGGCGATGACGACCATGTCGAGGCTGAGGGCGAGCGCCACGTTCTCCTGGCCGACCAGGACGTTGCCGGAGAGCGCGTCGGAGATCTGCAGGGTGACCAGCGGGACGGCGCTGCCGACCATCGCGGCGGCGGTGGCGTACGCGGCGAACGCGCTGCCGAACAGCAGCACGAGCCCGCCGAGGAGGCTGGGAAGCAGCACCGGGAGTGCCACGTGCCGCCAGTACTGGAGGCCGGTGGCGCCGTTGTTGCGGGCGGCCTCGCGCCACTGGGTGCGCAGTCCGTCGAGCGCGGGCGTGATGGTGAGGACCATCAGCGGGATGAGGAAGTACAGGTAGACCAGGACCAGGCCCCAGAAGCTGTACAGGCTCCAGCCCTTGTCGCCGAGCGCGAAGTGGCGGGTGAGCACACCGGAGTTGCCGAGGGTGGCGACGAACGCGAACGCGAGCGGCACGCCGCCGAAGTTGGCGAGGACGCCGGAGGCGGTGAGCACGGCCTCGCGCAGCGCCCGGGACCGGGAGGACACCACGGCCTGCGCGAGCGGCAGCCCGAGCACGGCGGCGAGTCCCGCGGCGGTCGCGGACAGCTTCACGCTGCCGAGCAGGGCGGTGAGGTAGGCGCCCTGGACGGAGGCGGTCAGGTTCGCGGTGCCGTACGAGCCGGCGCCGGTCACCGGGTCGTCCACGGTGAGGGCGCCGCTGAGCATGGCGATCACGGGGACGCCGAAGGCGATCGCGGTGAACGCGAGCAGCGGCACGGTGGCGAGCCAGCCGGGGGTGCGGCGGCGCCGCCGCTGCCGGGCCCCGGCGGCACCGGCGGGGCCGGTACCGGTGGGCGCGGCGGCGGCGGACGCCGTGAGGGTGTCGCTCGTCATCCGGAGACGGCCTTGCCCCAGCCCTCGGCGAGGGTCTTCTTGGCCTTGGCGAGCTGGGCCTCGGTCGGGAAGGCCGGGGTGCCGGTGACGGCGGGCAGCTTGGCGGCGGCCTCCTTGTCCAGGGTGCCGGCCTTCTCCAGGGCGGGCATCAGGACCGGGCGGGCGAAGCCCTTGAGCCACAGGTTCTGGCCCTCGGCGCTGTACAGGTACTCCTGCCACAGGCGGGCGGCCGCCGGGTGCGGGGCGTCCTTGTTGACGGCCTGCGAGTAGAACTGGGCGTAGCTGCCGTCGGCGGGGACGGCGACCTTCCAGTCGAGGCCCTTGGACTTGAACTCGGCGGCGTAACCGGCGTTCAGGTAGTCCCAGTCGATGGAGATGGGCGTCTCGCCCTTCTCGACGGTGGCCGGGGTGGACTCGACGGGCGTGTAGTTGCCGTTCTTCTTCAGCTGGGCGAAGAAGTCGAGGCCGGGCTGGATGTCGTCGAAGGAGCCGCCGTTGGCGAGCGCCGCCGCGTACACACCGCCGAACGCCGAACCCGACTTGGTCGGGTTGCCGTTGAGCGCGACCTGGCCCTTGTACTCGGGCTTCAGGAGGTCCTTGAAGGTGGTCGGGCAGACCTTGACGCGCTTGGCGTCGCAGCCGATGGAGACGTAGCCGCCGTAGTCGTTGAACCAGCGGCCCTTCGGGTCCTTCTGGCCCGCCGGGATGTCGTTCCAGGCGGCGACCTGGTACGGGGCGGTGAGGCCCTGCTGGGCGGCGCTGAGCGCGAAGGAGATGCCGAGGTCGAGGACGTCGGGGGCGCGGTCCTGGCCCTTGCGGGAGGTGACGGCGTTGATCTCGTCCTGGCTGGAGGCGTCGGGGTTCTCGACCTCCACCTTGATGCCGTACTTCGCCTGGAAACCGTCGATGACGGCGCCGTAGTTGGCCCAGTCGCGGGGGATCGCGATGGCGTGCAGCGAGCCCTCCTTCTTGGCCGCCTTGATCAGGGCGTCCATGCCGCCGAAGTCGGCGGCGGAGGTGGCGGTGGCGGCGTTCTTGCCGTCGGGGGTGGTGGTGGCCTCGGGGGCGGCGCCGCAGGCGGTGAGGGCGAGCGCGGCGACGACGGCGAGGGAACCGCCGACGAAGGCGTTTCTCGGGAGGGTCGCGGGGACGGGCACGGCTGCTCCAGGAAAGTCGGGGGGCGACAACTTGTATGGACAAGTTGGCCCCAGTACGCCGGGCGACGATGACCTGAAGGTGAACGAGACGGGAACGGTTCACGCCCATTCCTTGCACAATCGCGGTTGTTTCCCGCGAGTTGAACGCTGGTCTACTCTGACCCTGCCGCACACGACAGCGCACAGCTGTCCCCACCGCGAACCCACCGCCGTGCACGCCGCCGCCCGTGTCCCCGCCGCTCCGCCGGGCCGGGCGCGCCCGTCGTACGGCGGCCCAACGACCCGAAGGGGCAAGGGAGAACGATGACCGCGCGCCACGAACAGATCGCCGCGGCCCTGCGCCTCGCGATCCACCGCGAGGAGTACCCGGTGGGCGCCCGGCTGCCCGCCGAGACCGAGCTCGCCACGCAGTACGGCGTCTCCCGCGGCACCGTCCGGCAGGCCGTCGCCGCACTCACCGCCGAGGGCCTGATCGGCTCCCGCCAGGGCGCCCGCCGGGTGGTCCTCGCCCCGCGCCGCAGCCAGAGCTTCGCCGAGCTGCGCAGCTTCGCCCAGTGGGCGCAGGCGATGGGCCGCACCGCCACCGGCCGGGTGATCGTCCAGGAGTACCGCCCGGCCACCGCAGAGGACGCCACCCGCCTCCAGCTCGCCCAGGGCACCCCCGTCCTGAACGTGCTCCGGCTGCGCGGCCTGGACGGCGACCCGGTGCTCGTCGAGCGCTCCGTCTACGCCGACTGGATCTCCCCCGCCGTCGCCGCCATCGACCCCGAGTGCGCCTCGGTCACCCAGCGCCTGTACGCCGACACCGGTCTGGTCTTCGCCCACGGCGAGCACGTCATCGACGCGATCTCGGCGGGCGCCCAGGACGCCGCCCTCCTGGCCCTGCGCCGCACCAGCCCCCTGCTCCGCGTCCGCCGCGTCACCACCACCCACGACGGCCGCCCGGTCGAATGGTCCGACGACCGCTACCGCCCGGACGCGGTCAGCTTCACGGTCCACAACGCGATCGGACACAACCCGCTGATGCGGACGACGGCGGGCTGAGGCGGGGCGCTGCTGGGCGGGGGCGGGCCTGGTGGCCCGGGCGGGGGCGGCGCCGTTTTCCCCCGCGTCAGGCAGACTGGTTGTTTGGCCCGAAGCTCGGAGAAGCCGCGGGCCGTGCGCGGAAGGGGATGCACGCAACGTGAACGGTCCACTCATCGTCCAGAGCGACAAGACGCTCCTGCTGGAGGTCGACCACGAGCAGGCCGACGCCTGCCGGCGGGCCATCGCCGCGTTCGCCGAGCTGGAGCGGGCGCCCGAGCACATCCACACGTACCGGGTGACCCCGCTCGGGCTGTGGAACGCGCGGGCCGCCGGGCACGACGCCGAGCAGGTCGTCGACGCGCTCGTGGAGTTCTCGCGCTACCCCGTGCCGCACGCGCTGCTCGTGGACGTCGCCGAGACCATGGCCCGCTACGGGCGGCTCACCCTGTCCAAGCACCCCACCCACGGGCTCGTGCTCACCACCACCGACCGGCCGGTCCTGGAGGAGGTGCTGCGGTCCAAGAAGGTGCAGCCGCTCGTCGGGGAGCGGCTCGACCCCGACACCGTCGCCGTGCACCCCTCCGAGCGGGGCCAGATCAAGCAGACCCTGCTGAAGCTCGGCTGGCCCGCCGAGGACCTCGCCGGATACGTCGACGGCGAGGCCCACCGGATCGACCTGGCCGAGGACGGCTGGCAGCTGCGGCCCTACCAGCAGCAGGCCGTCGAGGGCTTCTGGCACGGCGGCTCCGGCGTCGTCGTGCTGCCCTGCGGCGCCGGGAAGACGCTGGTCGGCGCCGGGGCGATGGCCCGCGCCAAGGCCACCACGCTGATCCTCGTCACCAACACCGTCTCCGCCCGCCAGTGGAAGAACGAGCTGGTCAAGCGCACCTCGCTGACCGAGGACGAGATCGGCGAGTACAGCGGCACCCGCAAGGAGATCCGCCCGGTCACCATCGCCACCTACCAGGTCCTCACCACCCGGCGTAAGGGCGTCTACCCGCACCTGGAGCTCTTCGACTCCCGCGACTGGGGCCTGATCGTCTACGACGAGGTGCACCTGCTGCCCGCGCCCGTCTTCAAGTTCACCGCCGACCTCCAGGCCCGCCGCCGCCTCGGCCTCACCGCCACCCTGGTCCGCGAGGACGGCCGCGAGTCCGACGTCTTCTCGCTCATCGGCCCCAAGCGCTTCGACGCCCCCTGGAAGGAGATCGAGGCCCAGGGCTACATCGCGCCCGCCGACTGCGTCGAGGTCCGCGTCGACCTCACCGACTCCGAGCGGCTCGCCTACGCCACCGCCGAGGCCGAGGAGAAGTACCGCTTCTGCGCGACCACCGCCACCAAGCGGAAGGTCACCGAGGCCCTGGTACGGAAGTTCGCCGGGCAGCAGATCCTCGTCATCGGCCAGTACATCGACCAGCTCGACGAGCTCGGCGAGCACCTGAACGCCCCCGTGATCAAGGGCGAGACCTCCAACGCGCAGCGCGAGAAGCTCTTCGACGCCTTCCGCAACGGCGAGATCAGCGTCCTCGTCGTCTCCAAGGTCGCCAACTTCTCCATCGACCTGCCCGAGGCCACCGTCGCCATCCAGGTCTCCGGCACCTTCGGCTCCCGCCAGGAGGAGGCCCAGCGGCTCGGCCGGGTGCTCCGCCCGAAGGCCGACGGCCACCAGGCGCACTTCTACTCGGTCGTCGCCCGCGACACCATCGACCAGGACTTCGCCGCCCACCGGCAGCGCTTCCTGGCCGAGCAGGGCTACGCGTACCGGATCCTCGACGCGAGCGAGCTGCTCGCCGAGGACTGACGCCCAGCGGGTACGCGAAGGGGCCCCGCCCGTGCGACACGTGCGACACGGACGGGGCCCCTTCTGCGTACCGGCGCGGACCCCTACGGGTTCAGCACCAGCCGCGCCCGCTCGTTGCCCGCGTTCGGGTCGAACACCGGCCGCTGCGTGCCGTACGACGGCTTCAGCACGACCTCGCCCTTCGCCGCCTTCACGACCGTGTCGACCCGCAGCCCGAACGGGAACGTCACCGTCTGCCGCTCCGCCACCCACAGCGGAAGGCCGCACTCGTAGCGGGGCGCGCCCGTACGGGTCTCGCTCTCCCACCAGCCGCCGTCCGCCGTGCGCGGCTCGCAGCCGTCCGGGACGGTGGTGACGGTCGCGCCGCGCGGCACGGTCACGTCGACCTTGGCGACCGGGTCGCCCGAGGTCAGGTTCGCGACCCAGGCCGGGCCCCGGTTGCGGAAGGTGACCGGCGCGGTCACCGTCTCCCCGGCGGCGGCCGTCAGCCGGGCGCCGGTCACGGCGAAGTCGGCGGTGTTGGTGACCCCGACCGCCAGGACGTCGCCGTTGTTCTCCGGCTGGATGTCGGCGGGCCCGGTGGCCGCCTCCACGCCGATGTCGATCCGCTCGGCCAGCGCGAAGCGGGCGGCCTTGGCGGTCAGGGCGGCGGGCAGCGGGAACGTTCCGCCCGGCTGCACGACGGTGTCGACGACGCACTCGACCTTGGTCAGCGGCTTGATGGCGCCGGAGCCCGGGCCGCCCTCGCCGATCGGGGTGCTCACGCACTTCGGCGCGAGCCCGCCCAGGTTCAGGGTCAGGCCCCGGGTCACGTAGAAGGTGGCGCGCACGCCCTGGGCGGCCTGGTCGCCGCGGTTGGTGACGCTCACCGGCACGGGCACGGTCGCGCCCGGCGCCACACCGGTGACCGGGGCGGTCCGGTCAAGGACCAGGTCGGGCCCGGAGGCGACCCGTACGGTGCCCCAGTTCTCGGCGACGAGCTGACCGCCCTCGCCGGTGGTGGTGGCCTTCGCGGTGTAGGAGATACGGCCCGAGGCCCCGTCGGCGGCGCCCGCGGCGGCGCGGACCGCCAGCTTCAGCGGCGTGGCGGAGGCGTTCCCGGTGCCGGTCACCTCGTCGACGGCGCACTCGGCGGAGGTGCCGGAGGGCGCGGGCGCGCAGGCGGCGGGCCAGTCGACCACGGCGATGCCCGCGAGACCGGAGACGTCGACGGTGATACGGCCGTCGGTCACCCGGAAGTCGGAGTTGTCGTGCGAGAGGCCGAGCGTGAGGGTGGTCGCCGGGAGGTCGACACCGGCGGCGGTCCGGGGGAGGACGAGTTCGTACGGCGACGAGCTGATCCACAGCTGGTCACTGTCGGCGAAGGCGGGGCCCGCGGTCAGTCCGACCGTGACGAGCCCGGCAGCGGCGGCACAGGCACCGAGCCGCGCGGTACGGCGACGGCCGGTGGAAGGCTTGTTCATGATCTCCTCGTTCGTCTGTGGCATGCACAGGCGGTGCGAAGTCCGCACCGAGGCGGTGCAAAGGCGGTGCGCTGAGGAGACCCCCGAGACGGAGGGAAGGTTGCCCTTAAGCGGCAGCTTGATCGTTCGAGTTCATGTCCTGGTCCACGTGGTCGGGGCGCGCGCTGCGGACGCCCGCGTCCTCGCCGTACGCCTCGGCGGCCGTGCCGAGCAGCACGACGCCCACGAGGGCGGCGCCGAAGACGCGTATCGCGCGCAGGCCGAAGGCCAGGCGGTGGGTGATTCCGGGGCCGGTTCTGCGGCCGGAGCGGGCGGTGGGCGCTGGGGTGAAGGTCGTCGCGGTCATGCCTCCATCATCCGAAACGGACATTCGGAACACATCGGCCTCAGGGTCGAACCTGGGTCCCCCTCGGGTCGGACCCCGTCCCCTACGGGTCGGACCCGGGGCCCACCCCGGCCCCGGCAACGCCGTACCCCCGGTACACCCCCCGGTACACCCCCCGGCACATCCCCCGATAAATCCATTGGCACCGACCCCGCACCCGGGGTTACACTCGCCAGCTTCCCCGCCTCCCGCTCGTGGAGCGCCGCCGCCCGGTCGGAAACCGGCGGCCACCTTGACGTGTCCGCATACCCGGAGGCCCCCCCGTGTCCGCACCGTCCGCCGCCCCCTCCGAAGGCACCCCTGAAGGCGCTCCCGAGGGCACCCACGACGACCCGCTCGCCCGCGAACGCGCCCACCTCGGCAGCTCCCGCGCCGCCCTGCGCGCCATGCGCGAGGACGTCGAGTCGCTCGACATCACGGACGTCACCGCCAACTGGGTCAACTCGATCGTCCTCACCCGGCAGATCGAGGACCGCATCAAGGCCCTCGCCGACCTCGCCGACACCCCCCTCTTCTTCGGCCGCCTCGACTACCTGCACACCACGCAGGAGGGCCAGCGCTTCTACATCGGCCGCCGCCACGTCCACGACGCCCACGGCGACCCCATGGTCATCGACTGGCGCGCCCCCGTCTCCCAGCCCTTCTACCGGGCCTCCAAGAAGGACCCGCAGGACGTCGGCCTGCGCCGCCGCTTCGGCTACACCGGCGGCGACCTCACCGCCTACGAGGACGAGCACCTCTCCGACCCCGCCGAACTCGAACGGACCAGCCGGCTGCTCCAGGCCGAGATCGAACGCCCCCGCGTCGGCCCGATGCGCGACATCGTCGCCACCATCCAGCCCGAGCAGGACGAGATCGTCCGCTCCGACCTGTCCGGCACCGTCTGCGTGCAGGGCGGCCCCGGCACCGGAAAGACCGCCGTCGGCCTGCACCGTGTCGCCTACCTGCTGTACGCCCACCGCGAGCGCCTCGCCCGCACCGGCACCCTCGTCATCGGACCCAACCGGTCCTTCCTCCAGTACATCGAGCAGGTGCTCCCCGCCCTCGGCGAGCTGGAGGTCCGCCAGGCCACCGTCGACGACCTCGTCGCCCACGTCAAGGTGCGCGGCACCGACTCCGCGCCGACCGCCGTCGTCAAGGGCGACGCCCGGATGGCCGAGCTGCTGCGCCGCGCCGTCCGCTCCCACATCGCGCTGCCGACCGAACCCCTGATGGTGGTCCGCGGCTCCCGGCGCTGGCGCGTCCCCGCGTACGAACTCGAAGAGATCGTGCAGGAACTGACGGACCGTGACATCCGGTACGGGGCGGCCCGCGAGGCCCTGCCGCAGCGCATCGCGCACGCCGTCCTGGTCCGCATGGAACAGGCGGGCGAGGCCCCCGACGACCGGGTGCAGAACACCGTCGCCCGCAACACCGCCGTCAAGGCCGTCGTCAACGCCTGCTGGCCCGCCGTCGACCCGGCCAAGCTCGTCCTGCGCCTCCTCTCCGACGCCGACTTCCTCGCCGCGCACGCCGAAGGACTCCTCGACGAGGACGAACAGAAGCTGCTGCTCTGGGCGAAGCCCGCGCGCAGCGTGAAGACCGCCAAGTGGTCCGCCGCCGACGCCGTCCTCATCGACGAGGCCACCGACCTGATCGAGCGCACCCACTCGCTGGGCCACGTCGTCCTCGACGAGGCCCAGGACCTCTCCCCCATGCAGTACCGGGCCGTCGGCCGCCGCTGCACCACCGGCTCCGCCACCGTCCTCGGCGACCTCGCCCAGGGCACCACCCCGTGGGCCACCGAGACCTGGCAGCTCGCCCTCACCCACCTCGGCAAGCCGGACGCCCACGTCGAGGAGCTGACCGCCGGTTTCCGTGTGCCGCGCGAGGTCATCGCGTACGCCTCCCGACTGCTCCCCCACATGTCGCCGGGGCTCACCCCGGTCGCCTCCGTCCGGGAGAACCCCGGTTCGCTGGTGATCCGCCAGGCCGCCGGGACCGAGGAGCGGGACGCCGACGTGGTCGCGGCCTGCGTGGAGTCGCTCGCGCACGAGGGCTCCATCGGCCTGATCGCCGCCGACGCCCGGATCGCCCCGCTCGCCGAGGCCCTGACGGCGGCGGGCCTGCCGTACCTGTCCCCCGGCGAGGAGACCACCGCCGAGTCCCGGCTGACCCTGGTCCCCGCCTCGCTCGCGAAGGGCCTGGAGTACGACTACGTGGTCCTCGACGAACCGGCCGCCGTCGTCGACGGCGAGCCGGACGAGCGGACCGGACTCCGACGCCTCTACGTGGCCCTGACCCGTGCCGTGTCCGGACTGACGATCATTCACGCGGCGGAGCTGCCCGAGCAGTTGGGCCGGCCGACGGACTAGCGGGGCGAGGTCTCCGGGTACTCGGCGAGCGCCTGCCGCCAGGAGCGGCGGGCGACCGCGGCGAGCACGGGGTTACGGGCCCCCGGGGTACCGGCCGTGCCGTCCGGGAGGCCGTAGTACGCCTCGGTGACCAGGCCCCAGCACAGCGCCCAGCCGCGCCCGCGCGCCCAGGTCCCGTCGTCCACCTGGGCGGCCGCGCGGAACAGCGGGCGGGTCTCGGGGGTGAACAGCGTCCACGCGGCCATCATGTCGACGGCCGGATCGCCCGTGCCGAGCCCGCCGAAGTCGATGACGGCGCCGAGCCGCCCGTCCCGGGTGAGCAGATTGCCGGGCAGCAGATCGCCGTGCACCCACACCGGGGAACCCTCGTACGCGGGCAGCCGCAGCACCGACTCCCAGGCGGCGAGGGCCAGTTCGGCCTCCTCGGCGGTGATGAGCCCGGCGGCGGTGAGGGTCGCGACGGAGCCGGGCAGCTCGCCCTCCTCCCAGTCGGTGACCGGGCCGCCCCGGAACGACGTCGGCCCGCCGCTCGCGTCGGCGGCGCGCAGCGCCACCCCGAACCGCCCGAGCGCCGTGGCCGCCTCGGCCAGCGCCGCTCCCTCGGCGACCGGCGCCTCGAACGCGTCGCGCCCGGCCAGCCACTCGTACACCGCCCACACCTGACCGAACCCCTCGCCCGGCGCACCGGCGCCGACCGGCACGGGCACGTCGAGCGGCAGCCCGGGCGCGATCCGCGGCAGCCAGCGCAGTTCCTTCTCGATCTGCCCGGTGGCCCAGGGGGCCTTCGGCAGCCGTACGGCGAGGGCGTCGCCGAGCCGGAACATGGCGTTGTCGGTGCCGGCCGACGCGAACCGTACGACGGGCAGGTGGGCCCAGTGCGGGAACTGGGCGGCGACCAGCCGCCGTACCAGAGCGACGTCGATGTCCGGGGTCGCGTCCTGGGTGGTGTCCATGCCCGGGAGCATACGAAAGGGGCGGCGCACTCCGGCAAGTGTGTTTCTGCCGGTGTGCGCCGCCCTCGGGTGGGACGCGCCGCGGGTGGTGCCCGCCGTCACGACGACTACTTCTGGTCCTGGTTGAACTTCGAGGTGGCCCAGAAGTATCCGAGGACCACCAGACCGACGCACCAGGCGACCGCGATCCAGCCGTTGTCACCGATCTCCGAGCCGAGCAGCAGACCGCGCAGGGTCTCGATGGCCGGGGTGAAGGGCTGGTACTGGGCGATCGGCTGGAACCAGCCGGGCATCGCGTTCAGCGGGACGAAGGCGCTGGACAGCAGCGGGAGCAGGATCAGCGGGGTCGCGTTGTTGCTGGCGGCCTCGGCGTTCGGGCTGACCAGGCCCATCCCGACGGCGATCCAGGTCAGCGCCAGGGTGAAGAGGACGAGCAGACCGAAGGCCGCGAGCCATTCGAGCACGGTGGCGTCCGTGGAGCGGAAGCCGATGGCGACGCCGACCGCGCCGACCAGGACGACACTGGCGACCGACTGGAACACGCTGCCGACCACATGGCCGACGAGGACCGACGGCCGGTGGATGGCCATGGTGCGGAAGCGGGCGATGATCCCCTCGTTCATGTCGTTGGCGACCGAGACGGCGGTGCCGATGACCGTGCTGCCGACGGTCATCAGGAGCAGACCGGGGACGATGTAGGCGATGTAGACGGAGCGGTCGGCCACGCCGCCGTTGATGCCCGCGCTCATGGTGTCGCCGAAGACGTACACGAACAGCAGGAGCAGCATGATCGGCGTGAGCAGCAGGTTCAGGGTGAGCGAGGGGTAGCGCCGGGCGTGCAGCAGGTTGCGGCGCAGCATGGTCGCGGAGTCGCGGGCGGCGAGGGAGAGGCTGCTCATCGGACGTTCTCCTTGGGCGAGTTGGCGGCGGTGACGTCGGCGGCGGGTGCGGTGGGGTTCTGCGGGGGGACGGTGGCGAGGCCGCCGGTGAGGGCGAAGAAGACGTCGTCGAGGTCGGGGGTGTGGACGGTGAGTTCGTCGGCCTCGATGGCGGCGGTGTCCAACCGGTCGAGGATGGCGCGGAGTTCGCGCTGGCTGCCGTCGCTGGGGAGCTGGAGGGACAGCGACTCGTCGTCGCGGGCGGCCTCGGCGAGTGCGGCGGCGGCCCGCTGGTAGGCGGTGGGGTCGGTGAAGCGGAGCTTCACGTGGCCGCCGGCGACGAGCCGCTTCAGCTCCTCGGCGGTGCCTTCGGCGGCGATCTTTCCGTCGTGCAGGACCGCGATCCGGTCGGCGAGTTCGTCGGCCTCCTCCAGGTACTGGGTGGTGAGGAAGACGGTGACGCCGTCGGCGACGAGCTCGCGGATGATCTGCCACATGTTGTGGCGGGAGCGCGGGTCGAGTCCGGTGGTCGGCTCGTCGAGGAAGATGATCCGCGGGTCGCCGACCAGGGTCATGGCGATGTCGAGGCGGCGCTTCATGCCGCCGGAGTAGGTGGACGCGGGCTTCTTGGCGGCCTCGGTGAGGTCGAAGCGGGCGAGGAGTTCGGCGGTGACCCGGCGCCCCTCGGCCTTCGGGAGGTGGTGCAGGTCGGCCATCAGGAGCATGTTCTCCTCGCCGGTGATCAGGCCGTCGACGGCGGAGAACTGGCCGGTGACACCGATCGACGCGCGGACCGCCTGGGCGGCGGTGCCGAGGTCGTGCCCGCCGACCCGGACCGGACCGCTGTCCGGGTCGGCGGAGATGAGGGTGGAGAGGATCTTGACGGCGGTGGTCTTGCCCGCGCCGTTCGGCCCGAGCAGGGAGAAGATCGTGCCCTGCGGGACGGCGATGTCGACGCCGTCGAGGACGTTCTTGTCGCCGTAGGACTTGCGAAGTCCGGTGGCGGAGATGGCCAGTTCGGTCATGATCGACGGGCTCCTTCGGGGCGGGTGGGGTGGTCCGGGGGCGGGGTCAGTTGCTGTGGGCGGCGATGTCGCCCTGCATGGTGGTGGCGCGGATGTTCAGCGCGGCGGCGGCGCCGTCGCTGTTGCGCAGGGAGTTGCTGATCCGGCCCTGGGCGGTGCCCGCGTCGAGGGTGGCGGAGACGCCGGGGGCGGCGCCGATGCTGATGTCGCCCTGCATGGTCTCCAGGAGGACGGCGCCGGTGACGGCCTCGGCGACGCGCAGGCTGCCCTTCTGGGTGCGGAGTTCGGCGGCGCCGCCGAGCCGGCCGACGGTGAGGTCGCCCGCCTGGACGACGAGCCGGGCGGCGCCGGTCGCGTCGAGCGTGACGTCGCCCTGGGCGGCCTCGAAGTCGATGTCGCCGAGCCGGCCGGTGCCGACCAGGTCGGCGGCGGCGGCCTTGGCCTGGACCCGGGATCCGGCGGGGAGCTGGACGGTGACGTCGAGCGAGCCGAACTTGCCGAAGACCTTGCTCTCGGCCTCGGGCGACTCGATCCGCAGGACCCCGTCGGCGAAGCCGATCCGGATCCGCTCGGCCTCGGTCACGTCGCGGGACTTGTCGGCGTCGGCGGGGCGGACGTCGACGGTGGCGGCGGAGAGGCCGTCGACGGCGACGAGCTCGATGCGGCCGGCGGGGATGTCGATGATCGCGGTGACCGGGGCGGAGGTCTGGAACTTGTTCATGACGGGCTCCTTGTTTCCTTTGCTTCGTCGCGGTCGACCGGTTGGCCGCCCTCGTTTCTGACAATGGAAACGCTACGTTGCATTCGCAGGAGTGGCAACAGGTTCGTTGCGAAAGAGGTGCGTCATTGCAGGTCAGCGGTAAGAAATCGTTGCAACGGGCGACAAGGCAACGCAACGTCAGACAGACGTTGCGTTGCAATGGGTGAGGAGTGAACGCTATAGTCGGAGCCACACACGCAGCGAAGGGAGCAGGCAGTGCCCGGAGGCAGACTCACCCAGCAGGAACGCCAGCAGATCGCGCTGGGACTGGCCGACGGCCTCGCCTACGCGGAGATCGCCCGCAGGCTCGACCGGCCGACGTCGACCGTCACCCGCGAGGTCATGCGCAACGGCGGCCCGGCGGGCTACCGCGCGGACCTCGCCCACCGCGCCACCGAACGCCGCACCCACCGGCGCCGCCCGGCCGTGCCGCGCGGCACGGAGACGGTCCCGATGGCGCACGGCAGGGACGCGGCGGCGGTGCACGAGTACGAGGAGATGTTCACGACCCTGCTGATGGCGCAGGGCCTGCCGAAGATGATGTCGCGGGTCCTGACCTGCCTCTACACGACGGACGAGGGCAGCCTCACGGCGGCGGAACTCTCCCAGCGGCTCCAGGTCAGCCCGGCTTCCATCTCCAAGGCGGTCGCGTTCCTGGAGAACCAGGGGCTGATCGCGCGCGAGCGGGCGGAGGGCCGCAGGGAGCGCTACATCGCCGACGACAACGTCTGGTACGACTCGACGATGGCGGCGGCGAAGGCGAGTTTCGACCTGGGGGAGGCGGCGCGACAGGGGGTCGCGGTGCTGGGGTCGGGGACACCGGCGGCGGTGCGCCTCGAGAACATCGCGCGGTTCGTGGACTTCATCGGGGAGAGCATCACGAGGGCGGCGGAGCAGGCGCGGGAGGTGCTGTACACGAAGCCGGTGGAGGACGACGAGAGCTGAGCGGTGCGGCGCGGGGGCCGTTCCGGGGGGTGGGTCCGGGACTGCATGATTTACGGCGCGGGGCCTGGTCCTGATGAGTTCGGGCCCTTGTTCCCGCACCACAAATCACGCTTCACGTCCCGGCCCCACCCCCCTGCACGTCCCCCGCTCCCGATCCACAGTCCGCTCGCGCGGGCCTGGGTGGGGCGGGGCCAGAAGCCCGCGAGCAACGCTCAGGCAACCGGGGCCACCCCGCGCCAAGCGCTACGCGCCACGCGCTACGCGTCGACCGCCTCGCGCCACACCCGTACCGCCTCCGCCGACACCGGGGCCGTCCAGCCCTGGGGGCGGGCCGCGCCGCCGATGTGGAAGGCGGTCAGGCCCGCCGCCCGGAGGGTGGGGAGGTGGTCGAGGCGGAGGCCGCCGCCGACCAGGATCTGGGGCTCGTAGCCCGGCTCGCCCGCCCGCGCCGCCTCCGCGAGGAGCGTCGGCAGGCCGTCGTCGACGCCCGTCGCCGCGCCCGCCGTGAGGTACGTGTCGAGCCCGGGCAGGTCCGCGAGCTGCTTGCGCAGCGCGTCCCGGTCCGCAGCCCGGTCGATCGCCCGGTGGAAGGTCCAGCGGCAGCCGTCGAGCACGGCGACCAGCCGCTCCACCGCCACCAGGTCCGCGTCCCCGTCCGGCGTCAGGAAGCCGAGCACGAACTCGTCCGCCCCCGCCTCGCGCAGCTGCGCCGTGCGCCGGACCAGCTCGTCCACCTGCTCCGCGTCCCCGGCGGCGAAGCCGTCCGTCAGCCTGAGCATCACGCGCAGCGGGATGTCCACCGCGGCGCGGATCGCCGCGAAGCCGGTCGTGGCGGGCGTCAGTCCGTCCGCCGCCATGTCGGTGACCAGCTCGAGGCGGTCCGCCCCACCGGCCTGGGCAGCGACCGCGTCCTCCTCATCGAGGGCGATCACCTCCAGCACTGCACGGTTGCTCATTGAGCCCAATCCTCCACGGGTCGCGATGACGCGGACAGGTCTAGTCCAATGTCCAGACTAGCCGTGCGCGTGCCCGCCCGCATCGTGCGACGCCGCATCGGTCGGCACCGATGAAGCGGACGGGGCCGCTCCGCCGCCGGTCGCCGACCCGGTCGTCGCCCCGGTCGCGGCCCCCGCCCGTACCGTGAACGCCGCCGTCCGGACCTTCCCCTCGCGCTGGAAGTCCAGGAACAGACGGTACGTCCCCGAGCTGGGCGCGGTCGCCGTGAACGACACGTCCGGGCCGGGACCGCCCTCGTTCGGGTGCACGTGGAGATAGGCCAGGTCACCGGCGCGCAGCGCGACCAGGTGCCCGTACGCCCCGAGGTACGGCTCCAGGTCCGTCACCGGCTTGCCGCCCTTGCTGACGGTGAGCCGCAGCTCGCCCGCCTTGCCCGGGTCCAGGGTGCCGCCGAGCCGCACCTGGTAGCCGTCCACGTCGGCGACCGGCGCCACCGGCGGGAGCGGCTTCGGCGCGAACCCGCCCGGCACCGACAGGTCGACGCCGAGCGTCACGCCCTTGGCGTCCTTCCCGGCGGGCTTGAAGTCGGCGAACGCCTTGTAGCCGCCCGGCGCGGGCAGATCCGCGTCCACCGTCCAGGTGCCGTCCGCGCCCTTCACGGGGTGCAGGTGGCGGAAGACGGTGAGGTCGCGCGAGGCGACGATGAAGTGCAGTTCCTTGTCATGTTCGGTGGTGAAGGCGGTGACCTTCTTCCCCGCCGCGTCCTTGATCGAGAACTTCAGGGTGCTGCGGCCGGCCGGCGGCGTCGCCGTGTCCAGGGCGAGCGTGTAGCCGCCTTCCGACACCTGGAGCCCGCCGGGCGCGGCCGCCGAAGCCGCCTGGGCGTCGTGCCCGCCGTGCCCGTCCCCCTTCTCCGCCGAGCCCGAGGCCGCACCCGATCCCGAGCCCGTACCCGCGCCGGCCTGCGCGTGTCCGCCGTGCTCCGCCTTCGTCGGCTCCCCCACGGGGCCGATTCCCTTGCCGACCCCGTACGCGGTCCCGAAGGTCGCGGCGAGCGCGGCGGCAAAGGCAGTGATCTTCACTCCGGTGTTCATGGCTGCTCTCTCCCGTACGAGGGGTGGTCCTTGCACTTCACCATACCCCTAGGGGGTATCAAGTCAAGCCGGATCGGCGCTTGCGCGGGATACCTGCTGGGGGTATACATGGAACAGAAGCGATACCCCCCGAGGGTATTAATGATCCGAAACGACGGAGGACGACATGGGTTCCTGCTGCACCCCCGACAACAGCTGCTCGACCGGCGCCGACACCGCGACCACCACGGTCGCCATCGCCGACACCACCACCACGGTCTACGCCGTCTCCGGCATGACCTGCGGCCACTGCCGTACCGCCATCACCAACTCCGTGAGCGCGCTCGACGGCGTCATCTCCGTCGACGTCGACGTCGACGCGGGCAAGGTCACCGTCGTCACCGGCGGCGAGCCCGACGACACCCGGATCGCCGCGGCGGTCGACGACGCCGGCTACGAGCTGACCGGCCGCGCCTGATCGGTCCCGGCCGCGCCCGAGCCCCCGGGGCGCCCGCTGGTGCGGGCCGGCCCTGAGGGTGCGGGCCGAGCCCCGGGGACGCCTGCTGGTGCGGCTCCGCCCTTACGGGCGAGTGAGCCGAAGGACGCCGTGGGTGTCGAAAGTGGAGAGCGCGCGGAGGTCCCGAGGAACGAGGGGCCGAGCACGGTCGACCGTCGACACCCGCTGAGGCGTCCGGAGGCGAACCGAGCCACCAAGAAAAGAGGAGCAGTTTCATGACGACGACCACTCCGGGCACCGCCCAGGTCGAGCTTGCCATCGGCGGCATGACCTGCGCCTCGTGCGCGGCCCGGATCGAGAAGAAGCTCAACCGCATGGACGGGGTCGAGGCCACCGTCAACTACGCGACCGAGAAGGCGAAGGTCACCTTCGCCGCCGACATCCCGGTCACCGACCTCATCGCCACGGTCGAGGCCACCGGCTACACCGCCAAGGAGCCGGAGCCCGAGCGCCCGGCCGGTGGCGGTGCCGGTGCCGGCGGCGCGGCGGACGGGCCCACCGACGACGAGCTGGCCGATGCCGAACTCCGGCCGCTGAAGCAGCGGTTGATCACGGCCGTCGCGCTCGCCGTACCGGTCATCGCGATGGCGATGGTCCCCGCCCTGCAGATCGACTACTGGCAGTGGCTGAGCCTGACGCTCGCCGCGCCGGTCGTCACGTACGCCGCCTGGCCGTTCCACAAGGCCGCCTGGACCAACGCCAAGCACGGCGCCGCCACGATGGACACGCTGATCTCGGTCGGCACCATCGCCGCGTTCCTGTGGTCGCTGTGGGCGCTGTTCTTCGGGACCGCCGGCACGCCCGGCATGACCCACCCGTTCGAGTTCACCATCGCGCGCACCGACGGCGCCGGGAACATCTATCTGGAGGCGGCGGCCGGTGTCACCGCCTTCATCCTGGCCGGGCGTTACTTCGAGGCCCGTTCGAAGCGCAAGGCGGGCGCGGCGCTGAAGGCGCTGATGCAGCTGGGCGCGAAGGAGGTCACGGTCCTGCGGGACGGCCGCGAGGTCACCGTACCGACCGCCGAACTCCAGGTCGGGGACCGCTTCCTGGTCCGCCCCGGTGAGAAGATCGCCACCGACGGCACGGTCGTCGAGGGTTCGTCGGCGGTCGACGCCTCCATGCTGACCGGCGAGTCCGTGCCGGTCGAGGTCTCGGTCGGCGACGCGGTCACCGGCGCCACCCTGAACGCGGGCGGCCGGCTTGTCGTCGAGGCGACCCGGGTCGGCTCCGACACCCAGCTGGCCCGGATGGCGAAGCTCGTCGAGGACGCGCAGAACGGCAAGGCCGCCGCCCAGCGCCTCGCAGACAAGATCTCCGCCGTCTTCGTCCCGATCGTCATCGCGCTGTCGCTCGGCACCCTCGGCTTCTGGCTGGGCACCGGTCAGGGTCTGACCGCCGCCTTCACCGCCGCCGTCGCCGTCCTGATCATCGCCTGCCCCTGCGCCCTGGGCCTCGCCACCCCGACCGCCCTCATGGTCGGCACCGGGCGCGGCGCCCAGCTCGGCATCCTGATCAAGGGCCCCGAGGTCCTGGAGACCACCCGCAAGGTCGACACGATCGTCCTGGACAAGACCGGCACCGTCACCACCGGCCGGATGACCCTCCTGAAGGTGCACACCGCCGCCGGTACGGAGGAGAAGGACGTGCTGCGGCTCGCGGGCGCCCTGGAGCACTCCTCCGAGCACCCGATCGCCCAGGCCGTCGCCACCGGCGCCGCCGCCCGCGTCGGCACCCTGCCCACTCCCGAGGACTTCGCGAACATCCCCGGTCTCGGCGTCCAGGGCGTCGTCGAGGGCCACGCGGTCCTGGTCGGCCGGGAGAAGCTGCTCCAGGAGTGGGCGATGGAGCTCACTCCGTCCCTGAAGGCCGCGAAGGACGCCGCCGAGCGGTCCGGCCGTACCGCCATCGCGGTCGCCTGGGACGGCGAGGCCCGCGCGGTCCTCGAGGTCGCCGACGCGATCAAGGAGACCAGCCCGGAGGCCATCCGCAGGCTGAAGGCGCTCGGTCTCACCCCGATCCTGCTGACCGGCGACAACAAGGCGGTCGCGGAGTCCGTCGCCGCCGAGGTCGGGATCGGCGAGGTGTTCGCCGAGGTCATGCCGCAGGACAAGGTCGACGTGGTCAAGCGCCTCCAGGCGGAGGGCCGTTCGGTCGCCATGGTCGGCGACGGCGTCAACGACGCCGCCGCGCTCGCCCAGGCCGATCTGGGGCTCGCGATGGGCACCGGCACCGACGCCGCCATCGAGGCCGGTGACCTCACTCTCGTACGAGGTGACCTGCGGGCCGCGGCGGACGCCATCCGGCTCTCCCGCAAGACCCTCGGCACCATCCGCTCCAACCTGTTCTGGGCCTTCGCCTACAACGTGGCCGCCCTGCCGCTCGCCGCGGCCGGTCTGCTCAACCCGATGATCGCCGGTGCCGCGATGGCCTTCTCCTCGGTCTTCGTGGTCGGCAACAGCCTCCGCCTGCGGGGCTTCCAAGCCGCCGACAAGTGAATGCCGACCACGACAGCGTGAGCGTCGGCGCGTGATGTGACGGGAGGCCGCCGTGGCCGGTTACGTACAGCACAAGGAAGACATCATCAGACGCTTGCGACGGATCGAGGGGCAGGTCAGGGGGGTGCAGCGGATGGTCGACGAGGACACCTACTGCATCGACGTGCTGACCCAGGTCTCCGCGATCAACGCGGCGCTCCAGTCCTGCGCGGTGGCCCTCCTCGACGAGCACCTCAGCTGCTGCGTCACCGAGGCCATCGAGGCGGGCGGGGACCAGGCCAAGGTGAAGGTGGGCGAGGCGTCGAAGGCGATCGCCCGCCTGATCCGCACCTAGACGGCCTGGCCGACACCCTCAGCACCGCAGCACCGCAGCACGGCACGACAGGCACGACAGGCACGACAGGCACCACGCGCGTCAGGTCGGTTCGGAACGGACGGGAAGTCCGTACCGAACCGACCTGACGCACTTCGCGTGTGACAAGGGAAAAGTGTCAGCCGCCCCCGCGCGCGGGGCAGTCGGCGGTCAGCCGGACGCTCAGCCGAAGGCACAGGCCAAGCACCCTGCCGAGGAACACCAGTTCCGCCGCACCCGGGAGACCGGGGACGCAGACCTGCGCGCAGGAGCGGCTCTTCATCGGGGTCGCCGTCAGGGTCGTCATCCCGCCATCGTACCCCTGGGGGGTATATCTCGGCGGGTGGCGCGGCCCGTACGATGAGCCGCCCGTGAGCGGGGAGGGGATGCACGTGCGCCGGCTGGGAGAGCTGGAGGCCGAGATCATGGACCGACTGTGGGCCTGGCAACGGCCCGCGACCGTCCGCGAGATCGTGGACGACATCAATCTGGGGCGCCGGGTCGCCTACACGACGGTGATGACCGTCGCCGACATCCTCCACCGCAAGGGCTGGCTGCGCCGCGAGAAATCCGGCCGCGCCTGGCTGTACGACCCGGTCCGCAGCCGCGAGGAGTACACCGCGGGCCTCATGCAGGACGCCCTCGGCGACAGCCAGGACCGGCCCGCCGCGCTGCTGCGCTTCGTCGAGACCATCTCCGACGAGGACATGGCCGCCCTGGACGCGGCCCTGCGCACCGCCCGCCGCCCCCCGCACCCGGACCAGGACCCGTACCCGTACCCGGACCACGACATCGGCCCCACCCTCCCCAGTCCCGGACACGACGAAGGCGGCGACCCACGGTGAACCACCACACCCTGCCGCCCCTCGGCCTCGTCCTCTGCACCGGCTTCCTGCTCCCCTGGCTGCTCGTCCGGGCCCGCTGGGCGCAGCAGGTGCCCCGGCTCGCGCTCGCCGTGTGGGTGGCCAGCGGCGCCGTCTTCGCGGGCGCCGGAGCCCTGCTCCCGGCCCAGCTGCTGCTCCCCAGCCCCACCGGCCACCGGTTCAGCGACGCGCTCTTCACCCTCGAATTCCCGCCCGCCCACCGCCTGTTGGAACTGAGCCCGCGCGAATACCTGGCGCTCGGGGTGGCCGCCGCCGTGCTCGCCGTGCCCGTCGCCGGATTCGCCCGGGCGCTGCTGCGGGCCCGTCGCCGACGCACCCGGCACGCGGAGACGCTCCGCCTGGTCGGCCGGTACGACGCCGGGCTCGGCGCCACCGTCCTCGACCACGCACGGCCCGCCGTCTACTGCCTGCCGGGCCGCTCCCGCCGGGTCGTCGTCTCCTCCGGCGCGCTCACCACCCTCACCACGCCCCAGCTCGACGCCGCGCTCGCGCACGAACGCGCCCACATCTCCGGCCGCCACCACCTGCTGGTCGCCGCCGCCGAGTCGTTCGCCGCGGTGTTCCCGTACCTCCCGCTCGCCCGGCACGGCGGCAGCGCCGTACCCCTGCTGCTCGAAATGGCCGCCGACGACCGGGCGTTGCGCCGCTGCTCGCGCGACGCGCTCGCGACCGCGCTCTACGCGCTGGCCTCCGGCCGGGCGCCCCGCGAGGCGTTCGCGGCGGGCGGGCCCTCGGCCGCGCTGCGGATGCGCCGCATCCTCGCCCCGCACAGCGCGGGCCACCCGGTGCTGTGGGGACTGCTCACCGTCGCCGCGGCCGGCCTCGCCGCCGCCCCGCTGATCATCGCCTGCTGCTCCTTCCCGAATTAATTACTAAGAGAATTCGTAGATTTCACAACGGTCACACACCGCCTGAATTCCCGGCTATTGTGGGTATGTTGGCGTTCGGCTGGGCACGTCGAAGGGTACGAACCAATGCAGCTGGCGGACGTGCGGGCGGCGGCTGCTGCCGACGCGGCGACGATATCCAGGCTGCTTGCGGAGGCCATTCGGGGCAGCTACGCCGAAATACTCGGCGAAATCCCCACGCGCCGCCTTGTCTCCGCCCAATGCTCACTCCCCCGTATCCGCGCGGAAATTGAAATTCCCGGCGGAGCCCCCGGCTGGCTCGGCTGGCTGGTCGCCACCGCCCCCGACGGCACCCTGATCGGCGCCGTGGCCGGGGGTGTTCCGGTGCCGGGCGAGGGCGAGTTGTACGCGCTGGCCGTGGCCGCCGGAGCCCGCAGGACCGGCACCGGTACGGCGCTGCTCGCCGCCGCCACGGAGCGGATGCGGGCCTTCGGCGCGACCGAGCAGCGGGTCACGCTGCCCGCCGAGGACGATCCTTCGCTTCCGTTCTACGCGCGTGCGGGCTTCGTGCCGCTGGACGGCGCGAACCGTCGGGGCCGCCCGCTCTGACCCGCCCGCTCTGACCCGTCCGTTCGCCGCCTCGTCGATCGGCTCCCCGCCCCGCGACTCCCTCCCTCGCCGGTCCCTCGCCGGTCCCTCGGCTCTCGCCCTCGTCCGCCCTGGCGGACTCACGCCATCGCGTGTTCACGCCCCCGGATCCGCTGGAACCGCCCTCCACCGCAGGTCAGGATGGAGCACAGCGGCGCGGCCCCGGCGGCACGGGGTCCCCGCCCGGACGGCACGGACCGAGCGAGCCCCTGGAGGAGCGATGCACACACCGAGCGGCACATCCCTGCCCGTCGTGCCCGCAGCGCTCGCCCCGGTCCTGCCGTGCCGATACGACCCGCACGACCCGCACCACCCCCATCACGGCCCCGGCCACGGCCACCACCACGGCCACGCTCCGCACCACGGCGCCGACGCGCACGGCGCGCCCGCGCCCGGCGCCGGGATCCGGCTGCGGCCGGACACGCTGCCCGGCCTGGAGACGGTCGCGGCCACCGACCCCGACGCGGTCTGGCTGCACGACGCGCTCCTCGGCCCGCACAGCGCCGACATCGTCCGGTACCTGGGTCTCGCCCGGTCCACCGGCGGCCCCGTCCTCGATCTCGGCTCGGGCGCCGGGCGGCTCGCCGTCCCCTTCGCCCGGCACGGCTTCGCCGTGGAGGCCGTGGACCGGGACGGCCCCGCCCTGGAGCGCCTCGAGACCTGGGCCCGGCGGATCGGACCGCAGGTCGCCGGCCTTGTCGTGACCACCAGGGCCGACCTCACCGAGCTGCGCCTTCACGGCGACTACCGGCTCGCCCTGCTCGCGGGCGCGATGGTCTCCGCCGTACCGCCCGACGCCAGGCCCGGGCTGCTCCGCGAGATCGCCTCGCACCTCGGCGCGGGCGGCGCGCTCGCCCTCGACTACACGGCGCACCTGGTGCCCGGCCTGATCGCCGAGCCGCAGCGGACCTGGGCGTTCCAGGTGCCGCGGTTCGACGGCGTCGACGAGTGGGTGGTGGCCCGGCAGAACTTCGACATGCGCACGATGAGCGAGCGGATCACGTACTACGCGGCGCGGACCGGGAAGCTGTCGACCGAGCGGGTGGTGCTCAGCACCGACAAGTGGATCGTCGACGGCGACCATCTGGCGGCGGAGCTGCACTCGGCCGGTCTGCACATCGAGGGCAGGCGGCGGCACCGGATCGACGACCGGACGGAGAGCGTGCTCCTCGTGTGCCGTACGGACGACTGAGCGGCCGGACCCCCGAAGGGCCCGCAAGACCAGGGGCCCGGCGGCCCGGCCGTGCGGACATGTGACCGAAGAGCGTCCTGACGACCGGGTCGGCCAAGAGGTACGATGCCCACAAAAGTTTGGGCCGACCAGATGGCCGGACGGCCGACCGGGTAGCGCGTGGCGGGCGGAGAAGATGGCAGTCGTGGAAGAGCTGACGGGCCGCGAGGCGGTGATCCAGCGCCTGCGTGACGTCGGCCTGCGGGTCACCGGGCCGCGCCTCGAAGTGCTCACCGTGCTCGCCGCCGGCGGCCACCTCGACGTCGAGGCCATCACCGCGACCGCGCGCGAGCGCCTCGGCACCCTCACCAGCCAGGCCGTCTACGAGATGCTGCGGCATTTCCAGGAGACCGGCCTGGTCAGCAAGTTCGACCGGCCGGGCCTCCCGGCCGTCTTCGAGGTCGCGGGCCCCGCCCACCAGCACGCCCTGTGCGTGCGCTGCGGCCGGGTGGAGAACGTGGCGGCCACCGCCGCCCCCGCACCGCCCGCCGGCAGCCTGCCCGAGTGGCGGGTCGACGACGCCGAAGTGGTCTTCAAGGGCCTCTGCCCCGACTGCGCGCGGCACGCCGAAGCCGCCTGAACCG
The DNA here is from genome assembly GCF_044748125.1 of Streptomyces sp. NPDC090025. NCBI lineage: Bacteria > Bacillati > Actinomycetota > Actinomycetes > Kitasatosporales > Streptomycetaceae > Streptomyces > Streptomyces sp. NPDC090025. The sequence goes on along the minus strand of NZ_JBIVFL010000001.1, from coordinate 228,428 downwards.
GCGGAACCGCCACGCCGGAACCGCGGGAACACCGTGCGACGCGTTCGATTCTGTGGCAGGGTCTAGCGGGGCGTTTCAACAGGATCCGCGCGATCCGAGGGGAGTCTGCTGCGCCGTGTCCAAGAACGCCGCTGGAGCGCGTACGGGAAGCGAGCAGGCCCTCGCGCTCTACCAGGAGCTCCGCGGCGCGCCCGGCGACTCCTTCGACCAGGTCGCCCGACGGCTCGACCTGACGGACGAGGAAAGCGCGCGCTGCTGCGCGGAGTTGGCCGCGCTCGGCCTGATCGACACGGTCTGCCCGCCGATGCCGGACACCGACGACGCCGCCCACCGTCTCCCCGTGCCCGTCGGCCCCGCGCCCACCGGTCCCGCGCCCACCGTCATCGCCCCCGACGTGGCCCTGCTCCGGCTGCTCCAGCACGAACGCGAGCGCCTGGAAAGCCGGTTGGCCGAGACCAGCCGGGCGCACGCCACCCTGGAGACCCTGGCCGGTCCGTTCCTGCGGGCCGGGATGGAGCCGGGCTCCGAGGTCGAGGTCGAGATCGTCGACGATCCGGCCCGGATCCGCCGGGAACTGGCCGAGGTCACCCACACCGTGAAGTCCTCGGTGCATTCGATGCTCACCGGTTCGGTGCGGCGCGAGGAGATGCCCGAGGAACTGGCCAGGGACCGCGAGCGGGTGGCCCGCGGCGTGGTCGTGCAGGCCATGTACAGCCACCGGGTCGGCCAGGTCCCCGAGATGGTGCAGCACCTCGCCGAGCGCACCGCGCTCGGCGTCGAGGTGCGGCTCTCCCCCGTCGTGCCCATGAACATGGTTCTCGCCGACGACAACTTCGCCCTCCTGCCCAGCGATTCGCGCGACCCCGACGCCGCCGCCATCCTCGCCCGCGGCTCCGGCCTGGTGCGTTCCTACCGCGCCCTGTACGAGTACTGCTGGCACGCGGCCACCCCGTACGGCCACGAGGAGCGCCCCGAGCACGGCGGCGACGGCGTCACCGAGCAGCAGCGCGCGGCGCTGCGGATGCTGGCGTCCGGCATCAAGGACGAGCAGGTGGCCCGCAACCTCGGCGTCTCGCTGCGCACGGTCAGCCGGCTGATCTCCGAGGTGATGCAGGAACTCGGCGCCGCGAGCCGCTTCGAGGCGGGCGTGAAGGCGGCGCGGCTCGGGCTCCTGGACGGCGAGTCCTACGAGTCGTAGCCATGGCGACGTAGCCTGATCGGGTCAGGGACGAGCGGACCGGCGGGACCGGCGGGAGCAGCACGCGCGGTCGGCGGGAGATGGGGGGAACTCGCGTGATCACGACGGGCGGTGGCACGGACAGCGGCGCGGACGGGCGGGGCGACGACGGCTTAGCGTCCTTCGGGAACGCCCAACTGGTCGCGCTCTACCAGGAACTGCGCCGACGCGGGGTGTCGAGCCTGCCCGAGGCCGCCGGGGCGTTGGGCCTCTCGCCCGAGGAGCACGAGCGATGTCGGGCCGAACTGATCGCGCTGGGCCTTGTCGTGCCGACCACGCGCACCCACGCCACCATCTCCGACGTCCGTGACGCCTCCTGGCGGCCCGACGCCGACACGGTCGCCGCGGTGGATCCGGAGATCGCGATGCTGCGGCTCCTGGACCGCGAGCGGGCCCGGCTGCGCGAGCACCTGGAGGAGGCGGACCAGGCGTACGGCACCCTGGAGACGCTGGCGGCGACCTATCTGCGGGCGAGCGTCCTGACCGGCTCCGAGGTCGAGGTGGAGGCGCTGACCGACTACCGGCGGATCCAGCAGGCCCTGGACGACATCATCGACGTGATGCAGGAGAGTTCGGCGTCCATGTACCCGGGCGGGCCGAGCCGCGAGGTGCACGAGGTGACCCTCGACCGCGACCGGCGGCGGCTCGGGCAGGGCATCCGGGTCCGGGCGATCTACGCGCACGAACACGCCACCCGCCCCGATGTCGCGGAACTCCTCGAAGCCCGCTCCGAGTTGGGGGTGGAGGTGCGGGTCGCCGGGTCCGTGCCGCTCAACATGATCATCATCGACCAGCAGTACGCGCTGCTGCCGATCCGGCCGGAGGACGCCCGCAAGGGCGCCATCCTGGCCCGCGGCCGCGCCCTGGTCCGCTCGTACCTCGGCCTCTTCGAGCACTGCTGGCACACGGCCGTCCCGTACGGCACGGGGGCCGCGTCCGAGCGCGGCGGCGACGGCCTGTCCGAGCAGCAGCGGGCGGCCCTGCAGATGCTGGCGACCGGAATGAAGGACGAGAAGATCGCCCGCAATCTCGGGGTGTCGCTGCGCACGGTGAGCCGAATGCTCTCGGAACTCATGCAGGAATTGGGCGCCACAAGTCGTTTCGAGGCGGGGGTGCGGGCGGTGCGGATGGGCTGGCTCGACTGATTTCCGCCTGACGGAAAACCCGGCGGGCGGCAGGAAAGGCGAAAGGCCCCGTGATCGTGGCAGGACGATCACGGGGCCTTTCGCTTCGCTTGTTCCGGGTCGGTGACCGGGTCGGTGGCCGGGGCAGTGACCGGGTGACCGGGTCAGTGACCGGGGGCCTTCGTCGGGACCGGCCAGTTGTCGTCCGCCAGCCGGACCTGCGGGGCGGAGGAGCCCTCGGAGTCGCCGGACACGGCGAGCGCGGCGCCGCCGGCGACGGCCAGACAGGCGACCAGGGCGAGGGTGAACTGGCGGGCGGTGGTGGAGATCCGGGTGGACACGCGAGCAGACATGATTCCTCCAGGAGTGGGAATGTGAATTCCGCCTTCTGGGGGCCCGTGCCGCCGGGCGCTCCCTGAAGACATCTCTATTCTGTCCGGCCGTTCGAAGCGAATCCAGGGAATCTCCATGCGTGGATCCGCCATGGCGTGAGTGCGTCAGCAAAAGGATCTTCCGGTGCCCGGCGAGGGCAATGCGCGGCAATGCGCCATCGAATCAACGGAATTGGCTGATCCGGAGCGCTTCTAACCTTTGGTCGAACCAAAAGAGGTGCTAGACTCGTGCAACGGCCTTCTCGTTCCTCCAGGAGAGAGGGGCCGCCGGGGCAGGGGCGTGCCGCCGCCCTTGCCCCACCACCGAGTTGGGCACCTCCGCGTTCGCCACCACCGGGTCCGCCGCCACCGAGTCCGCCGCCCCGGCGCCCGTACGGCACAGGCCCGGCCGGCCCCGCCGGTCCCGTCGGGCCACGGCGTCCTCGTACACCTCGATCGTGCGCGTGGCCGACGCCCGCCAGCTCATCCCCCGGGCGTGCCGCACCGCCGCGTCGCCCATCGTGACCAGCGCCCGCGGATTGCGCGCGAGCCACAGCAACCGCCGTGCGTACTCGGCGGGTTCGTGCCCCGGTACGAGCAGGCCGGTCACCCCGTCCCACACCGCCGTCGGCAGTCCGCCGACCGCCGCCGCGAGCACTGGCGTCCCGCACGCCTGCGCCTCCAGGGCCACCAGACCGAAGGACTCCGAACGCGACGGCACCACCAGCACGTCCGCCGCCCGGTAGTGGTCCGCGAGCCGGTCCTGCGGCACCGGCGGGCACGGCCGCAGCACGTCCGTCACCCCCAGCTCCGCCGCGAGCCGCCACACCGTGCCCTGCTCGGTCGCCCCCGAATGCCCGCCGACCACCGGCACGACGAGCCGGTGGCGCAACTCCGGTGCCATCCGCAGGAGTTCGGCGACCGCCCGCACCAGCACGTCCGGCCCCTTCAACGGCTGGATCCGGCCCGCGTACAGCGGTACGAACGCGTCCGCCGGCAGCCCGAGCCTGGCCCGCGCCGCCGCCTTCGCGGCCTGACCGGTCCGGCCACCGGGCCCGCCGGGACCGCCGGGACCGCCGGGGCCGCCGGGGCCGAAGGTCCGCAGGTCCACCCCGGGCCGTACGACCTCCGTCCGCCCCAGCTCCGCCCCGTACAGCGACCGCAGCGCCGCCGCCTCGTCCGCGGTGTTCGCGATCAGCCGGTCGGCGTCCCCCGCCACCTGCCGCTCGCCACGGATCCGCAGCTCGGGCTCGGGGGTGTCACCGGCCGCCAGATGGGCGTTCTTCACCAGGGCGAGGGTGTGCGCGGTGTGCACCAGCGGTATCCCCCAGCCGAAGGCGGCGATCCGCCCGGCCTGCCCGGACAGCCAGTAGTGCGAGTGCACCAGGTCGTAGCGCCGGTCCTCCTTCAGCAGGGCCAGGGAGAACGGCAGGACGAGGCCCGGCATGGCCTCCTTGGGCAGCGCCCGGCGCGGCCCCGCCCACAGGTGCCGGACCCGCACCCCCGGCGCCAGGTCGACGGTCCCGGGCTGCCCCTCGCCCCGGCAGCGGGTGAACAGGTCGACGGCGACGCCCTGTTCGGCCAGGGCCCGGGAGAGTTCGACCATGTAGACGTTCATGCCGCCCGCGTCCCCGGTCCCCGGCTGATGGAGCGGGGAGGTGTGGACGCTGAGCATGGCGACGCGCAGGGACACGTGAGGCTCCTGTGGGGTGAGCCGCGTGCCCCCGCGCGAGGCGCGCGCCGGACACGCGGCGGGGTGGGGAGGGGTGGGTCCGCAAGGCGGGGGGTGCGAGTGGGGGAGCTCGTTTGTGCGTACGGGACTTCGGTCCGAGTACGGGACTTCTTAGGGCCTTAGAAGAGCGGGCCCGCGGAACTCCGGGAACGGGTCGGGAAGTGGGGCGGCACGGGTCAGAATCCGAACACCGGCCCGGACGGCGGCGCCAGCCGCGTCCCCGGCAGCGGGGCGATCAGCGCCGACCAGTCCACCGGTCGCCCCGGCGTCACCTGGAGCGCCGCCGCCAGCCGGTCCGCGCCCTCCGGCATCGCCGGCCGCGCCCACGCCGACAGCGCCGACGCCACCGCCAACTGCGCGGACAACGCCGGGAGATGGCGGCACGAGGTGGTGGGACGGCACCGCTCGTGCGCGTTCACGTAGCCGAAGTCGGCCACCGACCTGACCATCTCGTCGAGCACGGCCACCGCACGCCGCGGGTCGAACGCGTCGGGCCCGTACGCCTCCCGCAGGTCGTCCACGCCCCGGTGCAGCCTGCGCTCCAGGATCTCCCAGCCGGTGCCGCCCGGCAGCGCCTGCGGCGCCCGCCCCGCGCACTCCTCGCGGACCGCCGCGAACACCCGGACCAGCCAGCTGTTCCAGCTCTCGTCCAGTTCGAGCCGGGCGGCGGCCAGCCGGTCCCGCTGGTGCACCGTCCTGCGCCCGGTCGGCCGGGTCTGCAGGACATGGCGGCGCAGCGTGTCGGAGCCGTACTCGGTGAGCAGGTCGAGCGCCCACACGTTGCCCTCCTGGACGCCCTCCTCGACCACGTACGACTCGTTGACGTTGAACTCCTGCGGCAGCTTCACGTCCTGCGCGAGCAGCAGCACCGGCAGCAGCACGGCGTGGCAGAAGGCGTGCCCGAAGCCGCAGAAGTGGATCGTGCGGGCGGGCAGCGGGCCCTTGGTGTCGTAGCCGAACAGATGCATCGCCGCCGCCTCGAAGCAGGCGTCGATGCGGTGCTCGGGGAAGCCCTCGACGGGCACGTCAAGGCCCCAGTCGGCCGGGTGCCCGACCGCGATGTCCGGCAGGCCGTCCTCCACCAGCGACTCGCACAGCGCGGCGAGCCGCGGCGGCAGCCCGGCCAGCGCCCAGTAGTCGGCGAGCTGGTCGCGGAACGGCTCGAGGGGCACGTACAGGCGGCGGCAGCGCTTGGCGAGCGCCGGGGTGCCGCACAGCGAGCAGCGCGGCTGGATCAGGTCGCCGCCGTCGTTGGGCCGGGCGCACTCGTGGCACATCCCGCCGTCGCTGGCCGCCCCGCAATGCGGGCAGCTGCCGGTGACGTGCGCCCCGTACAGCCAGCGCTCGCACGGCTCGCAGTACGGCAGCAGCCGGGTGCGCGGGGCGATGACGCCCTGCGCGTACAGGCGGCTGAACAGGTCCTGCACCCAGCGGGCGTAGCCGCGGTCCCGGCGCGGCCGGACGATGTGGTCGAACTCGACGCCCGAGCGCAGCCAGTCGGCGGTGATCGCCGCGCGGTAGCCCTCGGCGACCTCCTCGGGCTTGCGGCCGAGCCGTCTCGCCCGGACCTCGACGGAGCTGGCGTGGTCGGCGGTGCCGGTGGTGAAGCGGACCGGCTCGCCCTCGGCTCTCAGGAAGCGGGTGAGGACGTCGGCGGCGACGTACGGTCCCGCCAGGTGGCCGATGTGGAGTTCGCCGTGGGTGGCCGGAGGGGTCGCGGTGATCCAGACGGGGGTGCTCATGGGCCTTGAACCTCCTTGACGGGAGTTTCGTCGTGCTCGGTGCGCTGGGTGCGCTGGGTGTTCCGGGTACGCCGGATGTCCGAGTACGCCGGATGTTCCGGGTACGCCGGATGTTCCGGGTACGCCGGATGTTCCGGGTGCGCCGGATGTCCGAGCCCGGGTCTGGCTACCGGGGCTCGAAGTGGAAGGAGCGGATGAAGCAGTCGCGGGGCTGCTCGACCGCGTACACGATGCATTCGAAGAGCGACTGCGTGGTGAGTTTCTCGTCGGGGGCTATTCCGTCCGGATTCGATCCGTCCCATTCCGCGAAGCGCGGGTCGGAGGTGGAGAAGTCCGGCGGGAAGAGCGAGAACACCCGCACTCCGGAGGGCCGCAGCCGCCGGGACAGGATGTCGGCGAAACCGGCCTGGGCGCTCTTCGCCGCCCAGAACGCCTCGTGCGCGACGGCCGCGGTCGCCGCGGAGGCGCCCTCGGCGTCCCGTACGGCCACCATGTTGACGATGTCGGGCCGCAGCGAGCCGCGCAGCAGCGGCAGGAAGTGCTTCACCATCAGCACCGTGCCGCCCGCCGTCGACTCGATCGTCTCCACGATCTGCGCGTCGCTCGCGGCCTCCAGGTCCATCCCGTCGAGCCACCGGGCGCCGTTGTTGACCAGCAGGTCCACCCGGTCGGTGCGCTCGCCGACCCGGGCGGCGAACTCCCGGATCTCGGCCGGCCGGCTCAGGTCGCAGCCGAACGCGTGGATACGGTCACGGGCCGAGCCGAGCACTTCGGCGCGGGTCCGCTCGGCGGCCTCCACCGTCCTGGCCGACACATAGACCTCGGCGCCGAGATGCGCGAATCCGACGGCGAGCGCGCCCCCGAAATAGCGGGACGCCCCGGTCACGACGACACGCAGATTCTCGAATTTCATGTGCGTCTGCTCTCCCCACGGATTACGGGCCACGGATACGCATGCGGATACCGGTACCGAAACGGATACGGGTTCAGATACGGGTTCAGATACGGATACGGATACGGATACGGATACGGACAGCGGTAGCCGGTCGCACTTCAGCGTGACAGAGGTGGGGTGCGGATCGCCTTCCGGAACGGGTGCGCATTCACGCCGTTGCGTGGATACGCCAGGGCAGTTCGAGCCGCCCGGTGACCCGCGCCCGCTTGTGGTGCACGCGCACGGAACCGCCGGTCACGGACACGCTGACCGGCGCCTGCGGGGTGCGGATCTCGGCCACCGGCCCGTCGACGACCGTCCCCGCGATCGCGCCCGCTGCCGCGACGGCCGCCGCCCCGGTGAGCGCGAGCCGCGGGTGCCAGCCGCCGACGGTCAGCGCCCGGACGGCGAGCCCCCCGTCCGGTGCGCGCCGCACGGCGGCGATCTTCGGGAGCGGTGAGTGGGGCGGGTGGCCGAGGATCCGGGCGGCGCGGGCCCGCAGGTCCAGGAGCCGCGCCTCGGTGACGGCGGTGCGGCGGGCGTCCACGAGGACGTACGGGTTGCCGTACCGGACGAGGGTCACGGGCACCCCGTCGAGCAGGGTCACCGGCTCCCCGGTGGGCAGCGTGCCGGGCGCGTCCGGGGCGCGCAGGAACTCGACGGTGTATGCCCCGCCGTCGCCGCCGTCACCGCCGTCACCGCCTTCACCATCGCTCTCGTCTGCTGGTTCGGGCAGGCAGCGCACGAGGTCGCCGGTGGTGACGGCGCGGACGGTGACGGCGCGGACGGTGAGGGGGCGGCGCGCGGTGGCCGGTGGCCGGTTCGCGCCATGGGCGACGACGCAGGCGAGGAGCGAGTGGCCGCAGCCCGTACGGAAGTCGAAGCGGCCGCCCGGCAGTGCCTGGACGAAGCGGTAGTCGAGGTCGGCGCCGGGGTGGCCGGACGGCCCGTACACCGCGATCTTTCCGGGCGTACGGGCGAACGGAGACGATGGGGGAGGGAGTTCGGCGAGTTCCCGGCTCAAGATGACGGCATTGGGCGGGAGTTGGTCGCCGCGCAGGACCAGGGTCGGGCCCGGCGCGTCCTCGGCCCGTACCACCAGCGCGTGGGGCGGCCGGGGGCGCGCGGCCTCGTCACGCCACCGCACAGCCCACCGGAATCCGCATCCCGCGCACGACGTCCCCCCACAGCTCGTGCACCGCGAGCGCCCAAAGGGTCAGCGCGATCTGCTCGTTCGGCCGTTCCTGGTGCCGGGCGAGCAGCCGGGCCACCCGGTCCGCCCGGATCTTTCCGCCGAGCACGAGCCGCCCCGGCGAGAGGAGTTCGCGCACGGTGTCGAGGAGCGGGCCGCCGGGGCCCAGCATCGCCGCGAGCGGCAGCGTGAACGGCTGCTTCGGCCGGCGCAGCACCGCCGACGGGAGGAGCTCGGCGCCCGCCTCGTACAGTGCCCGTTTGCCCTGCCGTGCCGTCGTCGGCAGGGCGCGCGCGTGCGCGACGACCGACGGCTGGCAGAACGGCAGCCGGGCCTCGACCGCCGAGGCCATCGACAGGTGGTCGACCCGCCGCAGGTGGTACGCGGGCAGCCGCCAGCGCGTCTCGAACGCGCCGAGCGCGGTCGCCCGGTCCGTGCCGGCCGCCTCCGCCGAGCGCAGTTCCTGCTCGATACGGTCGGCCGCCGAGCCCTGGTCGGCGATGAAGGCGGCGTACGAGGACGTGTACAGGTGCTCGCGGAGCAGCCGCGGCGCCGCCGCGAGCGCGTCCGCGTACGCTCCGGCCCAGTCCGCCCCGGCGGGCGCGGTGAGCGCGGCCCGCATCCGGTCGTAGCCGCCGAAGAGTTCGTCGGCGCCGTCGCCGGTGAGCGCGACGGTGAAGCCGTTCGCGCGGACGGCGCGGAACAGGGCGTACGTGGAGAGGGCGATCGGGTCCGCGTTCGGCTGCCCCAGGTGGCGGACCGTGCGGGTCAGCAGGGAGGGGATCTCGTCGGGGTCGACGGTCACCTCGTGGTGCACGGTCCTGGCCCGGCGGGCGACCGCGCGCGCGTAAGCGGCTTCCGAGCCGGGCCACTTGCCCCGGTAGGTGAGGTGGAAGGTGTGCAGCGGGGGCGCGTCGGTCTCACGGGCGTGTTCGGCGGCGAGGGCCGTGACGAGGCCGGAGTCGAGGCCGCCGCTGGTGATGGCGCAGACCGGCGCGTCGGCGGTGGCGAGCCGCCGGACCTCGTGGCGCAGCACGTCCTGGGTGTCCTCGGCCCGGCCGGACGCGGGCGACGCGTATGGGGCGTGCGGGGCGTGCGGGGCGTGCGGGGCGTGCAGGGCGTGCGACGCGTGTGGGGCGTGCGGGGCCCGGCGCCGTACGACGGGCGCCGCCCCGGGCCGTACGAGCGCGGTCGCGCCCGGCGGCAGCACCCCGATGCCGTCGAGCACGGTGTGCGCGGAGAACGAGGTGCGGGTGGCGAGAACGGTGTCGAGGGCGTCCTCGCGGGGTGCGACCCGCACCCCCTCGAAGGCGAGCAGCGCCGGGATCTCGGAGGCGAAGCGGGTCGAGCCGTCGCGCGGGTCGTGGTGGAGGTGCACGGGCTTCATGCCCATGTCGTCGACGGCGAGGACGAGTTGGGTGGATCCGGGCCGCAGGTCGAGGACGGCGACGGCGAACATGCCGTCGAGGTGCTCGGCGAACCCGGCCCCGTACTCCGCGTACAGCGCGGGCAGCACGGTGCCGTCGCACCGGTCGGGGAAGCGGTGGCCGCGGGCGGCGAGGGTGCGGCGCAGCTCGGCGTGGTTGTAGATCTCGCCGTTGAGCACGGCGAGGATGCCGGGCAGGTGCGGCAGCCGGTACGGCTGGTGCCCGCCGCAGGGGTCGGTGACGGCGAGCCGGTCGCAGCCGAGGGCCCAGCCGCGGCCGCTGAGCACGTGGTGCTCGTCGGGGCCGCCGTGGCGCTGGCGGGCGGAGACCGCCGCGAGTTCGGCCGGGTCGGGGCGGTCCGCCCCCGCGGCGAAGATGCCGAGGATTCTGCACATTGCCCGTCGCCTCCGAAGCTCGCACCGTCGTCCCCATGGGATCCCTGGAACCCATGAGCTCGCCAATGATTTGAATCTACCAACTTTTTGAGTGGCGCGTAAGTGCCATGTCCTGTTCACGCCAGGAGTTGGCCTTGCGACGCCTCCGCCGCGCCAAGAGGCTGGCCGCATGGAGGACTTCGAGGACTTCGCGAGCGAACCGAGCACGACGACGGCACCCCCTGGGCCGGCCGCCGCCACGGCGGTGCCGGAGGCGGCCCTGCCCGACCGCGGCGCGCCGGAATCCCTGCTGGTCGTGGCCGCGCACCCGGACGACATCGAGTTCTGCGTCAGCGGCACCGTCATGCAGTGGATCGAGCGCGGCACCCGCGTCACGTACTGCATCGTCACCGACGGCGGCGCGGGCGGCTACGACCCGAAGCTGCCCCGCCAGGCCATGGCGGACCTGCGCCGCGCCGAACAGGTCCACTCCGCGAAACTCAGCGGCGTCGCCGACGTCCGCTTCCTCGGCTACCCCGACAGCTTCGTCGAGGCGAACGTCGACCTCCGCCGCGACCTGTGCCGGGTGGTCCGCGAGGTCCGTCCGCAGCGCTGCATCGTCCCCTCCCCCGAGATCAACTGGTCCCGCGCCGCCGACCTCCACCCCGACCACCGCGCCGTCGGCGACGCCTGCCTCCGCGTCGTCTACCCCGAGGCCCGCAACCCGTTCGCCCACCCCGAACTGCTCCGCGACGAGGGCCTGGAGCCCTGGACCGTCCACGAACTGTGGCTGATGACCGGCCCCACCCCGAACCAGTACGTCGACGTCACCCCGGTCTTCGACCGCAAGGTGGAGGCCCTGCGCATCCACACCTCCCAGACCGCGCACTTCGACGACCTGGCGGGCCTGCTGCGCGACTGGCTGAGCGAGCACGCGCGGTCGGGCGGACTGCCGCAGGGGCGGATGGCGGAGGCGTTCCAGATCGTGCACATCGACTGACCTGTGTTGTACGGCTACGCCTCGCGCTCCCGCGCGGGGGAGAGGCCGCCCGGGCAGGGGGCGAGCGGGGGCGGGTCCTGGCGCATCCACGGGGCGCGGTGCAGCTGCTCGTACGACATCGCGAACAGCAGCAGGTCGGCGTACCCGACCCGCTCCCCCAGGTACTGGCGCCCCCGGCCCCACTGCCGGAAGCCCACCCGGCCCAGCATCGCCGCCGACGCCGTGTTGTGGACGTGGCAGACCGCGCCGATCCGCCGTACCCCGGTCGCGAAGAGATGGTGCGCCACCGCGCTCATCGCCTCCGTCGCGTACCCCCGGTGGCGCACGCCGGGCGCCAGCGTGATGCCCAGCTCGGCCTCCGCCGGACCGCAGTCGTCGTCCCGCGTCACCGCGATGTCCCCGACGAGCGTGCGCTGCCCGCGGACCTCCACCGCGTACTGGAAGCGGCCCGGCTCGTCGGCCCGTTCCGCCCGGTACCCGGCGACGATCGCCGCCGCCTCGCGCGCGTCGATCGGCGAGCGCCACCCCTGGTAGCGGGCCACGTCGGGGTCGGAGCGGTAGCGGGCCAGCTCGGGCGCGTCCGTCTGCCGGAAGCGGCGCAGCCGCAGTCGGCTCGTCACGATGTCGGTCATGCGCCCTGCCCCCGGTGTCTGACGGCCGGTGTCCGTCGGCCGGTGACCAGTAGGCCGGACGGAGATCGACGAACGCTCAACGTCCGATCAACGGGTGCGGAGCGCGGGGGTGTGGAGCGCGGGGGTGCGGCCGGTCAGCGGGCGGGCGCCCCCGCCGCGCAGCGGGCGGTCGCGTCCCGCGCGACGGCGTGCTCGAACCACAGGGCGTCGATCACCCGCCCGTCCGCCAGCGTGTGCCGGGCCGGCCCCGCCGCCGGGACGAACCCCGTCGCCGCCAGGACGCGCCGCGACGCCTCGTTCGACGGGTCCGTGCCCGCCCGCACCGCCTCAAGACCCAGATGCTCGTGCCCGAACCGCAGCGTCGCCCGCGCCGCCTCCGCGCCGAACCCCCGCCCCCGGAAGTCCGGGGCCAGCCAGCCGCCCATCACGTTCCCGCGCTCCGTGCCGATCGTGAGCTGGCTCAGCCCCGCGACCCGGCCCGTCGCCTCCTCCACCACCAGGAGAAGGCTCGTCGGCCCGCCGTCGGACGGCCAGAACGGCGCCGCCATCTGCGCGCGGCGCGCATCGGGCAGCGCCCGCATCACCTTGTCGCGGTTGCCGCGGTCGATCCGCAGCAGCGTCTCGACCTGCCGGGGATCGACCGGCTCCTTCCGCGCCACGTCCCCCAGCCAGTGCTGCGCCGCGCTGTCGGCCCCCGCCACCCACCCGATCAGCAGGTCGAGGTGGTCCCGCGGCGTGTGCAGCACGAGCCGGTCCGTCCGCAGAACATGGCGGCCGCTCCCGCACCGGGCCGGTACGGCCGGCCCACCGCGTCGCCCCTTGTCGCGCCGCCACAGCGCCGATATCCCCACGGGGCGGACCCTAGTGGGCGCGGCCCCGTGGACGGGTGACTTCCGGATGACGAGGGTCTTCCGGCTCGGGGGGGGGGGGAGCAGTGGTGGGGTGCGCGGGGGTCGTTCCGGGGGGCGGGTCCGGGACTGCATGATTTACGTCGCGGCCCAGGCATCCAAGAACGGTGAACGCCCAACCCCCGCGCCACACATCACGCTTCACGTCCCGAACCCACCCCCCTGCACGCCCCCCGCTCCCGCCGGCCTGTCCCTCCTCGGCTTCCGCCGGGCTTCCGCTAGACGGGCATACGAGCATCGCCAATGGGGTGAAGCTTGACCTGATCCCCCGCAGTCCCGCGTCGCAGCGACCTACTGGAGAACCGTGGACCGCCGAAAGTTCCTCCGGAACGGCTTCGCCGTCACCGCATTCACCACCCCCGTCACCAGATGGCTCACCCAGCCCGCCGACGCCGCCACCGTCCACCGCGGCGGCCGTCAGGTCGGGCGCGCCGATCTGAACGAGCTGTGGCAGGCCGCCGACGAGGCCCGGCTGTGGGACTCACGGTTCGGCGGCGGCAACTGGAAGACCAGCTCCGTCACCGAATGCCTACGCCTCCGGGCGGCTCCGCTGCTGACCGGCACCTACACCGAAGCGATCGGCAAGGAACTGTTCTCCGCCACCGCGGAACTGTCACGGGTCGTCGGCTGGTCCGCGTTCGACATCGGCCAGCACGAAGCCGCCCAGCGTCACTTCATCCAGGCACTGCGGCTCGCCCCGGCGGCCGGCGACGTGCAGGCGGGCTGTTACGTGCTCACCACGATGGCCCTGCAGACGATGCTCAGGGGCTACCCGCAGCAGGCCGCCGACATGGCGGAAGGCGCCTACACGCGCGCGAGGACGGTGGCCGCGCCTCGCGTCCTGGCCTTCGCCAAGCTGGTCGAGGCCCGCGCCCACGGCCGTGCCGATGACGCCAAGGCGGCCGGGGCCGCGCTCGTGACCTCGGAGAACCTGCTCGACTCCATCCGGCCCGGCACCCCGGACCCCGAATGGCTGGCCTACTTCACGCACGCCCGGCTGGCGGCCGACGCGACCGAGATCCACCGCGACCTCGGCCAGCCCCGTGCCGCCTTCGCCTGGAACGCCCAGGCCGACGCCATGCCCTCCGACCGGTTCACCCGCGCCGTCGGCATCCGCCTCGCCGTCCTGGCCGGAAGCCACCTCCAGGACAACGACCTCGACCAGAGCCTCGCCCTCGGCTCGCGCGCTCTCGACGTGCTGCGCACCGTGTCCTCCACCCGAGCCCACGGCTACCTCCGGGAGTTCACCGCGAGTCTGGAACCGTGGAAGAACGACCGTGCCGTCGGCGAGTTCATCGGCCGGACCCGCGCGGAGCTGGCGGTGGCGGTGGCCTGACCGCGACGTCGTGCGAGGCCGATAGCAGCCGGTCGGACGGGCCCTGGTCGGTCACCGTCCAGGAACTGGGCGGCTAGCGGGCCTCCGTGCGGGCGGCCCGTGCCGGGCCGGTCACCAGTCTCGTACCGCCGTCAGCTTCTCCGCGTCCGCGTCCTCGAAGCCGTACGCCGACGCCACGAAGCAGAACTCCTCGCAGATGCACTCCCGCGCGACCGTCTCGATCTCGCTCCCGGCCGCCACGAACTCCCCCTCCAAGGCGTTGAACCTCTCCGTCGCCGCCTCGGTCAGCGCGTACAGGCCGCCCAGGTCCGTCGGCTCCTCGGCCTCCACGCGCGCGCAGAGCCGCAGCAGGATCAGCCGGCCCCGGTCGACCAGAGGGTCCGGGAAGTACGGGTCGTCGTACATCTGTCGCAGGAACGCGTGCTCCACGACCCGCTGGTTGGTGATGCGCATGGGACTCCCCCGCCCTCCGTGAACCGCTGCTGTGCCGATCTGCCGATCATGCACGGCACCACTGACAGCGGCCCCGGAGGCGACGGAGAGCTCCCGGCGGATCAGCGCTTGCGGCCGCCGCGGCGGCGGCGCCGACGGCGCTCCGGGACCTCGGGGTCGACCGGGCCCGTGGACATCAGGAAGTCGAACGCCGCCCCGAGCCCCCGCGCGATCCACGTGAGTCCCTTCGCCAGCTCCTCCATGACGTCCCCCTGTCTGCCGGTCCGCTCTCTGCGTCTCCTGTCCCTGAAGACGCCGCCCGTGGATCTTGAGTTGCCCGGGACCGGAAATGAACGGAAAGGGGCGGGAGGGCGGCTGGGCGTCGGGGCCCCCGTCCGGCGGAATACGATCGGGGGCGTTGCAGCTGACGACAGCATCACCGTCACCATCATCAGTTGAAGGAGATTCCTCATGGCTCAGGTCGCGCTCAAGGGCAACCCCGTCACCGTCGACGGCACCGTGCCCGCCACGGGCAGCCAGGCGCCCGCGTTCACCCTGGTCGGCGAGGGTCTGGCCGACAAGTCGCTGAAGGACTTCGCGGGGCAGCGCAAGGTCCTCAACATCTTCCCGAGCGTGGACACCCCCACCTGCGCCGCCTCGGTGCGCGCCTTCAACGCCAAGGCGTCGGAGCTCGAGAACACCGTGGTCCTGTGCATCTCCGCCGACCTGCCCTTCGCGCAGGCCCGTTTCTGCGGTGCCGAGGGCCTCGAGAACGTGCAGAACCTCTCCACCCTGCGGGGCCGCGAGTTCCACACCGACTACGGCGTCTCGATCGCCGACGGCCCGCTGGCCGGTCTGACCGCCCGCGCCGTCGTCGTCCTCGACGAGGACGACAAGGTCCTGCACACCGAGCTCGTCAACGAGATCTCCGAGGAGCCGAACTACGACGCCGCGCTCTCCGCGCTCAAGTAGTTCCCACCCCTAAGGGGAGCACGGGCCTGAGGCCCGTCCGGCATCGCCGGGCGGGCCTCAGGCGTACGTGACGGCCTCAGGCGTCCTCCGCCGCGCGTTTGATCGCCGCCAGGCGCCGGTCCCACTGCGAGGCCAGCGCCGACAGCCGGCGGGCCGTCGCGTCGATCGTGTCCGGGCGGACCGTGTAGCGGACCTCCCGGCCCACCCGGGCCGCGGTGACCAGGCCGGCCGCGTCGAGCACCGCCAGATGTTTGACGATCGCCTGGCGCGAGACCGGGAGGCGCTCGGCCAGCGACGTCGCCGTCGCCGCCCCGGCGGACACATCGGCCTCCGCCTCGGCCACCAGGTCGAGCAGCCGCCGCCGGGTCGGATCCGCCAGGGCCGCGAACACCCGGTCCTCGGGCCCCCCGGCCCCCGCACCGGCCCCGGCCCCGCCGCCAGGCGCAGCCCCAGCCCCGGCCCCCACCCCGCTCACGTCGCCGACTGCTCGGCGCGCTTCTTGAACGCGTCGAAGACCTGCTGCCAGCCGCCCGTGTTGTCCTCCAGGGCCCGGCCGCGCAGCTCCGGCCCGCCCGCGAGGGTCGCGAAGCCGCTCTCGACCACCTTCAGGCGGGTGCCGGTGCCCTCCTCCGTGAGGGTGAACTCGATGAGCGTGCTGTTGCCGTCGCCCGGCTGCTCGCCGGGGAAGGCGCTGGCCCAGCGGTACGCGAGATAGGACGGCGGTTCGGTCTTCACGACCCGTACCGGGAAGTCGCCGTACGTGGCGTTCCGCGCGGTCGTCGTCTCGCCCTCCACCGCCACCGTGCCCGGCAGGTCGATCTCCTCGCCCACCCAGAATCCGGGCTGGGCGACCAGCGTCCACACGTGCGCGAGCGGCGCCTCGATGAGGATGTCCCGCTCGATCCGGTCCTCGGTCATGGTCCTGCTCCCTTTTCGATGATGCCGATGATGCTCGACCCCGAGTGGTGCAACTTCAGGGTTGCACGTCGCAAAAGGACCCGCAACCTGAAGGTTGCGGGTCTACCATCGGACCATGCCTCAAAGCCTCTCCCTCTGGTCCAAGGACTCGTTCCTCTCCATCGGGTCCGTCGGCTCCTTCATGTCCATCGGATCGGTCGGCTCCGCCTTCTCCATCGGCTCCGTCGGGTCCTTCCTCAGCGTCGGATCGCTCCTCTCCGCCCGCTCCGCCCTCTCCGTCATGTCCTGGTGCTCCACCGCCGCCGTCATGCGCTCGCGGAGCACCCCGGCCGGGCGGAGACTGAAGGGGTAGCGCGACCGCCGGGCTGGGGAATCGGACGACGACGATCCGGGCACCCCGGCCTGGAGGCGAGGACATGAGCGGTACGGGTGGCATCGGCGGCGCGGGCGGCACGGCGGTCGCGGACCTGCGGGAGCTGCTGCGGGGCGAGGTCATCGGCCCCGCCGACAGCGGGTACGACGAGGCCCGCGCGCTCTACAACGCGATGATCGACCGGCGGCCGGCCGTCGTCGCGCGCTGCGCCGACACCACGGACGTACGGGCCGCGCTGCGCTACGCCCGCGACCACGACATGGACCTCAGCGTGCGCGGCGGCGGCCACAGCGGCGCCGGGCAGAGCGTCGTCGACGGCGCGCTGGTCGTGGACCTGTCGGACGGTCTGCGCTGGGTGCGGGTCGACCCGGAAGCCCGTACGGCCCTGGTCGGCGGCGGTACGCAGCTCGGCGACCTCGATCACGAGGCGCACGGGTACGGACTCGGCGTCCCCGCCGGGGTGATGTCGACGACCGGCGTCGGCGGGCTCACGCTCGGCGGCGGACACGGCCATCTGACCCGGCGGTACGGGCTCACCGTCGACAGCCTCACCGGCGCCGACGTGGTCCTCGCCGACGGCACGACGGTCACCGCGTCCGCCGACGAACACCCCGACCTCTTCTGGGCGTTGCGGGGCGGCGGCGGCAACTTCGGGATCGTCACGGCGTTCCGCTTCGCGCTGCACCCGGTGGACACGGTCGGCCTCGGCGTCACCCTGTGGGAGCCGGAGCGGATCGGTCACGTGCTGCGCTGGTACCGGGAGTTCCTGCCGAACGCGCCCGAGGACGTCAACGGCTTCTTCGCCGTCCTCACCGTGGCGCCGGGGCCCCCGTTCCCCGAGGAGCTGCACCACCGCAAGATGTGCGGGGTGGTGTGGTGCCTGACCGGCCCGACCGACGAGGAGAGCCTGGCCGAGGCGCTCGCGCCGGTCGCCGAACCGGGGCCGCCCGCCTTCCACTTCGCCACGCCGATCCCGTACCCCGCGCTCCAGGCCATGTTCGACGAGCTGATCCCGAAGGGCCTGCAGTGGTACTGGCGCGGGGACCTCTTCGACCGCATCACGGACGACGCCGTCGACACCCACCGCGAGTTCCTTGAGCGGATGCCGACCGAGCTGTCGACCATGCACCTCTACCCGGTGGACGGCGCGACCCGCCGCACCGGGCCGATGGACACCGCCTGGGCCTACCGCGACGCCGTCTGGTCCGGGGTCATCGCGGGCATCGGCACCGAGCCCGCCGAGGCGGACGCCGTCCGCGCCTGGGCCCGGGACTACTGGAGCGCGCTGCATCCGCAGTCCATGGGCGCCGCGTACGTGAACTTCCTCGGCGAGGAGGAGGGCGAGGGCCGGGTGCGGGACACCTACCGGGGCCACTACGACCGGCTGCGGGAGGTGAAGCGGACGTACGACCCCGACAACGTCTTCCACCACAACCAGAACATCGCCCCGTAGTGGAAGAACCATGAGATCCGGTGCGGCGATGAGTTCCGGTGGCGCGACCGGTCCATGACCATGGAACCGTCCGGCGGCGAAGCCCGGGCTCCTGCGACCGACGAGGAAGAACACCCATGCGTACGCTCATCAGCACCGCCTTCATCTCGCTCGACGGCGTCGTCGAAGCCCCCGGCGGCGAGCCCGGCTACCGCAACGCGGGCTGGACCTTCAAGCACACCGACTTCCTCCCCGAAGCCTTCGAGATCAAGGGCCGGGAGCAGAAGGAGGCGACGGCGATGCTGCTCGGGCGGGTCAGCTACCAGGCGTTCAGCCCGGTGTGGCCGGGCATGGCGGACTTCGCCGACTACAAGCTGATGCCGAAGTACGTCGTCTCCACCACGCTCGGCGAGGACGACCTGGTCTCCGACTGGGGCGACACCACGATCCTGCGCACGCTCGACGAGGTCGCCGCCCTGAAGGAGACCGACGGCGGCCCGATCATCGTCCACGGCAGCGCCACGCTGAACCAGGCCCTGTCGGACGCGGGCCTGATCGACCGCTACCACCTGCTGGTGTTCCCGCTGCTGCTCGGCGCGGGCAAGCGGCTGTTCAGCACGACCGACAAGGACGTGCAGAAGCTGAAGCTGGTGGAGAGCGAGGCGTACCCGAACGGGCTGCAGAAGCAGGTCTTCGACGTGGTGCGGTAGCCCACGACCTGACCTGACCGGGCCTGGCGGCCCGCAGTCGATCTTGGTTGGCAGGTGGGGGCGGCTGCGGGCAGGATCAGGCCATGAGCAGCTCATCCGACAGCCGGCAGCACCTCACCCGCGTCACGGCGCCCGAGGGCGTCGCCCCCGGCGCCGGGTACCACCATGTCGTCTGGGGCACCGGGCGGTTCGTCGCCGTGTCCGGGCAGTGCGCCTTCGACGAGAACGGCGAACTGGTCGGCGCGGGCGACGCCGCCGCGCAGGCCCGGCAGGTGTTCGAGAACCTGCGCCGGTGCCTGGCGGCGGCGGGTGCGGGCTTCGACGACGTGGTGAAGCTGACGTACTTCGTCACCGACGTCGCCCACCTCCCCGCGATCCGCGAGGCCCGCGACGCGGTGATCCCGGCGGACCGCCTCCCGGCCTCCTCGGCGGTCCAGGTGGCGGCCCTGTTCAAGCCCGAACTGCTCCTTGAGGTCGAGGCGTTCGCGATCGTCCCCGAGCGAAGCGAGTAGCCCCCCGGCCTCCGCGCCCCCGCCCTCCGCGCCCCCGACTCGGGGTGGCCGCCCCGGGAAGCGTCCCGCGCGCCGAGAATCCCGCGCGCCGAGGATCAGCGGGAGTCCTCACGAAGGGCGGACGCCAGGGACAGCGTCCATGCATAGTCGACTCATGGTCGACGCGGACGGATGCACGCGCGGCCCTGGAGGGGCACATGTCCAAGATCCCGATCGATGTCGACGACGTCCTGCTCGCCCGGGCCCGGCGTCGGCTCGGCACCAAGACCGAACGCGACACCGTCAATCGGGCCCTGACCATGGCAGCCGCGATCAGCGCGGACGATCGTGCGCGGGCGCTCCGCTGGCTCCAGGACAACGCCGAGGACTTCCTCGGCTTCGGGTTCCTGGCCGAGCGGGAGCGCTCCCGCCGATGAGCCACCCGGCCGACGCGTCGGCCGAGTCGGGCGTTCGGCCGGGCCCCGCCCGGGAGTTCCGCCCGCCGCGCGGGCCCCTCACCCCACCAACCGCACCGCCAGCACCGCGATCAGCGCGCTCGACGCCAGCGTCGTCGCCAACCGCCCGCGCGGGCCGGTCAGGGTGCGGGAGAGGAGGGTGCCGCCGGTGGCGAGGAGGAGTTGCCAGGAGGCGGAGGCCAGCAGGGCCGCCAGGACGAAGACCAGGCGGGTCGCGGGGGTGGTGGGGGTGTCCGGGCCGGTGGCCAGGACCAGGGCCGCGAAGTAGATCACCGTCATCGGGTTCAGCAGGGTGATGCCGAGGAAGGTGAGGTACGCGCGCAGCGGGCCCGGGCCCGGTGAGCCGTCGTCGCGGGAGGCGAGGGTGCCCGAGCGGTGGGCGCGCAGCGCGGAGTGGGCCGCGCGGGCGGCGAGGAACAGCAGGACCGCCGCCGAGACCCAGCGCAGCGGCGTCGTCACCGGGGTGAGCAGCGGCACCAGGACCGAGCCGCCCGCCACCGCGAGGACCGCGTACAGGCCGTCGGCCGTCGCCACGCCGAGCGCCGCCGCGGCGCCGGTGCGCCAGCCCGTACGGGCGGTCACCGCCACCAGGTACGCGCCGACCGCGCCGACCGGGATCGCGATGCCGTAGCCGGCCAGCAGGCCGGCCACCGCCGCGGCGATCACGCGACGGAGGCGGTCGCTCCTGCGGGGACGCCGGGCTGCTGCTGTCGGCGGTAGGCGGCGCCGTCCTTGGTGCGGGCCAGCTGCCCGCCGATCACCAGATAGCGGCGAAGCGCCGGGAAGTCCGCGTGCACGGACTTCAGCGCCTCGTTGACCTCGCGCTCGGTGTACACGGTGTCCGGCGCGAACAGCGTCCCGGCGAGGTGGTCGAGCAGCGCGGCCCGGCGGGCGGGGCGGCGCGGGACGGCCTTCAGGCGGCCGTCGGCGGAGAACAGGTCACGCACGGCGGGCCCCGGCGCGGCGGCGGGCCCGGCGGCAGGCGTGCCGGCAGGCGTGGCGGATTCGGCTTCGGCTTCGGCTGAGGTCATGCCGTACAAAATCGCGCCGCGCGCCGCCCCCGCGCAACGGGTTTTCGGCCCGCCCCCACCCTGTGGCTCACCGCGCCACGGTCACGGTCACGGCCTCGTCGATCCTCGGCAGGATCGGCGGCATCCCCTCCTCCTGGAAGATCGGCGTCGCCCGCGCCACGAACGCCTCGAACGCCTCCGCCGACTCCCAGAAGTCGATCACCCGCCACCCGCCGGTCCCGTCCGGGCCCGCCGCGTGCGCGAGGAAGCCCGGCATCGGGTACCAGGGCGCTTCGGTGATCCGCGCGTTGGTGCGGCGGTAGAGCTCTTCGGTGCCGCCGGGGATCTCGACGGTGACGATGACGGCCATGGTGGCGCTCCCGTACGGAGGAGGGGTCGGGGTCTGCTCCCGGCCGGGCCGGGATCCCGGTCAGCACATCAGCCGGGACCCCGGCCCGCAGCACGGCCGGGGCCGAACGAGCGACCGCCCCGCCACCTCCCCAGCCGGTAGGAGGACGCGAGGACGGCGGCGCCCTCGTACAGCTCGCGGAAGGAGAGGGTGTCGTCGGGCCGCGCGTGGGAAAGGCGCGGGCCCCGGTCCTTGAGGACCGGGGCCCGCCGCGGTGGTGCCGGGTGGGGGGTTGGGGGGAGCGCTAGCGGTAGATGAGCAGTTCCTGCTCGGTGGCGCCCGTCAGCTCGTAACGGGTCCTGACCAGCGGGCGGCCCGAGTAGATCCGGATCAGGGTCGCCGCGTCCCCGTGGAAGCGGGCCGGGGCGCGCCCCTCGATCTCGTTGCCGAGGGCGACCTCGCCGCCCCGGTCGGCGAGCGTGCCGACCAGGCGCGGGGTCTCCCGGCGGCGGCTGGTGACGGACAGCAGCGGCAGGGCCAGGTCGAGCGCCCGGCCGCAGTAGGCGCCGGGCTCGCCGAACGCCTCGCGCACGTCCCCGGCGTGCACCCATTCGCCGAGGGCGACCGCGTCGAGCCGGCCGTCCTCCTGTTCGGCGATGACGGGACCGGCCTCGCCGAAGCCGCGCTCCAGCTCGTCGAGGACCCGGTCGAGCGGCCAGTGCTCGCGCTCGGCCACGTCGCAGGCGTTGGCCTCGGGGAGGAACACGCCTTCTTCCAGGCGCCCTTCGACGATCCTGACGAGCGCGGCCCCGCAGTGCGCGACGACCTGCCGGGCGGTCCAGCCGGGGCAGGCGGTGCGCAGCGCGTACGCCTCCTCGGGCATCCGCCGCAGCAGCGGCATCAGCAGGTCCCGTTCGGTGCGCAGCAGCCGGTCGGGGAGCCACGGGTCACGGGGTGCCTGCTCGGGGCATCCGGTGGGGCAGGTCGGGGAGCAGGAGGTGGGGCAGGTGGGGGAGCACGCGGTGGGGCGGTATCTGGGACATTCGCTGCACACGTCGGCCTCAGTAGCGGTAGTGGTCCGGCTTGTAGGGGCCCTCGACCGGGACGCCGATGTAGGCGGCCTGTTCGGGGCGCAGGGTCGTCAGCCTCACGCCGAGTGCGGCGAGGTGGAGGCGGGCGACCTTCTCGTCCAGGTGCTTGGGGAGGGTGTGGACGCCGATGGGGTAGTCGGCGTTCTTCGCGAAGAGTTCGATCTGGGCCAGGGTCTGGTCGGCGAACGAGTTCGACATCACGAAGGAGGGGTGGCCGGTGGCGTTGCCGAGGTTGAGGAGGCGACCCTCGGAGAGGACGATGACGACCTTGCCGTCGGGGTAGGTCCAGG
Organism: Streptomyces sp. NPDC090025; assembly: GCF_044748125.1. NCBI lineage: Bacteria > Bacillati > Actinomycetota > Actinomycetes > Kitasatosporales > Streptomycetaceae > Streptomyces > Streptomyces sp. NPDC090025. The sequence continues at coordinate 205,875 of NZ_JBIVFL010000001.1, read as the reverse complement.
TGTGGACCTGGGGCTTGACCTCGTCCTTGACGATGCCGGGGGTGGTGGCGAGGCCGGCCATGTCGATCTCGTTGTCGAAGTGGCCGATGTTGCCGATGATCGCCTGGTGCTTCATCCGGGCGATGTCGGACGCCATGATGATGTCCTTGTTGCCGGTGGTGGTGATGAAGATGTCGGCGGTCTCGACGACGTCGTCGAGGGTGGCGACCTGGTAGCCGTCCATGGCGGCCTGGAGGGCGCAGATCGGGTCGATCTCGGTGACGATCACGCGGGCGCCCTGGCCGCGCAGGGATTCGGCGCAGCCCTTGCCGACGTCGCCGTAGCCGAAGACGACGGCCGTCTTGCCGCCGATGAGGACGTCGGTGGCGCGGTTGATGCCGTCGATGAGGGAGTGGCGGCAGCCGTACTTGTTGTCGAACTTCGACTTCGTCACGGCGTCGTTCACGTTGATCGCCGGGAACAGCAGCGCCCCGGCCTCGTGCATCTCGTAGAGGCGGTGGACACCGGTCGTGGTCTCCTCCGTCACGCCCCGGATCTCCGCGGCCATCGCCGACCAGTCCAGACCACTGTTCTCCAACAGGGCGCGCACGACGGCCAGTTCCTCGTTCTCCGCCTCGGGCAGGCGGCCCGTCTTCTGGAAGTCCACCCCCTTGTGGACGAGGAGGGTCGCGTCACCGCCGTCGTCGAGGATCATGTTCGGGCCCTGCCCGCCGGGCCAGGTCAGCGCCTGCTCCGTGCACCACCAGTACTCCTGAAGGGTCTCGCCCTTCCAGGCGAACACCGGGATGCCCGCCGCCGCGATCGCCGCGGCGGCGTGGTCCTGGGTGGAGTAGATGTTGCACGACACCCAGCGGACCTCGGCGCCGAGCGCGACCAGGGTCTCGATGAGGACGGCGGTCTGTACGGTCATGTGCAGGGAGCCGGTGATCCGCGCACCCGCGAGCGGCTTCGTCTCGGCGTACTCACGCCGGATCGACATCAGGCCGGGCATCTCGTGCTCCGCGAGCGTGATCTCCTTCCGCCCGAAGGCGGCGAGCGACAGATCGGCGACCTTGAAATCCGTGAACTCGATGGACTCGGTGGACTCGGTGGACTCAGACACGTGCGAGGCTCCTTGAGGCTTGGATCGTTCGGTGAATGTCGAGGGCTGCGGTGCTCTTGTTGAGCGTGATGTAGTGCAGGCCCGGCGCGCCCTCGGCGAGCAGCCGCAGGCCCATCGCGGTCGCGTGCGCCACCCCGGTCCGGTACGCGGCGGCCGGGTCGCCCTTCGCCGCCTCCAGGCGGTGCGCCAGGTCCTCGGGGAAGGCGGCGTCCGACAGCTCGGCGAAGCGGCGGATCTGGCGGACGTCGGTGGCGGGCATGATCTCCGGGATGATCGGCGTTTCGCAGCCGGCCGCGGCGACCCGGTCCCGCAGCCGCAGATAGTCCTCCGGGTCGAAGAACATCTGCGTGATGGCGTAGTCCGCGCCCGCCCGGCACTTCGCCACGAAGAACTCCAGGTCGCTCGCCGGGTCCGGCGACCGCGGATGGCCCTCGGGGAACGCCGCCACCCCGATCCGGAAGTCGCCCAACGAACGGACCAGCTCGACCAGTTCGTACGCGTGCCGGAAGCCGTCCGGGTGCGGGGTCCAGGCCCCGCGCGGATCGCCCGGCGGATCGCCCCGCAGCACGAGGACGTCCCGTACCCCGGCGTCCGCGTACGCGCCGACGATCGCCCGCAGCTCCGCCACCGAATGCCCCACCGCCGTGAGGTGGGCGACGGGCCGCAGGGTCGTCTCGCGCACGATCCGCTGGGTGACGTCGATGGTCCGGTCCCGGGACGAGCCGCCCGCGCCGTACGTCACCGACACGAAGTCCGGCGCCAGCGCCTCGACCCGCCGGATCGCGTCCCACAGGGTCCGCTCCCCCGCGTCCGTGCGCGGCGGGAAGAACTCGAACGAGAAGGTGGGGCCCGTCGGACCCGTCACGGTGGGGCTCGTCGGACTGGTCGGGTTCACAGGCGCCGCCCTCCCGCGTTGAAGTACGTCGCCTCCGGGTGGTGCACCACGAACGCGTCCGTCGACTGCTCCGGGTGCAGCTGGTACTCCTCGGACAGCTGGACGCCGATCCGCTCGGGCCGAAGGAGTTCGGCGATCTTCGCCCGGTCCTCCAGGTCCGGGCAGGACGGATAGCCCAGCGAGTAGCGGCAGCCCTGGTACTCGGTCCGCAGCATCCCTTCGATGCCCGCCGGGTCACCCCCGCCGAATCCCCACTCCTCCCGCACCCGCGCGTGCCAGTACTCGGCCAGGGCCTCCGCCAACTGCACGGACAGTCCGTGCAGTTCGAGGTAGTCGCGATACGCGTCGGCGGCGAACAGCTCCGCCGTCGCCTCACCGATCCGCGAGCCGACCGTGACGATCTGCAGCGCCAGGACGTCGACCTCGCCGGAGTCCTCCGCGCGGAAGTAGTCCGCGAGGCAGAGGCGGCGGCCCCGCTGCTGGCGCGGGAAGCTGAACCGGGTCCGTTCGCTCCCGTCCTCGTCGAGGACGATCAGGTCGTCGCCCTTGGACACGCACGGGAAGTAGCCGTGGACCACCGCCGCCTCAAGGAGCCGGTCCGTCTGCAGCCGGTCCAGCCAGCCCCGCAGCCGCGGCCGGCCCTCCGACTCGATCATGCCCCGGTCCTTCAGACCCCACTGGCCCTTGAACAGCGCGCTCTCGTCCAACCAGCCCGCGTACTCGGCCAGTTGGATGCCCTTGACGACCTTCGTGCCGAGGAACGGCGGCTCCGGCACCGGATTGTCCGTGGCCACGTCCGAGCGTCCGGCCGGTTCCGGCTCGCGGACGTCGAGCACCGGGGTGTCCCGCTTCGCGACCCGGCGCTGCTTCAGCTCAGGGAGCACCGCCCCCGGCACCCCGCGCTTCACCGCCATCAGCGCGTCCATCAGGCGCAGGCCCTCGAAGGCGTCCCGGGCGTAGCGGACCTCGCCCTGGTAGATCTCGTGAAGGTCCTGCTCGACATACGCCCTGGTCAGCGCCGCGCCGCCGAGGATGACCGGGAAGCGGGCGGCGAGACCTCGGCCGTTCAGCTCCTCCAGGTTCTCCTTCATGATCACCGTGGACTTCACCAGCAGCCCGGACATCCCGATCACGTCCGCCGTGTGTTCCTCGGCGGCCTCCAGGATCGCCGACACCGGCTGCTTGATCCCGATGTTGACCACGTTGTAGCCGTTGTTGGACAGGATGATGTCGACCAGGTTCTTGCCGATGTCGTGGACGTCACCGCGCACGGTGGCGAGCACGATGGTGCCCTTGCCCTCGGCGTCGGACTTCTCCATGTGCGGTTCGAGATGGGCCACCGCGGTCTTCATCACCTCGGCCGACTGGAGCACGAACGGCAGCTGCATCTGGCCCGAGCCGAACAGCTCGCCGACCGTCTTCATCCCGTCGAGCAGGACCTCGTTGACGATGTCCAGGGCCGGCCGCTCCGCGAGCGCCGACTCCAGATCCGCCTCCAGACCGTTCTTCTCACCGTCGATGATCCGCCGCTTCAGCCGCTCCTCCAGCGGCAGCGCGAGCAGCTCCTCGGCCTTGCCCGCCTTCAGCGACTTCGCCGTCGCGCCCTCGAAGAGTTCGAGGAGCCGTTGCAGCGGGTCGTAGCCCTCCGCCCGCCGGTCGTAGATCAGATCGAGGGCGACCCGGACCTGTTCCTCTTCCAGGCGGGCGATCGGCAGGATCTTCGACGCGTGCACGATCGCCGAGTCCAGGCCCGCCTTCACGCACTCGTCCAGGAAGACGGAGTTGAGGACGATCCGGGCCGCCGGGTTCAGACCGAACGAGATGTTCGAAAGACCGAGGGTCGTCTGCACGTCCGGACGGCGCCGCTTCAGCTCGCGGATCGCCTCGATCGTCGCGATCCCGTCCTTCCGGGACTCCTCCTGACCCGTGCAGATCGTGAACGTCAGCGTGTCGATGAGGATGTCCGACTCGCGGATCCCCCAGTTCCCGGTCAGGTCGTCGATCAGCCGCTCCGCGATCGCGACCTTGGTCTCGACCGTACGGGCCTGGCCCTCCTCGTCGATCGTCAGCGCCATCAGCGCGGCTCCGTGCTCCCGCGCCAGACCCGCGACCTGCGCGAACCGCGAGCGCGGGCCGTCGCCGTCCTCGTAGTTCACCGAGTTGATCACCGCCCGGCCGCCGAGCTTCTCCAGGCCGGCCCGCAGCACCGCCACCTCGGTGGAGTCGAGCACGATCGGCAGCGTCGACGCCGTCGCGAACCGGCCCGCGAGCTCCGCCATGTCCGCGACCCCGTCACGGCCGACGTAGTCGACACACAGGTCGAGCATGTGGGCGCCCTCACGGATCTGGTCGCGGACCATCTCCACACAGTCGTCCCAGCGGGCCTCCAGCATCGCGTCGCGGAACTTCTTCGACCCGTTCGCGTTCGTCCGCTCCCCGATCGCCAGGTACGAGGTGTCCTGCCGGAACGGCACATGGCTGTAGAGCGACGCGGCCCCCGGCTCGGCCACCGGGGTCCTCGGCAGGACGGCCGCGCCGCGCACCCGGTCGACGATCTGCCGCAGGTGCTCCGGGGTCGTACCGCAGCAGCCGCCGACCAGAGCCGGTCCGTAGTCCCGTACGAACGCCTCCTGGGCGTCCGCCAGCTCCTCCGGCGAGAGGGGATAGTGCGCGCCGTCCGAAGTGAGCACCGGCAGGCCCGCGTTGGGCATGACGGAGACCGGGATACGGGCGTGCCGGGACAGGTGGCGCAGATGCTCGGCCATCTCCGCGGGGCCCGTCGCGCAGTTCAGGCCGATCATGTCGATGCCCAGCGGCTCCAGGGCCGTGAGCGCCGCGCCGATCTCCGAGCCGAGCAGCATGGTGCCGGTCGTCTCGACGGTGACCTGCACGATCAGCGGCAGGTCGAGGCCGAGCTGGTCCAGGGCACGGCGGGCGCCGATGACGGCCGCCTTCGTCTGGAGCAGGTCCTGCGTCGTCTCGACGAGCAGGGCGTCCGCGCCGCCGCGCAGCAGGCCGTCGGCGTTCTGCTGGTAGGCGTCACGCAGCGGCTCGTACGTGATGTGGCCGAGGGTCGGCAGCTTGGTGCCCGGGCCCATCGAGCCGAGCACCCAGCGGGTCCTGCCGTCGCGGGCGGTGTGGGCGTCGGCGGACGCGCGGGCGATCCGGGCACCGGCCTCGGACAGTTCGTGGACCCGGTCCTCGACGCCGTACTCGGCGAGCGCGGCCAGGTTGGCGCCGAAGGTGTTGGTCTCGACACAGTCCACGCCGACCGCGAAGTAGGCGTCGTGGACCGAGCGCACGATGTCCGGGCGGGTCACGTTCAGGATCTCGTTGCAGCCCTCCAGCTGCTCGAAGTCCTCCATGGTGGGGTCGGCGGCCTGGAGCATGGTGCCCATCGCCCCGTCGGCCACCACCACCCGGGTGGCGAACTCGTCGCGCAGCGAACGCCGCCCGTTCCCGCGCGTCCCGTTGCCGTGCGCGCCGCCCAGGTGCGCGCCGCCGCCCGCCCCGGCCCCTGTTCCGGTCCCGGTCCCGGTCATGTCAGCCCCCTCAGATGGGTCAGCAGGGCCGCCGCGCAGCCCATGCCGTAGGTGGTCCTGATCCGGTCGAGAACCGCCTCGCGGTGCAGCCGGTACTCCTGGGTGCCGACGTAGTCGAGGACGGTCGCGGCGACCGCGCAGCCCAGCTGGGCCGCGCACCGCTCGGACACGCCCCAGGCGGTGCCCGCGAGGAAGCCGGCCCGGAAGGCGTCGCCGACGCCCGTCGGGTCGACCACGCCCGCGACGGCCACCGCGGGCACGGCGAGCGGCTCGCGGTCCTCGCCCCTGATCCGTACCCCGGCGGCGCCGTGGGTGGTGACCCAGCCGCCGACCCGGCGCAGTACGTCGGCCTCGGACCAGCCGGTCTTCTCCAGGAGCAGCGCCGTCTCGTACTCGTTGGTGAACAAGTACCGTGCACCGTCGACGAGTTCGCGGACCTCTCCGCCGTCGAGGCGGGCGAGCTGCTGCGAGGGGTCGGCGGCGAAGGGGACGCCGAGCGCGCGGCAGGTACGGGCGTGCCGGAGCATCGCCTCGGGGTCGTCGGGGGAGATCAGCACGAGGTCGATCCGCCCGGCCCTGGCGAGCACCGACCGCAGGTCGATCTCCCGGGCCTCGGCCATGGCCCCGGCATAGAAGGTGGCGATCTGGTTCTGGGCCCGGTCGGTGGTGCAGACGAACCGGGCGGTGTGGAGCGACTCGCTGACGCGCACCGAGTCGGTGTCCACACCGTGGTCCTTCAGCCAGATCCGGTACGGCTCGAAGTCGGCACCGACCGCGCCCACCAGGACGGGGCGCAGGCCGAGCACGCCGAGCCCGAAGGCGATGTTCGCTGCCACTCCCCCGCGCCGCACCTCCAGGTTGTCGGCGAGGAACGACAGGGAGACCTTGTCGAGCCGGTCGGCGATCAGCTGTTCGCTGAACCAGCCGGGGAAGGTCATCAGATGGTCGGTCGCGATGGATCCGGTGACAGCGATACGCACGCCCTACACCCCCGCGGCGGTCTTCAACGCGTCCACGCGGTCGGTGCGCTCCCAGGTGAACTCCGGCAGTTCCCGGCCGAAGTGCCCGTACGCGGCGGTGGCCGCGTAGATGGGGCGCTTCAGGTCCAGGTCGCGGATGATCGCGGCCGGGCGCAGGTCGAAGACCTGGCCGACGACCTCCTGGATGCGCTCGTCCGGCAGCACGCCGGTGCCGAAGGTCTCGACGAACAGACCGACGGGCTCGGCCTTGCCGATGGCGTAGGCGACCTGGACCTCGCAGCGGCGGGCGAGCCCGGCCGCGACGACGTTCTTCGCGACCCAGCGCATGGCGTACGCGGCCGAGCGGTCGACCTTCGAGGGGTCCTTGCCGGAGAACGCGCCGCCGCCGTGCCGGGCCATCCCGCCGTACGTGTCGATGATGATCTTGCGGCCGGTGAGGCCCGCGTCGCCCATCGGGCCGCCGATCTCGAACCGCCCGGTCGGGTTCACGAGCAGCCGGTAGCCGTCGGACTCCAGGGTCACGCCCTCCTCGACGAGCTCCTTGAGGACGTGCTCGACGACGTACTCGCGCACGTCGGGCGTGAGCAGGCCCTCGACGGAGATGTCGGCGGCGTGCTGCGAGGACACCACGACCGTGTCGAGGCGGACCGGGCGGTCGCCGTCGTACTCGATGGTGACCTGGGTCTTCCCGTCCGGGCGCAGATACGGCACGGTGCCGTTCTTGCGGACCTCGGTCAGGCGCCGGGACAGCCGGTGCGCGAGCGCGATCGGCAGCGGCATCAGCTCGGCGGTGTCGTCGCAGGCGTAGCCGAACATCAGGCCCTGGTCGCCCGCGCCCTGCGCGTCGAGCGCGTCCTCGGTGCCCTCGACCCGGGACTCGTACGCGCTGTCCACACCCTGCGCGATGTCCGGCGACTGCGCGCCGATCGACACCGACACCCCACAGGACTCGCCGTCGAAGCCCTTCGCCGAGGAGTCGTAGCCGATGTCCAGGATCGCCTCGCGGACCAGCTGCGCGATCGGCACGTACGCGGTGGTGGTGACCTCGCCCGCGATGTGCACCTGACCGGTGGTGATCAGGGTCTCGACGGCCACCCGGGCGTGCGGGTCCTGCGCGAGCAGGGCGTCCAGGATCGTGTCGCTGATCCGGTCGGCGATCTTGTCGGGATGCCCCTCGGTGACGGACTCCGAGGTGAAGAGGCGGCGGCTCATGCCTGGGCCTCCGCCGGGGTCTTGGCGGTGGCGGCGGCACCGGCACCGGTGAAGAAGTGCTGCTCGATGGCGCCGAGGGTACGGATGGAGTCGACCTCCAGGGTCTCCATCTGGATGGTGGTGCCGCTCTCCTGCTCCAGCAGGAAGACGAACTCGACGAAGGACAGCGAGTCGATCAGCCGGTTCTCGATCAGGTCGAGGTCGGGCGCGATGTCCTCGCGCTCCGGGTGACGGTCGAGGATCCAGCTCTTCACGGTCTGCAGGCCGTCGGACATGGTTGCTCTCCTTGTTAGCTGCTGCTGATGGCGGAAGGGGTGGGGACTGACGGGCTGGGAGGGGTGGGAGCGGGCGGAACAGGGGCGGGCAGGGCCGGGGCGGCGGGCGGAGTGGGGGCGGGCAGGGTCGGGGCGATGATCGGCGCGGCGACCGCGACCGCGTAGTCCACGTCATGGCTGATGGACACGGTGATCTCGGAGATGCCGGACTCGCCGGCCATCTCGGCCGCGGCGCCGCGCAGCTCCACGAGCGGCCAGCCGCCCTCGGAACGCCGTACGACGATGTCCGGCCAGGGCAGGAACCTGCCCCTGACCCGTAACGTCTTGAACGCCGCTTCCTTCGCCGCGATCCGGCCGCACAGGCTCAGCACGTCGAGCCCGCTGGCGGTACGGCAGTCGGCGAGTTCGCCGGGGGTGAGCATCCGCTCGAAGAACTTCTCCCCGTACTCGGCGAGAAGCCTGCGGACACGGTTGACGGACACGATGTCCATGCCGAGATTCGCCCAGCCCAGGCCGCCCGCCGGCGGGGCCACGGGACGGGCCGGCACGTCAGATCACCGGCCCGGCCGTGGCGCTCGCTCCGGCCCGCATCCGGGCGTTCGCGTCGAGCACCGCGTCGGTGGCGGCCGCCCAGCTGCCGTGCCTGCGGGTCAGCGCGGACAGCCAGCGCTCCAGACCGAAGGCCACGCAGCTGGTGAAGGCCGGGCCACCGGTCGACTCCAGGGTGATGGCGCAGCGGTCGCCGAAGAAGTTGCGGTGGGTGTTGACCGAGGCGATCGCCAGGTCCTCGTACAGGAACTCGTGCTTCACCGGCGTGAGCCGCTGGAGCAGCGCCTTGGAGCCGCCCTTGTCGAAGAACGGGTCGCAGGCGGCCTCCTTGCGCAGCGGCAGGTCGAGCGCCGCGGCGAAGGCGTGGATGCGGTCGGTGAAGGCGGTCAGGTGGTCCTCGGCGTGCCGCTGCGCGCCGATCGCCACGATCTCCCGCATACGGAAGCCGAGTTGGCGCCGCATGCCCTCGTAGTGGGTCTCCTTGCGGAAGCACCAGGAGCAGATCGTGACGAGGGTGTCGTCGGCGACCCGGTGGCCCTGGTGGGTGAGGTAGACGGCGTAGCAGGACGCCGAGGGCAGTCCGAGCGCGGCCGGTTCGAGGGCGGCGGTCGGGAAGCAGCCGGTGTCGGTGGCGAAGGGCGCGGACGCCCGTCGGTCCAGGTCGAGCGGGGCGGCGACGACGGCCTGGTGCGGGAAGTTGTCGTAGTAGTCGAGCCGGGCCAGGTCGGCGGCCGGGAGCAGCGGGGGCATGGTCATCGGGCGGGCGCCCGCGGCCACCCCCCAGCCCTCGAAGGTGTCGTCGAGGAGCCGCAGCAGGCGGGTCCCCTCGGGGCCGAGTACCGGCAGGCCCCTGGTCGCCCCGGCGTTCTCGGGGATGGTCGCGGTCATGGTCGGTGCACCTCTCGGGTGGATTCGAGATTCGCGCTCGGGACCGGGCTCTCAGAGGACGGGCAGGGTGTCGTCGGAGAAGATGCCGGTCTTCAGGAAGAAGGCGAGCGGCTTGCGGATCGCCTTGCGCTCGTGGGCGCGGCGGGACCCGTCGGCGATCAGCGCGTTGCGCAGCGCGAGCGGGTCGGGGATGCCGGCGTCCTTGTACACGTGGGGGTTGTAGAGCGAGTTGACGCTGTAGACGACGTAGCGCTTGAGGTACGCCTCGACCTCACGGACCCGGTCGGCGCTCACCGCCTGGCACATCCGCTGGAAGAGGAGGGAGACCAGCTCGCGCCCGAAGGCGATGTGGCGGGACTCGTCCTGGTGGTGGATGCGGTTGACCTCGCGGATGGTGTGGCAGAGGGAATCGTCCTTGGCCATCCGGGAGTTGTAGTGGTCGACCAGCTCCTCGAAGAACAGGATGCGGGTGAAGACCAGGAAGTTCTCGACCTCGGGCTCCCAGGCGGCGTCGGCGCGCATGGCGGTGGAGCCGTAGATCTTGTGGCCGTAGCGGCGGCAGAACTCGGAGAAGAACCACATGTGTTCGTTCTCCTCACCGATGAAGTGGTGGAAGAAGTCCGAGGGGACCTCGAAGCCGGGCATGTGGATCCGCCCGACGACCTCGATGAGGAGCTCGCGGATGCCGTGCACGTTGAGGCTGTAGAAGTTGACGGACTCCCACTTGGAGAGGCGCTGAAGCGTTTCCTCGCCGAGGCGGTCGTAGTGCTCGGTGCCGTAGACGGTGAGCAGCTCGGGAGTCATCCAGAAACGGTTCTCCTCCAGGGTCTCGGGCCACTGGAAGGTCTGGTACGGGTTGTAGTAGTCCTCGACGGAACGCTCGCTGAGCCGCTCCAGGACCTCCATGAACCGGTCGGTGACGGGCAGCGGGGCCGTGGCGCCCATGAGGAAGCTCCTTCTTTTGTGGCTCGGTGCGGGTGGGGACCGGCTCAGGGACGGACTTCGTAGACCGCGTTGACCGGGGTCTCGGTCGCGCGGCGCCAGCGGGTGAAGCCCGCCTCCTCGGCGATGGCGCGGAAGGCGCGCTCGCCCGAGTGGTTGCCGAGGGCGTGCGGGCCGCGCTGGGCGACCGCCACCGGCAGGCACATCACGGCGGACAGCGCCATGAACATGCGGGCGGCCGGGGTCTGGGTGTCGATGTCCTCGGGCGACACGTTGGACTCGACGAGCATCCACGTACCGTCGCCGTCCAGGGACTTGTGGACGTGCTGCGCGGCGGCGACCGGGTCACCCATGTCGTGCAGGGCGTTGAAGAAGCACACCAGGTCGTAGCCGGTGCCCGGGTAGTCGTCGGCGGACGCCACCTCGAAGACGACCCGGTCGGAGAGCCCGGCCTCCTCGGCGAGCTGGCGGGCGATCGAGATCGCCTCCTCCGAGTAGTCGAAGCCGTGCACGGTCGCGTTCGGGAAGGCGCGGGCGATGAGCAGCGTGGTGTGCCCGACCCCGCAGCCCACGTCGGCGACGGTGCCGCCGGCCGCCAGCTTGTCGGTGACCTGGTGCAGCGCGGGCAGCCAGTCGGCGACCAGCTTGTGCTCGTACGTCGGCTGGAAGAACGAGCCCATCCCGGTGTCGAGCGCCGCGTCGTGCTCGGCCCAGCCGACCCCGTCGCCGGTGCGGTACGCCTCGACCAGCAGGTCCTCGGTGGCGTACAGCGCCTTCAGGGCGGTGAAGAACCCGGCCGCGTACGTGACGGCCGTCGGATCGGCCAGCACCTCGACGTGGTCGGCGGGCAGCGTGTACGTGCGCGAGCTGGGGTGCCGCTCCACGTACCCGGCGGACAGCTGGGCGTGCAGCCACTCCTCGACGTACCGCTCGTTCGTGCCGGTCCGCTCCGCGAGGGTGGCGGCCGTGAGCGGGCCGTGTTCGGCGAGCGCCCGGTAGAGGCCGAGGCGTTCGCCGAGGGCGACGGTCAGTCCGCGCACGGCCGCGCCCGCGTCGGAGATGACCCGCTGGTGGAAGTCGTGGGCGCTCATGCGGCCGCCTCCCGCTGCCCGGTGGGCAGGTCGCAGGTGAAGAGGAAGGACCGGGGGATCCGCGGCACGGACCGCGCCGGTACGGGGTAGGGCCAGCGGTCGAAGTCGGCGCCGGGCTCACCGGGCTGGCGCACCTCGCGCACCGCCCAGCCGCAGTCGTCGAGCAGCGCCTCGGGCTCCTCGGTGCCGAACAGCCACGGGTTACCGTCCTCCTCAAGGGCCTTGAGGAAGCCGCGGGCCAGCGGGTTCTCCAGGGCGGCCCGCGAGATGACGTCACCGAGCAGCACCGAGCCGGGCGCCGCGTGCGCGGCGAGCGTCGAGATCAGGGTCCGTACCGCCTGCTCGGGCAGGAAGAACAGCAGGCCCTCGACCACCCACAGGACGGGCTCGTCGCTCTTCCAGCCCGCCTCCTTCAGCGGCCCGGTCCAGTCCTGGGTGAGGTCGACGGGGACGGTGATCCTGGTCCGGCCGGCCGGCTGCGGCTCGTCGGCGAGCATGGCGGCCTTGGCCGCCAGGAGCGCCGGGCGGTCCAGCTCGTACACGGTGACGCCGTCCGGCCAGGGCAGCCGGAAGAACCGGGTGTCCATGCCCGCGGCGAGGAACACGACCTGGCGGATGCCGCGCTCCTCGACCGCCGCGACGATCGCGCGGTCCAGGTAGGTGGTGCGGATGGCGAGGAACGGCACGGTGCCGCCGCCCGCGTAGCGCTCCAGCAGCTCGAAGCCGATCTGGTCGGCGACGGTGCGCGCGTACGGATCGGCGAACAGCCGGTCCTCGCGCTCGGTCTCCAGGGCACGCGCGGCGGCGGTCCACTGGGCGGTGCGGGATACGGCCTCCACAGGAGGTCCCCCTTCGCTGGTGGGTGGGATGCGGGATTCTGGATCCGGGAGGTTGGATCCGGGATCCGAGATCCGGGAGGTTGGATCCGGGGCATTGGATCCGGGAGGTTGGATCCAAGATCCGGGGGGTTGGATCCAGGACGTTGGATCCGGGATCCGGGATCCGAGATCCGGGAGGTTGGATCCCGGACGTTGGATCCGAGATCCGAGCTGTTGGATGTTGGATATCGGATCCGAGATCCCGGATCAGAAGTACGGACGGCCGTGTTCGGGCGCGGTGCGGGCCGGGTGGCCCTCAGGCGCTCATGGCCGCTGCGGCGGCGCTCTGCCGCGGCCGGGTGCAGCACCCGGCCGGGTCCTCTGCGGCGGGCATCGACGACGGTCGGGCCGCTTCGGATCCGGCGGGACGGCGCCGGAAGATGCTGTGCAGGATCATGCTGAACACGGCCGTCCCGTCGGCGGCCACCAGCGTGCAGCGCGGTTTGACGGTGCCGCTGGTGGAGTTGAACGGGGACGGGGTGGCGCCCAGGATCTCGACGCGCGCGGTGAGCACGTCGCCGGGGCGGACGGGCCGCAGGTAGCGGACCTCGTCGATGCCGGGCGAGCCCATGCAGGCGCTGTAGGCGAGCAGTCCGTCGACGTAGCGGCGCATGAACATCGACTGGGTGTGGAAGCCGCTGGCGATCAGCCCGCCGAACTGCGAGTTCTTGGCGCGCTCGGGGTCCGTGTGGAAGGGCTGCGGGTCGAAGCGCCTGCCGAACTCCAGCACCTCCTCCGTCGTGACGGTGACGGTGCCCAGTTGGTGGACGTCGCCGGGCCGGAAGTCCTCGAAGTAGCGCATCGCGCGCCCTCCTTGACCTAGGAGTGGTCGTTCCCTGGCATCACCTAATTTACGAATCAGCCATTTATTTTGTCAAGCCAAAAGAATGGCGAAGTGCGAGAAGAGACAAGTCTGTTCGGGCACCAACCCCCGCTAGGGAGCGCCTTGTTCGAGCGCCTGCCGGAGGTCCGCCCACAGGTCGTCGACCGCCTCGATCCCGACGGACATCCGCACCAGTCCCGGCGCTATCCCCGCGGCGGCGAGCGCGGGCCCGTCCAGCTCCCGGTGCGAGGTGGAGGCGGGGTGGGTGACCAGGGACTCCACACCGCCGAGCGACAGCGCGAGCCGGGCGATCCCGACCCGCTCGATGAACGCCCGGCCGGCCGCGCGCCCGCCCGCGAGCTCGAAGGACAGCAGCCCGCCGCCGCCGGAGAGGACGGAGCGGGCGTTCTTGTACGAGGGATGGCCGGGCAGCCATGGGTAGTGGACGGCCTCGACGTCGTCCCGGGCGGCGAGCCGCGCGGCCAGCGCCTCGGCGTTGGCGCAGTGCTCGCGCATCCGCAGCGGCAGCGTGGGGATCCCGCGCAGGGTCAGCCAGGCGGCGAACGGGTCGGCGCAGGCGCCGAGTTCGACCGTGCGCGGCCACACGGTGCGGCGCAGCTCGTCGTCGGCGAAGACGGCGGCGCCACCGAGGACGTCGGAGTGCCCGGAGAGGTACTTGGTGGTGGAGTGCACGACGATGTCGGCGCCGAGTTCCAGCGGGCGGCACAGGACGGGCGAGGCGAGGGAGTTGTCGACGACGCTGGTGACGCCGAGCCAGCGGGCGGCGGAGAGCAGTCCCGGCAGGTCGGGGACCTGCCCGGTGGGGTTGGCGACGGTCTCCAGGACGAGCAGCCGGGTCGCCGGGTGCTGGGCGGCCTCCTCGAACTCGGCGACGTCGTCCCCGGAGACGTACACGACGTCGATGCCGTAGCGGGCGGCCAGGTCGGACAGGACGGCGTAGGTCCCGCCGTACAGGCAGCGCTGGGCGACGACCCGGTCGCCGGGTTTCAGGAGCGCGAGCAGCACGCCGCTGATCGCGCCCATCCCGGACGCGAAGGCGATGGCTCCGCCCGCGCCGCCCTCAAGTCCGGCGAGGGTCTGTTCAAGGGCCCGTACGGTCGGGTTGCCGCGGCGGCTGTAGACGTACCGCCCGTCGGGTCCCGCCATGGCCTCGGCGAGCGCGTCGGCGGATTCGAAGGCGAAGGCGGAGGACTGGACGAGGGGCACGGAGAGCGGCCGACTGCCGTCCGGGAAGGGCGGGTTGGCGACGTGCACGGCGCGGGTGGTCAGTTCCATGAGGGTCCTTCCGGTCATGGGAGCGGTACGAAGGTCAGTACGGCGGAAGGGGCCGCCCGAGGTCCGGTGGACGGACGTCGGGCGGCCCCTTCCGGGTCTGCCGGGGTGTGCGGGGGTGTGCCGGGGTGTGCGGGGGTGTGCCGAGGTGCTTCTGGCTCAGCTCACGCGGAGACCTTGGCGCCCTGCTCGCTCGGGGCGTCGGCGGCCGGGGCCGCGGCGGCGAGCGCCTTGTCGCTCTTCATCACCAGAAGGGTGATGACACCGCCGACCGCGGCGATGATCGCGGCGCCGATGAAGGCGGACGAGAAGCCGTCGGTGAGCTTGGGCAGGTTGCCGAGCTGGTCGGCGCCCTGGGACATGGCGACCGCGGTGAGGGCGGCGAGGCCGAGCGCGGAGCCGACGTTGTAGGTGGTGTTGACGATGCCGGAGGCGAGACCGGCCTGCTCCTGCGGGGCGCCGGACATGGCGGCGATCATCGCCGGGATGTAGGCGAGGGACATGCCGAGGGCGGCGACCAGCGAGGCGGGCAGCACGTCGACGACGAAGCTGCCGGTGGGCTCGACGGCGGACAGCCAGACCAGGCCCGCGGCGAGGACGAGGAGTCCGCCGCCGATGAGCGGCTTGGCGCCGAACCTGGCCATGAGCCGGGCGGTGATGGCCGTCATGAAGATCATGAGGAGCACGGTCATCGGGAGCAGGGCGGCGCCGGAGGCGAAGGCCCCGTAACCGAGCACCTGCTGGAGGTAGAGGTTGAGGAAGTACCACATCGGGATCCAGGCGGCGCCGAGCAGCGTCATCGCCAGGTTGGCGGAGCCGAGGCGCGGGACCCGCCAGACGCTGAGCGGCATGAGCGGCTCGCGCAGGGACTTCTGGATCAGGAAGAAGACCAGGAGCAGCGCGGCGGCGCCGACCAGTTCGAGGATGGTGGCGGTGGCGCCCCAGCCGACCTCGGGGGCGCGGACGACGGCGAACACGGCGAGCGCGAGACCGGCGGTGACGGCGACGGCGCCGAGGACGTCGACGGAGCCGCGGCGGGACTCGACGTCGGGCAGGATCTTGGTGGCGGCGAGGGTGGCGAGGCCGATCGGCACGTAGATGATGAAGCACCACTGCCAGGCGGCCCACTCGGTGAACACGCCGCCGAGGAAGACACCGGCGGTGCCGCCGGCCGGGGCGGCGGCGCCGTACAGGGCCATCGCCTTGCCGAGCTCGCGCGGGTCGTGCATGAACAGCATCATCAGCAGGGTCATCGCGGAGGGCGCGATGAGCGCGCCGCCGACGCCCTGGACGGCGCGGCCGACGATCTCGACCCAGGCGGTCTGCGCGGCCGCCGCGACGATCGAACCGGCGATCATGATCGCCCAGCCGGAGACGAAGATCTTGCGGGCTCCGACGAGGTCGGAGAGGCGGCCGCCGAGGAGCAGCAGGCCGCCGAAGACGATGACGTAGGCGTTGAAGACCCACTGGAGCTCGCCCTGCGAGAAGCCCAGCTCTTCCTGCATCTTCGGGAGCGCGACCCCGATGATCGACGTGTCCATGATGACCATGAACTGCGCTGCGGCGAGCACGGCAAGTGCCCACCAGCGCCGGGGATTGACGGTTGAGGTTGACATTGCCCTGACCCTTCACTCGGCGATGCATACCCCCAGGGGGTACCTGCGTGGAGCACCGTAGCATACCCATGGGGGGTATGTAAGGGTGAGATGAGGGTGCGGATTCCGGCCCGGTCGGGGGCGCGGGGCGGGCGCGGGAGGCGGGTACGGAGCGGCAGAATGCGGGGCATGACCGCAGCCGAAGAACGCGACCGGGACGACCTGGACGACCGCGACGGGGCCGAGAGCGGGCCGGACGGACACGGCCGAGAGGGCCGTGACCAGCGGGAACGCGAGCGGAAACCCGGCCACGAGGACCTCGACCTGCTCCGCCGCTGGACGGCGACCCTGCTCGCCGCGCGCTCCGGCCGCGAGGGCCCCGACCCCCTCCCGTACGGCCGGAACCTGCTGGCCCGCTGGGCCGAGCCGCAGCGCCGCTACCACACCGTCGACCACCTGCGGGCGGTCCTGGACCGGATCGACGAGCTCACCGACCAGGGCGACGAGGGCGGGGAGCTCGAACTGGTGCGGCTGGCCGCCTGGTTCCACGACGCGGTCTACCGCCCGGACCGCTCGGAGAACGAGGAACGCTCCGCCCACCTCGCCGAACTCGCCTTGACCGAGGCCGGGTTGACCCCGCACGAGGTGGCCGAGGTGGCCCGTCTGGTCCGCCTCACGATCACCCACGACCCGGCCCCGGGCGACCTCAACGGCGAGACCCTGTGCGACGCCGACCTCGCCGTCCTGGCCGGCTCCCCAGATACCTATAGGGGGTATACGAGGGCGGTCCGCGAGGAGTACGCCTTCGTCCCGGACGACGCCTTCCGCACCGGCCGCACCGCCGTCCTCACCCACCTCCTCGCCCTCCCCCGCCTCTTCCGCACCCCGTACGGGGCGGCGGCCTGGGAGGAGCGGGCCCGGGAGAACCTGGAACGGGAGCTGACGGAACTGGCGGAACTGGCGGAGCCCGGCGCGTAGCGGGCGCCGGTCAGCCGCCTCCGGGCGAAAGAGGCCGCCCGGGGTCGTCCAGCCACACGGACTCCCCCTGGGCGGCGACGGTCAGCCCGAACCGCCCGGGGCCGGGACGGTCGTTCCTCAGCCACCAGGCGTACGCCGCCGCCACCTCGTCCCAGAGCCGACGCGGTCCGTGCTGCCACACGGTGAACCGGTCGTCCGCCTTCCCGTCCCAGTCCACGGCGGCCCATGACGTGGCGTCCGTCGTGGCGATCCACAGCCGGGACGCGACCCCTGCCACGTCGGGGTCGTCGTGCCACGTGCACCACACGTCACGGAGCCGCAGCCCCAGGGCGAACCGCGCGGCGGGATCGTCACCGGCCACCCGCCACGGCGGAAGGCCGGTGGCCGACTCGTCGGGCCGGTGGTCGTCGCGGACCACGTCACGGAAGATCCGCAGGTCCGTGCGCTGATTGCGCATCAGCATGAACGCGGAGTGCGGCGAGAACCGCCCCGCCGCCGTTCCGTTGCCGTCCACGACCATCCGCAGCAGCCCGTAACAGAACCATGGGCTCTCCCACGGCGTGAGGATGACGCCTCCGGGCTTCACCTGATCGACCCAGGGACGCGGGACGGACCGCACGGAACACGTCGCCACGAGCCGGTCGTACGGCGCGCTGTCCACGTACCCCTCGGCGCCGTCCCCGGTGATCACCGCAGCACGCACGCCCCTGTTACGGAGTCGTTCCCCGGCTCCGCACGCCAGGGCCGCGTCGACCTCCACGGTCGTCACCCGGTCCGGCCCGACGACGTGCGCCAGCAGACCCGCGTTCCAGCCGGTGCCCGTGCCGATCTCCAGGACCTGGTGTCCTTCACGTACATCGAGCATGTGCAGCATCCGGAACACGATGGACGGGGCGGACGCCGAGGACGACGGCCACCGCTCGCCGTCGCCCGGTTCGACGCCGTCGTTGATCTGTGTCACCACGGGGTCGTCCGCGTAGACCGATCGCAGCCACGTGTCCGGAGCTTCGCCACGGTCGCACGGCTCCAGCCCATCACCGAGATAGACCCGGTCGGGAACGAACGCGGAGCGCGGCACCACCCACGCGGCGCGCTCCCACTCGGGCGCCAACGGCGCCCCCAACTCGTCGCTCACCATGCCGAGCAGAGCGCGCAGGGCGTTCCGCTCGGCCGCGGCGGGATCCGATGTCGTCACGCGCGCTAGGGCCTGTCTGACAATTCGCGTCGGATCAGGCCGGGTCGTTCGGTGCGTGCGATCGGCGTGCGGCCGGGGCGCCCTTGTAGCGGAGCTACTTGGGCGTTTCGGCCGTGCGGCGAGCGTGCGTGCCGGGCGGGCCGGACCCGACGGGAATTGTCAGACAGGCCCTAGTCCTTCTTGTGCTTCGGCGGATCCTTCGGCACTCACGACACGAGCTGGATGTTGTCGACGGCCGTGGTCCACTCCACGCCGGAGGCCGGTCGGATGTACGCGACCCGTACGGTCCGGCCGGCGGCTTCCTCGTGGACGACCGCGGTGAGTTCGCCCTCGCCCCGACTGGCGATGTCCCGCACGGTGCGGTGCAGCCACGGGTGGTCGTCCTCGTGGAAGCAGGAGCCGACGCCGGTGCCGGAACCGGCACCGAGACCGTTCACCGGGCGCGCTCCTCGCCGCTGCGGTCCTCCTGACCGCAGCGGGCGAGGAACCTCGCGAACCCGGAAGCGGCGCGGGCGGCGAGTTCGGGGCTGGGCAGTCCGTGGAGTGCGAGTTCCTGGCACGGGCGGGCGGGAGGACTGGGCTCGATCATTGCCATCTCCTGAATGAAGGCGGGACGCATGCGTCCGGCTTCTCGGCGGAGCTGCCGTGAGGACCAGCCTCCCTGGCAGCACTCCACACGCTAAGGAGACGGGTGATTCGCCCTCAACGAGGTTGCGGACTATTGCGGGGGAATCATCCGAGGGAGTCGATGGCCGACTCGATGAGCGAGCGGGCACGGGCCCCGTGGACAGCCATCGCGGAGAGGGCGCGGAACGCCTTGGCGTAGTCGGCGAGTTCACGAGGCTGGACGATGTTGACCTCTGCGGTCAGGGTCTCGACGATCGTGCGCGTGTCGTCGTGCAGGTAGAACGCTTCCAGAGGCCACATGGTCCGGGTGGCGGCCAGGGGAATGACTCCGAGGGAGACGGCGGGCAGCGCCATGACGGCGAGAAGGTGCCGGAGTTGGTCACCCATGGTCTCCCGGTCCCCGATACGGAAGCGGAGCACGCTCTCCTCCATGACCACAGCGAAGCGATGTCCGCCTTCATAGAGAAAACGGGACCGGGCGACGCGTGAGGCGACGGCTTCCGGGACATCGTTCGGCGTGCCCTGGAAGCTGGTGATCGACTCCATCAGCGCTGTTGCGTACGCCGGCGTCTGGAAGAATCCGGGCACGACGTTGGAGACGTAGACGCGGCACACGTCCGTCCGCTCGTACAGCGCGTAGAAGTCCTCCTGGGTCTTCCGCATGCCGTTGCGGTGTCGCCGTCGCCATTCGACGTACATCGAATCGACCGCGCGGGCCGTGGCAATCAGGTCCGGCACCTGATCATCAGCACCGCAGGCGGCGCACCATGCGCGGATGTCCGCGTCCGAGGGCTGCGCTTCGCCCTTCTGAAGCCGACTGGTCTTCGCGGGGTGCCAGCCGCATCGTGCCGAGAGCTCCTTTCCCGAAAGTCCGGAGTCGACGCGCAGATGGTTGAGACGCACGGCAAGCGCTTCACGCGCCGCCTGGGCACTGGAGGAAGGAGATACGGGCATGGACCTGACTCGGGTCAGACGGTGAAACGCTCGTGGGGGATGGCACGCTCCCAGACCGCGTGGAAGGCGTCGCGCACCATTTTGACCACTGCGGGATCTTCGTTGAAGTCGTGCCCCGCCCAGTCGCCGTCCCCGGTGAACCAGTGGAAGAGAACACGGCTGTCGTCGATCAGCCACAGATCGTTGCCCGGCAGTGCGAGATCCGAGGCGAGGCGCCGAGGCAGCCAACGGACCTGCTCACCGGCGCCGACGTTGAGCGAGGTGACCGCGTGCTCCCACCGGATGTAGTCGGTGACCGGCTCGGAGACGATCCGGGCCCGGCGGATCGCCACACCCCGGCTGACGCTCTCCCGCACGATTCCCAGCCATTCGGGCCACCACCGCGCCGTCGGGTCGAGGTCCACCGTGCCCGTCCGCTTGAACTGCGCGATCTCCTCGGCCTCGTCACCGACCGCATAGAGGTCCCGCATCTCCAGGTGCACGGCCGAGTGCTCCGCCGATCGCAGAAGTTCACCGAAGTCCGGCACGTCGGTCCGCGACATCGCACGCCTTCCTCAAGATCGGCACCATGCGGGCCGGAATGCGGATCACGGTCTCGTGCGGAGGGATCCCTCGCTCATGCCCGGCGACCCACTCCGTATCGCTGACGAGTGCCTCCAGCACTGCCTCGGCCTTGACGCCCTGGAGCACCAGATCAGCTGTTTCCTCGTCGACCCACACCGTCGGCGAGCCACCGCCGCCCGTGCTCGGATCGATCCCGATGAACTGTAGATCCACAACGCGCTCCCTGACCACATCGGTTGCGGGTTCTTGCGCGTGACGGTCTCGCCGGACGAAGCGATCGTCAAGGCGGACGACGTGACTGGCGTGAACAGGCCATGCTCGGCCGACGGACCCACCCCGCCCCCCTAAGTGACCGTTCCGTATCGCGAGACGATCGGGGGGTCAGGAATGACAGGGGTGAACGGCCGGTTGCCCCTGTTATGCCCTCGACAGACGCCGCAGCCGCCCCCTCCGACCCCGACCCCGACCCGTCGGATCCGACCGCAGCGGCGCCCGCCGCCCCGACCACCCGGATGCCGAAAGCCGTCTACATCCTCGGCCTCTCCGTCTTCGCGCTCGGGACCAGCGAGTTCATGCTGTCCGGGCTGCTGCCGCCGATCGCCGAGGACATGGGGGTGTCCATACCCCGGGCCGGGCTGCTCATCTCCGCCTTCGCCATCGGCATGGTCGTCGGCGCCCCGCTGCTCGCCGTCGCCACCCTGCGGCTGCCCCGCAAGACCACCCTGATCGCCCTCATCACCCTCTTCGGCCTCGGGCAGGTCGCGGGCGCGCTGGCCCCGAACTACGCGGTGCTGTTCGTGTCACGGGTGGTGAGCGCGCTCGCCTGTGCCGGGTTCTGGGCGGTCGGCGCGGGTGTCGCCATCGCCATGGTGCCGCGCGGCGCCCGGGCCCGGGCCATGGCCGTGATGATCGGCGGACTTTCCATCGCCAACGTGCTCGGCGTCCCCGCCGGCGCCTTCCTCGGCGAGCACCTCGGCTGGCGCTCCGCCTTCTGGGCCGTCGGCGCCGCCTCCGCGATCGCCCTGGTCGGCGTCGTCACCCGGATCCCGCGCATCCCGCTGCCCGACACCCGGCCGCGCCTCATGGACGAGCTGGTCATCTACCGCGACCGGCAGGTGCTGCTCTCCATCGTGATCACCGCGCTCGCCGCGGGCGGCGTCTTCTGCGCCTTCTCCTACCTCGCCCCGCTGCTCACCGACGTCTCCGGCCTCGCCGACGGCTGGGTCTCCGGCGTCCTCGCGCTCTTCGGCATCGGCGCCCTGATCGGTACGTACATCGGCGGCCGGGTCGCCGACGCCCACCTCTTCGGGGTGCTGCTCACCGGCATCACCGCCTCCACCGTCTTCCTCGTCGCGCTCGCCCTGCTCGCGAGCAGCCCGGTCGCCACCATCGTGCTGACCTTCCTGCTCGGCGTCTCCGCCTTCTACACCGCGCCCGCCCTCAACGCCCGGATGTTCAACGTCGCGGGCGCCGCCCCGACCCTCGCGGGCGCCACCACCACCGCCGCCTTCAACCTCGGCAACACCGGCGGCCCCTGGCTCGGCGGCGCCGTCATCGACGCCGGCCACGGCTTCGCCTCCCCGGCCTGGGCGGGCGCCGCCATGACCGTCGTCGGCCTGGCCGCCGTGATCATCTCGCTGCGCCTCGGCCGGACCCGTTCCCGGGTGGTGGCCCGCAGCACCGGAACCGAGGCGGCCACCACCACGGAGGCCGTGGCGGACCGCCGCGTATCGTCTCGCTGATCAGCTGATCAGCCGTCCGGTCGCCCGCGTCCCGGACGGGACCGACCACGACGAGAGCAGCGAGACCTCCGTGCGACTCACCACCCTCCGGACCGCCGTCGCGGCGGCCGGTGCCTTCCTCCTCGCCGGTGCGGCGGCCCTCGCCGCCGCACCGGCCGCGAGCGCCGCCCCGGCCACCGGCGCCTTCAGCTACGAGGTCACCCGCGGGGCCGGGGCCTACCTCGACGTGCCCGGCACCGAGATCACCTTCGACGCCGCCGCGGGCGAACGCTCCTACCTGTGGTCGCGCAACTTCGCCACCGGCCCCGTCGACGCCGTCGGCAAGGGCGACAACATCGGCAACACCTTCGCCATCCGCTGCGGTACGGCCACGGGCGCCGCGCTGCCCGCCGGTACCGAGGGCGGCGCCTACTGGGCGGCGAACCTGGTGCCGCCCGGCGAGACCTCGCTGACCGCCGCGCTGCGCTGGGTGTTCGTCGCGCCCGCCGACGGCTCGTACAGCTGCCGCCTGTCGATCGTGTCGTACTCCTCGATCATCGTGAACGGCCGCACCGTCACCATGCGGGTCCCCGCCGGTGCCGAACTCGCCCGCCAGACCGCCCCCGTGTACAACGACATGCCGCGCTGGACCCTGCCCCAGGGCAGCGGTGTCATCGTCGCCGCGGGCAGCACCGCCACCACCCTCGGCTACACGGTCACCCCGACCACCGGCAACCGCGTCTCGCTCTACCAGGACGCGGCCCTCTCCACCTGCATGGTCAACTCGGACATCTGCTCCGGCGGCACCTCCGCCCACCAGGGCACCGTCGTCGAGACCTGGGTCGAGGCCCAGCCGCGCACCGCCGACGGCACCCCCTGCGGCGCGCCGCTGACCGGCCCGGTCTCCCGCTGGAACATCACCGACGCCAAGCACCACCAGACCGCGGCGAACACCCTCACCCTCACCACCGCCCAGCTCGCCGGCTGCCCCCAGGTCCGCACCACGCTGAAGGTCCGCAACGTCAGCGGCAACCCGGTCCTGATCCACGACGGCCACACCTCGGGCACCATCGCCCGGACACACGGCGCCGCGATCACCTACACCGTCTGACGACGAGGCGGACGGGAAGGGCGGCAGGGCGCGACCCCGGCCCCGGCCCCGGCACCACGCCGAGCGGCCCTACGCCGAGATCGCGTCCTGCACCAGCCGCGTCATCAACGGCGACGGCTCCACCGCCAACTCCCGCCGCAGCAACCGCCGGTACTCCTGATAGCGCTTCACCGCACACGCCCGGTTGCCCTCCGCGAGATGGATCTCGACCAGGATCCGCTGCGCCGTCTCCCGGATCGGATCGATCTGCGTCGCGGTCAACGCCGTCTGGAACGCGTCCAGATACTCGCCCTCCCGGCGCAGCCGCTCCGCCAGCCCCTCCAGGGCGTGCAGCCGCAGCTGGTCCCAGCGCTCCCGCTCCAGGACCAGCCACTCGTCGGGCCAGCGCGGCAGCAGCTCGTCCCGCAGCCGCCCCACCAGCGCCTCGCGCTCCGCCGCCGGGGTGCCCTCGGTCACCGCACGCTGCGCCGTCACCCGTACGAGAGGCAGGTCGACGTCCACCACCGGCGCGAGCCGCAGCCGCTGGTCCACGCACTCGACCGCCGTCACGGGCCCGGCCCTGCGCCCGTGGCACAGCGCGGTCCTGAGGTTCGCGGACGCCCTGCGCGGTACGCAGTCGGGCCAGAGCAGCTCGGCTGCCGCACCCCGGTACACACCGGCCGTGTGCACGGCGAGCAGCGCCAACAGGCGCTGGGCCCCCGAGGGGAGGGGAATGCGGCATCCGGCGTACGAGAGCTCGAAGGCACCGAGCAGTTCGAGGTATACGCCGTTCGATGACACATCCCTCACTGTGCAACCGACCGCTGCATCACGCATCCGCGCCCCGCGCCCGCGCCACCCCCTGACTCCGGGCTTCCCGACCCGGCACCGACTTTTTTCCGGCCCTCCCCGCCCCCCGCCGACGCTCGTCCGGGCAGCCGTCTGACCGGCGCGCAGACGCTCCGGAAACGGTCACGGCGATGCGCCGGAAACGCTCCGGGGACGCCGTTTGGACAGTCCGGGTGACGGTCCGGGGCACACCCCGCGCACACCGGCCGCCGAGGCTCCTACCGACAGCACCTCCGCACCCACCCCCGCCGGGCGGTGCCCCGCGCACCCCGGTACGGAAGGCAGGCGGGCATGAGACCTCGGGAGATCCTCGGCGGACTCCGCACCGGGACGGCCGCGCCGTACGGCGACCCCCGGGTGTGCGTGGCGCTCCTCGACGGCCCCGTCGACCTGGCCCATCCCTGCTTCGCGGGCGCCGACCTCACCCGGCTGCCCACCGTGGTCGCGGAACCCGCGGGGCAGGGCCCGATGTCCCGGCACGGCACCCATGTCGCGAGCGTCCTGTTCGGCGTGCCGGACGGACCCGCCCCCGGGCTCGCCCCGTACTGCCGGGGACTGCTGCTGCCGGTCTTCCGCGACGACGGCGACGGCCGGGTGCCCCAGCTCGACCTGGCCCGCGCCATCGAGCAGGCGGTCGAGGCGGGCGCGCACATCATCAACATCAGCGGCGGCGAACGGGTCGCCGACGGACAGGCCGACCCCCTGCTCGACCGCGCCCTGCGGCTCTGCGAGGAGCACGGCGTGCTCCTCGTGGCCGCCGTCGGCAACGACGGCGCCGACACCCTCCAGGTGCCCGCCGCCCATCCCACCGTCCTGGCCGTCGGCGCCGCCGGGACCGACGGCAGACCGCTCGATCTCAGCAACTGGGGTGCCGCGTACCGCACCCACGGCATCCTCGCCCCCGGCCAGGACATCGAGGGCGCCGCCCCTGGCGGCGGCCTCGCCGCCCCGACCGGGAGCAGCTTCGCCACCCCGCTCGTGGCCGGTACGGCGGCACTGCTCGTCGCCGCGCAGCTGGCCGGCGGGGGCGCGGCGGACCCGAGAGGCGCCGGGCAGACCCTGCTCACGACGGCCTCCGCCCCTTCCGACTGTGCCGATCCGGAAGCCCCGGCCTGCCGCCGTGGGCTCGGCGGCAGCCTGGACGCCGTCCGGGCGCTCGCCCTCACCACCAGGAAAGAGGAGACAGCCGTGACCACTCCCGCAGCCGCTTCCGTTCCCGTGCCGCAGGAGGCCGCCCCGGCCGCGCCCGGCCCGCAGGCCGCCCAGCAGCCGCAGGCCGCCCCGCCGCCCCCGGCCCCCGCACCCCAGGCCGTCACGCCGCAGGGCTTCGCCCCCCAGGCCGTCGCCCCCCAGGCGGCCTTCCCCCAGGCCCCGGCACCGGTGCCGGCAGGCGTCGCCGCGGACGGCGGGGCACCCGCGCCGCCCCCGGTGGCCCAAGCCCCGGCACCGGCACCGGCCCAGCCCCCGGCCCCCGCCCCGGTCGCCGCCCAGACCCCGGTCCCGGCGCCGCCCCCGGCCGCCGCCGCCACGTACGCCCCCGCATACGCCCCCACGCACTCCGGCGTACGCCCCGCGTGCGGCTGCGGGGGCGGCGACCCGGCCGCGTGCACCTGCGGCGGGGGCGGCGGTCCGGCGGCCGGACCCCCGTTGATCTACGCCATCGGCACCATCGGCTTCGACTACCCGACCGAGGCCCGCCGGGACAGCTTCCGGCAGCAGATGCCGTACGTCACGGCCACGGTCGGCGACGAGGAGGTCGAGCAGGAACCCGACCCGTACAACGTCCACCAGCTGCACGACTACCTCGTCAGCACCCCGTGGGCCTGCTCCAAACTCACCTGGACCCTCGTGATGGACGGGGCCACCGTGTACGCCCTTGAGGCGGAGCCCGCCGTGGCGATGGACTGGAGCCAGCCCCTGGTGCTCCCGGAGGAGGCCCAGGAGACCCGCAAGCCGGTCCGGGACCTGGCGGTCGCCAAGAACCCGGACCTCGACCGGATCATCGAGATGTTGTCCAGTCCCCCGGTGTCGACCGTCTACCGGGTGTTCCGCGACGCCATCGCGGGCCAGGCCATCAACGTCGAGCGCCAGGAGGACAAGCGTGACGAGTACATCTCCCGGGTGTCGATCCCCGGCGTCCTCACCGGCCGCACCACCCGTCTCTACTCGGGCCAGATCGTGCCCGTGGTCGAGGTGAAGAGCCGCGGCTTGTACACCTGGCACGAGTCGCTGCTCGTCGACGCCGTCATCCAGCAGATCACCGACGAGGCCGCGAACGCCGCCACCGAGGTCCGCAACCTCGACGAACTGCGGCTCACCATCCGCGCGTTCCTCGACAAGATCTACTACCAGTTCCGCAACCTGGGACAGACCTCGGCCGACCGCGCGCTCAACTTCATGGGCACCAACACCTATTCGTTCAGCAACCTGCTCGCCCAGGGGCTGCTGTCCGCGAGCAAGGTGCCCGGATCGAGCAAGAACCTGTACGCGCTCGACACCATCACCGTCACCAAGAGCCCGTACTGCCGCGTCGGTTCGGACTGCCAGGACGTCACGGCGACCTTCTACGACCCCGAGGACGAACGCAGGTCCCGGCTCTCGTACCAGTTCACCATCGACGTCAGCGACGAACTCCCGGTCACCCTCGCGCCGTTCCACACCTTCCTCGGTTCCTACTGAGGATCGTGGATCGCCGGTCACGGATCCGATCACGGATCACCGATCGCGAACGCGCGTCACGAGAGGAGAACCCCATGAACACCCGGCGCAACCCGCCCCCCGGCCGCCCCGGCGCACCACCCCTGCTCGCCCACCCCGTCTCCCGCGACGTGTACGAGGCCGGCGCGGCATCCCGTACCGGTGCGGGGGCCGCCAAGTCCCCCTGCGCCACCCTGACCGGCCCGGCCAGGCAGATGTGCTACGGCAGTTACGGCGTGGCCACCTGACCGATCCTGACCGAGTCGTCCTGAAGGACACCGTGGAACCGTGGAAAGGACAGCGTGATGTTCGACGAGACCCTCACCACCCACGACACCGGCGGCGGCACGCCGCGCCGGTCCCCCGCCGGACAGCTCCGGCTGCAGCTCCCCCAGCAGTCCGCCCCGGTCGAGCGCGGCAAGCACCCCGAGGGTCACGCCTCGGGCGGCGCCGAGGCCAACGGTCTGTTCAGCATCCTGGGCGACGTCCTCGGCAACGTCCTGCCGTTCTGACCCGGCGGGCCACGAGAGCGCCGGAGACGACGCCCATCAGGACAGAGCCAAGGGAAAGGAGAACACCCCATGTTCGACGAGACCCACGACACGACGAACGCCGAGACCGGCGGCTCCCGCCGGTCGGCGGCGGGACAGCTCCGCACGCAGCTGCCCCAGCAGTCCGCGCCCGTGCGGCGCGGCAAGCACCCCGAGGGCTACCTCTCGGGGGGCGGTGAGGCCAGCAGCTGGCTGGGCAGCATCGGCCAGAGCATCGACGACCTGTTCCCGTTCTGAGTGACCTGGTCACCTGGTCACCTGGTCACCTGGTCGCCAGGTCACCTGGCCACCTGTCCCGGTCGTCACCGCGCACCCGCCCGGTGACGACCGGGCACACCACTCTCCGTACGAGGAAGTGCCAGAGGAAGTGCCATGCGACGCGAACTGCCGATACAGGCACCGTCGGTGGACCGGCGGGAGCACTACCTGCCGTTCCGCATCATCGTGACCGCCCATCCCCCGGGCCTTCCCGAGTTCCTGGTGCAACAGCCACCCAAGGGGCCCTTCGGGCCGCTGCCCGCCGACCCCGCACCCCTCGTGCACGGGTACGGGCGGGGGTGGACGTGCGCACCGACCGGGGGCTGCCGGTGGACCGGCGTCCTGTGAGCCCGCTGAGTCCTCCGAGTCCTCCGGGTCCTACGAGTCCTACGAGAGCCCCGTGAGGGACGGGGAGGGGCCGGGCCGAGCAACCGGCGACCCGGCCCCACGGGAAACCCCACGGGAAACCCATGGGAATCCCCACAGGAACCCCACGGGAAAGGAGCCGAGACCATGGCCCTCCTCCGTACGGCCGTCTCCTGGCCGAACGACAAGACGTACCTCTTCCACGACGACGACACCTACTCCCGCTACGACTCGGTCAGCGGCCTGCCGGAGGCCACCGGGCAGCCGCTGTCGAACTGGCCCCGGCTGCCCCGCTCGCCGGACGCCTTCGTGTGGTGGGGCGCCGACAAGGCGTACGCGTTCACCGGCGCCACCTACCTCCGCTACAACGAGCCCACCGTGGTCACGGCCGCCAACCCGGACGGCGTCGAACAGGCTTATCTGGACACGCCGTTCACGATCGCGGGCAACTGGGCCGGACTGCCCGACGGCTCGGCCGGCGGACCGGACTGGCGGACCGGCTTCGACGCGGCGGTGAACTGGGGCAACGGCAAGCTGTACCTCTTCAAGGGCGGCTCGTATCTGCGCTACGACCTCACCGCCGACCGGGCCGACCCCGACTATCCGCGGCCGATCGCGGGCAACTGGGCCGGGGTGTTCCCCTCGGGCATCGACGCCGTGACGTACGCGGGCGGCCGGTACGCCTACTTCTTCAGCGGCGGGCAGTACCGCCGCTTCGACGTGGACGCCGACGCCGTGGACGCGAGCGGCCCGCTCGACGCCTCCTTCCGCTTCGCGCCCACCCCCTCGGGCGCCGTCACCGCCGCGCGACTGCTCACCCTGCCGCAGGCCAACGGACTGATGGCCGACCTGATCCGGCGCGGGGTGCTGACCCTGAAGAGCCCGGCGTTCGTGGACGGCCCGGCCGGGATCGTGTCGCCCAAGCCCGACCAGCGGGTGGTGGTGAGCCCGCCGTCCTTCGGCGCCGTCCGCTACACCAACCAGATCGCCCCGGCCTCGACCGTCATCGACAACCTCGACCAGCGGATGCTGATCGTCCTGCACCGGCTGACCCGGTGGATCAACGCCTCGAAGCCGGACGTCGCCGAACTCCTCCACCTCGGCATCGGCCACGGCGGCGGCGACCCCAAGGACTGCCACAACCAGGGCCGGGCGATCGACCTGTCCGGCATCAGCGGTACGGTCGACGGGACGGCGTTCGCCCGGTCCGTGCAGCAGCACTGGGGCGACCTGCCGCGCCCGGCCGGGGTGAAGGTGCGGATCTCCGCGTCGGCCGACGCGCTGGGCTACGGCCTGTTCACGACGGTCTTCCGGTTCGGCACCTACGAGTGCGAGGCGACCGCGATCGGCCCGCAGAACCGGTGGCCGATGCCCGAGCTGGGCGGCGGCGGCTTCGTGATCTACCCGGACCACAAGGACCCGGCCCTGGCGGCGGCCCACCAGAACCACTTCCACCTGCAGGTCGGCGTGACCAGGCTGCCGTGAGGTACGGAGAGCTGCCGTGAGCCGCTTCGGAGGCGCTGGTTAATCCGCGGGGCGGCCCTTCGGGCGGCGCAGGCCCGCCTCCGTCAGGCGCAGCAGCAGTTCCTTGGAACCGACCTCCACCGCGCCCGCCGCGACGGCGGAGTCGTACCGGTCGGAGGGGATGTCGTAGTGGTCGCGCTCGAAGGCGCGCGGCGGGCAGCCGATCGTGGCGGCGAAGGCGTGCAGCTCCTCGAAGGAGACGTCGCTGACCAGGTGCGACCACATCCGGCCGTGGCCCGGCCAGGTGGGCGGGTCGATGTAGAGGGTCACCGGCGGACCCCCGTCGCCCCGGGGCCGGTCACCGCAGGCCGCCGACCGGAGCGACCACCACGCCCTGCTTGCCGCAGACCCAGTGCGGGTCCGGGCCCATCTCCGGCTCGACGTCGAGGGCGTGCGGGTCGCCGGAGGAGCAGACGGGGCAGATCGGCCAGCGGCCGTACCGTTCGAGGAGCGCGTCCTGGACGTCCTGGGCGACGAGGCCCGCGACGAACGCCCGGCCCTCCGGCCACTGCTCGACCCACCAGCGGCGGTGCGCCACCGCCTCCTCCACCATCGACACCACCTCGGCCATGGCCACCTCGCGGGCCGCCAGGTCGGCGAGGATCAGGGCACGGGCGGCGTGGAGTGACTGTTCCACGGGGTCGATGTCGTCCATGTTCACATTGTCGCCCCTGCGCCGCCGGACGCCAGCGCCCGCCCGGGACGGCCACCCGCTCCCGCGCCCCGTACCCCTCAGGCCGCTGCCGCCGACAGCCAGCGCGTCACGATCTCCGCGACCTCCGCCGCGTGCGCCTCGCTCATCAGCTTGAAATGATCGGCGTCGATGGTGTCGACGACCGTGCCCTCGGCCGCCGTCGCCTTCCAGCGGTCGACGTCGTGCCGGGCCGAACCGTCGGCGGTCAGCAGGATGTGCAGCGGGACCGGCAGCTCGGCCGGCTCGTGGCCCGCGACCGCGTCCTGGTTGATGTCGTACAGGTCGACCATCCGCTCCAGGCGCGCCCGGTCGAAGCCCTGCGGCAGCGAACCGCTCGCCTGGGCGTGGGCGAGGAAGCGGTCGCACTGCTCGTCCCAGGTCAGCCCCTCGGCGGCGTGGTACTGCTCGGGCAGGGCGAGGGCGATCGAGCACAGGGTCAGCGTCGCCTCCCGGGGCCTGCGCACGGCGGGCGCCGGGAACAGCGTGTCCAGCAGGCCGACCAGCTCGACCCGCGCGCCCTGCGCGAGCAGGATCCGGGCGACCTCGTGGGCGATGATCCCGCCCATCGAGTAGCCGAGCAGCTTGTACGGGCCGACCGGGTCGGCCGCGCGCAGGTCGGCGGCGTAGCGGGCGGCCATCTCGGCGAGCGTCGTGTCGGGGGCGACCGTGTGGTCCATGCCGTGCGCCTGGAAGCCGTACACGTCGTGCTCGCCGGAGATCCGCCGGGCGACCGGCATGAAGAACAGGCAGCCGCCGCCCGCGCCGTGCGCGCAGAACACCGAACCGCGGACCTCCTCGGCGCGCGAGCGGCGCAGCAGCAGCGCGCTCCCGGTGGTCGCGGCGGCGGTACGGGCGGGGGTGGAGGTGGTGGGGGCCGGAGCGGCGGAGGTGGTCATGGTGGGTCTCCAGACGGGAGCGGCAGCGAGAGCGGTACGGGGTCGGGTACGGGAGCGGTACGGGTCAGGCGGCGGCGAGGTGGCGGGCGAGGCCCTCGGGGGTGCCGTCGCTGAGCAGGACGGCCAGCGGGACCGGCACGCCGCTGCGGTCCTCCAGGAGGAAGGTGAGGCTGACGGCGGACAGGCTGGTGCCGCCGTCGTCGAAGAAGTCGGCGTCGGGCGCGGACGGCGCCTCGCCGAGGACCTCCTCCCACAACTCGTTGACCAGATCGAGGAGTTCGGGCTTGGACATGAAGTGCTCCAGTACGAGAAGGGAGGGAGGACGGGTGGTCAGGCGAGCGGGGCGGGGTCGGCGGACCGGTCGAGCTTTCCGCTCGGGGTCAGCGGCAGCGCGGCCGCCGCCTTGAAGCGCTGCGGCACCATGTGCGCGGGCAGCGCACCCCGGCAGTGGGCGCGGAGTTCGGCCGTGACCGGCGGCGCCGCCGGGTCGGCCGGGACGACGAACGCGGCGAGCACCGGTTCCCCGCCCGGCAGGGTGCGGACGGCGACCATGGCGTCGGCGGCCCCGGGCGCCCGGCGCAGCACGGCCTCGATCTCGCCGAGCTCGATGCGGAAGCCGCCCAGCTGGATCTGCGAGTCGATCCGCCCCAGGTACTCCAGCTCCCCGTCGCCCGGCCGCCGCCGCACCAGGTCGCCGGTGCGGTACCAGCGGGCGGGGGCGCCGTCGAGGGCGAGCCGGGGGAAGCGCTCCTCGGTCAGCTCGGGGCGGCCCGCGTAGCCGAGCGCCAGCGAGGGGCCCGCGAGGTGGAGCTGGCCCGGGGTGCCGTCGGCCACCGGCCGGTCGTGCTCGTCGAGAACGGCGGCCCGCAGGTGGGCGAGCGGCTGCCCGATACGGGTCGGGCCGGTGTCGGCGGCCACGTCCTCGGGCGTCAGCAGGGCGTAGGTGGCGTGCACCGTGATCTCGGTGATGCCGTACATGTCGACGAGCGCGCACCGCCCGGCCCCGCCCGCGGCGCCCGCCCCCACCCCGTACCCCGCCTCGAACCAGCGGCGCACCGACGGCCGGTCCAGCGCCTCGCCGCCGAAGATCACATAGCGCAGCGAGGGCAGGGTCCGCGGCTCCGTCTCCGAGGCCCGGTCCAGGGCGCGGACCAGGGACTTGAAGGCGCTCGGCACCTGGTTGAGGACGGTGACGCCCTCCCGTTCGACGAGTTCGGCGACCAGCCGGGGGTCGCGGGCGGTGTCCTTGCCGGTGACGACGAGCCGGCCGCCGTACAGCAGCGCGCCCCAGATCTCCCAGACGGAGAAGTCGAAGTTGTAGCTGTGCAGCAGCGTCCACACGTCGTCGGGGCCGAAGGAGAAGTGCTCATCGGTCGAGGCGAACAGCTTCAGGACGGCCTTCTCGGAGACGGCGACGCCCTTGGGGCGGCCGGTGGAGCCCGAGGTGTAGATCAGGTACGCGGGGGTGTCCGGCAGCGGCGGCACGGCCGCCGGGAGCGGCCCGGCCCCGCCCTCGGCCCCGGCCCGCGCACCGGTGACGTCGACGCGGTACGGGGCGGTCGCCCCCGCCCCGTACGGCCAGGCGGCCCCGGGGTCCACGCAGACGGCCTTCAGACCGCTGTCCTCGGCCATGAACTCCAGCCGGTCGGCCGGGTATTCGGGGTCGAGCGGCACATAGGTGCACCCGTGCTGGAGCACAGCGACGATGGCGGCGACCACCCGCCACGAGCGGGCGAGCCCGACCCCGATCCGGCGGCCCGCACCGATGCCGTACGCGTCGAAGGACGCCCGGATCGTGGCCGCCGCGCGCATCAACTCGTCGTAGGTGACGCGCTGTTCACCGTCGACGAGGGCGACGGCCGTCGGGTTCGCGGCGGCGTGCGCGGCGAGCGCACCGCACAGCGAGCGCGCGGGCGCGGGCGCGGGCCCGGCCACGCCGGGAGCGGAGGTCAAGGTCTCGGTCATCGCTGTGCCGCCTGTCCGGTGGGAGGGGTGGAGAAGAGCTGGTCGGGGTCGGGGTCGGGGGCCAGGTCCAGGTCGAGGTCCAGGTCGAGGTCCAGGTCGAGGTCGAGGACCAGGGCCCGGTCGATCGCCGCGACCGTCCCGGCGAGGGCCCGGTGGTCGGCGGCCGTGCCGTAGACCATCCCCAGGTGGCTGAGGGTCCCGGTGCGCCAGTCGAGGCGGGCGCCGCGCCGGACGGTCGGGGTGAAGACGTCGACGCCGGGCAGCCGCCGCACCTCACGGGCGCCACCCAGGGCCCGTACGGTGCCGTCGGCGCGGGGAGCGGGCGGCAGGTACTCGTACCCGATCCGGTCGGGGAACGGCCGCCCTTCGGCCGACCGGCGCACCTCGTCCCGGGTGCGGCCGAGCGCGGCGAGCAGGGCGGTGCGCAGCAGGTCGGGGCCGCCGACGGAGCGGACGGTCCGCGCGGTGCCGCCGCCGACGCGGCCGTTGACCTCGATGAGGCGGGGCCCGGCGGCGGTCAGCTTGAGCTCGGTGTGGCTCACGCCGTACGTGACGCCCAGCGCGTCGAGCGCGGCGACGGCGGCCTGTTCGGCGGCCCGCAGCGCGGCGGGGCCGAGCGTGGCGGGGTAGAAGGTGCCGGTCTCCCGGAAGGGCGGGGCCAGCGGGAACTTGCCGCTCACCGCGAGGACATGGTGTCCGCGCCGGGTGGAGAGGGTCTCGACGGAGACGTAGTCGCCCCAGCCCTCGCCCGCCACCGCCGGATCACCGATCAGCCGCTCCTCAAGAACGAACTCGCCCTCCAGGCCCGCCAGTTCGGCTCGCAGGGCGGCGAGGTCCGCGACCTCGGCGGTGTCCCGGCTGCCGGAGCCGGAGAGCGGCTTGAGGACGGCGGGGAAGCCGACCGCGCGGGCGGCGGCCAGTACGTCGGCCGGTGCGTCGGCCGGTGCGTCGGCCCGGCCGACGATCCGCGCGTGGCGGGGCGCGCCGGGCGTACCCGAACAGAGCTCCCGCTGCGCGGACTTGTCGGTGAGGGCGCGGGCGGTGTCCGGCCGGTGGTAGTCGAGGCCCGCCACGGCGGCGACCTCGGCCGTCCACCGGATCCGGCCCTCGCTGAAGGTGGTGACGCCTCGCGCACCGGCGGCCCGCAGCGCCCCGGCGACCTCCTCGGGCGTGCGCCCGGTGACGTCCAGGACGTCACCGCTGCGCTCCAGGAAGGCCAGCACCTCGGCGGTGTGGGGGTCGGTCCTGTCGCACAGCCACACCACCCGGCACAGGCCGTCCGCCGCCGCGCCGACCGCGAGCGGCCCCGCCGCACCGAGGCCGTACGCGACGGCGACCAGCGGCAGCACGTCCTGGCCCTCGGGCCCGGGCGTCGGGCTCGCCGCGCCCGCCATGCTCGTCGTGCTCATCGGGCCGCCTCCGCCCCGACCGGCGCGGCGCCCGCGTCCGTACCCGCGCCCGCGTCCGTACCCGCGCCCGCGTCCGTACCCGCGTCGCCGCTCGCCCCCGCGTTTCGGTGGCGGCTCACCGCGAAGCGGGCGCCCAGGCCCGAGGCGGCGAGGAGGACTCCGACGGCCAGCCAGCCGACCGGGCCCGAGGGCAGCACGAGGGCGGTGAGCAGGGCGGGGCCCGCCAGGCGTTCCGCGTTGACGCCCAGGTCGAAGACCGACAGGTACTTGCCCCGGTCCACCTCGGGCGCCAGCTCGTACGCCACCGACCACGCGCCCGCCGACTGCCACAGTTCGGCGCCGGTGACGAACAGCATCGCGAGGACGGTGAGGGCGAGCACGCTCCAGCGGGCTCCGGCCGCGTCCGCGAGGGCCATCGCCCCGCATCCGGCGGCCAGCGCCCACCCGGCCCTGGTCAGGGCGCGCGAGGCGCCGTCGAGGCTGGTCGCCCCGCGCGCCGCCCGCACTTGGAGGGTGACGGCAAGCACGGTGTTGACGGCGGCGAGCGCGGCGACGGTCGGCCCCGGCAGCCCGCTGCGGGTCGCGACCCAGACCGGGATCGCGATGCCGACCAGGGTCTGGTGCAGGCTGAGCGCCCCGTTCGCCGCGGTGAGCAGCAGGTACGGGCGGTCCTTGGCGGCCGTCCGCCACCCCTCGGCCCAGCCGGCCCCCCGCCCGCGCTCCCCGGCGGCGACCGGCGCGACCGACGGCACGAGCGCGATCAGCGCCGTCGCGAGCAGGAAGGTCGCCGAGTCGACGAGCACGACCGTACGGAAGGTCCCGGCGTCCGGCCGCAGCAGCGCGAGGCCCGCGAGCAGCGCGCCCACGGTGAACCCGGCGTTGAACGCGACCCGCAGCCGGGCCATGGTCACCACCCGCCGCTCGGCCGGGACGAGGCCGCCGACGAGGATCTGGAAGGTGGTGCCGTTGGCCCGGTCGGCGACCAGGACCAGGGAGAGCACCAGCGTGTAGCCGAGGAAGCCGTCCACGAGCAGGAAGCCGAGGATGGCCGCGGCCCGCCACAGGTCGAAGCAGATCCGCAGGGTGCGGGCCGGGATCCGGTCGGCGAGACCGGCGAGCGGGGTGCCGAGGAGGAGCGCGGCCACGCCCGCGATCGACAGGCCGAGGCCGACCTCGGTGGCGGTCAGGCCCAGGTGGCGGGTGTAGAAGACGGCGGCGGAGGAGAGGAAGAGCCCGCTGCCCGCGGAGTCGGCGAAGGTCGCCGCGGCGAGCAGCGCGACCGGCCTGCGGCGGAGCGGGGCGGCCATGGGGGCCGTGGGGGCCGTGGGGCGCTCTGTCATGTGCGGGGTCCTTCCTTGTCGTCGCCGTGTGTGGAGTGGTGCGTGTCGTGGTGCGTGGCGGGGTGGGCCCGGGCCCTCGCGGAGCCCCCGCTCCCGCTCCCGCCCCCGCCCCGCGTCGCGAAGCGCCACAGCGTGATCCGGGCCCACCAGTCGAGGCGCTCGGTGCACGGGCCGCTCGCCCGCTCCGCCGGGAGGTCGGCCAGCAGGGCCGGGTCGAGCGCGGTGGCGTCGAAGACCTCGTCCGCCTCCCGCAGGACCCGGTCGGCGAGGCCCTCGCGGCCGACGCCGCCGAGGTACTGCGCGAGTCCGGCGAAGGCCGGCCCGCCGGGCCCGGCGACCACCGGGATGTTCTCGAACTCCGCCACGAAACGCAGGAGTTCGCACCGCGCACCCGGTCCGGCATAGAGCACCGGCCGGTGCGCCCGCACCATCCGGCGGGCAGTGGTCGCCGCGATCCCCATGGCGTCAGCCGTTGACGAGGTGCTGGGTGCCGGGTACGAGATGCGCGCGGTGCGGCTCGATCGAGTCGACGTTGACCGTCTTGATGATCCAGCGGGTGCGCAGGGCCTCCGGGTCGCCCACGGACACCACCTCCTTGGCGTGCACGGTGTGGTTGTTGTAGGTGATGACGAAGTCGCCCGGCTCGATGAACACCCGCCGCTTGAGGGCGTGCAGCACCTCGTTGACCTTGGGTACGAGGGCCTTGGCCCGGTCCGTGACGCCGACCGTGCGGTTCTCGAAGTAGCGCAGGTCGTCCTCGCCGCCGATCACCGGGTGCAGGTCGGCGTCGCCGAGCTCCAGGGAGCCGCCCATCACGGTCAGGTCGTCGAAGGGCGTGTAGAACTCGCGGCTGCGCAGGACCTCCATCTCGGCCTCGTCGAAGGCGGCGAGGACGTCGATGTTGCGGACGAAGGAGGTGTACACCTCGTTCGCCGGGTTGGAGCGCATCCCGACCATGTAGACCTGGTCGGGCCGGACGAAGTGGTTGGCCAGGTCCTTGTGGAAGTAGATCCGGTGCAGGGCCTTCTGCGACTGGCTCTCCCGCATGGCCCGCTTGGGGTAGATGTCCTGGTAGACGTCGCCGTCGTTGACGTTGACGTAGCCGATGCCGGGGGTCCCGGCGAGCTGCGCGAACAGGGCGAGGAAGCTCTCGGCGACGAAGGTCTTCTTCAGCTCGTACTTCGACCTGACGGGCTCGTCGTAGTCGAAGACGGGGACGTCACGGTCGTACGGCACGTTCTTGAGGACGACCGCGGGGCCCTCGGCCCGGTCGCGGTCGGCCAGCGTGGCGACGTAGTCGACGAAGCGCCGCGGTACGGCGCCGCCGGCGATGACGGCGTCGATCTGGAACAGATGCGCCTCGTAGAGGCGGTACGGGTTGGCGGTCACCGCGCCGAGCGCCGCTTCGAGGGCGGTACGCTCCTCGTCGGTGAACGTGAACTCCGGGGTGATCTCCCACTCGGTGCCGATGGCTACGGGTGCGGTGGTCACAGGGGACTCCTCTTCGAAGGTCGGGTCTTTCCTGGTGCGTGCGTGAACCGTCGCGATGAAGGCGGACGGCCGGGTGCCACCGGCTGTCCGCCCGCCGCGCCGGCCGGAGCGAGGCGTGTGCGGGGCGTGCACGGGGTGCCTGCGGGCCCGTGGGCCCGTGGGCCCGTGCGGGGTCAGGCCGCCTGGAGCGCGCCGCAGACGTCGCGGTGCAGGTCGCGGCCGAGTGCCAGCGCCGCGTCCTGGTCGGCCGCCACGTACAGGGCGGTACGGGACCCGGTCACGGCGGCGAGCAGCCGCTCGCCGGTGATCTCGCCCCCGAGCCCGGCCTCGTCGAGGCAGCGGCGTACGTCGAAGAAGCCACCGCTGACCGCCAGCAGGTGACGCCCGTCGGACTCGGCGGCGGCCGGGCGGTGCGCGGGGGCGCCCGCGGCCTCGACGGCGGTGTGGGCGGCGTCCGCCTCACCTGCGGTGCCGAAGGCGACCACGACGGACCGGGCGTCGAGCAGGACGGCGTCCACGCCGCGCCCCGAGCCCGTCGCGTCGATCACCGAACCGGCCGCGAAGTCACCGGAGTTGAGGCGGCACACGATCCGCACCCCGCCGCGCTCGGCGGCGCGCACGGCCTCCGGGTGGAGCACCTTGGCGCCGTGCCGGGCGAGCAGCACCACGTCGTCGTAGGACAGGGCGGCGATGCGGCGCGCGTCGGGCACGAGCCGGGGGTCGGCGTCGTACACGCCGTCGACGTCGGAGTAGATCTCGCAGGTGTCGAGGCCGAGTCCGGCGGCGAGCGCGGTGGCGCTGAGGTCGGAGCTGTTCTTGCCGAGCCAGGCGGGGCTGCCGCCGCCGTCGGACGCCTGCCCGCCGGGCATGACCACGACGGACGCCCGCCGCCAGGCCGCCTCGAACGGCGCCGGGTCGAAGCCGGTGAGCCGCGCGGCCCGGTCCCGGGTGCCGTCGGAGCGCAGGCCGGTGTGCTGACCGTGCAGCAGCTCGGTGGCGACGCCCCGCTGTTCGAGGGCGACGCGCAGCAGTCCGGCGCCGATGGTGTCGGCCAGCGGGAGCACGCCGTGCAGGGCGGCGACGGACGGCCGCTCGTCGATGCCGAGGGCGAGGCCCCGCAGCTGCTCGGTGGCACCGGGCATGCCGCTGACGACGGCCACGATCCGCTCACCGGCGGCGACCCGCGCGGCGAGGTGGGCGGCGACCCGGCGGTAGTGCTCGGGCGAGGCGAAGCTCGATCCGCCGAACTTCACGACGGAGGTACGGGTACGCGTAGGGGTACGGGCGTCGGCTCCGGCGCCGGTACGGGCACGGGTGTCGCGGTCGCTGTCGCTGTGGAGGCTCATGCGATGCCCTCCGCAACCGCGCGCTCGGCGATCTGGATCGCGTTCAGCGCGGCGCCGATCCGCAGGTTGTCCGCGACCAGCCACAGCAGGGCGCGGTGCGGCCGCTCGGGGTCGGTGCGGACCCGGCCCACGTGGACCAGGTCGGGGCGGTCGGTGACGGTACGGGGCGTGGGCAGGCCCTCGGTCCAGACGGTCACCTCGTCCTGCGCGTCGAGCAGCCGGGTCAGGCCCGCCGGGTCGACGGGCCGCTCGCACTCGACGACCGCGGTCTCGCTGTGGCCGTTCTCGACGGGGACCCGGACGCAGGTGGCGACCAGGTCGAGCTCCGGCAGGCCGAGGATGCGGCGGGACTCCTGGCGCATCTTGTGCTCTTCGAGGGTGAAGCCGTCGTCCTGGAGCTTGTCGATGGCGGGCACCACGTTGAAGGCGAGCGCCTCGGGGAACCGGTCGGCCGTGGCCGCCGCGCCGCCGAGGATGCTGCGCGCTCCCTCGTAGAGCTCGTCGATGCCGCTCTGGCCGCCGCCGGACGCCGCCTGGTAGGTGGAGACGACGACCGAGCGCAGCCCGTACGCCTCGTCCATCGGGCGGAGCAGGCGGACCAGCGGGATGGTCGAGCAGTTCGGGTTGGCGACGATGCCGGACACCGGGCGCTCGGCGAGCAGGTCGCCGTTGACCTGCGGGACGACGAGCGGCGAGGCCGGGTCCATCCGGAACGCGTTGGTGTTGTCGATGACCAGGGCGCCCTCGCCCGCGGCCTTCGGCGCCCACTCGGCGCTGACCGGCGTACCGGCGGAGAAGAAGGCGATGTCGACGGTGGAGAAGTCGGCGTGGCGCAGGTCCTCGACGACGATGTCCTGGCCGAGGGCGTGCACGGTGCGGCCGGCGGAGCGCTCGGAGGCGATGAGCCGTACCGACTCGTACGCGAAGCCGCGCTCCTCGATCAGGCCGAGCAGGGTCCGGCCGACGGCGCCGGTGCCGCCGACGACGGCGATGCGGGGTGGACGGGGGCGGGGGCGGGTCACGCGTGACTCCTCTGAGGTGCGGGAACGGTTTCGGGGCGTTCGGAGAACGCGGGGGCGGGGGACGCGGGGGCGGGGGCTTCCACGGCCGGGACCGGCTCGGGCACGGCCGGGGCCGGCTCGGGCACGGCCCGGACCGGGTCGGGCACGGCCCGGGCGGCGGGGCCGCGGCGCAGCTTCCAGCCGAAGGTCACGGCGAGGCTCGCGGCGACGATCATGAGGATGCCGAGGCCCTGCACCGGGGAGACCCGGTGGCCGTAGACGAAGAAGTCGACGACGATCGCGACGGCCGGGTTGAGGAAGGAGACGACCGCGATGACCGCGTGGGTCGCCCTGGGCACCGCCCCGTACAGCAGGATGTAGAGCAGGGCCGTGTGGAACAGGCCGACCGGCACCAGCCAGGCCCAGCCGGAGGTGCCGGCGTCGGCGAGGCCGCCGAAGTCGACGAACGGCACGAGCAGCGGCAGGCCGAGCAGGAACTGCAGCAGCGCGGTCAGTTCGGGCTTGACCCCGCGGACCTGCTTGGCGGTGATG
The DNA here is from genome assembly GCF_044748125.1 of Streptomyces sp. NPDC090025. Taxonomy (NCBI): domain Bacteria; kingdom Bacillati; phylum Actinomycetota; class Actinomycetes; order Kitasatosporales; family Streptomycetaceae; genus Streptomyces; species Streptomyces sp. NPDC090025. The sequence continues at coordinate 165,742 of NZ_JBIVFL010000001.1, read as the reverse complement.
GTGGCGATGCCGTACAGGACGGCGGCGGACGCCGCGCAGCCGATGCCGAGCAGGTAGTTGCGGCCGAGGCCCTCCTCGGAGGCGGCGCGCCACAGTTCGGTGATGCAGAGCAGCCCGGCGAAGGCGATCAGGATCCAGCCGAGGGTCGAACCGGTCAGCTTCTCCTTGAAGAGCACCGCGCCCATGATCACGACGAAGAACGGCTGGGTGTGGTAGACGACGGTGGCCAGCGTGATGCTGGTGAGCTGGAACGCGGAGAACAGGAACACCCAGTTGCCTACCAGGCAGGCGCCGCCGCCGAGGATCAGCAGCAGGTTGCGCCGGTCGAGCCCGGTGTTCCGGAAGAGACCGCGCGCGAGACCGAGCGTGCCGAGCGCGGCGGCCCCGAGCAGGCAGCGGACGAAGACCACGTTGAACGCGCTCTGGCCGCTCTCCAGGACGAAGACGCCGATGGTGCCCCAGCCCGCCATCGCGATGATCAGCCGGATCAACGCGGAGCGGGAGGTGGCCGGTTGCTGGGTGCTCGGGGTCATCGGGGCGCCTTCGTGTCGGGGGATGTCGGGGCCGGGGCCGGGGCCGGGGCCGGGGCCGGGGCCGGGGCCGGGGCCGGGGCCGGGGCCGGGGCCGGTGGGTCAGGCCAGCGGCGGGGCGTACATCAGGCCGCCGCGGGTCCACAGGTCGTTGCGGCCGCGCGGGATGGCCAGGCCGGAGCTCTCGCCGAGGCTGCGGTCGTAGATCGCGCCGTAGTCGCCGACCTGGCCGAGCGCGTCGGAGATCCAGGTCGCGGGCAGTCCGGCGGTGGCGGCGAGCCGCTCCTGCGCGGCGATCAGGCCCTCGTGACCGTCGGCCTCGGCGGCGATCAGCGCGAAGAGGATCCAGCGGGTGGCGCGCAGCCACACCGGGTCGTCGTCGCGGACGGCCGGGCCCATCGGCTCGTTGGAGATCAGCTCCGGCAGCACGACGTGCTCCGCCGGGTCGTCGAAGCGGGTCCGCTCGCCGAACAGGACGATCGCGTCGCACACATAGCCGTCGACGGTGCCGTCGGCGTACGCCTGGAGCGCCTCGGCGGGGGTCGGGTAGCCGATCGCCTCCACCGACAGGCCCTTCGGCGCGTACCAGGCGTCGAGGCTGGCGGCGCTGCTGGTCCCGGCGAGGACGGCGACCTTGCGGCCGGCCAGGTCCTCGGCGCGGGTGATCCCGCTGGACCGGCGGACCATGAACGCGCCGCCGTCGTAGCAGGTGGTCGGCAGGAACACCGCGCCGCCGTCGCACTCACGGCTGAGCGTCCAGGTGGTGTTGCAGGACAGGAAGTCGATCCGGCCCTCGGCGAGGGCGTCCATCCGCTGCTGCGGGGCGAGTTCGACGTACTCGACGGCGTCGGCGTCGCCGAGGACGGCGGCGGCGACCGCGCGGGCGGTGTCCACGTCGAGACCGCGGCGCACGCCCTCGTCATCGGTCCACGACAGGCCGCGGATGCCGGTGGAGACCCCGGCGACGAGCTTGCCGCGCTCGCGGATCGCCCGCAGGGTCGGGCTGTTCGGGACGGTGTGGGTGCTCATGCGGTGACAAGTGCCTTTCGTACGGGGTCGGTCGGGGCGGCGTCGTAACGGCGCTGGTTGTGGGAGAGCATCCGCAGCAGCTGCGCCGAGCCGCCCGCGTCGGCGTCCTGCGCGCCGGGCGGCTGCGGCAGCGGCAGATGGCCGGTGCGCGCCCAGGCGAGGCGGCCCTCGGGGCTGATGGTGGTGCGGGTGAGGCCCGCGTTGTCCGGGTGGAGGCAGTAGGGGACGTCGAGCAGCCCGGTGCGGAAGGCCCGCACGAGCGCCCGGCCGATGTCGCCGTCGAGCGAGCGGACGGCGTCGATCAGCAGCCGCGCCTCCGTGTACGTCTCGCTGTCGAGGTCGTACGGGACCGGGGCGGGGGCCGGGACCGGGTAGAGGTCCGAAGGGCCGGTCCGCGCCGCCGTCGCCGCCGCGTGTCCGGCGGCCAGTTCCAGGGCGGCCACGTTCTCCGCGACGGTCGGGATGCGGTGCGCCTCGACCGCCGTCTTCACGATCAGCCGCTCGGCCCCGGACCGTACCGCCAGCTCCACGCTGTCGCGGGAGATCGCGGCGGCGCCCTCGGCGGTCGCCGGGAACAGGCCCATGAAGGTGTAGACGACGACATGGGTGTCCATGCCGGTGAGCAGTTCGGCGGCGAGCCTGCGCAGCGCGAGGATCGCCTCCCGGTCCTGGCCCGGATGGATCTGCTGGGCGTAGCTCAGCGACATGCTGCGGATGCCGTACTGCCGGAAGAACAGCCCTTCCAGGATGTTCAGCGCGACCAGCAGCGACGGCGGGCAGAGCTGGCCGAGCATGCAGCCGGCGAAGCTCTCCAGGTGTCCCGGGCGGCCGTCGCCCGGCCCCCGGGCGAGCAGTTCGCAGCACTCGGCCCAGGCGTCGACGGCGGCGGCCAGCGGCACCCGGCTGTAGGGCAGGCAGTACGAGACGGGGCCGCCCTCGGTGGCGTCGAGCCCGGCGTCGAGCAGCGCCTCGAAGATCTTCAGCGGCTCGGCCGAACCATGCCTGACCTGCACCGGGATCCGCCCGGCGACGGCCGTGTCGATCATGGCGCGGGTGTCGCCGGGGCCGTGCACGACGATCGGGAAGCCGTTGAGGTCGTGGCCGTCGCGCAGCGCGAGGTCGGCGGCGGTGTGGTCGCCGACCCGGGTGTAGCTGTCCAGGGTCAGCGTGCCGACGACGTCCGCCCGCGCCCCGGCGACGGCGCGCAGGCCCGCGCCCATGGCGTCGAGGGTGCCGAAGCCCATGCGCGGCTGGACCACGAGCCGTCCCTGCCCGGCGAGTTCGGCGACCCGGGCCGGGAAGGAGAGCGGAGTGCCGGACGGGGGCGCGGAGTTGGACGGGGGCACGGTGTTGGACGGGGACGGGGCGTCGGGCGGCCGCGGGACGTCGGACGAGGACGGGGCGCCGGTCACGCGACCAGCTCCGTGGTCGCCGCGAGCCGCTCCAGATAGGCCAGGAACTCCGGGATGGCGTCGTCGCCGGTGAACACCCCGGCGAAGCCCTCCGCCAACAGACCCGCCACGAAACGGGAGTTGTCCGCGCCGAGGGTGCCCAGCTTGCCGCCGATCACCACCGGCACCTCGCGCAGCTGCGGGAACTGCCGCAGCGCCCGGACGCACGCGCCGCCCTGCTGATGGCCGTGGCCGTTGACACTGCTGATCACGATCAGATCGGGGCGCTCGGTGAGCGCCGCCTCCACGAGCAGCTCCTTGGGCACGCAGGAGCCGAGATTCACGGCGTGGTGTCCGCGCTCCTCCAGGAGGAGTTGCAGATAGACAAGGTTCCAGGTGTGCGAGTCCGAGGACACGCTGGATATCAGGACTCTCATGATCGGTCGACGCTCTCGTCCGGGAGAAGGAGAAGAAAAGGAAGGAGAAGAAGAGGGAGAAGGCGGCACGGGCCGCGCGGGCGGCGGTGGGTGCCGAGGCTGCTGTGGAGCGGTGGATGCGGAGTGCCCTGTGGGGCGTCGCTTCCCGTACCGCTCGCGCCGGTGCCATCACCGTAGATCCCTCCCTTCCGCGTCTTCGATCTGTTTGATGCCTGGTCAAAAGGTGGTGCTGGGCCCGGGTCCGGGCCCGGCCGGATCAGCCGTACGGGCCGGATCAGCCGTACGGGCCGGTGCGGCCGGAGACGAGCATCGAGCCGACCGGGGTGAGCACATGCCGTACTCCCTTGCCGACCCGGTGGGTGGTCACCAGACCCCCCTCGCGCAGCGCCGCCACATGCACGGAGGCCGTGCCGGAGCTGACCTGGAGCCGCTGGGCCAGCTCGGCGGTGCCGCAGCCGGAGCCGATGTTGCGCAGCGCCGCCGCCCGGCCGCGGCCGAGCAGCGCGCCGAGGCCCGCGGCCGGTTCGGCCTCCCCCGGGCCCGCCCACAGCCGGGCCCGGCCGGTCATCGGATAGACCACGACGGTGCCTTCGGCGGTGGCGTACACGGCGGTGTCGGTACGGAACGCCGACGGCGCCAGGACCAGGCGCCGGGCCGCGCCGTCCGGCCGGTCCGTCTCCGTGACGTCGAGCCCGGGCAGCCCGGCCACCGCGCGCTGCGCCCCGAAGACCGCCAACTCGTGGGCGCGCAGGGCCAGATCGCCGTGGAGCGCGGCCCGGAGCACGGCCCAGTGCGCGGTGAGCGCGTACCGGTGGAAGCCGCGCAGCACCGGGGCGGCGGGCCCCAGCTCGCGCAGTTCGTCCTCCAGCCAGTTGGTGCGGTGCCCCGAGAGGCGCAGGACGGCGGCGGCGGCGAACTCCCCTCCTCGGTCCGCCACCAGCTCCGTCGCCGCCTTCGCGTACCGGGCCGCGTCCCCGCCCGTACCGCCCGGTCCCCCGACCGGCCCCCCGCCCGCCGCCCCGACCGTCCCGGCAGGCCCACCCGTACTGCCCGGTGTCCCGCCGCCGAGCACCGCGCGCCGCCAGCCGGCCAGGGCCGGGTCCGGGGTGCGCAGGGCGCGGGCCGCGGCCACGGTCTCCAGGAGCGGCGAGACCATGAACCGGCACTCGGCGAGCGCCTGGGCGGTGGTGCTCAGCGCGGTCCGCTCGGTCCGTGCGCGCCGCTCGGGCCGTGCGGTCCGGCCGGGCCGCGCGTTCAGACCGCACCACCCGTCGGGGTGACGTCCCAGCCGGTGTGCTCCTTGGTGACCGGCGGCGGCACCTCGGTGGTGGGACCGGCGGCGCTGACGACCGTCCCGCCGGTGACCGGCGGGGTGTCCCAGCCGGTGTGGTCGGCGCCGGTCACGGTGGCCGTCGAACCGTCGACGACGACGGCGACCGTCAGCGTCATGGCCCCGATGAACGCCGCGCACACCAGCTCGCGGACACGCAGACGAACGGACATGGTCCCTCCCCAGGGTTCCAGCTCGGCCCACCCCCCCGGCGGGCCGTTGCCATGACTCTGTCTCCTCGCACCCGTACGGCGCGATGCCCCACGGCTGTCACGAAACGGCAGGCAACAACCGGACAGTGGCCGCAACCCTCTGACCAGCGGGTTTATCCTGACCCTCAGGGCGCCAAGCCGTCTCGCTCCTTGAACACCTGCTTTGCACGGGGCTCGCTATGGCGCGAAACTGCTCTTGACCCGGCAGGCCGCGGCGTGGGGAGGGGGAACCGAATGCTGCCCAGTCTCGACCAGGACACCGTGCGCGTGTACGCGGCGCTGCTCGCCCGCGCCCAGCGCACCCCGGACGAGCTGGCCCAGGACTGCGGGCTGCCCGCCACGTCCGTACGGGCCCTCCTCGCCGATCTCACCGAGCTCAGGCTCGCGACGTCGGCGGACGGCGAGCACTGGTGCGCGATCAGCCCCGACGCCGCCGCGGCCGAACTGCTCGACCCGGTGGAGGGTCGGCTGCGGGCCCGGCAGCACGCCCTGGAGCAGCAGCTGGAGGAGGCGCGCGGGCTGCGCAGATCGCTCGCCGACCTGGGGCCGCTGTACTACGAGAGCCGCCGCGGCTCGGCGCCCGCCAGCGGGCTCGACCTACTGTCCGGGGCGGAGACCGTACGGGCGGCGCTGACCGCCGCCGCGTACGAGTGCCGCGAGGAGGTCCTGGCGATCCAGCCGGGCAGCGTGCACCGGCAGGCCGCCCTGGAGGACGCGGCGCCCCGGGACATCGCGGCGCTCGCCCGCGGCGTCCGGCACCGCTTCCTCTACCACCACTCGGCCCGGGCCAACCTGGCGCTGCGCGCGTACGTGAACCGCGTGCACCCGGCGGGCGCGGAGATCCGCACGGTGCCCGAGGTGTACGCGCGGATGATCGTCTTCGACCGCAAGACGGCGTTCCTCGCCTCGCCCGAGGCGTCCGCCGCCGAGGGACAGCCGACGGAGACCGTGCCGAGCGCCCTGGTGGTGCGGGACTCGACGGTGATCGCGCACCTCTGCGGCATGTTCGAGATCCTGTGGCAGGACGGCACGCCGCTGCTGCCCGGCGAGAGCGGGTACGGCAAGGCGGGCGAGGAGATGGGCAAGGCGGTCGCCGAGCTGCTCGCCCAGGGCCTCAAGGACGAGGCGGTGGCCCGCAGGCTCGGCGTCTCGGTGCGCAGCGCGCGCCGCCACATCGCCGCGCTCGTGGGCGAGCTGAAGGCGGAGAGCCGTTTCCAGGCGGGGGTGCTCGCGGTCCGTTCGGGCCTGCTGCGCGAGGACGCCCCGGACGCCGGGACCGCCGAGCACACGGCCTGAGCCCTCCCTTTTCCCCTCCCCCTTACCCCTCCCCTTTCCCCTCTTCCTCAGCCCTCCCGCACCCCGTCACGGGACCAACGGCCCGCCCTTATCCGGGCCCAACGGGGTCTTGACGCTCCCCTTGCCTGAAAATATCTTTCAAGTGTGACCAGTGAAGTGAAGGAAAGTTTCGGGGCCGCGCAGCCGCCCGCGGCGCCGCCCGCGCCCGCCGCGCTCGCGGCCAAGGTGCGCACCCTCGGCCCCTCCATGACCCGCTCCATGCAGCGGGTCGCCGAAGCCGTCGCCGGGGACCCGGCCGGCTGCGCCGCCCTCACGGTCACCGGGCTCGCCGAACTCACCGGCACCAGCGAGGCGACCGTCGTCCGCACCGCCCGGCTGCTCGGCTACCCGGGCTACCGCGACCTGCGGCTCGCGCTCGCCGGGCTCGCCGCCCAGCAGCAGTCCGGCCGGGCGCCCGCCGTCACCGCCGACATCGCCGTCGACGACCCGGTCGCCGACGTGGTCGCCAAGCTCGCCCACGACGAGCAGCAGACCCTCGCCGACACCGCCGCCGGACTCGACACCATCCAGCTCGGTGCCGCCGTCGCCGCCGTCGCCGCCGCCCGCCGCATCGACATCTACGGCGTCGGCGCCTCCGGCCTCGTCGCCCAGGACCTCGGCCAGAAGCTGCTGCGCATCGGCCTGATCGCGCACGCCCACAGCGACCCGCACCTCGCGGTCACCAACGCCGTCCAGCTCCGCTCCGGCGACGTCGCCATCGCCATCACCCACTCGGGCTCGACCGGCGACGTCATAGAACCGCTGCGGGTCGCCTTCGACCACGGCGCCACCACGGTCGCCGTCACCGGCCGGCCCGACGGCCCGGTGGCCCAGTACGCCGACCACGTGCTGACCACCTCCACCGCCCGCGAGAGCGAACTGCGCCCCGCGGCCATGTCGTCCCGCACCAGCCAACTCCTGGTCGTGGACTGTCTGTTCACCTGCGTCACGCAGCGCACGTACGAGACGGCGGCCCCTGCCCTCGCCGCTTCGTACGAAGCCCTCGCCCACCGCCACTCCCCCCGCAACCGCTGAAGCAAGCACGAGAGAGCCGCCCCATGTCCAGCACCCCCACGTCAACGACGACGTACTCCGCACTGCGCGCCCAGCTCGCCACCCTCACCACCGAGGCGTTCCGCCCTGAGCTGGCCGAGATCGACCAGCTGCCGACGCTGGACCTCGCCCGGCTGATGAACGGCGAGGACCAGACCGTGCCCGCCGCCGTCGCCCGGCAGCTGCCGGCCATCGCCGCCGCCATCGACGCCACCGCCGAGCGGATGGCGCGCGGCGGACGGCTGATCTACCTGGGTGCCGGTACGGCGGGACGGCTCGGCGTCCTCGACGCCAGCGAGTGCCCGCCCACCTTCAACACCGACCCCTCCGAGGTCGTCGGCCTGATCGCGGGCGGCCCGTCCGCCATGGTCAAGGCCGTCGAGGGCGCGGAGGACTCGGCCGAGCTGGCCGCCGCCGACCTCGACGCGCTCGGCGTCACCGAGGCCGACACCGTCGTCGGCATCTCCGCCTCCGGCCGCACCCCGTACGCGATCGGCGCCGTCGAGCACGGCCGCCGGATCGGCGCGCTCACCATCGGCCTGTCCTGCAACGCGGACAGCGCGCTCGCGGCCGCCGCCGAGCACGGCATCGAGGTGGTCGCGGGACCCGAACTCCTCACCGGCTCCACCCGGTTGAAGGCGGGCACCGCGCAGAAGCTGGTGCTCAACATGATCTCGACGATCACCATGATCCGGCTCGGCAAGACCTACGGGAACCTGATGGTCGACGTCCGCGCCTCCAACGAGAAGCTCCAGGCCCGCTCGCGCCGCATCGTCGCGCTCGCGACCGGCGCCCCCGACGAGCAGATCGAGACCGCGCTCGCCGCCGCCGACGGGGAGGTGAAGACCGCGATCCTGATGATCCTCGCCGACCTCGACGCCCCCACCGCCGAGCGCCGCCTGACCGATTCCCGGGGCCACCTGCGTGCGGCGCTGCACGCGACCGACCCGGCGGACGCCACCGCCGCGGCCGACCCGGCCCCGTAGCCCCACCCCGACCCCCTTCCCCCCGCACCGAAAGCACCACCGCACCATGAGCAAAGACGACAAGAACCGCGCCATTGCCGCCGCGATCCTCCCCCTCGTCGGCGGCCCCGAGAACATCAGCTCCGTCGCCCACTGCATGACCCGCCTGCGGCTGGGCCTGCGGGACCGCTCGCTCGTCCAGGACCAGGCCCTGAAGGCCCTGCCGTCCGTGATGGGTGTGGTGGAGGACGACACGTACCAGATCGTCCTCGGTCCGGGCACCGTCGCCCGGGTCACCCCCGAGTTCGAGGCCCTGATCGCCGAGGCCCCCGCCACCGCCCCGGCCGCCCCCGGCCAGGCCGGTCAGCCCGGTCAGCCCGGCCAGTCCGGTCACAGCGCCGACGAACTCGCCGCGCAGGGCGCCGCGTTGAAGGCGCAGCAGAAGGCGAAGAACGCCACCCCGTTCAAGCTCTTCCTGCGCAAGATCGCGAACATCTTCGTCCCGCTGATCCCGGCGCTGATCGGCTGCGGCATCATCGCCGGACTCAACGGCCTGCTGATCAACCTCGGCTGGCTGCCCGGCGTCACCCCGGCGCTCGCCGCCATCGCCAGCGGCTTCATGGCCCTGATCGCCGTGTTCGTCGGCTACAACACCGCCAAGGAGTTCGGCGGCACGGCGATCCTCGGCGGCGCGGTCGCCTCCATCATCGTCTTCGCGGGCGTCGCGAAGATCGAGGTCTTCGGCCAGCAACTCTCCCCCGGCCAGGGCGGCGTCCTCGGCGCGCTCGGCGCGGCGGTGCTCGCGGTGTACGTCGAGAAGTGGTGCCGCCGCTGGGTGCCGGAGTCCCTGGACGTCCTGGTCACCCCGACCCTCACCGTGCTGATCTCCGGCCTCGTCACCATCTTCGGCCTGATGTTCCTGGCCGGTGAGATCTCCCAGGGCATCGGCGACTTCGCCAACTGGCTGCTCGCCAACGCGGGCGCGGGCGCCGGTCTGCTGCTCGGCGGCCTGTTCCTGCCGCTGGTGATGCTCGGCCTGCACCAGGCCCTGATCCCGATCCACACCACCCTGATCGAGCAGCAGGGCTACACCGTACTGCTCCCGATCCTGGCGATGGCGGGCGCGGGCCAGGTCGGCGCGGCCATGGCGGTCTACCTGAAGCTGCCCCGCAACGGCTCCATCCGCCGCACCATCAAGTCCGCCCTCCCGGCCGGTTTCCTGGGCGTCGGCGAGCCCCTGATCTACGGCGTCTCGCTGCCGCTGGGCCGCCCGTTCATCACCGCCTGCGTCGGCGGCGCGTTCGGCGGCGGCTTCGTCGGCTTCTTCAACATGCTGGGCGACAAGGTCGGCTCCACCGCGATCGGCCCGTCCGGCTGGGCGCTCTTCCCGCTGCTCGACGGCAACAAGGGCCTCGGCGGCACCATCGCGATCTACGCGGGCGGCCTGCTCGTCGGCTACGCGGTGGGCTTCGCGGCCACCTACTTCTTCGGCTTCAGCAAGGAGCTGATCGAGGAGTTCAACGTGGACGCGGAGGCGGAAGCGGCGGCGGAGTCGGAGTCGGAGTCGGAGTCGGAGACCAACGAGGCTCCGACGGCGACCACCCCCGGCACGGAGACCCCGGGGACCCCCGGAGCCGCGACCCCCGGAGCCGCGACCCCGGGCCAGGACCCTTCCCCGGCCCCGGCGCCCGCGAAGGTCTGACCCGGCACACCACGACAAGAGAGGGCTCCCGGTACGGCCAGTACCGGGAGCCCTCTCTTGTCGTGCCGCCGCCGTCCCGCGGCGTCCGCCGTCAGCCGTCAGCCGTCAGCCGTCAGCCGTCAGCCGATGAAGTACCCGGCCACGTCGACGATCACGTCCACCGTCCCCGCCCGGTTGTACACCGTCACCCCGCCGATCGGGCTCACCGGCGACGTCATCAGGTTCGGCATCGTCTGCCCGGCCGCCAGGTGCACCCCTGCCAGGTCCGGCCGGGGCTTGTCCTCGGCGTACACCGACACATAGGTGGCGCCGCTCGCGTTCGTCGTCGTCACGTTCATCACCACGGCCGACACCCCTGACTTCGGCACCCCGCCCCAGCCCACCGGGTACAGGGCGACCTTCTTGCCGGGGCCCAGCTTGGCCGGCGGGGCGCCCGGCAGACCGGCCCGGCTGTCGTACAGCCTGCTCGGTGTCAGCGCCTGGAACAGCGCCCCGGATCCGGTGCCCGTGTAGTAACCCGCCACGTCCGCCAGCAGATCCGTCGTCCCCGCGTGGTTGTAGAACACCACCTTGCCGTCGACGACCGGCACCACGACCTGGTTCGCCACCGTCGTCCGCGCCAGGGCGTTCACGCTGGACGTGGCCGGGCGGGGACGGCCCGACGGGTACACGGAGACGAACGTCGACGCGCTCGTACCGGTCGCGGTCACGTTCATCACGACCGCCGTGACGCCCGTCGCGGGCACCCCGCCCCGGCCGGCGACCGGCAGCGTGACCGTGCCGGCGCGGCCGACCTTGCCCTTGCGCACCCCGACCCCGGACCGGGTGTCCAGCACCCGGGTCGCCGCCAGTGGCCTGAAGCGGGCGCCCTCGCCGTCGTTCGTGTAGTAGCCCGCCACGTCCGCGAGCAGCCGGACCCGGCCCGCGCGGTTGTAGAAGCTCACCTTGCCCGTGCCGAACGGGACGACCACCAGGTTCGACACCGGACGCCCGGGCACCACGTTGAGGTTCGAGGCGCTGGTACGGGCCGACGCCGCCGGATGCACCGAGACGAAGGTCGCCGCCGACGCGTCGGCGGCGGTCACGTTCAGGACCACCGCGGACACCCCGGACCTCGGCACCCCGCCCTTGCCCGCGACGTCGAGGGTGACCGTGGCCCCCGCGCCGACCGGCCGCTTCGCCACACCGAGCCCGGCGCCGGTGTCCATCAGCCGGGCCGGTGCCAGCGGCCGGTAGCCGCCCGCGGCGCCGGTCACCGTGAAAGCGCCGACGGCCCGGGCCTCCGCGCCGCCGTCCGTCGGCCGGGCGGTCGCCGTCCATGTGTACGAGCCGTTCGGCACGCCCTTCCCCGCGGCGTTCCTGCCGTCCCAGGCGACGGCGATCCGGCTGCGTACGGCGCCACCGTCATAGGTACGGACGACCGTCCCCGTCACCGTGTCGGTCACGGTCACCCGCCACGCGCTCGCGGGCCGGTTCAGCCACCACGCCCAGGACGTGGGCGACTGCCGGTTCCAGGTCGCGTCGGCGCGCCGGTCGGTGACGCGCAGCGGTGTGGCGGCCCTGCTCAGGGACACCGTACGGAGGTTCCGCTCGGTGTCGGCGAACGCGAGGAGGCCGGTGTTCGGGTCCAGGTCCCAGGCCGCGAAGGCCCGGGCGTCGAGCGCGGTGCTCCGCCACGCCACGGCGGCGGTGCCGGACCGGACGTCGACCACGGTCAGTTCGTCGACGTACAGGTCGGCGGTGGGCCCTGCGACGACCACATAGCCGTGGCCGAGCAGTGTCTCCACGGCGCCGGCGCCGATCAGCCCTCCACCGGAGATCCGCCGCCCGGTCGCCAGATCGACCACCACACTGCCCGTGGAGTCGTACGCGCAGGCGAGCAGCGCCCAGTCACCGGTCACCTGGAACGACTTGAGCGTGCAGGTGCTGCCCGTGGCCAGCGGTGCGGTGGCGGTTCCGGTGGCCAGGTCGAGACCGCTGACGGCCCGGCCCTTCAGCATCCACAGGGTGCCGCCGGACAGGGCGGCCCCGGCGACGGCCGGGTCGGTGCCGGTCCACACGATCCGGCCGGTGTCGAGGTCCAGGACGATCCGCACGCCCTTGGCGGTCCGGCCGAGCACATGGCGGCCGGAGCCGCTGACGAGCGTCCGCGGCCGGGTCGCCGGGTCGGTGAAGCGCCACACCTTGTCCTGCGCGGCCGGTGCGTCCGCTCCTTCCCGGACCCGCACGACCGTCGTGCACCCGCGGCACGGACCGTTGTCCTCGGTCCCCAGCAGGACCTGGCGGCCGTCCTCCATGGTGAGGGGCGCTTCCTCGCACCAGTCCTCGCCGTCGAGGGCCCGGCAGGTGCGGACCGGGTCGAGGCCCGGGACCGGCGGCTCGGCCGCCCACCCGACCTCATGGGTCCGCACGGTCCGGATGCCCCGGTCCTCCACATACGTCAACCGCCCCTGTCCGACCCGCACCGAGCTCCGCTTCGCGGCGACGGCCGGGACCGTCTCGATCAGCTCCGCGGCGGGGGCGCCCGCCGCGTCGAGGGCGATCCGCCGCAGGCCCCAGTGCGTGGCGTCGGTGCCGCCGGCCGCGTACAGCGTCCCGTCCGCCCCCGCCACCAGCGACGTGGCGGCCTTGGGCAGCACGGTGAGCGCCGTGCCGTTCGTCAGGTGCACCGCGCGCAGCGGCCCCCCGCTGTTCCGGTCGGTCGCGAGCACCCAGTCCCCGAGGGTCCGTACCGCCCCGAGCCCCTCGGGCGTCGGGACCCGCACCTCGCGGGACGTCACACCGTCCGCGCGGGAGACCAGCCGCACGACCGGGTCGCTCCAGTGGTCCGGATCTTCGAACTGGACCAGCCAGTCCTGGGTGAGCGCGTAGCCCGGCCCCCACACGTCCGGGAAGCCCGCGGGCACCGGACGGAAGGTCGCCGAGGCGAAGTCGACCAGGCCGTAGTCGATCTTCCCGTCGCTCACGTACGAGAGAAAGGCGCCGCGCCCGTCCTGGCCCAGGAGGGTGGGCGACGAGGTCATCCGGACCGTCTCCGGCAGGTCGATCCGCACGTCGGCGGGGGCCTGCCCGCCGGGTTCGACGGCCAGGCCGAGCAGATGCAGGGCGCCCGCGCCGTCGCCGCCCGGGGCCCAGCTGAGCGCCTGGTCGGCGGTGTGGGCGCCCGTCCAGCGGTGGCCCTCGGGCCGGTCCCGTACCCGCTCCGCCGGATGTTCCGGCCCGCCGTCCGCGAGATCGCGGACCCGGAAGGTCGCGGCCTCCGGCAACGTGCCGCAGAAGACGGTGTCAGCGTTGACCGGGCCGTCGCAGCCGCCGACGGCCTCGGAGATCCCGGTGGCGGGGTTCCACCAGCGCCGGTCGAGCCGCCCCTGGGATCCGCCGGACCGCCAGCTGACGCCCGTGCCCGCCCCGTCCAGGGTGACATCGCGGGGCGTGTCGTGGGGTGCCGCGGGGATCGTGGTCTCCCCGACGACCAGCGGTTGGGCCGCTCCGGGGACCTCGGGCCCCGGTGGCTCCGCCGCGGTGGCCGGTCCGCCGCCCAGCAGCGCGAGGCCGCCGAGCACGGTGGCCAGGCCGAACACCACGGCGTTGCGGACCGCCGGTCCGCCGAAGGATCCGGCACGACCAGGACGTACCGGATGAACAGGACGACGCGCCAACGAAGGCCCCTCCCCAGGAGATCGCGCACGAGGGAGGGCTCATGTCGCACGGGCCCCCCGGCCCCGCTCCCTCGGCAACTTCGGCGACCTTAGCAGCAGTCGCGGCGCCGCTCCGGGGCCGGCCGCCGGAGCCCGCCGCCGGGCCCCTCGTCGCGCGTCTCAGCAGGTCACATCGGCGGCCGGACGCTCACCCGTCAGCAGGAAACGGGTGACCGTCCGGTCGCCGCACGCGTTCCCGCCGTTCAGGTACATGCCGTGGCCGCCCTGGTCGACGGAGACGAGCCGGGCCCGGTCGCCGAGCGCCGCGCGCATCCGCAGGCCCGCCGAGTGCGGGGTCGAGGGGTCGCGCAGGCTCTGGATCATGAGGATGTTGGACGGGCCCTCGTCGGTGAGCCGGGTCGGGCGCTCGGCCGGGGCGTCCTTCCAGAAGTGGCACGGGGTGACGTTGACCGGCATCCCGGCGGTCAGCGGGTGCGCGGCCCGGTCGGCGGCGACCGCCCGGGCGATCCGGCCGACCGTGCCGCGCCAGCGGACGTCGTTGCAGATCACGCCGATGGTGACGGCCGCGTCCGCGTCCGGCATCGCCGCCGTGAGCTGCGGCGGGAGCGCCGGGGTCGCGCCCTCGGTGGCGGCCTCCTTGATCAGCCGGGCCAGCGGCTCGAACTGGGCGTCGCCGTAGAGGGCGTTCTGCAGCGTCTGGCGGAGCAGGTTGCCGGTGAGCGGGACGCCCGGCGTCGTCGACGGCTTGGGCGTGCGGTCGAGGCGGGCGGCCAGGTCGAGGAAGAACGGGCGGACGTCCTCGGGGCGTTCGGCGATCCGCAGCGCGGCCGGGCGGGCCGGGTCGGCGGCCCAGGCCGCGAAGTCGGGGAACCGGTCGTCCGCGCCGCGCGCCATCCCGGCGAGCCAGCCCTGCGCGACCTTGCGCGGATCGGGGTCGGCGCTGCTGTCGAGCACGATCCGGTCGGTGTGCCGGGGGAACTTCTGCGCGTACTGGGCGGTGACGTAGGTGCCGTACGAGTTCCCCCACGCCGACAGCTTCCGCTCGCCGAGCGCCCCGCGCAGCCGGTCCATGTCACGGACCTCGTTGGCGGTGGTGAGACTGCGCAGTTCGGGTCCGCCGTTGCGGGCGCACGCCTCGGCGACCCGACGGGAGCGGGTCACGTTCTCGTCGATGGAGCCGTCGGCGCCGGGCCACGAGCGCAGCGTGGTGAGATGGCGGTCGCCCTCGTCGAGCCCGCAGTACGCCTTCATGCTGCCGCCGACCCCGCGCGGGTCGAACGCCACCAGGTCGTACGCGCCGCCCAGCGCGTCCCGCAGCGCCGGGCCCTTCGCGGTGAGCCGCTGCACCCCGGAGTTGCCGGGGCCGCCGGGCACGACGAGCAGGGCGCCGCGCCGGGCCGCCGGGTCGGTCGAACGGATCCGGGAGACGGCCAGATCCACCTGGCGGCCGTCGGGGTCCGCGTAGTCGAGCGGCACCTTCAGGGTGGCGCACTGCTGGCCGAGCCCGGCGGGCCCGCAGGCCGTCCAGTCGAGGGCGGCGGACCCAGGGGCGGAGCCCGTGGCGGCGGCCGGAAGGGCGACGGCGGCGGTGGTGGCGGAGACGGTGGCGGAGAGGGCGAGCGCGAGGGCCGCGGCGGTCCGTGCGAGCGGGTAAGTCGTCATGCGCACAGCCTTGTTGATCAGCCATCAGCTCCCCATCCGGCAGGCACGCGGGTACGGGGTGGGGCCAGCCCCCGCCCCGCGCGACGGCCCGCCCACCCGGCCCCGCCCGTACCGGGTCGGTCCGTACCGGGTCAGTCCGACGACCCCACACTCGGAATGTGCGCCGCCACCGCGTTCACCGGCGCGATCAGCAGCCACAGCAGCGCCGCGCCGAGCGCCACCGCCGACCACACCGCGTGCATCCCGGCCAGCCACGGCGCCACCAGCAGGAACGGCACGGCGTACCGGCGCAGCCGCCGGAGCGCCCCGCGCACCGTCCAGCACTCCTCGACCGGGTCCACCAGGCCGAACGCCAGACCGCCGATGATGCCGCCCATGATGCCGGTCAGCAGCAGCGCGCAGCCGGTCGCGATCCAGACCGCCACCGCGGGCACCCCCGCCTCCTCCCCCGCCGCGCTCGCGAACGCGGCGACCAGCGCGCCCAACGGCACGCACAGCGACACCAGATGCAGCAGCCGCGCCCAGTCCCACCACGCCGACACCCCCACGCCGCGGCGACCCGGCCGCGACCCGGCCGCCCGCGCGACGGCCACCACCCACAGCACCCCGCAGCCGAGCGCCACCCCGCCGACGACCAGCGCCCGCAACTGCCCCACCTCGTCCGGACGCCACCACAGCAGCAGCACCGCCACATGCCCGAGCAGCACGGCCGCAGCCCCGAGCCATCGCGCGGCCCGCACGGCCGCCGCCCCGTTCCCCGTACTCCCCATGTTCCCCGCCAACTCCCCGGCCCCCTCCGACGATGCTCCGACGCAGCGTACGGGCCGTCCCTGCCGTCCCGGCGGGGGGCGGTGCCTAGACTCCGCCCATGACCGCCACCGACACCCACCGCCCGGACCCCGACCCCGCTGTCGTCGCGGACCTCGCCCCGACCGGCACCCTGCGCGCCTCGATCAACCTCGGCAACCCCGTCCTCGCCCAGGGCACCCCCGCCGCGCCCACCGGCATCACCGTGGACCTCGCCCGCGAGTTCGGGGCGCGCCTCGGAGTGCCCGTCGAGCTGCTGTGCTTCGACGCGGCGCGCAAGTCGTACGAGGCGATGGCGACCGGCCGCGCGGACCTCTGCTTCCTGGCGGTGGACCCGGCGCGCGAGGCGGAGGTGGCGTTCACCGCGCCGTACGTCCTGATCGAGGGCGTGTACGTGGTCCCGCGCGATTCCCCGCTGCGCACCCCGCAGGACGTGGACGCGCCCGGCGTACGGATCGGGGTGAAGGCGGGCTCGGCGTACGACCTGCACCTGGGGCGGGCGCTGCGGCACGCGACGGTGGTGCGGGGCGCGGAGGGCGTGGACACCTTCGCGGCGGAGGGCCTGGAGGCGGGCGCGGGCATCCGCCAGCCGCTGACGGCGTACGCGGCCGCGCACCCCGAAGTGCGGCTGGTGGAGGAGCGGTTCATGGAGATCCGGCAGGCGGTGGGGACGACACTGGGGCGCGCGCCGGAGACGGTGGCGTTCCTGCGGGCGACGGTGGAGGAGCTGAAGGCGAACGGCTTCGTGCGGGATGCGCTGCGGCGGGCGGGCCAGGACCCGGAGCTGGTGGCGCCGCCGGCGGTGTGAGGGGCCGGACTCCGCACTCTGCCGGGGGGCGCCGGGAAACCCGTACGGAAGCCGGGAAACCCGTACCGAAACCGTCCCGGCGGTGGCCCGGAACGGGCCCGTACCGGCCCCTGAGGCCCCCGCCCGAGGCCCTGGAGCCGCCCGGCGACCGGCGGCTCCACCCTCGCCGCGAACGCCGCTCCCGAGCCCTCCCGGCGACTCCACCCACCCTATCTGACCTGGGCTTTCACCCCTATCTCCCGTAGCGTGAACACGACACGGAGGGGGATCCGCATGCACCGCGCCGACCGCACCGAGGCCGTCACCGGCAT
Organism: Streptomyces sp. NPDC090025; assembly: GCF_044748125.1. Lineage (NCBI taxonomy): Bacteria > Bacillati > Actinomycetota > Actinomycetes > Kitasatosporales > Streptomycetaceae > Streptomyces > Streptomyces sp. NPDC090025. Next base: position 148,511 of record NZ_JBIVFL010000001.1, on the reverse strand, counting down.
CGACCGTTCGACCCGCACCACCGAGGACGTCCTGAGGCTGCTCGACGGCCTGTTCGCCGAGGACGCCGACAAGTGGCGGGGCTTCTACGACGACCGGACCCGGCCGGTGCCGTTCTTCGTCGACAAGCCCGACGAGAACCTGGTCGCGCACCTCGGCTCCGGCCTGCTGCCGCCCGGCGGCCGCGCCCTCGACCTGGGCTGCGGGCCCGGCCGCAACGCCCTGCATCTGGCGGGGCGCGGCTTCGAGGTGGACGGCGTGGACCTGTCGGCGGGCGCGCTGGCCTGGGCGCGGGAACGGGCCGGGGCGGCGGGCCCGGCGACCCGGGTCAGGTTCCACCGGGGCGACGCGTTCAGCGGCGAACTGTCGGCCGCGCTCGGCACGTACGACCTGATCTACGACTCCGGCTGCTTCCACCACCTGCCGCCGCACCGCCGCGCGAGCTACCTCGCCTTCCTCGACCACCACCTCGCCCCCGGCGGCCACTTCGCCCTCACCTGCTTCGCGGCGGGCCCCGGCGGCATGGGCTCCGAGCTCCCGGACCCGGCCTTCTACCGCGACCGCTCCCTGCACGGCGGCCTCGCCTACACCGCCGAGTCGCTGCGCACCCTCTTCACCGGGTACGAGGAACGCGACCTCCGCCGCATGCGCGAACAGCCCGCCACGTCCCCGCACTTCGGCGAGTCCTTCCTCTGGACGGCCCTCTTCCGCCGCCCGTCCGCCGCGCCCGCCCAACCGGCCGAGCCGCGCCCTCACACCACCGCGTAGAGCAACGTCCCGGCTCCTGCCACGGCAAAGGCGGCCCCCATCACCTAAGGGGGACCGCCCGACCGCCCCAGAAACCCCGCGAGCCGGTCGTACTGCTCCCGCACCCCCGCCTCCATCCCCGCCGCCAGCGCCTGGTCCCGGCTCTCCGTCGTCGGCCAGAAGGAGGTGCTGGTCAGGGCCGTGCCGCCGAGCGGGGTGGGGTCGAAGGTGAGGATCACGCGGACCGGCTCCGCGTCCGGCATCTGCTCGAAGCGTTCCGTGTAGACGAGGCGCTCCGGCGCGACGACCTCCTCGTACCGGCCCGAGAAAACGATCTCCTGACCCCCGGGCCCGCGCTGGCCCCAGCGCCACGCGCCGCCCACCCGCAGATCCACCTCGGTCACGAACGTCACCAGCTCCGACACGCCGTACCACTCCCGCACCTGCCCGGGCCGCGTCCACGCCTCCCAGACCCGCCCGACCGGCGCGTCGAAGGTCCGGGTGACGACCAGCTCGCGATCCGCCGGGGTGGTGAGCAGCGTGACCATCGGATTCTCCCTCCGGTTCGCCCTCCGGGCCGGCCCGCCGGGGCTCTCCTCCCAGCATGGACCCGCCCCCCGGTGAGGGCGAGCAGAACGCCACCCGGGAATCGGGTGAACGCGTTCAACGATCAGGCGCTATCGTGCTCCCACGCGGAACGCGATTTCTACGCGCCGCCTTTTACCGACCTGTGGGGGGTCCATCAGATGCGCTCAACGCGCACGCTGCCGCATGCCCTCGTGCGTGCGGCAACCGTATTCGCCCTTTCGGCAGGCGTGGCCCTGCCCGCCGCCATCGCGGCCCCCGCCGCCTACGCGGCGAACTCCGTGACCAACGTGGTCACCCAGGACGACGGTCGGCTCGCCGTCGTGGGCCTGCCGACCAACGCCCTCTGGGTGAAGGTCAGCGTCCTCGCCTCCGGCGCCGAAGGCGCCGACGTGCTCGCCGCGACCGACGCGTTCTCGCTGTCCGGCGCCTCCGCCTGGACCACCGACGCGCCGATCAAGCTGCCCGAGGGCACCACGCTCGGCGACTACCCGGTCCGCGTCCAGTACCGCCTGCCCGGTGGTCTCGTCACCACCCAGACCATCGGCGCGTACGGCTACAAGCTGCACACCGGTCTCTCGTCGGTCGCCTTCGACCGCAAGACCACCAGCTACGACGCACGGACCGTCGTCCTCTCCGGCCGCGCCACCACCTGGAACCCGGCCACCGGCGAGCGCACCGACGCCGCCCCGGGCACCTCGGTGAAGGTCTCGCTCAAGGTCAAGGACGCCTTCGGGCTGGAGCGCACCCAGGCCGTCACGGCGACCACCGAGGCGGACGGCGCGTTCACGCTCCCCGTCACCCCGGACGCCGAGATCCTCAGCGGCACCGCCGAGGTCGTCGGCAGCGCCGACGTCGACCCGGACGACGCCCGCCCGCTGCCCGCCGTGGGCGTCGAGAAGCTGACGTACCGGATCACCTCCGACACCAGCCGGTTCCGCGTCAACGCGGGCACCGACGTGACGGTGACCGGCCGCGTCGAGCGGCTGACCGAGGACGGCTGGAAGCCGTTCGGCGAGGGCGCCCCGGTGATCACCACCGGCACCGCCCCGGTCTCCTACGAGTCGTCCGTCCGCAACCAGATCGGCGGCGGCAGCACCCGTGCCGACGGCTCCTTCTCCTACCAGGCGCGCGCGCAGACGACGACCACCGGCGCCTACACCGGGCTGCGCCCGTCCGTGTACTACGGCAACGGCAACAACCGCCCGTACGACGAGGTCCCCCTCGCCGTGCCGCAGCAGTTCAACTTCGTCAACACCGCGCACACGATGGACCAGTTCGGCGCGGTGACCGTCCGCGGCACCCTCGGCGCGAGCAGCACCTGCTACACGAAGCGCGACTGGGTCGCCCTCCAGGTGTCCTTCGACAACGGGCGCACCTGGGGCCAGGTCAAGGCGCTGCCCGTCAACGACTGGTGCGGCTACGAGTTCAAGATCTGGGGCTACGAGAACGCGCTCTACCGCGTCTACCACCCCGAGACGGACCGCTTCGTCACCAAGACGAGCAACCCCGTCCGCCTCTCCCGGATCCCCACCCGGATCGTCAACCTGTCGGTCACCCCTTCCCGCCCGACCACCGGCGGCAGCATGACCGTCAAGGGCCTGGTGCAGCAGAAGGTCAACGGCGTCTGGAAGGCCATGCCGGGCGCGCGCGTGACCTTCGTGTTCCTGCCCAAGGGTTCCAAGCCGAACGAGGGCCCCTGGTACCTGAACAAGAAGGACATCGCCACCAGCTCGTCGGGCACCGTCAGTTTCCGGACCACCAACTGGGGCGACGGCAGCTGGGGCCTTTTCCTCCAGGAGAAGAACGGTTACTTCTACAGCCAGTCGAGGGCGCTCTATGTCGATGCACGCTGATCTCCGACGGCTCTCCGCCGTCTCCCTCGTCACCGCCCTCACCCTCGGCGTCGCGGTCGGCCCGGCCTTCGCCGCCGACGAGCCCGCGAACCCCCTGGGCATCGGCCGTGCCGTCACCAACGACGCCCAGCGCGGCACCTTCCAGGTGACCGCCTGGACCGACGCCCCGCAGGCGAAGGTCACCGCCGTGTCGGCCAAGGTCCGGCAGGGCGGCACCGTCCTCGCCGAGATCGACTCGCTGCCGGAGGACACCGCACGCCGGGGCACGTTCGCGCTCCCCGTCGAGTCCACCCTGAAGCTCACCGAGGACGGCGGCACCATCCCGGCCCTCGGCACGTACGCGATCGACGTCACCGCCACCGACTCGGCGGGCAACACGGTCACCCGTACCGACGCGGGCACGCTCGACTTCACCCTGAAGCCGCAGCTGCGCTCCTTCAGCCTCGGCACCCCGAGCTGGTCCGACCGCAACGTGCACCCGAAGGGCACGCTGGTCGGCGTCCAGCCCGGCTCGAACGACGAGGTGCCGCTCACCGGGCGGACCGTGTCGTTCGACTCCTCGTACTACGAGGGTGCGCCCGGTAGCGCCGCGACCGACGAGACCGGCGCCTTCGAGGGCCAGCCGATCCCGGCCGCGGGCGTCTACGCCTGGTACACCGCCTCGTACACCGAGAACAGCACCGAGGTGCACGGCCGGACCACCTGGACCGCCAGCTCGAACGCGCAGACCAGGTCGCTGTCCGTCACCGCCCGCGCCGACAAGACCCGCGCGGTCCGCGGCGAGACCGTCACGGTCACCGGCCGGGTCACCGACCGGGACAACAGCGCCCCCGTCGCCGACCAGCCGGTGAAGGTGCGCCTCGGCGGCGGGCTCGCCAAGACCGTCGGCACCGACGCCGACGGCCGGTTCACCGCGGCGCTCATCGCCGCCCCCGTCTCCGACCCGAACAACGGCACCTCGGAGTCCTGGCAGGTCGAGTCCGCCGACCCGTACCAGTGGTTCAGCACCTCCGGCCGGATCGCCCTGCCGCTGGACTCCACGACCACGGTGACCGGGTACAAGCTGGCCACCGACGCCCGCCTGACCGTGACCGGCGAGCTCCGCTCCCCGTTCGAGCGCTGGGCGCCGTACTCGTCGATGCAGCAGGTGGTCCTGGAGCAGTCCCCGGACGGGAAGACCGGCTGGAAGCGGATCGCCTCCACCGACTTCTACAACAACGGTGTCCGCACCCCGTTCTCCGTCTCCGCCTGGAACAAGGGCGGCTGGTTCCGGGTCCGGCACGTGCTCAACGACACCTACGCGGAGTCGGTCGGCAAGCCGTTCCACGTGGTCCGCACCGACAGCCGGGTGCAGAGCCTGAAGGCGTCGCCGGACCCGGTCCGCAAGGGCGCCACGGTCACCGTGACCGGCTCGCTCCAGCACCTCACGAACGGCGCCTGGCGCGGCCTCGGCTCGCAGTCGGTGAGCGTGTGGTTCAAGCCCTGGGGCAAGACCACCTGGAAGCAGGTCGCCACCGGCAAGTCCGCGGCGAACGGCTCCGTCGCGGTGAAGACCAAGGCGAGCGCCGACGGCTGGTACCAGATCCGCTACTACGGTGACGGCAGCCACTTCCAGGCGACGAGCGGCCAGGACTGGGTCGACGTCCGCTGACCCGTCTCATGTCATGACGCCGGTCCTGTGCTCGGGACCCCGTAACGACAGAAGGGCGGCACCCCCTCAGGGGTGCCGCCCTTCCGCGTCAGCTCAACTGCTCAACTGCTCAACCGCTCATGAACTCCGATCCGTCAGGATCAGAAGTCCATGTCACCGCCCGGCATGCCGCCGGCCGGGGCCGCGGCCTTCTCCGGCTTGTCGGCGATGACGGCCTCGGTGGTGAGGAACAGCGCGGCGATGGAGGCCGCGTTCTGCAGCGCGGAACGCGTCACCTTCGCCGGGTCGATGATGCCCTCGGCGATCATGTCGACGTACTCGCCCGTGGCGGCGTTCAGACCGTGGCCGACGGCCAGGTTGCGCACCTTCTCCACGACGACGCCACCCTCGAGACCACCGTTGACGGCGATCTGCTTGAGCGGGGCCTCCAGGGCCAGCTTGACGATCGCGGCACCGGTGGCCTCGTCGCCGTCCAGCTCCAGCTTCTCGAAGACCGAGGAAGCCTGCAGCAGGGCCACGCCGCCACCGGCGACGATGCCCTCCTCGACGGCCGCCTTCGCGTTGCGCACGGCGTCCTCGATGCGGTGCTTGCGCTCCTTGAGCTCGACCTCGGTCGCGGCACCGGCCTTGATGACGGCGACGCCACCGGCGAGCTTCGCCAGGCGCTCCTGGAGCTTCTCGCGGTCGTAGTCCGAGTCCGAGTTCTCGATCTCGGCGCGGATCTGGTTCACGCGACCGGCGACCTGCTCGCTGTCACCGGCACCGTCGACGATGGTGGTCTCGTCCTTGGTGATGACGACCTTGCGGGCGCGGCCCAGGAGGTCGAGACCGGCGTTCTCCAGCTTGAGGCCGACCTCCTCGGAGATGACCGTGCCGCCGGTGAGGATGGCGATGTCGTTCAGCATGGCCTTACGACGGTCACCGAAGCCCGGGGCCTTGACGGCGACGGACTTGAAGGTGCCACGGATCTTGTTGACGACCAGGGTCGACAGGGCCTCGCCCTCGACGTCCTCGGCGATGATCAGCAGCGGCTTGCCCGACTGCATGACCTTCTCCAGGAGCGGGAGCAGGTCCTTCACGGAGGAGATCTTGGAGTTGACGATCAGGAGGTACGGGTCCTCGAGGGCCGCCTCCATGCGCTCCATGTCGGTGGCGAAGTACGCCGAGATGTAGCCCTTGTCGAAGCGCATGCCCTCGGTGAGCTCGAGCTCGAGCCCGAAGGTCTGCGACTCCTCGACGGTGATGACGCCTTCCTTGCCGACCTTGTCCATCGCCTCGGCGATGAGCTCGCCGATCTGGGTGTCGGCGGCGGAGATGGAGGCGGTGGAGGCGATCTGCTCCTTGGTCTCGACCTCCTTGGCCTGGTCGAGCAGCGCACCGGAGACGGCCTCGACGGCCTTCTCGATGCCGCGCTTGAGGGCCATCGGGTTGGCACCGGCGGCCACGTTGCGCAGGCCCTCGCGGACGAGCGCCTGGGCGAGCACGGTGGCGGTGGTCGTACCGTCGCCGGCGACGTCGTCCGTCTTCTTGGCGACTTCCTTGACCAGCTCGGCGCCGATCTTCTCGTACGGGTCCTCGAGCTCGATCTCCTTGGCGATGGAGACACCATCGTTGGTGATCGTGGGGGCGCCCCACTTCTTCTCGAGGACGACGTTGCGACCCTTCGGGCCGAGGGTGACCTTGACGGCGTCAGCGAGCTGGTTCATGCCGCGCTCGAGACCGCGCCGGGCCTCCTCGTCGAACGCGATGATCTTGGCCATGTGAAGTGGTCCTCCCGGACATGGGGTGGATAACGCTCCTGGACCGCGCCGACGCCCGCGACGGACGGTACGCGCCGAGCGGTTCCTTCCCCACTCGGTGAGCGACCTCGTCAGCCGATCCTCGTAGCACTCTCACCTTCAGAGTGCTAACGCCAATGATTAGCACTCGACCTAGGAGAGTGCAAGCGACTCAGGAGGATCCGCACCCCTCGGGCCACCCCACCGGCCACCCCACGGGCCACCCCACGGGCCACCCCTCACAAGCCTCCGCGGCCCAGGGCCCCGCACCCCCGGACACGGACGAAGGGCCCGCCCCCTCTCGGGAAGCGAGCCCTTCGCCTGGAAGTGCGTCGGTCGGCCGATCGCGCCGTGCTCAGACGGCGATCTTGACCATGTCCGCCTGCGGGCCCTTCTGACCCTGCGAGATCTCGAACTCCACCCGCTGACCCTCTTCGAGGGAGCGGTAGCCGTCCATCTGGATCGCGCTGTAGTGGACGAAAACATCCGCACCACCGTCGACCGCGATGAAGCCGTAGCCCTTCTCCGCGTTGAACCACTTGACGGTGCCCTGAGCCATGCCTAACTCCCCTATTACTGGCCCTTGCGCGGATCCGCACTTCGCGGACCCGGGTCAGACCCTGCGCCGGAACGCGTCGACCGCGGCTGAATGTATCTGTCCAACTGCCCTCTGCAACAGGTCAATCGGACGAGAATTCTGGGCACGCCGGAAAGCGGAATTAGGGAGAATCCCCAGGATCACGGGGCAAGTCGGGCCCGACAAAACGCGCAGAAGGCGCAGAAGACACGGGGGGACCAAGGCACTTTGGCTACTTCTTGTCGTGCTCGGACGCATTCTCATATGCGTCTGGCATGCGCGACGGAGGCGACTTCCCCAACTCTACCGCGCTCAACCATGCAGAATTGCCCCCTCCGCTTCTTAGCGCGGAAGGGGCAATTCAGATACTCCGGGTACTGACGAGTACGTCAGTGGCAATACGGGTGGCAATACGGGTATGTCGGACGGTCCCGACAGGCAGACGGACAGACGGGCAGACCGACAGACCGAACAGACAGGCCGAGGGACCGACGGGCCGACAGACCGACGGGGCTCAGCAGCCGCCCGCGACCGCCGGGATGATCGAGATGCCCGCGCCGTCCGGCGTGGCCGTCTCCAGGCCCTGCTCGAAGCGCACGTCGTCGTCGTTCACGTACACGTTCACGAAGCGGCGCAGCTTGCCCTGGTCGTCCAGGACGCGGGCGGCGATGCCCGTGTGGTTCTTCTCCAGGTCGGCGATGACCTCGGCGAGGGTGCCGCCCTCGGCGGCGACCTCGGCCTGACCGCCGGTGTAGGTGCGGAGGATGGTGGGGATGCGGACGTTCACGGCCATGGGTCTCGCGCCTTTCGGAGCTTCGGAGGTACGGCGGTTCAGTGGGCCAGGCCCGCGTCGCGGAACGCGTCCAGGCTCGGGCGGATGGTGGCGGTCGCCTGCGCGCCCTCGGCCACCGCGTCCAGGGTCTTGAGGCCGTCGCCGGTGTTGAGGACGACGGTGGTGAGGGAGGGGTCCAGGAGACCGTTCTCGACGAGCTTCTTCGTCACGCCGACGGTCACGCCGCCCGCGGTCTCCGCGAAGATGCCCTCGGTACGGGCCAGGATCCGGATCGCCTCGACGACCTGCTCGTCGTTCACGTCCTCCACGGCGCCGCCGGTGCGGCGCGCGATGTCGAGGACGTACGGGCCGTCGGCCGGGTTGCCGATCGCCAGCGACTTGGCGATGGTGTTCGGCTTCTGCGGGCGCACCACGTCGTGCCCGGCCTTGAAGGCGGCGGACACCGGGGAGCAGCCCTCGGCCTGGGCGCCGAAGATCTTGTACGGCTTGTCCTCGACCAGGCCCAGCTTGATGAGCTCCTGCAGACCCTTGTCGATCTTGGTGAGCTGGGATCCTGACGCGATCGGGATGACCAGCTGGTCCGGGATCACCCAGCCGAGCTGCTCGCAGATCTCGTACGCGAGGGTCTTGGAGCCCTCTCCGTAGTACGGGCGCAGGTTGACGTTGACGAAGCCCCAGCCCTCGCCCAGCGGGTCGCCGATGAGCTCCGAGCAGAAGCGGTTGACGTCGTCGTAGTTGCCCTCGATGGCGACCAGGTCGCCGCCGTACACCGCGGCCATCACGACCTTGCCCTGCTCCAGGTCGTGCGGGATGAACACGCAGGAGCGGAAGCCGGCCCGGGCGGCGGCGGCGCCGACCGCGCCGGCCAGGTTGCCGGTGGAGGAGCAGGACAGGGTGGTGAAGCCGAAGGCGCGGGCGGCCTCGATGGCCTGGGCGACGACCCGGTCCTTGAAGGAGTGGGTCGGGTTGCCGGAGTCGTCCTTGACGAACAGCTTGCCGGGCTCGACACCGAGCTCGCGGGCCAGGTTGTCGGCCTTGACCAGGTGGGTCCAGCCCGGGTTCAGGTTGGGCTTGTCGGCGACGTCGGCCGGTACGGGCAGCAGCGGGGCGTAGCGCCAGATGTTGGCGGGACCGGCCTCGATGCGCTTGCGCAGCGCCTCGGGGTCACCGGTCGGCAGGTCGTACGCCACTTCGAGCGGGCCGAAACACAGCTCGCAGGCGAAGATCGGGCCGAGCGGGAAGGTCTCCCCGCACTCGCGGCAGGAGAGTCCGGAAGCGGGACCGAGGTCGACGGCGCCGGAGGTACCGGGGGTGGTGGCGGTGGTTCCGGGTGCGACGGTCTGAACAGCCATGGAGGCGAGGCCCTTTCTCCTCATCTTCCTCATGGCGCACTTCGCCATGAGACGGATTTGGCACCTTCCCTAGTCGGTGGGACCTCGCTGGATGACGAGACTGATGACCGACTGGAGGGTTGCCGGGGCTTCAACGGGCCGTTTCCCTCTGCCCCTCTGGATGAGCGGTATTCGATTGTGGAACGCGGTCGGCACCCCGACATGCATCGGGCATCCGCGTTGTTCAAGACTGTAACCGAAGCCTTCGATGGTGGAGACGCGCGTCCGAACCGCGAGATGGAGATCACGTTGCTGGAAGAAGTGGAGCGCTGGCTGGACCGGCGGTCCTGGTCCGTGGCCGACCGTCCGCTGGAAGCGATCCTCGCCGCCAAACGGGGCACCACGGTCAGCGTGGTGCTGCCCGCGCTCGACGAGGAGGCCACGGTCGGCACGATCGTCGCCGCGATCAGGGCCGAGCTGATGACCGAGGCGGTGCCGCTGGTCGACGAGCTGGTGGTGATCGACTCGGGCTCCACCGACCGGACGGCGGAGGTCGCCGCGGCGGCCGGGGCGCGGGTGGTGGCCAGGGACGCGATCCTGCCCCGGATACCGGCCGTGCCCGGCAAGGGCGAGGTGCTGTGGCGGTCACTCCTGGTGACCAGCGGGGACATCGTCTGCTTCGTGGACGCGGACCTGAGGGACTTCTCCGCCGACTTCGTGACCGGCATCGTCGGCCCGCTGCTCACCGACCCCGACGTGGCCTTCGTGAAGGCCATGTACGACCGCCCGCTCGGCGACACCCCAGGTCAGGGCGGCCGGGTGACGGAGCTGGTGGCCCGCCCGCTGCTCAATCTGCACTGGCCGCCGCTCGCCGGTTTCGTCCAGCCGCTGGGCGGCGAGTACGCGGCGCGCCGCTCGCTGCTCGAACGGCTGCCGTTCCCCGTCGGTTACGGAGTGGAGCTGGGCCTGCTGGTCGACGCGCTGCACACGGTGGGCCTCGACGCGCTCGCCCAGGTGGACGTCGGGGTGCGCAAGCACCGGCACCAGGACGGGCAGGCGCTCGGCCGGATGGCGGCGGCGATCTACCGGACGGCGCAGGTACGGCTGTCCCGCGGCCATCTGGTGCGGCCCGAGCTGACCCAGTTCGAGCGCGGCGCGGACGGCTTCGTGCCGCGCACCCACCCGGTCGACACCGAGGAGCGGCCGCCGATGACGGAGATCGCGGAGTACGAGGAGCGGCGCAGCGTGGCGTGAGACGTACGGACGTGAGTCGTACGGCCGTGAGTCGTACGGCAGGGCAGGGCGCCCCGGCCGACGCACAGCGTGGACACGCCAGGCGTGGCGTACACCGAATAATGCGCCTTTCTGCCTAAATTTCCGTTCCATGCGGTTCATGCGGTTCACCTTCAAGCGGTTCACCTTCACGCGGTTCAGAACTCCGGGAATCCTGCTGGCCACGCTCGGCCTCGCCGCCGGGGCGCTCTCCCTCACCGGAGCGGGCCCGGCGGCGGCCGATGTCGTCGAGCCGTTCGGCAAGCGCTACGACGAGTCGCTGTACGGCGACTTCATCACCATCGGCAACACGGTCATCGGCTGTCCCACCGCCCCCGCCGACATGGCGGCCCGCTGCAAGACCGCCGGCTCGGGGCAGGGCTCGGACAACAACAACACCTTCGACATGCGGCGGATCGACACCGCGGGCATGGGCGGCGACCTGGGGTCGAGCACCGGGAAGGTCGAGATCCCGCCCGGTGCGACCGTCGTGTACGCGCGGCTGTTCTGGGGCGGCAACGACGGCACCTACCGGGGGCCGAGCGGTGCCCAGCTGGCCCGCTGCGACATCTCCGGCGCCGACGTGTCGCCGTCCCCCGGCGACCACGCCACCACCGCCCCGAAGATCAAGGTCGGCGCGGGCGCCGTGACCCCGGTGTCGATCGACCACATGGTCACCGACCCGGCCACCACCGGCGGCCCGCACTACTACACCGGCGAGTCCGACGTCACCGCCGCCTTCGCCGCCGCGAGCGGCGACACCCCGGTCGCCGTCGGCGGCGTCTGGGCGCCGAGCGGGCGGGGCTGCGTGGCCGGCTGGTCGCTGACCGTCGTCTACAGGTTCCCCGGCCCGAACGCCACGTACGCGCCCGAGCGCCGCAACGTGTACGTGTACGGCGGCCACGTGCTGCAGCGCTCCACCTCGCCCGCGACCACCGTCACCGTCGACGGCTTCTACCGCACCCAGGGCATCCCGCGGGCCGGTGTCACCGCGTACGAGGGCGACTGGAACACCCCCGGCGACCGCTTCCTCGTCGACGGCCAGAACGTCGTCCAGCCGCACACCGGCAACACCAGGAACTTCTTCATCAGCGCCAGCGACGGCGCCGTCGACCCGGACCTGGTCAACAACCTGTCGATCGACGCCGAGGAGTTCGACCTCCCGGACGCCGCGATCCCGGTCGGCGCCACCTCCGCCGAACTGACCTTCTCCACCAAGGGCGACACCTACGTGCCCTCGGCGCTCGCGCTGTCCGTGCCCGTGCCCGACCTGGTGGTCACCAAGAAGGCCAGCCCGCAGAAGGTGAAGCCGGGCGACACCGTCACGTACACCGTCACCGCCGAGAACATCAGCGGCCTCGACTACCCGGGCGCGCGCTTCAGCGACGACCTGACCGGCAACCTCGACGACGGCAAGTACCTCGCCGACGCCAAGACCGACCTCGGCAAGGTCACCTGGACCTCCCCGAAGATCACCTACGCGGGTGACATCCCGGCCGGGAAGAAGGCCACCATCACCTACTCGGTGAAGATCGACGACCCGGTGAAGGGCGACGGCAAGCTGCCCAACAGCGTCGAGGTCCAGTCACCGCGCTCCAACTGCGGACCCACCAGCGAGGACCCGGCCTGCGGCGTCGCCCCGGTGCTCAGCCCGCCGACCCACCCCAGCCCGCCGACCTCGCCGGACCCGTCGCCGTCCTCGCCCGGCCCGTCCGCCTCGCACCCCGGCACGCCGTCCGACCCGCCGTCCGACCCCACACCGTCCACCGGACCGCACCCGGGCGGCCCCGGCGACGGCTCCCACCCCGGCGGGGACGGCGGCGACGGCGGCGAGATGGCCGAGACCGGCTCGAACGGCGAACGGCTCTGGCTGCTCGGCGCGCTCGCCGCGGCCCTGGTCGCGACCGGCCTGGTGGCCAGGGCGGCCGTACGGTCCCGCCGCCGCCAGGAGTACTGAGCCCCGCGTACGGAATCGGGCACCCCGCCGGGTGTCCGATTCCGTACGTTTGAGCGTTTACGGTCCGGGCTAGGTACGCCGTATGGCTCGTATGGCTACCGTCCTCGTCGCGTCCAACCGCGGCCCGGTCTCGTACACCGTCCGCGACGACGGCTCGCTCGACACCCGGCGCGGTGGCGGCGGGCTCGTCTCCGGCCTGTCCGCCGTCACCGCCGAAGGCACGGGCGACGGGACCGGCGGCGGGACCGGCGGATCCGACGACACCCTGTGGGTGTGCGCCGCGCTCGGCGACGGCGACCGCGAGGCCGTCCGCCGGGGCGTCGCCGAACCCGGCGTCCGGATGCTCGACATCCCGCCCGAGGTGTACGCCGACGCCTACAACGGCATCGCCAACTCGGTGCTGTGGTTCCTCCACCACCACCTGTACGACATCCCGCGCGAGCCCGTCTTCGACGCCGCCTTCCGCCGCCGCTGGGACTCCTACCGCGCCTACAACCAGGCGTTCGCCGACGCCCTCGCCGACGCGGCCGCCCACGGCGCCGCCGTCCTCGTGCAGGACTACCACCTGGCCCTGGTCCCCGGACAGCTCCGGGCGCGCCGCCCCGACCTCAGGATCGCGCACTTCACCCACACCCCGTGGGCCTCCCCCGGCTATCTGGCGATGCTCCCCGACGACATCCACCAGGAACTGGCCGACGGCATGCTCGGCGCCGACCACATCGGCTTCCACACCCGGGCCTGGGCCGACGCCTTCACCGCCGACCCCTCTGTGCGGCGCGCCGACGCCGCCGCCCGGGTCGCCGTCCACCCGCTCGGCGTCGACGCCGACGACCTGCTCGCCCTCGCCCACCGGCCCGCCGTCGACGACCGGCTCGCCGCGCTGCGCGCCGAGATCGGCCCCGGCCGCCGCACCATCGTCCGGGTCGACCGCACCGAACTCTCCAAGAACATCCCGCGCGGCCTGCTCGCCTACCGGGAACTCCTCACCACCCGCCCCGAATGGCACGGCCGGGTCGTCCACCTCGCCTCCGCCTACCCCTCCCGGCAGGACCTGGCGGTCTACCGCGCCTACACCGCCGACGTCCGCGACCTCGCCGAGCGGATCAACGCCGAGTTCGGCACCCCCGACTGGCAGCCCGTCCTGGTCTCCGTCCAGGACGACTTCGTCCGCTCCCTCGCCGCCTACCGGCTCGCCGACGTGGCCCTGGTCAACCCGGTCCGCGACGGCATGAACCTGGTCGCCAAGGAGATCCCCGTCGTCTCCGAACAGGGCTGCGCGCTCGTCCTGTCCCGGGAGGCCGGCGCGTACGACGAGCTGCGCGCCGACGCCCTCACGGTCAACCCGTTCGACGTCACCGAGACCGCCGAGGCCCTGCACCGCGCCCTGACGATGACCCCGGCCGACCGGGCCGACCGCACCAAACGACTGGCCGCCGCCGCGACCGCCCACCCCCCGCGCCGCTGGTTCCTCGACCAGCTCGCGGCCCTGCGCGCCCTCGGCTAGCCGAGCGGTCACCCCGCCCACCGGACCGCCCCGCGACGGCTGTTAGCCTCCCGTCCACCTGCGGTGGGGGGCACGGCAGGGCTCGGGGGAGGGATTCCTGGTGTTTCGTCGTACCTTGACGCGGAGCGCGGCGGTCGCCGCGACGGCGTTCGCCCTGGCGGTGGGGGGCGGCCTCACGCCGCTCGCCGGAACGGCGGCGGCGGAGCCGGCACCGGCACCGCAGGAAGTAGTGGTGCCGCCGCCGTACTTCAACGCGCCGAAGTTCGGCTGGCCGGTCAGGGCGGAGTACTCCCGTCTTTCTCAGGCCGACAGCGTCGGCCGCGAAGGAGTCTTCCGCTACGACGAGCGCGGCAAGGGCTTGGTCCAGTGGACCCGGTACTCCGACGGCACGACCCTGACCGTGCCGATGCCCGCCGATCCCCGGTACCTGACGCAGGGCACCGCCACCGACACCCTGGCCTTCCCTCGCGACAACGAGATCGAGCTGCGCGACCCGTACGGCGGCGTGCGCGTCTACCCCCTCCCGGACGGCTACACGGCCTCCGCCATGACCCCGAAGATCTTCGGCTCCACCGTGTTCGCGTACCGGGTCCTCACCCGTCCGGACGGGACGACCACGTACGAGCCGCACCCGCTGTCGCTCCTCGCCGACGGCACGGTCCGCGAGCTCACCGTCACCGGCCTGCCCGGCGGCACGAAGCTGGGCGTGGTCGTGGGGGGCGACGACACCTCCCTGATGTTCGAATCGACGGCCGAGGACGGCACCCGCCACCTGGTCCTCGTCTCCCAGCGGACCGGCCGGGTCGAAGGCGTCACCCCGGCGCTGCCCATGGGCTACGGGCGGGTGAAGCTCTCGCCCGAGCACATCGCCGTGTACAGCTCCGACGAGGCCGTCCGCACCGTGCTCGTCGGCTCGCGCACCGCCCCCTCCGCCCCCTGGGCCGAGGTACCCGTGACCACCACGGCCCGCGGGCTGCTGCATCACCTCGCCGTGGTCGGCGACTGGCTGGTCTACCGCTCGCGCGGCGGCGTCGAAGGGGTCCCGATCGCGGGCGGCCCCGCCGTCACCCTGCTCACCAAGGCCACCGAAGGGCTGGCTTCCGGCCCCGGCGGCACCGCCGTCGCCACCGGCACCACGGGTGCCGGCGGGGACGAGCACGTCGACTGGGGAGTGCAGCGGATCACCGCTGACGCGTCGGGCAAGCCGGTGGTGACCACCCTGACCCGGTTCTACCGGCCGGCGCACGTCCAGGGCATCACCCTCACCCACGGCAAGCTGGCGACCGTCGACGACCGCGACCCGGTGCGGCCCTCCCTCAGGGAGCGGAAGCTCAGCGCCACGGGAACGCCGACGTACGGACCCTCCGAGTGGCTCACCGAGAGCCTCCCCGTCTGTTCGGGCGACGCCGACCTCGCGTGCGCCCAGCTGCGGGCGACCGGCGACGGACGCTACCTGCGGCGCGCCGAGGTCGACTCGACCAGCGAACGCCAGGGGTACTTCGGAACCGGTCTCCACCGGTCGAGCCGGCCGCTGAACCTCGCCACGGGCAGCCGGATCGTCGACGTCAACGGCGACGAAACCGTCCAGTACGTGCCGGGCGCCGCGGGCTCGCCCGCCCGGCAGATCACCTACTCCGCCGGGCAGATCGTGGACGAACGGGTGCCGGGGGCGGCCGCGCTGTGGAACGGCCGCCTGTGGACGGCGGGCACCACGAACGGAGTCCTGACCGCCAAGGACCTCACGACCGGCAGGACCGTGGAGACCGTGGCCACCGGGGCGCCCTGCGTCGTCAAGGAGACCCAGGCGGCGGGCCGCTGGCTCTACTGGAGCTGCGGCGCGGCGGGACCGGCCGGGGTCTACGACCGTACGGCGAAGGTCTCGCGGCCGGTACCGGCGGGCGAGAGCCTGCTCGGGGACGGTTTCGTCGTCACGCACGACAAGGCGGCGGGCACGCTGGTCCTCACCGGCGCGGACCCGGCACACCCGGTCGACCGGGTGGTGGGCGAGCTGCCGGCGACGGGCGCCGACCAGCGCCACGTCCGCTGGACCGTCGACCGGAACGGCGCCAACCTGGCCTACGTCGACGCCACCGAACGGACCCACGTCGTGCCGACCGGCATCGCCTCCCAGCCGCTCACCACGCTGGGAACCGCCGAACGGCCCTCCGTCGTGGACGCCAGGAACTTCTACGCCGATCTGACGGCGGTCGCCGTCAGCAAGCCGGTCGGCAGCTGGGTCATGACGGTCCGTCACCTCGCCACCGGCGCCGTGCACGAGCTGCGCACGGGCAAGGACGCCCGGGGCACGGTGCGGGTCCCGTGGCCCGGCACCGACGCGTCCGGGCGGCTGATGCCGAACGGCCGGTACACCTGGACCCTGACCGCCACCCCCGCCGACGGCGTCGGCCCGGAACTCCGGCAGTCCGGTGACGTCGCCCTCATCGGCGGAGCCTCGGCGGCCTCGGACACGTACCAGGTGATGGAGCCCACCCGCTTCCTGGACACGCGCTACGGGACGGGCGTGCGCCGGGGGAAGGTCGGCGCCAACGGCACGGTCACCCTCCAGGTCGCCGGACGCGGGGCCGTCCCGTCCGACGCGACGGCCGTGACCCTGAACCTGACCGTCGTCAACGCCACCGCGAACACCTTCGTCACCGCCTACCCGGCGGGCACCGCCCGCCCCAACGCGTCCAACGTCAACGTGCCCGCCGGGCGGGCCGTGTCCAACCTGGTGACCGTCCCCGTCAAGGACGGCAAGGTCACCTTCGCCAACCACGCGGGCTCCGCCGACCTGGTCGCCGACGTCTCCGGATACTTCACCGCGGACACCGGGCGCGACCGCTTCCAGCCGCTGAAGCCGACCCGTGTCATCGACACCCGCACCGGCCTGGGCGCCCCCAAACACAAGGCTGACGACTACCACTGGCCGGAGTTCGTGGCCTCGGGCACCGGCGGCCTGCCGAAGACCGGGGTGACGGCCGTGCTCGTGCACGTCACGGCGACCGGCGCGACCAAGCCGACGTACGTGACCGCGTTCGGGGACCGCGCGGACGGCAGCACGCTCACCCTGCTCCCCGGGCAGACCGTGTCCAACCTCGCCGTGGTGAAGCCCGGCGTCTACGACGACGTCGTCAACGTCGTGAACCACACCGGCGCCGCCGACGTCATCGTCGACCTCGCCGGGTACTACACCTCCGAGCCGGTCGGCGCGCTCTTCAAGCCCCTCGCGCCCAGCCGCTCCCTCGACACCCGCACCGGCACCGGCGCCCCCAAGGGCAAGCTCGGCGCCGGACGGACCGTCACGCTGACCGTCGCCGGGCGGGGCGGCGTCCCCGCGACCGGGGCGACGGCCGTCGTCATGAACGTGACAGCGACCGGCGCGAGCACCGGCACATACATCAGCGCCTACCCGTACGGGACACCACGGCCGACGACGTCGAACGTCAACGTGCGGGCCGGACAGACCGTGTCCAACCTCGTCGTCGTGCCGGTGAAGGACGGCAAGGTCACCCTCTACAACCACGCGGGCGGCGTCGACGTCATCGCCGACATCCAGGGCTTCTACGCCCCCTGACCGGCCCCCTGACCCGCCCCCTGACCGCCCGCACCCCGACCGACCGCCGCCGCGAGCCCGGCGAGCAGCTCCACCACGCCCGCCGGGCCCGGCACCGTGAGGTCGGCGCGGGCCGCGAGGTCGGGGACGGACTCGGTGCTGGAGGCCGAGCAGACGAGCAGCCCGGGGACGCCGTCGGCGCGCAGCCGGTCCACGGCCGCGAAGGCGGGCAGGTCGCCCAGGTCGTCGCCCGCGTAGAGGACCGCGCCCGCGCCGACCGACCGGACGTGGTCGATCAGGGCGACGCCCTTGTCCATGCCCGGCGGGCGCAGCTCCAGGACCATCCGGCCCGGCTCAAGGACCAGGCCGTGGTGGGCGGCGAGGTCGCCGAGCGGGCCCTTCAGGGCCTCGAACGCGCCCTGCGGGTCGGCGGCGCGCCGGGTGTGGACGGCGACCGCGCGGCCCTTCTCCTCGATCCAGGTGCCGGGCCAGGCCCCGATCCGGTCCAGGAACCCGGGCAGCTCGGCGCGGACCGAGGCGACCCCGGGGTGCGGGGCGGCGGCCCGCACGGTGCCGGTGACGGCGTCCCAGCGCTCGGCGCCGTAATGCCCGAGGACCACCAGGTGCTCAAGGCCGGGGACCCCGGCGAGGCCCCCGTACCGTACGGCCACTCCGGCAGGGCGGCCGGTGACCACCACCACGGAGGCCACCTCGGGGGCGAGGGCGGCGAGCGCGGGCACGGCGCCGGGATGCGCCCTGGCCCGCTCGGGGTCGGGGACGATCTCGGCGAGCGTCCCGTCGAAGTCGAGGGCGACGACGGCCTTCTCCGGCCGCGCGAGGAGCGCGGCGAGACCGTCGCGACCGGCGGCCGTGGTCGGGTGCGGCAGGCTGCTGACCATGTTCACGACCCTACCGAGGTACGCCCCCGGCGTCAGCGGCGCCGACGCCGCTCGGCGCGGACCCGGCGCAGCCGGTTCACCGTGACCGGGTCGTGGCGCAGCGCCCGCGGATCGTCGAGCAGCGCGTTGAGCAGCTGGTAGTAGCGGGTCGCGGAGAGGCCGAGGCGCTCGCGCACGGCCCGCTCCTTGGCGCCGGGACCGGGCCAGGAGCGCCCTTCCATGGCGAGAACGGCCCGCTCCCGTTCCCCGAGCGGCTCCGGCTCGCCGGGTTCAGTCGTCATACAGACCAATTTATGCGGCGCCGCTGACGGTCGGCGCTCCGGCCGCCGCGGCCCCGCACCCGGGGCCCGTACCGCGCTGCTCGGCGCTACTCGGCGCTCTCGGCCGCCGCGGCCTGCCGGGCCAGCTTGGTCAGCACGTCCGACGGCTTGCCCGCCGGGTCGACCGCCTTGCCGATGTCCTGCTTCACCTTGCTGCTGACCTGCGCCCAGGAGGTCTTGCCGACCGGCGGCAGCTGGGAGTCCGGCAGCGCCTCCAGGAACTCGCGCAGGTCGGCCGACTTGGGGTCGGACTGCATGGTGGCGGAGGCCGAGATGGTGGCGGGGAGCAGCTGGTTGTCGCCGGCGAACTTGAGCACGTTCTCGTCGCTGAAGACGAAGTCGAGGAACGCGCCGACCTCCTTGCGGTGGCCGTTCTGCTTGAAGCCCATGATCCAGTCGGCGACGCCCATGGTGGCCTTCGCCTTGCCGTCGGTGCCGGGCAGCGCGATCTTGCCGACCTTGACGCCCTTCTTGGCGGCCTCCTGCATCAGCGAGGGGTGGCCGTTGAGCATGCCGACCTCGCCGCGCGCGAACGCGGCGAACGCGTCCTTGCGGTTGAGCTTGCCGGGGGCGGTCGGGCCGGTGAGGCCCTTGGCGACCAGGTTCTTGCGCAGCCAGTCGAAGGTGCGGATGTTGGCCTCGGAGTCGAGGTCGTAGTGGCCGGTGCCGTCGAGGTAGCCGCCGCCACCGCTGAGCAGCCACATCAGCGTCTCGGCCTGCGCCTCCTCGGGCCCGAGCGGCAGCGCGAAGGGGTAGGTGACGCCCTTCTTCTCCAGCTTCTGGGCGGCGGCGGCCAGTTCGTCCCAGGTGGTGGGCGCTTCGTCGACGCCCGCCTTGTCGAACAGGTCCTGGTTGAAGAAGAGCAGCCGGGTGGAGGCGACGAACGGCAGGCCGTACTGGGTCCGCTTGTACTCGCCCGCGTCGACCAGCGGGGCCAGGAAGTTGGCCTGCACCGGGATGGAGAGCAGTTCGTCGGCGGAGTACAGCTGGTCGGCCGCCGCGTAGTCGGCGTAGGCGCCGATCTGGGCGATGTCGGGGGCCTGACCGGCCTTCACCAGCTCGGCGACCTTGCGGTCGACGTCGTTCCAGGACTCGATCTGGACCTGGACCTTGATGCCGGGGTTCTTCGCCGTGAAGGCGGCGACGAGGCCGTCCCAGTACTTCTTGGTCGAATCCCCGCCGGTGAGGTCGTAGTCGGCGGCCACCAGCTTGAGGGTGACATCGCCGCTGTCACCGCCGAGGGTGCCGCAGCCGGAGAGGCCGGCGGTCATTCCGACTGCGGTGGCCGCCGCGGCCAGTCCTATGAATCGTCGCCGCTGCACAGCCGTAACCCACCCTTTGCTCGTCGTCGAGGCATCGTTCGGCCGTAAGTTTCTCCCGGTTGATCACTGGAGGTCTACACCAGTTGCGTATCGCTTCCGCAACGCCTCGCACCCGGGACTCCCCGCCCTGCTATGCACGAGCTGCCAGGGACCGGCAGCCACCTGGCGAGAGACCGAAAACCCCTGCCAGGATTCCCCGTTGGTCTGAACCAATCCGACCCCATAGGAGTCGCCGAGCATGTCCCGCACCTCCAGCTCCGCGCAGCCCTTCGCTTCCGCATCCCTCACCGCCGCCGAGATCGCCACCCAGCCGGCCCTCTGGCGGCGCGCCGCCGAGGCCGCCGCCGACTTCGACGGGCTGCCCCGGCCCGGTGAGCGCGTCGCCGTCACCGGCTGCGGCACCTCCTGGTTCATGGCGATCGCCTACGCGGCGCTGCGCGAGGCCGCCGGGCTCGGCGAGACCGACGCCTTCGCCTCCTCGGAGTTCCCGGTCGGCCGCCCGTACGACCGGGTCGTCGCGATCACCCGCTCCGGCACCACCACCGAGGTGCTCGACCTGCTCCGCGCGCTGCGCGGCCGGATACCGACGGTGGCGGTCACCGCCGACCCGAAGACGCCGGTGATGGAGCTCGCCGACACCGTCGCGGTGCTCGACTGGGCCGACGAGGAGTCGGTCGTCCAGACCCGCTTCGCCACCACCGCGCTCGCCTTCCTGCGGGCCGGACTCGGCGAGCTGCCCGGCCTGAAGCCGGTCGCCGAGGCGGCCGACGACGCCGAGCTCGCGCTCACCGAGCCGCTGCCGGAGGCCGTGCTCGGCGCCGAGCAGTGGACCTTCCTCGGCCGCGGCTGGACGTACGGGCTCGCCCAGGAGGCCGCCCTGAAGATGCGCGAGGCGGCCGGGGCCTGGACCGAGGCGTACCCGGTGATGGAGTACCGCCACGGCCCGATCGCGATCACCGCGCCCGGCCGGGTCGCCTGGGTCTTCGGCGAGCTGCCGGAGGGCCTGGCGGCCGAGGTCGCCGGGGTCGGCGGCGCCCTGGTCACCCACCCGGACTCCGACCCGCTGGCCGCCCTGGTCCGCGCCCAGCGCCTCGCGGTCACGGTCGCCGAGTCCCGCGGCCTGAACCCGGACCGCCCGCGCAACCTGAACCGGAGCGTGATCCTGACGCCGGAGGCGTGAGCGAGGGGGGCGGGGCGGGGTGCCGCGCGGGTCCCGCACGCTCCCGCAGGCCCTGAGCCCGCGGGCCACGCCCTCGGGCGCGGGCCCGCGGGCGTGAGCCTCGCCACCCGGCCGGGCGCCCTCACGGCGCCCGGCCCACCCGGGCCCGGCCCCGTACCGCCACCGCCCGAGAACCCGTACGACCGCCCCGGCACCGGGATTCCGCCGCCGTACCGGCCCCGTACCGGCCCCGCGCGTCCGCCGTACGGCCGTACCGCTCGCACCTCTCCCCCGCCCCACCCCTCCCCGAATTTGTATCCGCGCGCAACAATCCCCCGCAGTGGACTAGACCTTTCGGGTCATCTCGCGCGAGACTGTGCCCGTGAGACACGTCATCGCCCTCGATGTGGGCGGCACCGGCATGAAGGCCGCCCTCGTCGGGGCGGACGGCACCCTGCTGCACGAGGCGCGGCGGGCCACCGGACGCGAGCGCGGCGCCGAAGCGGTCGTCGGGACCATCCTCGACTTCGCCGCCGAGCTGCACGCCCTCGGACAGGAGCGGTACGGCGAGCCCGCCACGGCCGCCGGAGTCGCCGTCCCCGGCATCATCGACGCCGCACACGGCATCGCCGTCTACGCCGCCAACCTCGGCTGGCGCGACGTCCCGCTGCGCGCCCTGCTCAGCGAACGCCTCGGCGGCCTCCCCGTCGCCCTCGGCCACGACGTCCGCACCGGCGGCCTCGCCGAAGGCCGGATCGGCGCGGGCCACGGCGCCGACCGCTTCCTCTTCGTCCCGCTCGGCACCGGCATCGCCGGAGCCATCGGCATCGGCTCCACGATCGAACCCGGCGCCCACGGCTACGCGGGCGAGATCGGCCACATCGTGGTCCGCCCCGGCGGCGTCGACTGCGCCTGCGGCCAGCGCGGCTGCCTGGAGCGCTACGCCTCCGCCTCCGCCGTCTCCCAGGCATGGGCCGACGCCTCCGGCGACCCCGAGGCCGACGCCGCCGACTGCGCCAAGGCCGTCGAATCCGGCGACCCGGCCGCCGTCGCCGTCTGGCAGACCGCCGTCGACGCCCTCGCCGACGGCCTGGTCACCGCGCTCACCCTGCTGGACCCCCGCACCCTCATCATCGGTGGCGGACTGGCCGAGGCCGGGGAAACCTTGTTCACACCCCTGCGGGCCGCGGTGGAGGAGCGCGTCACGTTCCAGAAACTGCCCGCCATCGTCCCGGCGGCCCTCGGGGACACCGCCGGGTGCCTGGGCGCGGGCCTGCTCGCCTGGGACCTGCTCGCCACCGGCACCCCCGAGCCCCCCACGGCCCGGACCACCGACGGCGGCACCGACAGCAGCACCCCCAGCGACACCCAGAGCGAAACCCACAGCGACACCGACCACCCCACCGCCCCCACCGACCGCCCCACCGACTCGGAGGTATCCGCCTGATGGCCGTTTCCACAGTTCTCGCCGGGGCCCGTGTGGTGCTGCCGACCGGGATCGTCGAGAACGGACGGGTGATCGTCGAGAACGGGAAGATCGCCGGCAGCGCACCCGCCGACACCCCCGCCCTCGACCTCTCCGGCCACTGGCTGGTGCCCGGCTTCGTCGACATGCACAACCACGGCGGCGGCGGCGCGTCCTTCACCTCCGGCACCGTCGACGACGTCCTCACCGGCATCCACACCCACCGGCTGCACGGCACCACCACCGTCGTCGCGTCCTTCGTGACCGGCGAGATGGACTTCCTCGTCCAGCGCGCCGGGCTCCTCTCCGAGCTCGCCGAACAGGGCGACCTCGCGGGCCTCCACTTCGAGGGCCCGTTCATCTCCCCCTGCCGCAAGGGCGCCCACGACGAGACCCTGCTGCGCGACCCCGACCCCGCCGAGGTCCGCAAGCTCATCGACGCGGGCCGCGGCCACGCCCGGATGGTCACCCTCGCCACCGAGCTGCCCGGCGGCATCGACTCCGTACGGCTGCTCGCCGAGCACGGCGTGATCGCCGCCATCGGCCACACCGACGCCAGCTACGAGCAGACCCAGGCCGCCATCGACGCGGGCGCCACCGTCGCCACCCACCTCTACAACGCGATGCCCGCACTCGGACACCGCGCGCCAGGACCCATCGCCGCGCTCCTGGAGGACGAGCGGATCACCGTCGAGCTCATCAACGACGGCACCCACCTCCACCCGGCCGCCCTGGAACTCGCCTTCCACCACGCGGGCCCGCACCGCGTCGCCTTCATCACCGACGCCATGGACGCCGCCGGCTTCGGCGACGGCAACTACATGCTCGGCCCGCTCGCCGTCGAGGTGAAGGACAGCGTGGCCCGGCTCGTCGAGGGCGGCTCCATCGCCGGCTCCACCCTCACCCTCGACCGCGCCTTCAAGCGCGCCGCGACCATCGACAAGCTGCCCGTCGAATCCGTCGTCCAGGCCATCTCCGCCAACCCGGCGAAGCTGCTCGGCGTGTACGACAAGGTCGGCTCCCTGGAGCCGGGCAAGGACGCCGACCTCGTCGTCCTCGACGCGGACTTCGAGCTCAAGGGCGTCATGCGCAAGGGCGCCTGGATCGTGGAGCCCGAACTCGGCTGATCCCGAACTCGGCCGATCCCGAACTCGGCCGAATCCGGCGCGAATCCCCGCACGAACGGAAGGCGGTCGGTCCCAGGGTCTGGGCCAACCGCCTTCCGTTTGGCATGATCAGGGCGCCGAACAGGGACACGACGCGAACGGACGGGCAAGGGGGCGGGACCTGATGATCCTCACAGTCACCCTGAACACCGCCCTGGACCTCACCTACCGCGTCCCCGCCCTCCACCCGCACGCCAGTCACCGCGTCACCCAGGTCATCGAACGCCCCGGCGGCAAGGGCCTGAACGTCGCCCGGGTGCTCGGCGCCCTCGGCCACCGGACCGTCGTCACCGGCTTCGCGGGCGGCCCGACCGGCGCCACCGTGCGCGACCTGCTCGCCCGCAGCACCGCCGGCCACCCGGTGTCCGACGCCCTGGTCCCGGTCTCCGGCGCCACCCGCCGCACCGTCGCCGTCGTCGACGCCGCCACCGGCGACACCACCCAGCTCAACGAACCGGGCCCGGTCATCAGCCCCGGCGAATGGGCCGCGTTCACCCGCCGCTTCACCGAACTCCTCGGCGAGGCCCGGGCGGTGGCGCTGTGCGGCAGCCTGCCGCCGGGCATCCACGTCGGCGCGTACGCCGAACTCGTCCGGCTCGCCCGCGCCGCCGCCGTCCCGGTGCTGCTCGACACCAGCGGTGAACCCCTGCGCCGCGGCATCGCCGCCCGCCCCGACCTGATCAAGCCCAACGCCGCCGAACTCGCCCAGCTCACCGGCTCCCGCGAACCGCACGACGCCACCCGCGACGCCCGCCGCCGCGGCGCGCACGCCGTCGTCGCCTCGCTCGGCCGGGACGGCCTGCTCGCCACCACCCCGGACGGCGCCTGGCAGGCCACCCCGCCCGCCCCCGTCCAGGGCAACCCCACCGGCGCGGGCGACTCCGTCGTCGCCGCCCTCCTCGCGGGCCTCGTCGACGGCACCGACTGGCCCACCCGGCTCGCGCACGCCGTCGCCCTCTCGGCCGCGACCGTGCTCTCCCCGGTGGCGGGCGAGTTCGACGCCGCCGCCTACGCGTCGCTGCTGCCCCGGGTCACCGTGCGCGAGCACGCCGCCGCGGCCTAGCCGACGGCCCCCCGGCGCCGCCCCAGACCTGCCGGGCCCCCGGGCCCGGCGCGTACCGCAGTACGAACGGGCCCTTAGGGCCAGGGAATTGGGGAACGCACATGCCACTCGTCCGCACCGGCGACCTCGTCACCGAAGCCCGCGCCCAGGGCACCGGACTCGCCGCCTTCAACGTCATCACCCTCGAACACGCCGAGGCCATCGCGGCGGGCGCCGAACGCGCCGGCCGTCCCGCGGTGCTCCAGATCTCCGAGAACGCGGTGAAGTTCCACGGCGGCCTCACCGCCATCGCCGCCGCCACCGCCGCCGTCGCCCGCGCCTCCCGAGCCCCGCTCGCCCTCCATCTCGACCACGTCGAATCGGCCGAACTGCTGCGCCTGGCGCACACCGAGGGCTTCGGCAGCGTCATGTTCGACGCCAGCAAGCTGGAGTACGGCGAGAACGTGAAGGCCACGGCCGAGGCGGTCCGCTGGGGACGGCAGCGCGGCATCTGGATCGAGGCGGAACTGGGCAAGGTCGGCGGCAAGGACGGCGAACCCCCGCTCGACGCCCACGCGCCGGGCGTCCGCACCGACCCGGCCGAGGCCGCCGCCTACGTCGCCGACACGTCTGTCGACGCCCTCGCGGTCGCCGTCGGCTCCTCGCACGCGATGACCGAACGCACCGCGAGCCTCGACCACACCCTGATCGCCGCCCTCCGCGACGCCGTCCCGGTCCCCCTGGTCCTGCACGGCTCCTCCGGCGTCCCGGACACCGAGATACGCGCGGCCGTCACCGCGGGCATGACCAAGATCAACGTCGGCACGGCCCTGAACACCGCCTTCACCGGCGCCGTCCGCGACTTCCTCACGACCGACCCGCACACGGTCGACCCGCGGAAGTACCTGACGCGGGCGCGCGAGGCGATGACGACCACGGTGACGGAGTTCCTGAACCTGCTGTAGCGGATAAACCTGGGCAGACTATTCGAACAGTAGACCGAAAGTCTACTGGTTCCGGATTCTGGAGAGAGAAACGATCAGCAGGGTCCAGGCAGCCGGCACAAGGAAGCGACATGCGCACAAAACTCACCCTCACGACCGCAGCCGCACTGGGAGCCGTCTCTCTCGCGCTCACCACGGCGACACCCGCCAACGCAGAAACGACCAGCGGCACCGTGGGCTGCAACACGTCGGGGGCGCACGGCGAATACCGGTACTCGAACTACCACGGCCCTGACGCCACGGTCACCATCAACTTCACCCTGACCGACACGGCAGCGGACGGAAACAGCGTGCGCGTCCGCATGATCTCGATGGACACCCACGGAGCGGTCACCTCCTACCCGTGGCGCGTCAACTCCGGCGGTTACCTCTCCACCAGCGAATGGCAGACCACCGCCTCGAACCGGGGAGGTCTCTTCGACATCGGCATCGAAGTGGCCCGCGCCAACAAGGACGGCAGCATTCGGAACTTCTGCACGCGGTGGGTCTGACCGATTCCGGAACCTGCGGACCGCCGCGAGCATCGCGGCGGTCCGCAGGTACGGCCTCTCAACGCGCCGTCGCTCAACGCGCCGTCGCTCAGCACGCTGTCGCTCAGCACGCTCAGCGCGCGTGGCCCGCCTTCAACGACACCTGGTCGAGTATCGCCTCGCACTGATCGCCCTGCTCGCAGGAGATCTTGAGGTCGTTGTCGCCCTTGTTGAGCTGCACATAGGCGTAGGTGTTGGTCCACCCCTTCGCCCAGTCCCCCTCCGCCGCCTTGGCGAAGTTGGACATGTTCAGCGACCGGGCCTTGTCCGAGTTCACCGTCAGGGACGTCTTCGCGTCCTTGCCCGGCACGCTGTACGTGATGTACAGCGTGTACTCGCCGCTCTCGGGGACGTTCACGCTCCAGCTCGCCGAGCCGCCGACCCCGTTGAAGTTCACATAGGCGCCGTCGGCGCCCTTGGCGCCCTTGACGTCGGTGGCGAGCGCCGCCGCCCCGCCCAGCTTCAGCGTCGCCGCGTCCTGCTGCGGCAGCGCCGCCGGCGGCTGCGACGACTGGCTCGGGGCCGTCGACGGCGTCTGCGACACCTCGCCCGCCGGGCCCGACGTGGTCCCGCCGTTCGTGCCCGCCTTGTCCTTCTTGTCACCGCTGTTGCTGATCACCGCGGCCGTGATGCCCGCCACGACCACCACGACGACCGCCACGGCACCGATCAGCAGACCCCGCGTGTTCGGCCCACGGCCACCGCCGCCGCGCGGCGCGGGCTGCGGCGGGCCCGGCCGGTGCTGGGCACCGCCGGGGTAGGTCTCCGGCGCCGCGTACTGCGGGCTCGGCTGCCCGGGCCCCGGGCCGTGCCCGTAACCCTGCTGCTGCCCGTACGGCTGCTGCTGCGGAACCTGCCCGTGGCCGGGTCCCGGACCGCCGTACTGACGCTCACCGACCGTGCGGACCTGGTTGTACGAGGTACGGGGCACGCCCGGCTGGGCCGCCGGACCCGGGTAGCCGTAGCCGCCGCCCTGCGGTGGCTGGGCGCCCGCCGCCTGCCCGTCGGCGTACAGATAGCCGAACGGATCGTCGTCCTCGGGCTTGTTCGTGCCGTCGTTACCGGCAGCCATCCGGGTCACTCCTATCCACTGCGCGCCAGCCGTCGCCGACCGGGCGAGCCTACCTCGAACGGCCCTGCCACCGATCCGGCGCTTCGTGTACGTCCGGTGAACGCGCCCACGATCCCCGCCCCCACCTGCGGTCCTGGCACGGCCTAGCCCGCCCGGCGATGCACCTTCGACCGGGACCGCTTCTCGATGTACATCCGCTGGTCGGCGCTGTTCAGCACCTCTTCCACGGTCATCCCGCACTCGGCCCAGCCGATGCCGAAACTCGCCCCGACCCGGACCGCCCGCCCGTCCACCCGGATGGGCGGGATGATCGCGTTCCGCAGCCGCACCGCGAGGTCGGCGGCGTCGGCCGCGCCCAGGCCGTCGGCGAGGACGACGAACTCGTCACCGCCGAGCCGCGCGACCGTGTCCCCGTCCCGCACGCCCGTCGTCAGCCGCCGGGCCACCTCGATCAGCACCGCGTCACCCGTGTGGTGCCCGAACCGGTCGTTGATCGACTTGAAGCCGTCCAGGTCGCAGAAGAGCACCGCGAGCCCCTTGGCGCCGTCGTCGACGTCGGTGCGCGGCGCGACGGTGTGCACATGGTGGTCGAACGGGCCCGCCGCCCCGGCCGCCGGGGAGAAACCGAAACCGTGCTCGTGCTCGTAGTCGTACTCGTACGGCGGCTCGTAGGTCTCGGCACCGGGCGCCGCCGTCGCGGCGAACGGGCGCTCGCAGAGCCGGGCGGAGAGCCTCGACCGCAGCTCCGCGCTGTTCGGGAGGCCGGTGAGGGCGTCGTGCGAGGCGCGGTGGGCGAGCTGCAGCTCGTGCCGCTTCCGCTCCTCTATGTCCTCGACGTGGGTGAGCAGGAACCGAGGCCCGTCGGCGGTGTCCGCGACGACGGAGTTGCGCAGCGACACCCAGACGTACGTGCCGTCCCGGCGCCCGAGCCGCAGCTCGGCCCGGCCGCCCTCGGCCGAGGTGCGCAACAGGGTGCCTATGTCCTCCGGGTGCACCAGGTCCGCGAAGGAGTAGCGGCGCATCACCGACGCGGGACGGCCGAGCAGCCGGCACAGCGCGTCGTTCGTGCGCAGCAGCCTGCCGTGCTGGTCACCGCCCATCTCGGCGATGGCCATGCCGGACGGCGCGTACTCGAACGCCTGCCGGAACGACTCCTCGCTGGCCCGCAGCGCCTGCTGCTCCCGCTCAAGACGCACCAGGGCGCGCTGCATGTTGGAGCGCAGCCGGGCGTTGCTGATCGCGATCGCGGACTGGGAGGCGTACATCTGGAGCGCCTCGCGGCCCCAGGGCCCGGGGTGGCGGCCGTTGCGCGGCCGGTCGACGGAGATGACCCCGAGCAGCTCACGGCCGGGGTTCGGCGGGGCACCGGGGTGGGCGGCGCGGGCGCTCGGGGAGTACATGGGGGCGTAGAGCCGGTCGTGCGGGTGCCACTCGTCCTCGAAGCGCGGCGCGGGGCCCTCGGTGTGCCACTGCGGGACGTCGTCCTCGATCAGCACCCAGCCCTCGGTGTGCGGGATGAACCGCAGGTCGTCGCCCCAGGTCTGGCCCATGGAGAGGCGCCGGTCCCAGGAGGCGCGGGAGCCGACCCGGCCGGTGATCAGGGCCTCGGCGGCGGGGCTGCCGGCGAAGGCGGCGACGACCAGGTCTCCGTCGGGGCGCACGAGATTGACGCAGGCCAGCTCGTAGTTGAGCCCCGCGACGATGCCGTCGGCGACTGCCTGCAGGGTGTCCGCAAGGCTACGGGCGGTGTTGAGGTCCGCCACGACCGTATGCAGCTGCCGCAGGGTCGCAAGACGGACGTACGGCTCCGACTCGGTCTCCATCGCTCGCTCTCCCCGAGACCTCGACAGCTGACTCCAGGATTCTCATCGGCTTCGTGTTGCACTGTCCCTGCCACTGAATCACAGCGAGCTGTGCACCCGGTACACAGGGTCAACAAATACCGCTCTCTGTGACTCAAGTCACAGACGTTCAGGGCGATTTCGGGTGCGTCGGTATACCAGCCACGGGGTACGGGCCGACCGGGTCCTAGGACCGGCGGGGGAAGGCCGCCTGGTCCCGGGGCCCGATGTGGCGGGGGCCGGGCCCGGACTAGCGTGCGAGGGTGCTGCAGAAGACGCCCGCCACGGGATCCACCACCGTCGACCTGGCCATCCCTCATGCTGAGGGGGTGAGCGACGACGAGTTCAAGGCCGCCATGTCCCGCCTGGCGGCGGGTGTGGTGCTGGTGACGGCCCACGACCCGGACGACGGCCCGCACGGCGAGGACGTCGGCATGACCGCCACGGCCTTCCTGTCGGTCTCGCTCGACCCGCCCCTGGTGATGGTCAGCCTGCGCAACGGCTCCCGGATGGACGACCTCCTGGACGAGGTCCCGGTCTGGGCGGTCTCGCTGCTCGCGGAGAACCAGCGGCACATCGCGGGCCGCTTCGCGATGAAGGGCCGGGTGAGCGACCGTCTGCTGTTCGCGGACCTGCCGTACACACGGGGCGAGCACAGCGACGCCCCGCTGATCGGCGGCGCGCTCGCGACCCTCGAATGCCGTACGGAGAGCCGTGTCGTCGCGGGCGACCACACCCTGGTCATCGCCCGGGTCCTGGCCACCACCCTGCCCCCGACGACGGACCCGGGCCCCCTGACCTACTTCCGCGGCAAATACCGCGCCCTGTCCTGACCCGCACCGCCCGCGCAGCGCCCCGCGCCTACCCCCAGTCGCGCCCCTGCCGCCCCTTCTTCGTCTCCGACCGCTGCTTCTTCACCCGCAGCCGCCTCTCATTGATCCCGCGCGGAATCCTCGTCGCCCGCCGCGGCTTCGGCGGCGGCGCCGTCGCCTCCGCGAGCAGCGCCGCCAGCCGCACCGCCGCCGTCTCCCGGTTGCGCCACTGCGAGCGGTGCTCGGAGGCGCGTACGGACACGACGCCGCCGACGAGCCGGCCGCGCTCCGCGAGCCGTTCGAGGGCGCGGGTCTTCCAGACCTCGGGCAGGGCCTCGGTCGCGGCGAGGTCGAAGCGCAGTTCGACCTGGGAGTCGCTGGTGTTGACGTGCTGGCCGCCCGGTCCCGAGGACCGGGAGAAACGCCAGACGAGCTCGGCCTCGGGCAGGGAGACGGAGCCGCGGATGACATAGGGACCGGACATGTCTCCCATGGTCCCCGCACGGCCACCCACTCGTCATCCGCTTTTGGAACCAGCACGGTTCGCTACGCGTTACAGGAAGCGACTACATCCGTGCAGAAAGGGACTTCCCATGGCTGTAAGCCTCTCCAAGGGCGGCAACGTCTCCCTGACCAAGGAGGCCCCCGGCCTCACCGCCGTCACCGTGGGCCTCGGCTGGGACGTCCGTACGACGACGGGCACCGACTTCGACCTCGACGCGTCGGCGATCGGCGTGGACGTGAGCGGCCGGGTCGTCGGCGACACGTACTTCGTGTTCTTCAACAACAAGGCGACGCCGGACCAGACCATCGTCCACACGGGTGACAACCGCACCGGTGAGGGCGGCGGCGACGACGAGCAGATCAACGTCAACCTGGCGGGCCTCGCCCCGACGGTCGACAAGATCGTCTTCCCGGTCTCCATCTACGACGCGGTGAACCGCTCGCAGAACTTCGGCCAGGTCCGCAACGCGTACATCCGGATCGTGAACCAGGCGGGCGGCGCCGAGATCGCGCGTTACGACCTGTCGGAGGACGCGGCCGTGGAGACGGCGATGGTCTTCGGCGAGCTGTACCGCAACGGCGCGGAGTGGAAGTTCCGCGCGGTGGGCCAGGGTTACGCGTCGGGCCTTGAGGGCATCGCCCGCGACTTCGGCGTCAACCTCTAGGTCCGACAAGGCCCGCAAGGCCCGACAAGGTCCGGACAGGCACCGGAGCGGTGGGTGCGGCACCACGCCCCCACCGCTCTACCCTGGCCGGGTGATCGTCGAATCCCTGCCCGCGCGGGACCCGGCGGGCCCGCGGGACCTGCCCGGCCCGCTGCTCACCGAACTCACCGAGCTGTACGCGTCGAACCGCGCGTTCCATCAGCTCAGCGGTGACTTCCCGGACCCGGACCGGGTCCTGCCCGAGCAGGTGGCGGCGGCGCTGGCCGACGATCTGGCGGAGCCGTCGGCGGAGGTGCTGCTCGCCCGTTCGGAGGGCCGTCTGGTGGCGGTGGCGGTCACGCTCGGACAGCACCCGGACCCGGCGGACCCGGATCCGTGGCTGGGCCTGCTGATGGTGCACGCCGACGCGCACCGCGCGGGCCACGGCCGCCGTCTCGCCGAGTACGTGGCGGAGGGCTTCCGCGCCCGGGGCCGTACCGGACTGCGACTGGCGGTCCTGGAGAACAACCCGAGGGCGCTGGCCTTCTGGACGTCCCTCGGCTACGAGGAGCTGGACCGCCGCCCGGACCTGGCGCGGGGCCGCCCGTGCGTGGTCCTCCGCAAGGCCCTCGGGGCCCCCGGGGCCACGCCCCACCCACCGGCGCCCACCACCGACCCGTACTAGTCGGTGATCTTCTCCGGCTTCCCGTCCCCGTACAGCCACACGTCCCACAACCCGCTCAGATCCCGCCCGGCGACGGATTCCACGTACCGGGTGAAGTCCTCGGTGTCGGCGGTGGAGTGACGGTACTTCTCCGGCCAGCCGGCCAGGATCTCGAAGAACTTTTCGTCGCCGACGGTCTGCCGGATCCGGTGCAGGACCATCGCGCCGCGCTGGTAGACGGGCGTGCCGAAGAGGTCCTGCGGGGTGGGCGGTTCGGCGGGCGGGAAGGCCCAGGCGCCCTGGTTGGCGAACGCCTTCTCGAAGCTGCGCTGCGCGGGGGTGTGCTCGAAGTCCTCTTCGTACAGCCATTCCGCGTACGTCGCGAAGCTCTCGTTGAGCCACATGTCCTTCCAGGACGCGGGCGAGACGGAGTCGCCGTACCACTGGTGGGCGAGTTCGTGGACGACGGTGCCGGTGTCGAACGAGCCGAGCGGGAAGACCGGCCGGGTCTGGGTCTCCAGGGCGTAGCCGACGTCGTCGTCGGGTTCGACGATCGCGCCCGCGGCGGAGAACGGGTAGGGCCCGAAGTTCTCCTTCTCCCAGTCGAGGATCTCCGGGATCCTGGCGCGCAGCGCGGCGGTCTCGGTGGCGATCCTCGGGTCGGCGGCGGTGAGCACGGGCACCTTGCCGAAGACGGTGGCGGTGCTGGTGTCGTACTTCCCGATGGCGAGCATGGCGAGGTAGCTGGCCATGGGTTCGGGGGTGTGCCAGGTGGCGGTGACCCGGCCGTCCTTCTCCTTCTTCTCGGCGGTGAGCACGCCGTTGGAGAGCGCCTTGAGTCCGGCGGGGACGGTGACGGTGATGTCGTAGGAGGCTTTGTCGGAGGGGTGGTGGTTGCCGGGGAACCAGGCCATGGAGCCGGTGGGCTCGCCGAGCGCGAGCGCGCCGTCGGCGGTCTTGAGCCAGCCCTCCTCGGAGCCGTCGGCGTCGGTGATGGTCTGCGGTTCGCCGTCGTACGTGATGACGGCACGGAACTCGTGGCCGTCGGCGATCTCCGCGCGCGGGCGCAGGGTCAGCTCGTTCCCGGCCCGGTTGACGGCGGCGGTGTCGCCGTCGACGGTGGCGCGGCGCACGGTGAGCCCGGCGAGGTCGAGGTTGAAGGCGCTGAGGTCCTGGGTGGCCTTGGCGGTGATCTCGGCACGGCCGTCGAGACGGCCGTCGGCGGGGTCGTACGACAGGGTGAGCGCGTAGTGGGTGACGTCGTAGCCGCCGTTGCCGAGCTTGGGGAAGTACGGGTCGCGCAGCCCGGCCGCGCCGGGCTTGCCCCGTACGCCACCGGCGACGCCGCCGCTGGTGCAGGCGGCGGCGAGCAGGGCGAGGGCGACGGCCAGGGCACCGGTCCTGACCCGGCTGCGAGTGTTCACGAACCGATCCTAAACAGACGTTCGGTACGCGGGTTCCGTACGCGGGTTCGGTACGCGGGTTCGGTACCCGTGGTCGTACGGGTACGCCGATGGCGCCCGGCGGGGGTCCGGGCGCCATCGGCGTCGCGCAGGCGGTGTCGGCCGCGGAGCGTCAGTTGTTGAGGGCGGCGACGCCCGCCTGGGCGAACTTCTCGTCGAGGTCGCCGGACGGCGCACCGGCGACACCGATGCCCGCGATGGGGGCGCCCTTGGCGGTGACGGGGGCGCCACCGGCGAGGAAGAGGGTGCCGGGGATGTCCTTCAGGTTCGGGGCGGTGGCGAGGCGCTTGGCGAGCTCCGAGGTCGGGGCGTTCCAGGAGACGGAGGTGAACGCCTTCTTCACGGCGGACTCGTAGGACTGCGGGCCGGCGCCGTCGCCGCGCAGGGTCACGATGGTGTTGCCGTTGCGGTCGACGACCGCGACGGAGACCCGCTGGTTCTCCTGCTCGGCGGCCTTCAGGGTCGCCTCGGCGGCCTTGGTCGCGGCGGCGATCGTGAGGTGGGTGGAGGTCATGGTGTTCTTGTTCTTCGCGTCGGCCTTGGCGACGGCGGCGGCCGGGGCGGCCTGCGGGGCGGTGTCGGCGTTGGCGGAGACGGCGCCGAAGGTACCGGCGGCGAGGACGACGGCGGCGGTGGTGCCGAGGAGGAACTTCTTCTTCATGACGGGCTCCAAAGGATCGAGAAGGGAATGCCGAGGGCTTACCGAGGAGGAAGGAGGGAGGAGGTCTCGTTCGCTCTCTTGCTCTGGTATCGATCCTCCGCCGGGAATCGGGGTCTTTCGGTCCGCGTTCCGGCTGTCCTCGGCGCGCATGATGGGTGACGGAGGGGTCAGCCGATCGGTTGACGCCGGCCTGGTCCCCTCGGGTCAGGATGGATACGTATCCCCAGGTCAGAAGCGGACCGTGGGGGCAGGGCGAGTACGACGAAGAGGTGGACACGGACGATGGACCGGCCCAGGCCCAGGCCCACGGACCGCGACCGCGATCCCGACACCCGCTGGCTCGCCCCCGTCATGCACGTCGCCTTCTTCCTCCTCCTCGGCGCGTCCCTCGCCCGTTTCCTGCTGCGCCACCCCTGGGAGGCCCGCAGCCCCTGGATCGTGGCCCTGTCCGGCGCCCTCGCCGCGCTCTACCTCCTCGGCCCGGTGCTCGGCACCCGCGCCACGCCCCGCCGGATCGCCTGGCTCGGCACGGTGGTGGCGGTCTGGATGGTCCTGGTGGTGCTGGCGCCGAGCTTCGCGTGGTGCGCGGTGCCGCTCTTCTACACCGGGCTGCGCACCCTGCCGCCGCGGGCGGCGATCGGCCTGGTGGGGCTGCTCACGGTGTTCGTGGTGACGGCGCAGGTGCAGCTGTCGCACGGCGGCTTCGACCCGAATCTGGTGATCGCGCCGCCCGCCGTCGCGGCGATCGCGACCGCCGTGTTCGTGCACTCCGAGCGGCAGGCGGAGCGGCAGCGGGCGCTCATCGAGGACCTGATCAGGACCCGCAGGGAGCTGGCCGCGACCGAGCGCCGCGAGGGCACGCTCGCCGAGCGGCAGCGGCTCTCGATGGAGATCCACGACACCCTGGCGCAGGGCCTGTCGAGCCAGCAGATGCTGCTCCAGGCCGCCGACCGCACCTGGGACGGCGACCCGGAGACCGCCCGCAGGCACGTCCGTACGGCCGAGTCGATCGCCGAACGCAACCTGGCGGAGGCCCGCCGCTTCGTGCACGACCTGGCACCCGCCGACCTCGCCGAGGGCGGCGGCCTGGAACAGGCGCTGCGCGGGCTCGCGGCCCGCGAGTCGGCGGCGTTCCTGGTCGACGGCGCGCCGGTGCCGCTGCCGGACCGGGTGCAGTCGGCGCTGCTGCGGATCGCGCAGGGCGCCCTCGCGAACATCCGGGAGCACGCGGGCGCCACCTCGGCCGCCCTCACCCTGACCTATCTGGACGACCAGGTGGTCCTGGACGTCGCCGACGACGGCAGCGGCTTCGACCCGGCGGCGGGCCGGGGCGACACGGGCGTGCGGGGCCACGGGCTGCCCGCGATGCGGGTGCGCGCCGAGCAGCTGGGCGGCACGCTGACGATCGAGTCCGTTCCGGGCGAGGGCACGGTGCTCTCGGCCGCGATCCCCTTGGAGGTACAGCCGTGATGTCGGCCGAGATGCCGTCGACGCCGGGCGGCCGGCGGCCGCCGGTGCGCATCCTGCTCTGCGACGACCACGCCGTGGTCCGGGCCGGGCTGCTCGCGCTGCTCGGCAGCACCCCGGACATCGAGGTGGTCGGGGAGGCGGGCAGCGGCGAGGAGGCCGTGGCGATGGCCGCGCATCTGCGGCCCGACGTGGTCCTGATGGACCTCCAGCTCGGCGCGGGCATCGACGGCGTGGAGGCGACCCGCCGGATCGCGCCGACCGGGGTGCACGTCCTGGTGCTCACCACGTACGACACGGACGCGGACATCACGCGGGCGATCGAGGCGGGTGCGACGGGCTATCTGCTGAAGGCGGAGCGCCCGGAGGAGCTGTTCGCGGCGATCCACTCGGCGGCGCAGGGCCGTACGACGCTGTCGCCGCCGGTCGCCAGCCGGGTGATGGACCGGATGCGGGGCGCGGCGGGCCCGTCCCTGACGGACCGGGAGCGGGACATCCTGGGGCAGCTGGCGCACGGCCTGGGCAACCGGGAGATCGCCAGGGCGCTGTTCATCAGCGAGGCGACGGTGAAGACGCATCTGGGCCGGATCTACGCGAAGCTCGGCGTGGACACGCGCGCGGGCGCGGTGGCGGTGGCAAAGGAGCAGCGCCTGCTGCCGTAGCGGCGAGGGGGCCGGTGCGCGGCCCGCACCGGCCCGAACCGGCCCGCGCCGCGCACCGGCCCCCTGCCCCTCCCCCCTCCACCCCCGAGCGGCCGTCACCCGCCCGGGCGGACCCTCCTCGCGTTCCCGCCCCCACCACCCTCCCCACTGCTACCGTGCGTTGCCGTCCGGGCGCTCAGCGTCATGGGACTCCGGCTTCGTGTCCTCCTGGGAGCGCGTGTGAAGATCACCATCGTCGGCGGCGGGCCCGGCGGCCTCTACTTCTCGATCCTGATGAAGCGCCAGGACCCCGCCCACGAGATCACCGTGTACGAGCGGAACCAGGCGGGTTCGACGTACGGCTGGGGCGTCACCTACTGGGCCGGGCTGCTCGACAAGCTGCGGGCGGGCGACCCGGAGTCGGCGGACGCGATCGCGGCGGCGTCGGTGACGTGGACCGACGGGGTGGCGATCGTGCGGGACCAGCGGACCGTGCACCGGGGCGACGCGGGCTTCGGCATCGGCCGCCGCCGGATGCTGAACCTGCTCGCCGACCGGGCCCGTGAGCTGGGCGTACGGGTCGAGCACGAGCATCCGGTCGACGGCCCGGACGCCGCCGAGCTGGCCGACGCGGATCTGGTGGTGGCCGCGGACGGGGTGCACAGCCAGCTGCGCGAGGCGACGCCGGAGCACTTCGGCGCTGAGTTCACCAGCGGCCGCAACCACTATGTGTGGCTGGGCACGACGAAGGTCTTCGACTCCTTCAGCTTCGCGTTCAAGGAGACCGAGCACGGCTGGATCTGGTGTTACGCGTACGGGTTCAGCGGCGAGCGGTCGACGTGCGTGGTGGAGTGCGGCCCGGAGACGTGGACGGGCCTCGGGCTCGACCGGAGCAGCGAGGCGGACAGCCTGCGGCTCCTGGAGAAGCTGTTCGCGGACCTCCTCGACGGCGAGCCGCTGATCGGCCGCGCGCACGCCGACACCACGTCCCCGGCGCAGTGGCTCACCTTCCGCACCCTGAGCTGCCGGAACTGGCACCACGGCAAGGTGGCGCTGCTCGGCGACGCGGCGCACACCACGCACTACTCGATCGGCGCGGGCACGACCCTCGCCCTGGAGGACGCACTCGCCCTGGCGGCGGCCCTCCGGGCGCCCGCCGCTCCGGCCCCTGCCTCAGCCCCTGCCTCGGCCGCCGTGGACCTGGACGCGGCGCTCACCGCGTACGGCCGGCGCCGCCGCGCCGAACTGGTCTCGGCGCAGAGCGCGGCCCGCTACAGCGCCCAGTGGTACGAGAACCTGCCCCGCTACATGCGGCTCGCCCCGGCCCAGATGTTCGCGCTGCTCGGCCAGCGCCACTCGCCGCTCCTGCCGCACATCCCGCCGCAGTTGTACTACCGCCTGGACCGGGCCGCCGAGGGCCTGGAACCGCTGCGCCGCCTCAAGCGCTGGCTGGGGCCCCGGGTGGCGCGGGCCGTCCACAAGGCGTGACACCATCGGGGCGTGCTCGACATCG
Organism: Streptomyces sp. NPDC090025; assembly: GCF_044748125.1. Lineage (NCBI taxonomy): Bacteria > Bacillati > Actinomycetota > Actinomycetes > Kitasatosporales > Streptomycetaceae > Streptomyces > Streptomyces sp. NPDC090025. The sequence continues at coordinate 110,720 of NZ_JBIVFL010000001.1, read as the reverse complement.
GCTACTCCCTCTCCCGCCGTTTCCCCGACCCGCCGCAGACCGACTACCGGCGGGCGGAGACGCACGCCCTGCGGCACGACCTGTTCTGCGGTGACGTGTACCTCGCGGACACGGTCAAGGACCAGGAAGTGTCCACAGCCTGGGGATGGGTGCCGGTGCTCGACTTCGCGTGGGCGCTGTGCGACATCGTCGAGCAGCTCGACCGCGACCCGCGCGGCAGCCGCGCCGCCCAGCCGCAGTACGCGGAGCTGGACTTCACCGAGTCCTCGGACCGGATGCTGTTCGAGCGCCGCTTCGGCTGGGTGGACGTCGAGGCCGACTGGATGCCGGGCGAGGAGCCACCGCTCACCTTCAGCCACCGCTCGCTGCGCCGCGAGGCCCGCGACTTCCTGCACGACCTGGTCGCCGACCTCACCGACATGCACGAGGGCCTGGCCGACAACCCGGTGATCTGGGACCTCCAGGCCCGCTTCCCGCGCCTGCCCTGAGCCCGTATTCCCTGAGCCCGCGCCTTCCCTGCGCCCGGGCGGGCCCGTACGAGGGGCCCTCAGGTCCGTACCGCCGGGGCTCAGTCCTCCACCCGCACCCCCAACTGCGCCGCGAACACCGGCGCCAGGTCGAGCAGCTGCCCGGTGGAGATGACCGCCCCGGCCATCGCGTCGACCCCGCGCGCGATCTCCAGGCGCTGCGCCCCGCGCAGGTCCACGTCCTTCAGCCTCGCCCCGCTGAAGTCGGCGCCGACCAGCACACAGTCGACGAACTCGACCCGCTCCAGGGCCGCGCCCGCGAAGTCCGGCTCCTTCAGCACGCACCCCTCGAAGACGACGTCCTTCAACTTGGCCGCCCGCAGGTTCAGATAGTCGGCCTTGCCGCCGCGCATCCACACCCGCTCGAACACCGCCCCGTGCAACTGGGTGCCGCCGAGCCGGGCGTCCACCAGCTCCACGTCCCGCAGCGTCGCCCCGCCGAGGTCGGTGCCCACACCCCGTATCCCTTCGAGGACCGAATCCAGGAACCGCGCCGAGGTCAGCCGCGCCTCGTCAAGCCCGCAGTCGCGCAGCGCGCAGTCCAGGAACCGCGCGCCGCCGCCGTCCTGCCCGGTCAGGTCGAGCCCGGCGAACCGCAGCCCGTCGTAGTCCCCGTCCGGGTCGAGCCCGCCCTCGTACACCGTCAGCTCGGGCAGCCGCACCTCGGGCCTGCGCGCCTTCGCCACCTGCTTCGTCCTCTTCGTACTCACACCGCCCATCGTGACGCACGCCACTGACAGTCGCCCCGCCGCGATGTCACGGACGCGGCCCCCCGATCCGTCGCAGGGGTGTCGCCCGGGCGCCGACCACTCGGGCAAGCAGCGGAGCGAGCAGAGGGATACGGAAGATGACACGGAACATCACGATCGTCGGCGGCGGTTTCGCGGGTCTCACGGCGGCCCTCACCGCCGCCGAGGCGGGCGCGCGGGTCACCCTGTACGAGGCGCACGGCACCCTCGGCGGCCGGGCCCGTACGGCCGACGGCCCGTACCGCGTGAACGAGGGCCCGCACGCCCTCTACAACGGCGGCCCGCACTGGACCTGGCTGCGGCAGCGCGGGCTGCTCGGCGAGCTCGCGCCGCTGCCCGCCCTCGCGCCGACCAGGATCCGCTTCCACCACAAGGGCGCGCTGCGCCGCGTACCGCCGCTCGCGATGGTGCGGCAGACCCTGCGCGACGGGCGGCAGGCGCCGGTCGACGTCGACTTCCGGACGTGGGCGACGGAGCTCGCGGGCCGGGAGACGGCGGAGGCGGCGGCCGCGTACAGCGGGGTGGCGCTGTACCACCACGACCCGGGCGCGCTGTCGGCCCGCTTCGTGCAGGAGCGGCTGCGCCGGGCCGCGTCGGTCCCGCCGGAGGCACGTTTCATCAAGGGCGGCTGGGGGCGGCTGATCGAGCGGATGGCGGCCCGGGCGTGGGAGCTCGGCGTCCGGTTGGAGACCTCGGCGCGCGTCGAGACGCTGCCGGTCGCGGACGGCCCGGTGATCGTGGCGACGGCGCTGCCCTCGGCGGCGCGGCTGCTCGGCGACCCGGGTCTGACCTGGGAGTCGGGCCGCACGGTCCTGGTCGATCTGGCGCTGCGGTCGCGCCGGGGGGACCCGTTCGCGATCTCGGACCTGGACGCGCCGGGCTGGGTGGAGCGCTTCACCACGCAGGACCCGGGGCTCGCCCCGGCCGGTGAGGAACTGCTGCAGGCCCAGTTGCCGATCGGTCCCGGCGAGTCGAAGGCGGACGGGGTGGCGCACGCGGAGCGGCTGCTCGACCTGGGGTTCGCGGGCTGGCGCGAGCGGACGGTGTGGCGGCGCGAGTCGGTCTCCCAGGGCCGTACGGGTGCGGTGGACCGTCCCGGCACGACCTGGCGCGACCGGCCCGCGATCGACCGGGGCGACGGGGTGTATCTGGTGGGCGACCAGGTGGCGGCGCCGGGGATGCTGGCGGAGGTGTCGTTCACGAGCGCGGTGGAGGCGGTGTCGCTGGCGCTGCGGACGCGAACGGGCCGGGCGGGAACGGGCCGGACGCGAACGGGTCGGGCGGAATCCCTTGACCTCAACCGAGCTTGAGGTCACACCCTGGTCGTTGTCCGCACGCCCACCCAGCCGACCGGGGGACCCCACCATGAACACCGCGACGACCACGCCGACGACCACTCCGACCATGCACGCCGTCCGCCTGCACGCCTTCGGCCCGGCCGAGAACCTCACGTACGAGAAGGTCGAGGCCCCGGTCCCGGCCCCCGGCCAGGTCCGGGTGAAGGTCGCGGCGGCCGGGGTGCACGTCCTCGACACGACGCTGCGGGAGGGGGCGTCGGGGCCGTTCCCGGCACCGGCCGTGCTGCCGACCGTGCCGGGCCGCGAGGTCGCGGGCACGGTGGACGCGCTCGGCGCGGGCACCGACCCGTCGTGGCTGGGCAAGCGGGTGGTGGCGCACCTGGGAATGGTGCCGGGCGGGTACGCCGAGCTGGCCGTCACGGACGCGGCCCGGCTGCACGAACTCCCGGACCACCTGGGCGAACCGGAGGCGGTCGCGATGATCGGCACCGGCCGTACGACGCTCGGCATCCTGCAGTTCGCGGAGCTCGGGCCGGGGTCGGTGGCGATCGTCCCGGCGGCGGCGGGCGGGATCGGCACGCTGCTGGTGCAGTACGCGAAGAACGCGGGCGCGGTGGTGATCGGCCTGGCGGGCGGCCCGGAGAAGGTGGAACGGGTCCGCGGGGAGGGCGCGGACCTGGCGGTCGACTACACCCGCGAGGGCTGGCCCGCGGAGGTCCGCGCGTTCCTCGACGAGGCGCTGGACGGGCGGGCGGCGACGGTGGTGTTCGACTCGGTCGGCGGCCCGACCGGCCGGGCGGCGGTGGACCTGCTCGGCCCGGGCGGCACGCACCTGGTGTTCGGCTGGCGGGGCGAAGGCCCGGACGAGGGACCGCTCACCTTCACCGAGGAGGAGCTGACGGCCCGGGGCATCACGTCCCGGTCCGTCCTGGGCCCGGCGATGATCCAGCGGGCGGGCGGCGACATCCGGAACCTCGAACTCGCCGCCCTGTCGGCCGCCGCGACCGGCACCCTGCGCCCGGCGGTCCAGTCCTACCCCCTCAGCGAGGCGGCGGCGGCCCACCACGCCCTGGAGACCCGGGGCACGGTGGGCAAGGTCGTCCTGATCCCCTAGGCCGTGTCCGGTGGATCATGGCCGGGGCCGGACCCTGATCCACCGGACACCCCCTAGACGCCCGGGGAGGGCGCTGCCTCACACTCCGACGACGTCCCAGGAGTGTCCCTTGAACTCCTTCAGGAACTCGGGGTGGTCCTCCCACATCCGGGCGATGGACCGCAGCACGTCCCAGTTCTGCTCCAGCGCCTGATCCACCACCTGCCGCAGTTCCGGCGCCGACTCCCGCTTCTCCACAAGCCCGTTGACGGCGGAGGCGGCCTGCACGCTGTAGCGGAGCGCGCGCAGCGCCCGCGAGGTGTCGTCCATGCCGAACCCGTGGTCCTTGCCGTTCGCGGGGTCGAACAGCGGGGTGAGCCGCGCCTCGATGAAGCCGGTGATGCGCGCGAACCGCTGCTGAATGTCGTTGTCCATGCCCTCTTCCTACAGGAAGCCGGGGACGGGGCACGAGGACGACCCCCGCGAAAGGGGGCGCGGGGGTCGTCGGCCTCGATGGCGGTACGGGCGGGGGGGGGGGGGGGGGCGGGGGGGGGGGGGGCGGGGGCCCGCGGGGGGGGGGGGCGCCCGCGCCGCCCGACCGGATGTGCTACTCAGGCGTCATCGCGCAGGGTGATCCTCAGGATCGCGGCCCACACGGCCTTGGCGGCCAGTGCGACGGCGAATCGGGAGGCCAGCTCCTTGATCCACGACTCCTTTTCCTTTGTAGCCATCTCGCACCCTCCTACTCCAGGACTGCGGCTGACCACATGGCCTGCCGCCAGGGCGGACAAAGGGGTGGTCCGCCCCGTCTGGTGAGGGCTCGGCCCCGCCGATTCCCCTTTAACCGGCGGGGCCGGCTCCCTTTATGCGCCTGGAGTACCAGGGTGCATGCCGCCAGGCTAGCCCTCCAACTCCCCGGAGAAAAGCCTCAGTTCAGCCGAGATACGGCTCGGCCCGATGCTCCAGGAAATGCGCGATGCGCAAGCGCTGCGTGTGATGCATGGGCAACCCGGACAGCTCGTCGACCGCGACGAACCGCACCTCGGTCGACTCCTCCGACCCCCCGAGCACCCCGCCCACCACGCGCGCGGTGAAGCACACGTTGAACTGCCGCCGCACCTCGCCGTCGCTGTACGCGATCACATGCCGCGGATCGGTGTACGTGCCGACCAGCCCCGTGATCTCCACCTGAAGCCCGGTCTCCTCCGCCACCTCCCGAACGGCCGCCCCCGGCAACGAATCCCCCCTCTCCATCCCGCCCCCGGGCAGCGCCCACAACCCGCTGTCGGCCCGCCGCTGCAACAGGATCCGCCCCTCCCCGTCGACGACGACGGCCGAAGCCGCCACCACCAGACTGTTCGGCTCGGGAGCCCCCGGATCGTCGTAGTACTCGGTCCGCGCCACGGCGCCGCCCCTCGTCCGTCGTTCGATCGGGCCGGGCAGCCCGGCTACGACCCCAGCTCGCGCAGCGCCTCGTCCGTCAGCCGGTACACCGACCACTCGTCCTGCGGGCGCGCGCCCAGGGACTCGTAGAAGGCGATCGACGGGGCGTTCCAGTTGAGGACCGACCATTCGAGGCGCTCGTAGCCGCGCGCCACGCACAGGCGGGCGAGTTCGGTGAGGAGGGCCTTGCCGTGGCCGCCGCCGCGGAGGTCCGGGCGGACGTAGAGGTCTTCGAGGTAGATGCCGTGGACCCCGCGCCAGGTGGAGAAGTTCAGGAACCACAGGGCGAAGCCGACGACCTCGCCGTCGGCGGTCTCGGCGACGTGCGCGTAGGCCGCAGGCTGGGGGCCGAAGAGGGCCTCGTGGAGTTGGGCGGGGGTGGCGCGGACCTCGTCCAGGGCCTTCTCGTACTCCGCGAGGTCGCGGACGAGCTGGTGGATGACGGGGACATCGGCGGGCGTGGCGGTACGGATCATGAGGACAGCGTGCCCGCGCCCGGCCCGCCTGGCCAGCACCGTCCGCGCCATGGACAACCAGCCCCGGCCCCCTGCCGCCGGTGACCGGTCACCGGTCACCGGTCACCGGTCACCGGCCTACCAACGCCCCCACGATCACCACCTGCCCCTCGTCCAACCCCACCTCCCCGTCCTCCACGTCCCACAGCCCGTTCTGCAGCACCCGCCCCAGCGTCCACGCCCGCGCCCGCTCCCGGTCCCGGTCAAGACCCACCCGCTCCGTCAGCAGGTCGAAGCGCCAGCGGACCTCCGCCGGGTCCGGGGCGGCCCCGTCCCAGAGGTCCGTCAGGGCGGGGAGCAGGTCGAAGCCCGGGTCGCCGGACAAGGGCTTCGGGTCGATCGCCAGCCACGGCTCGCGCTCGGCCGCCAGGATGTTGTCGTAGTGCAGGTCCCAGTGCAGCAGCCGGTCCCCCGGCTCGCCCACCACCTCGCGCACCGCCGCCGCGCAGTCCCGCAGCAGCGCCGCGTCGGCCGCGCCGAGCCGCGCCGCGGCCGCCGGGGTGTCCGCCAGCATCCGGTCCGCGATGTCACCGAGCCGCCGCAGCCCCTCCGGCGCCGGTACGGCCACCAGCCGGGCCAGCAGGTCCGCCAGGATCTCCACCGCCGCCCGCGCGTCCGCGGGCCCGCCGGGCAGGCCGAGCCGCGACAGATGGCGGCTCGCGTCGGCGCGTTCGAGGAGCATCGTGCCGGTCCCGGGATCGTGGTCGAGGAGCCGTACGGCACCGTCGCCCGCCCACACCCGCAGCCCGACCGGCTCGCCCTCGCTCTCCTCGTCGAGGAGCTGGAGCTTCAACGCCGCCGGCACCCCGTCCGCCGCCCGCTCCACGGGCAGCACGAGCGAGGCGACCCCGTGCATGGACGGCCCGGTCACCCGCAGCCCCCACCGGTCGAGGAACTCCTCGGCCCGCCCGGGCAGGGCGGCGATGAACGCCTTCCCCGCCGCCCCGTTGTACTTCTCCTGCGACGCCGCCAGTTCCACCGGGATCTCGATCACCCGACCGAGCCTAGAGCGGCCCCAGGTCCTCCGCCGCCGGAAAAATCCGGCCGAAGGACTCAGGCCACGCCCGCGTCCCGCAGCGCCTGCGAGAACTGCTTCGCGTCGTACAGACCGCTCCCCGCCGTCAGCGCCTTCCCGTCCACGAGCACCGTCGGCGTGCCGCCGACCCCCGACTCCTGGAACGTCTTCTCCGCGCCCTCGGCGAACGTCTTGTACGTGTTGTCCCGCACCGCCTTGTCGAACGCCTCGCCGCGCAGCCCCGGCACCGTGTCCGCGATCTTCAGCAGATGGTCGGTGGAGAAGCCGTCCTTCGACTCGCCCTCCGGCTGGCTGGCGAACACCGCCGCCTGGTACGCGGCGAACTTGCCCGTCCCCGCGTCCACCGCCGCCCGCATCGCGCTCGCGGCCCGCGCCGACGCGTCGCCGCCCGTCTTCCCGTCCAGGAAGGAGGCGATCACGTACTCGACCTTGATCTTGCCCTGCCCGGCCTGCTCCGCGAGGACCGTGCCCGAGCCGCCCTCGAACTTCGCGCAGTAGCTGCACCGCGGGTCGACGAACACCGTCACCACGTGCGGCGCGTCCTTCTTCCCGACGACGATCTTCGTACCGTCGACGGCCGCGGGCAGCTTCGACAGCACATCCGCGTGGTCGGCGGCGGCCACCGTCAGCGCCGCGTCCGCCGCGTCCCCGGACCCCGAGCCCGACGAACACCCCACCGCGGCAAGGCCGATGACACCGGCCACGACAGCCGCGACGGCCGCGCGCCCAGTCCCTCGTACACGCATGGCAGAGTCCTTCCGGAAACGACGAAATCCGTACTCTCGAAGCTAAGCCGCGCGCCGCCCCCGCCCCCGCGCCGAAAGGCCCGTATCCACGGGACCAAGGCCCCGGTAACCTCCCGCGCACGGCCCCGGACCGGCGTGCACGGACCTGACCGGGGACGCGGGAAGTGACACGCGGGAAGCGGACGAGGGATGGGCATGACCACGATCAGAACGGCCGGCACCGGCGGCACCGGCGGCACCGGCGGCACCGTCAACGGCGGCATCTCCTTCTGGTACGCCCAGGAGGGCACCGACACCCCGCGCGAGCCGCTGCCCGGCGACCGGACCGCCGACGTCGTCATCGTCGGCGGCGGCTACACCGGCCTGTGGACGGCGTACTACCTGAAGAAGGCCGTGCCGTTCCTCGACATCGTCGTCCTGGAGGCGTCCTTCTGCGGGTACGGGGCCTCCGGCCGCAACGGCGGCTGGCTCTACAACGGCATCGCGGGCCGCGACCGCTACGCCAAGGAGCACGGCCACGAGGCCGCCGTACGCCTCCAGCACGCCATGAACGACACCGTCGGCGAGGTCCTCGACGTGTGCGCCGCCGAGGGCATCGAGGCCGATCTGCACCGCGGCGGCGTCCTGGAGGTCGCCACCACCCCCGCCCAGCTCGCCCGGCTGAAGGACTTCCACGCCGGGGAGCTCGCCTTCGGCGAGAAGGACCGCGAGCTGTACGGCGCCCGCGAGACCGCCGAACGCGTCAAGGTCTCCGGCGCCGTCGGCTCCACCTGGACCCCGCACGGGGCCCGCCTCCACCCGGTGAAGCTGGTCAAGGGCCTGGCCGCCGCCGTCGAGGCGCTCGGCGTCACCGTCCACGAGTCCACCCCGGTCACCGAGATCCGCCCCAAGCACGCGGTCACCCCCTACGGGACCGTCCGCGCCCCCTACGTGCTGCGCTGCACCGAGGGCTTCACCGCCTCCCTCGCCGGACAGCGCCGCACCTGGCTGCCGATGAACTCCTCGATGATCGCCACCGAACCGCTCACCGACGCCCAGTGGGAGTCCATCGGCTGGACCGGCCTGGAGACCCTCGGCGACATGGCCCACGCCTACATGTACGCGCAGCGCACCGCCGACGGCCGGATCGCGCTCGGCGGCCGGGGCGTGCCCTACCGCTACGGCTCCAGGACCGACAACGACGGCCGCACCCAGCCCCGTACCGTCGAGGCGCTGCGCGAGATCCTCATCCGCTTCTTCCCGCAGCTCGCCGGGCTCGGCATCGCGCACGCCTGGTCCGGGGTGCTCGGCGTGCCCCGCGACTGGTGCGCGACGGTCACCCTGGACCGCTCCACGGGCCTCGGCTGGGCGGGCGGGTACGTCGGCTCCGGCGTCGCCACCACCAACCTCGCCGCCCGCACCCTGCGCGACCTCATCCAGCAGGACTCGGGCCAGGCGGGCGGCACCGGACTGACGGAACTGCCCTGGGTGAACCACCGGGTGCGCAAGTGGGAGCCGGAGCCGCTGCGCTGGCTCGGCGTGCAGACCATGTACGCGGCCTTCCGCGCCGCCGACCGCCGCGAGACGGCGGCCCGTTCGGCGAGCACCGACCGCATCGCGGTGGTCGCGAACCGCCTGTCGGGCCGCTGAGGGCGGCGGCCGATCCCGTACGGGCCCCCAGGGGCCGGGGCCCGCTGATCCCGTACGGGATGCCCGGCACCCCGTAGGGGTCCAACGGGCGCGTCAGACCGCCCCCGCCAGCCCCTCGATCGCCGCCCGCGCCCAGTCCTGCGCACCCGCCGTCGCGCCCGCCGCCACCCCGGTGGCCACCGGCGCCAGGGCGCCGCGCAGCATGGTCAGGGCGCGGCGCAGCCGGCCGGGTTCGGCGGCCTCGGGGCCGGTGATCTCCGCGATCACGTCCTCGGCCGCCGCGCGGGTGTCCTCGCGGTCCTGCTCGGCGAGGTCGACGTGCGGCAGACGGGCCAGCAACTCCCGGACGAGCGCGAGGAGTTCCTCGTGCTCGGCGGAGGCGGCGGGCGCCGTGTTGATCTGCTGGTTCTGGGTGACGTTCTCGTTGCCGTAGGCGATCTGGATCTCGCGGGCGGGCCCGTGGAACACCGGGCCGTTCACGTCCCCGCCCTGCCCTGCGCGTCGTTCATCCATGGGAAGAGCCGTCCTCGTCCGTCCATGGCCGTGACCCGGGCCCGGGCCGTGATCCGGGCCGGGGCCGTGGCGCCTGCTGGTGATGGTGATGATGCTGGTGCTGCTCGACCGGGCCGTGGTTGCCGTACGCGATCTGGATGCCCTGGGCCACCCCGTTGAACACCGGCCCGTACTGGTTGACGATCGTCGGCGTCGGGTGGTTCTCCTTCTTCATCCGTGTCACCGGCAGTTCGGTGCGCAGCCCGACCAGGTCGACGTGGCCGCTGTGGTGGACGGCCGCCTCACCCGTACCGGAGACCCCGCAGTCCACCAGGCGGGCCACCGAGTCGCCCACCACCAGGACGCCGACGGCCGCGCAGTCCGTGAACTCGCTGTCCCTGACGTCGAGGACGCCGGTCTCGGAGCCCATCAGGCCGATCGCCTCGGAGCCGGTCACGGTGAGGTTCCGGGCGACCAGCCGGCCCTTGCCCATGGCGGCGGCCCCGCTCGACGTCAGGTCGCGGGCCACGCAGTCGTGCACGAAGAGCTGGGCCTGTTCGGCGACCGCGAAGCCGACCATGCCGCGCTCGGCGGTCACGTCCCGCAGCGTCACCCGGGACTGGCCGAGCGCCTCCACCGCGGACAGGCTGAAGTCGACGAACCGGCCGCCCCTGACCTCGGCCGTGGTGCCCGCGTCGCCCCGGGTCTCCAGATGGGTGGCGCAGCGCTCGACGATGACCTGCTCGAAGACGGCCTTGCCACCCTCGTACGCGCGGAGCCCGACGCCCGTCATGTCCTCGACGCGCACCCCGGTGAAGCGGCCCCGGCTGCGGTTGCCCGAGACGACGATGCCGACGTTGCCGTCGGCGATCCGGCCGCCGTGCAGCTCGGGGGCGCCGCCGTCGGTGACGAACACGGCCACGTTGCCCGCGTCGGCGACCTCGCAGTTCTCGTACCGGCCGCGGCCCGCCGTCCGTACGTTGATCCCGGTGTCCCGGCAGCGGACGAACGAGCTGTCGCGGACCAGTGCGTCGGAGCCGTCGTTGACGGCGATGCCGTGCTCGGCGTCGGTGACGCGGGTGCGGTCGACGGAGCCGTGGGAGCGTTCCGTGAAGGCGATGGCCTCCCGGTTCACGCCGTCGACGGCGCAGTCGGCGACCGTGAGTTCGGATCCGCCGTCGGCGATCAGCGCCGCGCCGCCGGTGCCGGTCACCGCGCAGCGGACGACCTCGCCGCGGCCGTGGTTGATCCGCACGGCGTGCAGCCTGCTGCGGGCGAACCGGCTGTCGGTGGCCACGAGCCGGCCGCCGTCGACGGCGGCCAGGCAGTTGTCGGCGGCGTCCTCGAAGACGCACCGCTCGACCAGCCCGTCGGCGCCGACGATCGCGACCCGGCCGAACCGGAAGACGCTGTCCCGCAGGGTGGCCGCGGTGCCGGGCCAGGCGTGCACGGCGGCTGCGCCGGGGGCCCGTACCTCGGTACGGTCCAGGGTCAGCGTGCCCGTCCGGCAGTGCACGGCGTCGGCGTCCTGCGCCACGACGACGAGCCCCCGCAGCTGCACCGCACCGGCCGTCTCGCACACGACGCCACCGGGCCTGCCGACCACGACGGAGCCGGGCTCGCCGGTCCCGACGAGCTCCACCTCACCGCGTACGACGAGGAGTTCGGGATACCGCCCGGGCCCGATCTCCACCCGCGCGGGCCGCCCCCGCCGGGCCGCGGCGGCGAGCGCGGAAGCGATGTCCCGGTGCACCCCCATGCCCCCGCGCGGCGACACCCGATACCTCACCGCCATGCCCGCACCTTCCCCGTTCGCCGTACCCATCGCGCGTCGACCGGTCCGTCAACCGGCCTACCACCATACGGGGTTGACGCCGCGCACCCCCGGCCCGCCGCCCCCGGCCCGGCGGCCCCGGCCCGGCGGCCTCGACGGGCGATCAGGCGACGTCGATGCCGAAGTCCCGGATCAACTCCTCAAGACCGCCCCGGTACCCCTTGCCCCCGACGACGAAGTCCCAGTCGCCGCCGGCGCGGCGCCGGAACGACCCGAGCACCAGCGCGGTCTCCCCGGCCCGCCCGTCGGACACCTCAAGGCGGCCGAGCTCCGCTCCCGACCCGTCGAGCAGCCGGATGCGGGCGTCGGTGAACCCGGTCAGGTCCGCGTCGGGGTTGACCTCGGGATCGATCGCGGCGACGAGCACGAGCCGGTCGGACCGGTCGGCGAGCGCGTCGAAGGAGACCTGGAGCGCGGCCTTGTCCGGCGCGGTGGCCGGGCGGGCGCGGACGGCGCCGTCCGGTGTCCTGGGGTTGTTGAAGAAGACGAAATGGTCGTCGTCCAGGACCCGGCCGCCCGCGCAGACGAGCGCGCACACGTCGAGCGCGACCTCGCCCGCCCAGGACATGCCCAGCGTGTTGTGGTCGGGTGCGGTCACGGAGTCGGCCGCGGGTGCGGTCGCGGAGTCGGACTGGGTCCGCTGGGCGGGAACGGAGCCCCCGGCACCGACACCGGAACCGGAACCAGAACCGGCAGGATCGGCCCCGGAACCCAGCCTCCCCCGCAGCCCGTACCGGTGCAGCAGATCGACCAGCTCGCCACCGGACACCAGCTCCAGCGGCTTGCCGTCGGCGAACCTGTGCGAGCCGGGACCGAACCCGGACGTCGTGACCAGCACGCCCTTGTTCGCCCCGGCGTCCTGGACCGTGCCGTACAGGTCGCGCACCGCGCTGGGCGGCACGGTGTTCCGGTAGCGCTTCACCTGTACGACGATCTTGCCGCCCCGGATCGGGGCCGGGTCCAGGGCGTCGACGTCGACGCCGCCGTCGTTCGACCGCTGGGTCGTCACGGCCCGCATGCCCATGGCCCGGAACAGCTCCGCGACCAGCGCCTCGAACGCGATCGGATCCATGGCGTACAGGTCGGGCTCGTCGTCCCCGCCGTGCGTGACGACGTCGTCGCCGACGTCCTCGGGCACCCGGCCCGGCCGCACCACGGCACGCTGGTCGGGCCGGGCGGACAACTGCCCCCGCAACCCGTCCACCAGACAGTCGGCGGCGCTCACCTGCGCCAGGTGGAGCCCCGTGAACGTCGCCCGGGGCGCCATGACCGTCGCCAGGAAGAGCCGCGCGCGCCTGCCGGTCGCCGGGTCGTGATCGTCCACGAAACCGTTCAGGGCGACCGACTCCAGGGCCCCGAACTCGTCGGCCGCGAACAGCTCGTGCAGCACCAGGAGCAGACACTGCGCCAGCACGTCCCGGTACAGCGACCGGCGTTGGGCCGCGGGGCGGGGAGTCTCCTTCTCCTGGTCCACGGTGGGCATGTAGCGGACCGACTTCACCTCGGGCACCACGTCGTACGAGGGCAGCTCCCAGTTCAGTACGAGCTGGCGCGCCCCCGGGTCGTACGCGGCGGCGACCTGCCGCGGCAGGCCCTCGGGCCAGGCGGCGGACGCGTACAGGGCGGCCGAGAAGTACTCCACCGCGGCCTCGGGGTCCCGCTGCCGCAGGGCCGCCGTCATGTCGGCGATGCCCGCGTTGTGCCGCCGGATCTCCGCGAGCCGCTCGTGCGCCCACTGGTCGTACCGCTGCCGGTAGTCCGCGAGCTGGTGCAGCCGCCGCGCCTCCGCGGCCTGCGCCGCGTGCCAGTCGCTCTCGAACCGTGCCCGTGCCGCCGCCTGCGCCTGCGCCCGCTGCTGGGCCGTCCAGCCGCCCTGCGCCTGGTACCGGCCCGGGTCCGGCATGGGCACGGGATGGGCGAGCGGACCGGGCTGGAACGGCTCAAGTGTCTCCGCCGACTCGGCGCGGACCAGCGCCGACGCCCGGAAGGCCGGCGCCCGGCAGCCGGTGACCAGCAGCCCCTGCAGCGCCCCGACCCGCGCCTCGATCTCCTCGGTGCGCCGCCTGGCCTCGGCGTCCCGCTGCTGCCGGTAGGCCGCCTGCTGCTCACGACGGCCGCGCGCCAGGTCCCGTTCGTGGGCGCGCTGCTGCCGCTCGTACTCCCGCCGCGCCCGGGCCTCCGCCTCGTACCGGCGCTGCTGCTGGCGCTGGGCCTCGGCCCAGAGCCCGGCCGTTCCCCCAGGGCGACGACTCATGTCCCGCAGGCCCCTCTCCACGTACCCACCCGGTACCCACACCCACCCGCCAAAAGACCGAGGCCCTGTCGCCCGCGCGGACGACAGGGCCTCGGTCCTGGTCATGGAGCCCCCTGTCGGGTTCGAACCGACGACCCCCGCTTTACAAGAGCGGTGCTCTGGCCAACTGAGCTAAGGAGGCAGCGAGTGCAGTGTAACGAACGCCCGCCCGCCCCCGGCCGGAATTCCCGTGCCCTGCGGACTCGTGACCTTCGGACTGTTCACAGAACGGACAGCACGAGGTAGCGTCACCAGCAGTTCACCCAAGTGGACTAGACCTCAATCCTTCCTTTACACGGATCGTCCGGCACGTTCCTGCCGGTGAAGGGACACACATCACCATGGCTTCCGTCACCTACGACAAGGCGACCCTGGTCTACCCGGGCGCCGACAAGCCCTCCGTCAACGAGCTGGAGATCGAGATCGCCGACGGCGAGTTCCTCGTTCTCGTCGGCCCCTCCGGCTGCGGCAAGTCGACCTCCCTGCGCATGCTGGCCGGTCTCGAGGACGTCACCGCCGGTGCCATCCGCATCGGTGACCGCGACGTCACCCACCTGCCGCCCAAGGACCGGGACATCGCCATGGTGTTCCAGAACTACGCGCTCTACCCGCACATGACCGTCGCCGACAACATGGGCTTCGCCCTGAAGATCGCCGGCGTCAACAAGGCGGAGATCCGCAAGAAGGTCGAGGAGGCGGCGAAGATCCTCGACCTCACCGAGTACCTCGACCGCAAGCCGAAGGCGCTCTCCGGCGGTCAGCGCCAGCGTGTCGCCATGGGCCGCGCCATCGTGCGTGAGCCCCAGGTCTTCCTCATGGACGAGCCGCTGTCGAACCTCGACGCCAAGCTCCGCGTCTCGACCCGTACCCAGATCGCCAGCCTGCAGCGCCGGCTCGGCATCACCACCGTGTACGTGACGCACGACCAGACCGAGGCCCTCACCATGGGCGACCGGGTCGCCGTCCTCAAGGACGGTCTGCTCCAGCAGGTCGACTCGCCGCGCAACATGTACGACAAGCCCGCCAACCTCTTCGTCGCCGGCTTCATCGGCTCCCCCGCCATGAACCTGATCGAGGTCCCGATCACCGACGGCGGCGTGAAGTTCGGCGAGAGCATCGTCCCGGTCTCCCGTGACGCCATCGCCGCCGCGGCCGCCAAGGGCGACACCACCGTCACCGTCGGCGTCCGCCCCGAGCACTTCGACGTGTCCGGCCCGACCGGCAAGGACGGCCTGGCCGTCACCGTGAACGTGGTCGAGGAGCTCGGCTCCGACGGCTTCGTCTACGGCTCCACCCGCGTCGGCGGCGAGGACAAGGACATCGTGGTCCGCGTCGGCGGCCGCGAGGTCCCCGCCAAGGGCACCACGCTGCACGTCGTCCCGCGCGCGGGCGAGCTGCACGTGTTCTCGACCTCCACCGGCGAGCGCCTCACCGACTGACCCCGGTACCCGACCGACCCGGGTACCCGACAGCGCTTCCGTACGGCCCTTCCCCCGCTTGCGGGGGCGGGGCCGTTCGCGTACCGGCGGGCATGAATCCCGAACCCGACGAAAACCCCGGCAGAACTGGGCATTCGCCCCCGGCCCCACCCCTCCGCGTCAACACGGAATTCGAAAAGCCGCCTCGAACCATCCCCCGCGAGAGTGACTAAATGTCGCCATATCACTACCGGCCGCTACGCTCGCCTCCGTGACGCACACTGCCCGCCGAATCGGCCGCTCTCTCGCCCTCGTCCTGCCCGTCGTCCTGGTGCTCTCCGGGACGCTCGCGGTGTCCGCCGTCCCGTGGGCCGGCCAGGGCGCCGGGACCCAGATGCTGACCGCGTCCTCCACGGACGTGTCCACCCGGGCCAAGTCCCGTGCCCCGCAGGATATTCTCCGCGACCAGCTCCTCGCAGAGCTTCAGGAGAAGGACCCCGCGGTCGCCCTCACCCACCTCCAGCGCGAGGTGGAGAACCGCCCGTCGCTCGCCAAGCACTGCATGTCGATCGCCCGCGCCCTCGGCGCCGCCGCCGTCGACCGCTTCGGCCCGACCCGCGCCCAGTCCTTCTCCCGCCCGGTCTGCGACACGTCCTTCGCCTACGGCGTCCTGCACGCGAGCTGACCCGGGCCCGGGCCGCATATCGTTCCGGGTATGCATACCTCCCCGACCTCGCCGACCCAGGCCGTGGTCCTGGCGGGCGGCCAGGGCTCGCGGCTCCGCCCGTACACCGACGACCGCCCCAAGCCGATGGTCGAGATCCCGGGCACCGGGACCCCGATCATCGGCCATCAGCTGTCCTGGCTCGCCGCCGAGGGAGTCACCGACGCCGTCGTCTCCTGCGGCCACCTCGCCGAGGTGCTCCAGGACTGGCTGGAGAGCGCCGACCTGCCGCTCAAGGTGACGACGGTCGTCGAGTCCGAGCCGCTCGGCCGCGGCGGCGGCCTCAAGTACGCCGCCGCCCACCTCCCCCAGCCCGACCAGCCCTGGTACGCCACCAACGGCGACATCTGGACCCGCTTCTCGCTGCGCGAGATGGCCGAGTTCCACACCGAGCGCGACGCCACCGCGACCCTCGCCCTGGCCCGGCCGCGGATCCCCTGGGGCGCCGTCGAGACCGACGCGTTCGGGCACATCACCGACTTCATCGAGTCGCCGCCGTCGCCGTACCTCATCAACGCGGGCGTGTACGTCTTCTCCGCCGCCTTCACCGAGCTCCTCCCGGACCTCGGCGACCACGAGCGGACCACCTTCCCGCGCCTGGCCCGCGAGCGCCGCCTCGCGGGCTTCCCGCTGCCCCAGGGCGCCTACTGGCGGGCCATCGACACCGCCAAGGACCTCACCGAGGCCGCGAAGGAACTCGCCGCCCAGGGCTGAGCCCCGCCGCCCCCTGCTCCCTGCTCCCTGCTCCCTGCTCCAGGGGTACGACGAAGGGCCCCGGGTGTCCGTCGACACCCGGGGCCCTTCGTCGTACCCCTGGCCCCTCCGGAGGCCCCTGAGGGGCCTCCGGCCGGGCCGCCCGTCTCAGCCCAGCAGGCCACCGATCGGGTTCCGCGCCCCGCCCGACGACGAACCGCCGTCCGAGGAGCCGCCACTGCCGCTCGGACTGCCGCCGCTGCCGCCCGAACCCGACCCGCCGGACGACGAACCCGACGAGGAACCGGCGGACGCGCTCGACGAACCGGACGAGGACGGCGGAGCCGCCGTACGCGACTGGCTCGGGGTGCGAGTGCCGCTGCCCTGCGTCGCGGTCGGCGTGCGCCGCTCACTGCGCTGGGTCTCCCGGGCCGACTCCGAGGGCTTCGCCTTCTCCTCGTCATCGGACTTCTCGTCCGACCCGCTCGCCCCGCTGGTCGCCGACGGCTTCGGGCTCTTCGACACCGAACGGGACGGGCTGCCGGTGCCCGGCTCCTGCGGCAGCGGCTCGCCCGGCAGGTGGTTGGCCGGGTCCTCGTTCGGCCCCGGCACCGTGACCATCTGGGACGAGCGCACCGCGCCGCCCAGCATCGAGCCGATGAGCAGCGTGAGACCGACCACGACCGCCGCGACCACCGTGCTGCGCCGCAGCACCCGGCGGCGCAGCTCCCACAGCTCGGAGCGCGGCCCGAGGGTCCGCCACGCCTCGCCCGCGAGGCGGCCGTCGATCGAGTAGACCGGCGCGCCCGCGATGATCAGCGGCGACCAGGCGGCCAGATAGATGATGTCCGGCGCGTCGTACACCGGCACGGTCTTCCAGCTGACGGTCAGGATCAGCGCCGCCGACAGCAGCGCCCCGACCACGGCCGCGACCCGCTGCCACAGACCGAGGACGGTCAGCACACCGACCACGACCTGGAGGAAGGCGACCGTGAGCCCGGCGCCCACCGGGTGCTGGAGCGCGAAGTCGCGCAGCGGCTCGGCCAGCGCCCACGGGTGCAGCGAATGCAGCCACTTGACCATCGAGCCGCGCTCGCCGCCGTCGAAGTAGACGGGGTCGCAGAGCTTGCCCATGCCCGCGTAGATGGAGATGAAGCCGAGGAACACCCGCAGCGGCAGCAGCACCACCCCGAGGTTCATCCGGCGGCCCGGGTAGTACGCGTGGCGCACCGGGTCGGAGCCGTGCCGGTGCGCGGCACGGGCCCGCTGGTCGGCGCCCTCGGGGCCGTCGGCGTCGTCATAGCCGTCGGGCCCGATCTCGTACAGATCGTCGTACGCGCCCTCGGCGCGCCGCATCGGCGGCAGCAGCGGACCGGGCGGCTCGGCCGCGCCGCCCGGTCCGCCGCCGCGCACCACGGGCGTCGGCATCGTGTCGTCGATGCGCGGAATGGTCTGGGTGGTCTGGGTCGGCGGCTCCAGGGTGGAGACGCCGCCCGTGCGCTCGGCCCCGGCGGACGCGCGGACGGCCTGCAGCAGCCCGGTCGCGCCGGGCGCCGACTTCCCGGTCCATACGACGGGCCTGCGACGGCCCCCCTCCGCGCCGGCACCCGCGAGCGCGCCCGCACCGGCGGCTCCGGCGAGCGCGGCGAGCCGCGGGGTCACGGCGGCCTTCGGCAGTTGGGCCGGCGCGAGCCGCACACGGAAGCTGGCGTGGTTCACGATCACCTGGGCGGGATCGGAATCCACCTTGACCATGCTCAGCGCGGGCTGATCGTCGAACCCCGGCCGGGGCGTTCTGGTGTCCACACTCATCTAACCGAGTGATGTGGGGTTAGGACACTGCCTTGACGGCCCCCAAATGTCGGGGGCCCGTCAAGATCACGGCCGGGACGTTTCGCCCGTTCGGGTCAGCCCGTACTCAGCCCGTACGAGCGTGGGCCGGGCGCGGGTTCTCGCGCCGGTCAGGCCATCCGGCGGCGGGCCGCCTCGTACAGCACCACGCCCGCCGCGACACCGGCGTTCAGCGACTCGGCGCCGCCCGGCATCGGGATCCGGACCAGGTAGTCGCAGGTCTCGCCGACGAGCCGGGACAGGCCCTTGCCCTCGGAGCCGACCACGATGACGACCGGACCGCCCAGCGCCTCCAGCTCGTGCACCTCGGTGTCGCCGTCCGCGGACAGACCGACGACCGTGAGGCCCGCCTTCTGGTACTGCTCCAGGCAGCGGGTCAGGTTGGTGGCACGGGCCACCGGCGTACGGGCCGCGGTACCGGCCGACGTCTTCCACGCACCGGCCGTCATACCGGCCGCGCGCCGCTCCGGCACGACCACGCCGTGGCCGCCGAACGCCGACACCGAACGCACCACGGCGCCCAGGTTGCGCGGGTCCGTGACCCCGTCGAGCGCCACGATCAGCGGCTCCTCGCGGTCCTCGTACGCCGCCTCGGCCAGGTCCTCCGGGTGCGCGTACTCGTACGGCGGCACCTGCAGGACCAGACCCTGGTGGTTGAGACCGTTGGTCATCCGGTCCAGCTCGGGGCGCGGCGCCTCCATGATGTTGATGTTGCCGCGTCCGGTGGCGAGGTTCAGGGCCTCGCGCACCCGCTCGTCGTTGTCGATGAACTGCTGGACGTAGAGCGTCGTGGCGGGCACGCCGTCGCGCAGCGCCTCGAAGACCGGGTTGCGGCCGACGACCATCTCCGACTGGCCCTTGCCGCCACGGCGGACGACGGGCTTGCGCTTGGCCGCGTTCCTGGCCATCGCGTTGGAGACGCGGAACGCCTTGTGGCCCTTGCGGTTCTCGGCCTTGGGCGTCGGGCCCTTGCCTTCGAGCCCCTTGCGCCGCTGGCCACCGCTGCCGATCGTCGCGCCCTTCTTGTTGGACGTACGTCGTCCCCTGCGCTGGCTGTTCCCGGCCATGACTACTACCTGTTTCCTCTGACTGCCGCGTACGTGCTGCGTACGACGTCCGTGAATTCCGCGCGTTCGGTGAGTTCCGTACGTTCGGTGCGTTCGATGCGTTCGATGCGTTCGGTGCGTTCCGTAAGTGAAGTGTGCCGCCCGGAGGCCCGGACGGCACATTCATCGGTCGTCTAGCGGTTGCCCAGTGTCCACCGGGGCCCGTCGGGGCTGTCCTCGATGACCAGGCCCGACTGGTTGAGCTGGTCCCGGATGGCGTCCGCGGTCGCCCAGTCCTTGCGGCCGCGGGCGGCCTCGCGCTGGTCGAGCACCAGCCGCACCAGGGTGTCGACGACGCCGTGCAGCTCCTCGCCCCGGTCGCTCTCCTCGGCCCAGTGCGGGTCGAGCGGGTCGAGCCCGAGGACGCCGAGCATGGCGCGCACCTCGGCGAGCCGGGCGACCGCCTCGTCCTTGTCGTCGGCGGCCAGCGCGCTGTTGCCCTGGCGGACGGTGGTGTGGATGATCGCCAGCGCGTGCGGCACGCCCAGGTCGTCGTCCATCGCCTCCGCGAAGGCGGGCGGCACCTCGGCGGCCGGGGCGACGGGCGACCCGGCCTTCTCCGTGGCGCGCTGTACGAAGCCCTCGATCCGCCCGAACGCCGCCTCGGCCTCGCGCAGCGACTCCTCGCTGTACTCGATCATGGAGCGGTAGTGCGGGGTGCCGAGGTAGTAACGCAGCACGATGGGGCGCCAGTTCTTCACCATCTCGGCGACGAGGACGCTGTTGCCCAGCGACTTCGACATCTTCTCGCCGCTCATGGTGACCCAGGCGTTGTGCACCCAGTAGTGGGCGAACTCGTCACCGAACGCCTTCGCCTGGGCGATCTCGTTCTCGTGGTGCGGGAAGATCAGGTCGAGACCGCCGCCGTGGATGTCGAACGCCGAGCCCAGGTACTTGTGGGCCATCGCCGAGCACTCCAGGTGCCAGCCCGGGCGGCCGCGGCCCCACGGCGTCTCCCAGTCGGGCTCGCCCGGCTTCGTCGCCTTCCACATCGCGAAGTCGCGCGGGTCGCGCTTGCCCGTGATGCCGTCCTCGGAAGGCTGGCGCAGGTCGTCGATGTCCTGGTTGGACAGCTCCAGGTAGCCCGGGAACGACCGCACGTCGAAGTAGACGCTGCCGTCGGCCTCGTAGGCGTGCCCGCGCTCGATCAGGCCGCGCATCATCTCGACCATCTCGGTGACGTGCCCGGTGGCGCGCGGCTCGTACGTCGGCGGCAGGCAACCGAGCGCCTGGTAGCCGTCGTTGAACGCGCGCTCGTTCTCGTACCCGATGGACCACCAGGGGCGGCCCTGGTCGGCGCCCTTCGTGATGATCTTGTCGTCGATGTCGGTGACGTTGCGGATGAACGTGACGTCGTAGCCGCGGTAGGCGAACCAGCGGCGCATGATGTCGAAGTTCAGGCCGGAACGGATGTGCCCGATGTGCGGGGCGGCCTGCACGGTCGCACCACAGAGGTAGATCGAGACACAGCCCGGCTTGATCGGGGTGAAGTCACGGATCTGCCGGGCGCTGGTGTCGTACAGGCGAATGGTCACCACACCAGGGTAGTGGGCGGGGGGTAGTGCGTTGCGACCCCTTGGGGGGTCTGTTTCGGGGGCCTGGTGCGTGGTGGGCGCGCGGAGGTGGGGCGGTGGGTGCGCGGGGGTGCGCGGGGGACGAGCCGGCTCACCCCCCGCTCCCGTTCGCGTTCTCCGGCCCTACGCGCGGGGCGCCGGGTACACCAGGGCGGTCGCCAGGGCCGCCAGGCCCTCCGCGCGGCCGGTGAGGCCGAGGCCGTCGGTGGTGGTGCCGGAGACGGCGACCGGCGCGCCGGCCGCCTCGGAGAGCGCCTGCTGCGCCTCGGCGCGGCGCTTGCCGATCTTCGGGCGGACGCCGATGACCTGCACGGCGATGTTGCCGATCTCGTACCCCTCGGCACGCACGATCCGCGCCGCCTCGGCGAGCAGGGTGACGCCGGACGCGCCGGACCACTCGGGCCGCGAGGTGCCGAAGTGCGCACCGAGGTCGCCGATCCCGGCGGCCGAGAACAGCGCGTCGCAGGCGGCGTGCGCGGCGACGTCACCGTCGGAGTGCCCGGCCAGGCCGTATCCGTCGCTGTCGGCGTCGGTCCAGAGCAGGCCCGCGCACCACAGCTCGCGGCCCTTCTCGAAGGCGTGCACGTCGGTGCCGATGCCGGTGCGGGGCAGCACGGGGAGCTCAGAAGCCATCGTTGGCCCTCCTGCGGGCGAGTACGGCCTCGGCGAGGACGAGGTCCAGCGGGCGGGTCACCTTGAACGCCTCCTCGTGCCCCGGCACGACCACCACGGGCGCGCCGAGCTTCTCGACCATGCCGGCGTCGTCGGTGGCGCCGTCGCCGGTGAGGGCCACGGTGAGGTGGGCGTTGACCAGGGTCTCGCGGTCGAAGCCCTGCGGGGTCTGTACGGCGCGGAGCCGGGCCCGTACCGGGGTGGCGACGACCTGCTCGGCGTCGCCGGGCCGCTCGGCGGGCTCGACCTCCTTGACGGTGTCGGCGACGGGCAGCGCGGGGACGACGGCGACGGCCCCGTCCCGTACCGCCTCGATGACCGTGTCGACGGTGTCGACCGGCACCAGCGGGCGGGCGGCGTCGTGCACCAGGACGGTGGTGATGTCGTCGGGGAGCGCCTTGAGGCCGAGGTGGACGGACTCCTGGCGGGTGTCGCCGCCGGGGACGACCACGTAGTCGGTCCGCTCGGGCAGCGCGTGCGCGTCGAGCAGGTTCTTGACCTCGGTGGCGCCGTCGGCGGGCGCGACCACGATCACCAGGGAGACCGCGCGGGAGGCGGCCATCGCCCGGACGGCGTGGATGAGCATGGGGGTGCCGTTCAGCGCGCGGAGCGCCTTGGGGGCGCCCGGGCCGAGGCGCACGCCCCGGCCTGCCGCGGGGATCACCACGGCGGTACGCGCGGGACGCGCTTCGTCTGTCATCGGTTGCACTCCGGCAGGTTTGTTTCCGCGGGCGACGTGGGTATGGCGTCAGCAGGCTTGCCGCGACGCCTTGACCGGGCCCTTTCCGTGACGACGGTCGAGGCGTCGCCGTGCGAGCCGCTGTGGACGGTGGTCGCGGTCGGGGCCGTGGCCGTGGTCGGGGCCGTAGGGGGTCGGGAAAAAAGAAGAGACGAACATGCCGCGGTGCCCGGCGACGGCGCTGCGGAGTCGCAACGTGTCATCGGGCACCGCGGCATGGTGTGCGTGGTGCGCAAGTGCTGGGCATGGCGGTTGAGCCAGGCGTCAGTCTGTAGGCGTCAATGTGCGTGTGCGTGCGTCAGGACGCGAGCACCTCGTCGAGGAGTGCCTCGGCCTTGTCCTCGTTCGTGTTCTCCGCGAGCGCGAGCTCGCTCACCAGAATCTGGCGAGCCTTGGCGAGCATGCGCTTCTCACCGGCGGACAGACCCCGCTCCCGCTCACGACGCCACAGGTCACGCACCACTTCGGCGACCTTGATGACATCGCCGGAGGCGAGCTTCTCCAGATTTGCCTTGTAACGACGGGACCAGTTCGTCGGCTCCTCGGCGTACGGCGCGCGCAGCACCTCGAAGACCCGGTCCAGCCCGTCCTGCCCGACCACGTCGCGCACTCCGACGAACTCCGCGTTGTCCGCCGGGACACGAACCGTCAGGTCGCCCTGCGCGACCTTGAGCACCAAGTAGGTCTTGTCCACGCCTTTGATCTGGCGAGTTTCGATGGCCTCGATCAGCGCGGCCCCGTGATGGGGATAGACCACGGTGTCGCCAACCTTGAACGTCATGTGACAGGTACCCCTTCCGTGGCTATCCAGGGTAACACGGATACGGCTTCTTCTGAATGGCGTTTTCGCAGGTCAGGGCATATCTCGGGGCTTGACAACAACGCTCCGTACGTGCTGCGGAGGGCTTCCGCAAGGCGTTTTTCGCAGGTCGGAGCCGCTGCGTCGACGGAGAGAAACACCCGGGTTACAGCGCCCGGGAGGGGCTGGAGGGGGCGGCGATGCCCTGGTTTGCCCGGTTCGATGTGGCCCGCTTCACGTACTCCGTTCGAGGATCGCTCACCCGTACGGATGGATTCCGAAATTGATCAACGGCGTTTCCCGAATGGCGCGTGGGAGGGGCGGGCGGTGGAATGCGAGGACGGTGGCCGAATTGATCACGACGGTTATGTGAACGCGGGGTCAACGGGGGCAATGCGTCGCGTTCCGGCCACCGGAGGGCGGCTTCCCGGCCACGGACCGGGTCCGGACCGGGTCCGGGCGGGCCGTGCGACCGAGTTCCGGCCGGGCTCGGGCCGACCGTGCGACGGGGCTCGGACGGGGCTCGGGCCGGGCTCGGACAGCGGGTGGGGGCGCGTTGGGGCGGGTCGGGTGCGGGACGGAGAGTGAGGGTCGGTAACCTAAGCCCGCTGACACACCCTTAGCCGTTCCTTAGCCTGTCCGTTCGTCCTAGGAGATGCCGCCGCCGTGAGCCGCAGCCTTCGACGCGGCGCCCTCGCCGCCACTGCCATCGTGTTCTCGATCGCCGCGCTGTCCGCCTGTGGTGCGGGCAACGACGCACAGACGCTCGGCGTGCGGCCTGACAACGCCGCCGTCACGGTGGACGACGTCAAGATCCAGAACGCGCTCGTGATCACCCAGCCCGAGCCCGGCGCCGCGGGTCCCGCGGTCGTCGCCGCGACCGTCTTCAACAACGGCCGCGCCCCGCAGACCGTCGAGTCGATCACCCTTCCGGGCACCACCGCGACGGTGAAGCTCAAGGCGAAGGAGGGCGCGGGCCCGATCGTCGTCCCGGCCGGCGGCTCGGTCGTGATCGGCGGCCAGGGCAACGCGTCCGCCACCATCGAGAACGGCCACGAGGCCGCGAAGAACGGCGACGCGCAGAAGGTCGTCTTCAAGCTCAGCAAGACCGGTGACGTGGCGCTGAGCGCCTTCGTCGTCCCGGCGAGCAGCTACTTCAAGGACTTCGGCCCGGCCGAGCTCCCGAAGCCCCCGGCGACCGCCACGACGCCTCCGGCGACCCCCTCGGGCACCGCGACGCCGTCCTCCACGGCGACCGCGACGGCGACCGCCGGCCACTGACGGAACATGTGAGAGGAGGGGCGCCCCCGATGGGGACGCCCCTCCTCTCACGTTTCCGGCCGGAGGGCCGGTAAAGCTGACCGCTTACGGCTGACAGCTCGAACCCCTGCCCGTACGGCCGGGGGCCGTGGAACGGCCTATGGCCTACGGCTCGAACTTGTAGCCCAGGCCACGCACCGTCACCAGGTACCGCGGCGCGCCCGGGTCGGGCTCGAACCCCTGCCCGTACGGCGCCCCTCGCACCGCTCGGCCCCAGGGGGCCTCACGGGCGTCGGGACGCTGCGCCGGACTCCGTCCGGCCAGGGGCCGTGGAACGACCTATGGCCTACGGCTCGAACTTGTAGCCCAGGCCACGGACCGTGACCAGGTACCGCGGCGCGCCCGGGTCCGGCTCGATCTTGGCGCGGAGGCGCTTGACGTGGACGTCGAGCGTCTTCGTGTCGCCGACGTAGTCCGCGCCCCAGACGCGGTCGATCAGCTGCATGCGGGTGAGGACGCGGCCCGCGTTGCGGAGCAGCATCTCCAGGAGGTCGAACTCCTTCAGGGGGAGGTCGACCTTGCCGCCCGCGACCGTCACCACGTGGCGGTCGACGTCCATGCGGACCGGGCCCGCCTCAAGGGCGGCGGGGGTGATCTCCTCCGGCTCGCCGCGGCGGCGCAGCACCGCGCGGATGCGGGCGACCAGCTCCCGCGAGGAGAACGGCTTCGTCACGTAGTCGTCGGCTCCTATTTCCAGGCCGACGACCTTGTCGATCTCGCTGTCCTTGGCGGTCACCATGATCACCGGGACGTTGGAGCGGCTGCGCAGCTGGCGGCAGACCTCGGTGCCGGGCAGGCCCGGCAGCATCAGGTCGAGGAGGACGAGATCCGCTCCGTTGCGCTCGAACTCGTCGAGGCCGTCGGGGCCGGTCGCCGCGATGGCGACCTCGAATCCCTCCTTACGGAGCATGTACGACAGGGCGTCGCTGAAGGATTCCTCATCCTCGACGACAAGCACACGGGTCACGGAAGGACCTCCGGGGCAGGGAGTGGTTCGGTCATGAGTTCGGGGTGGGGGAGGGAGCGGTGGGGACGGAGGCGGAGGCGGGACGTGAGTCGCGGTCGAAGCCGTCGTCGGGACCGGCGACCGCACCGGCACCGGAGGTGACGGGGGCGGAGCCGGAGTCTGTGGGGTGGGCGGCGGGGTGGGCACCGGCGGGCTCGTCGACGCCCTCCACCTCGTCCACGCCATCGAACTCGTCGATGTCGTCGATGTCGTCGAGGTCGGTGGTCTCGTCGGCGAAGTCGTCATGGGGAGCACCGGCGAAGGCGCCGTCGGAGCGGCGGTTCCGCGCCGCTCCCGCCTCCGGCAGTCGAAGGGTGAAGGTCGAACCCTGGCCCTCGGTGCTCCACACCGTAACCTCTCCGCCGTGCGAGGCGGCCACGTGCTTCACGATGGCCAGGCCGAGGCCCGTACCGCCGGTGGCGCGGGAGCGTGCCGGGTCGACCCGGTAGAAGCGCTCGAAGACGCGCTCCCGGTCCTTCTCGGAGATGCCGATGCCCTGGTCGGTGACGGCTATCTCGATCAGGTCGCCACCGGGTGCCGCGACGCGGCGGGCGGCGATCCCGACCCGGGTGCGGGCCGGTGAGTAGTTGACGGCGTTCTCGACCAGGTTGCCGAGGGCGGCGGCCAGCTGGCCGCGGCTGCCCCAGACGTGCAGGTCGGCGGTGCCGCCGGAAGCCATGGTGATCTGCTTGGTGGACGCGGTGTGCCGGGAGCGGTCGATCGCCTCGGCGACCAGCTCGTCGACCCGTACCGGCTCGGAGTCCTCCAGCGGGTCGTCGTTCTGCACCCGTGAGAGGTCGATGAGCTCCTGTACGAGGTTGGTGAGCCGGGTCGCCTCTATCTGCATCCGGCCGGCGAAGCGGGTGACCGCCTCGGGGTCGTCCGAGGCGTCCATGACCGCCTCGGAGAGCAGCGAGAGGGCGCCGGTCGGCGTCTTCAGCTCGTGGCTCACGTTCGCGACGAAGTCGCGCCGTACCGCTTCGATACGACGGGCCTCGGTCAGGTCCTCGACGAGCAGCAGCACCAGTCGCGACCCCAGCGGGGCGACCCGGGCGGAGACGGCGAGCGCCTCCCCTCGGCCGGTCCCGCGCCGGGGCAGGTCGAGCTCGACCTGTCGTATCTCTCCGTCACGGCGGGTGTCCCTGGCCATGTTGAGCATCGGCTCCACAGCCAGTTTCCCGCCACGGACCAGGCCGAGCGCGTACGCCGCCGAGCTCGCCTTGACCACCGAGTCGCTCTCGTCGAGAACCACCGCGGAGGACCGGAGCACGGAGAGCACCGTGTCGACGCCGGGCGGCAGCACGGCGTCGGTGTGCAATGAGGTACGGGTCGGTCGCGCCTGGTCGCGCTCGCTCCAGCGGAATGCCAGCATGGCGATCACGCCGGTGCATACTCCGGCGATAGCGGCCAATGCGGCAACCGCCGCGTTCACGTCCATGCCATCCAGGTTATGCGGGACGGACGACACTCTCCCAGCCGTCCGAGTGGCTCCTCGAACACTCGTCGCTCAGAGTTCACCGAGGGGACTGCGCCGGTTCACTTGTTCGGGCACACTCTGAGGCCCAGGTCGCCCATAGTTCACCTGGTGGCAAGAAGCGATTCATGTGAGGGGGTGGATCCCGACGCGTACGGGACCGAACGTAGAAGCGTGAGGGCCCGACCGAGCCGGGATCCGGGCTCCCGAACACAGCGTATTCGCCCATTGACTGGTTGGCGCGATGCGTACTGGCGTAGTCAGACGGTAGAGAGGGACGACATCCATGCGTGACGCGTACCACGAGGAACTGGACTCGATCGGCGAGGGCCTGGTCGAGATGGCCCGCCTGGTCGGGTCGGCGATCGGGCGCGCCACGACGGCCATGCTCGACGCCGATCTGAAGCTGGCGGAGAGCGTCATCGCCGCCGACCAGAAGGTCGACGACCTCCAGCACGACCTGGAGGCCCGGGCCATAGCGCTGCTGGCCCGCCAGCAGCCGGTGGCGACGGATCTGCGGATCGTCGTCACGTCCCTGCGCATGAGCGCGGACCTGGAGCGCTCCGGCGACCTCGCCCAGCACGTGGCGAAGCTGACCCGGCTGCGGTTCCCGGACCGCGCGGTGCCGAACGACCTGCACGCCACCATCCTGCAGATGGGCCAGCTGGCCCAGCGCCTGATGGCGAAGGCGGCCGAGGTGATCATCACCAAGGACGTCGATCTGGCCATGCAGCTGGAGCAGGACGACGACGAGATGGACCTGCTGCACCGGACGCTCTTCCAGCACCTGATGGACGACCGCTGGCGGCACGGCATCGAGACCGCCGTCGACGTGACCCTGCTGGGCCGCTACTACGAGCGCTTCGCCGACCACGCGGTGTCGGTCGCCAAGCGCGTGGTCTACCTGGTCACGGGTGAGCACGCGGACGAGCTGCAGCAGTCGGACTCGCCGGTCGAGAGCGCGTAGCCCGGATCCACGGGGCGGGGCGGGGCGGGGCGGGGAGCGGGGCGGACGCGGGGCACGGGACGCGGGGCGCGGTGGTGGGACCGGAGTGACGGCCGGGGCCACCGTGTCCGCTGTGCTCACCGTGACGGGTACGCGGGCGCACACGACGGCTCGCACACCTGTGCGCCGTTGATGCGCCCTGGTGACTGGGCATCCAATGGGGGGAGGCGAGGTACGCCTCTCAGGGAGGGACCCATGGCCGAATCCGCTCCGATCACCGAACCCCAGCAGGAGATCACCCTTCCGCGTGACGCGGAGTTCCTGCCCGTCCTCGGCGCCTGCGGCTGCGGCTCGGGCTGCGGCTGCGGCTGCCAGTCCGGCGGACCGTGCCAGTGCGGCGGCTGCTCCTCGTAGACGCGCGACGCGCTCGTACTCGTGGACGTCGGCTCCGGTGCGGGCCCCGCCATCCGGCGGGCCCGCACCGCGCTTTGCTCCCACTCTCCGATTCCGCTCTCCGATTCCGCTCCCGGTTTCGCTCTCCGGGGGTCTCAGTCCTGGTCCAGGTCCAGATCCAGGTCCAGGACTCCGACCGTCTGGTCGCCGCTCAGCTCACCGGTCTCGCGGAAGCCGAGCCGCCGGTAGAAGCCACCGGGCCCGTGCTCGCCCTCGTGCCAGCTGAGGTACATCCGGGTCGCGCCGTGCCGCCGCAGCTCCGCCGCGACCGCGTCGACGGCGAACCGCCCGTACCCCTTGCCCTGGTGCTCGGCCCCGATGTTCAGCCGCCACAGCCCGCTGCGCCGGTCGTCCGGGTCCTGCTCCGGGTTCCACTGGATGTCGACGAACGCCATCAGGAAGCCGACCAGCTCGTCCCCGTCGAAGATCAGCCGCGGCCAGGCGGTCTCGCCGTACGCGTACGCGGTGGCGAGGGAGCGCGCGACCGGGGCGACGTTCTGCTCCTGATGGGGATGGACCCGCAGGTCGAGGGCGGCGTCAAGGGTGTCGGGGGTGACCGGTTCGAGGCGGAGCGCGGCGCTGATCATGGCCGCGACCCTAGCCCGTACGGGTGAGGGCGCGCCGCTCCTTGAAGAGGCGCGCCCTCGGGCCCGGGCAGCGGGCGGGTCGGGGCGGGTCGGGGGTCAGCCCGTCAGCCCTTCACCCTTCAGGAAGACCACCGAGCGCAGCTTGAGCCGGTCGGAGGCGGGACGCCCGTACGGCCGGAGGGTCCAGGAGTCGCCGGAGCAGTCGGGCGCGGTGAAGACGATCGCCCACTCGTCGGTGTTGTTGTGCGGGGCGAAGGCGGGCTCGGAGGAGCCCGGGTCGGCGACCTCGGGGAGGGTGACGCAGACGTCGCTGTCGGGGTCGACCAGGGTGACGCCGAGGGGCCGGCCGTCGAGGCCGGTCACCTGGTAGCCGAACTCGCCGGTGGCGGCGTGGGCGGGCGTGGCGAGGACGGCGGTGAGGGCGAGGGCACCGCAGGTGGCGGCGAGGGTGTGCCGAAGGCGCACGGGGGTTCTCGTTTCGTGTGGTTCATGTGGAAGGTGGGGGTTCACCGTTCACCCGCAGCTCTACGCCCCCGGCGCACCCGCCATGCGGCACGTCGGGGCCGGAAGGTTTCTCTCTCACCCGTCCGGCCGCACAGCGCGCCCTTCCCTCACCGGTCCCTACGGGGCGTAGACCTGCTCCAGGCGGTGGATGGCGCCGTCGGCACCGGTCGTGTAGCGGAAGACGAGCCCGGAGTCGGGGTGGGTCGCGACCCAACTGGTCAGCTCGTGCACGGTGATCGGCTTGCTCTCGGACGTCGAGAGGATCGGGTTGGTGGCCGTGACCTGCGCGTCCTTGGCGATGGCCCAGCGGCTCTCCTCCCCACTGCCGACGAACGGCCGCCCGTCCCCGTCCCCGGCGCCACCCGCGCCCGGACAGCCCCAAGCACCGTGCTGGACGACCAGGTTGACCATGCCGGGGGTGCCGGGGGTGCCCGGCAGGTCCTCGGTCCGGTAGAGGGCGAACTCGTCGGGGTCGTACGCCTCGGGCGCGGGCGGCGCGGTGACGCAGTCGCCACCACCACCGCCGCCGGAGGGCTTCGCCGACTTCGCCGACTTCTTCTTGCTGTTGCTGCTCTTGTTCTTGGTGGCGGCCTTCGACGAGGGCTCGGGCGCGACAGCGGGCTTGGCGACCGGTACGGGGGTCGTCTTCGACGGGGATGCCGCGGCGGCCCCCTTGTCGCTCTTGCCCCCGCTGTCGCACCCGGTCACCACCACGGCGAGCGCGACCGCCGTGACGGCGATGACAGCAGGTCTGAAGCGTCGTACGGTCATCTCGGAACTCCCCCTGATCGACGGCGACCGCCCCGGCCGCACCCTCGCCGGGAACGTAGCAACGCCCGCTCCCCACCCGCGAGATCCGGCCACCACCTGTCGCAATCCCGCGACACTCCCGTCACCCGGCCCGGACCCACGGCCCCACGGGCCCGACGACGGTGTCAGTGGCCGCCCTTAGCCTCCGGGCATGAGCATCAACGGCGAGTACATCCGCCTGACGGCGGCCGAATGGGAGCGGGCAACGGCGGACCCGGAGTGGGCCCTCGAGTTCGCCGAGGCTCTCCTCGACGGGGAGGACGAACCTCACGGGGAGGCCGGCGCGCCGACCGGGTCCCGGCACTTCACCACGCACAAGACCTGGCACCTGCTGGAGTTTCTGCTGGCCCGCGCCGACTTCCCGGTGAACGTCGTCCACGGCGAGCAGCCCCTCGGCGACGCCGACGACTGGGGCTACGGCCCACCCCGCCACCTCCCCGCCGACCGGGTCCGGCTCGCCCCCGACGCGCTGCGCCGCCTGACGTACGACCAGCTCATCGACGGCGTCGACCCGAACGACCTCGTCACGGCGGAGATCTATCCCCAGTCCTGGCCCGACCGCGCCTCGCTGGAATGGGCCAGGGACACCTTCGCCGACCTGACGGCCTACCTCACGGCGGCAGCCGAGGCCAAGGACGCGGTCGTCGTCTGGCTCGACTGACCGACCCGCGCCCGAGCCCCGCCCAGACCGGGCCCTCTGCGGAGGCCGAGTTCGCCAGAACGAGCTGGGACCTGCCCTCACAGCCGGTCCAGTCTGCCTCGGCCCCCGGCACGAAGAAACCCCCGCCCTCGGCCGAGCCGCGAGCGGGGGTTCTCTCCTGCGTCAGGGTTACTTCTTGCCCTGGTTCTTCACGGCCTCGATCGCCGCAGCCGCCGCGTCCGGGTCCAGGTACGTGCCGCCCGGCTTCAGGGGCTTGAAGTTCTCGTCCAGCTCGTAGGCCAGCGGGATGCCCGTCGGGATGTTGAGGCCCGCGATGTCGGCGTCCGAGATGCCGTCGAGGTGCTTCACGAGGGCACGGAGGCTGTTGCCGTGGGCGGCGACGAGGACCGTGCGGCCGGTGAGGAGGTCCGGGACGATGCCGTCGTACCAGTACGGGAGCATCCGCTCGACGACGTCCTTCAGGCACTCGGTCCGCGGGCGCAGCTCCGGCGGGATCGTCGCGTAGCGGGCGTCGTGGGCCTGCGAGAACTCGTTGTCGTCGGCCAGCGGCGGCGGCGGGGTGTCGTAGGAACGGCGCCACAGCATGAACTGCTCCTCGCCGAACTCGGCGAGCGTCTGCGCCTTGTCCTTGCCCTGGAGCGCGCCGTAGTGGCGCTCGTTCAGGCGCCACGAGCGGTGGACCGGGATCCAGTGGCGGTCGGCGGACTCGAGCGCGAGCTGCGCCGTGCGGATGGCGCGCTTCTGCAGCGAGGTGTGCAGCACGTCGGGGAGCAGACCGGCGTCCTTCAGCAGCTCACCGCCGCGGACCGCCTCCTTCTCGCCCTTCTCGGTGAGGTTGACGTCCACCCAGCCGGTGAACAGGTTCTTCGCGTTCCACTCGCTCTCGCCGTGGCGGAGGAGGATCAGCTTGTACGGTGCGTCGGCCATGGTCCCGAGCCTAATCGACCGGCGACGATTGACGCGCGCCGTCAATTCGCTGGCGCATGGCCGAAAGACCCTCGTAAGTTACGCATGCACGTAGCGGGACTTACACACGCCAGGGGGCCGGCCTCACATGTCCATCGACTCGCTCAGACGATCAGCGCGCACCACCGTCTCGGGACTTCCGGGCGGGTTCTGGTGGCTCTGGCTGTCGACCTTGGTCAACCGGACCGGGGCTTTCGTCCTGACTTTCCTCTCCCTCTACCTCACCCAGGAACTCGGCCACTCCGCCTGGTTCGCCGGACTCGTCGTCGCCCTCCACGGCCTCGGCGGCGTCGCGGGCTCCCCGCTCGGCGGCTTCCTCACCGACCGCTGGGGCCGCCGCCCCACCATGGTCTCCATGCACCTGGCGGCCGCCACCTGCGCCGCGCTGCTCGCCGTCGTCACCAGCGCCTGGGGCGTCGCCGCCGTCGTCCTGCTGATGGGCGTCGCCATGCAGGGCGTCCGGCCGTCGATCAACGCCACCATCGCCGACCTGGTCCCCGAGCACGACGTCCGCCGCGCCTACGCCCTCAACTACTGGGCCCTCAACCTCGGCTTCGCCATCGCCGCCATCGGCGGCGGCGCCGCGATCGTCCTCGGCTACCGCACCCTCTTCCTCGTCGACGCCGCCGCCACCGCGCTGTGCGCCCTGATCGTCTTCCTGCGGCTCCCCGAGACCCGCCCCGAGGCCGCGGTCACCGGCAAGGGCGGCGCGGCCGGATCCGACGGCGTCGGCGCCGCCGACAAGGTCAGCATCCTCACCGTGCTGCGCGACGCGCCCTTCCGCACCCTGGTCGGCCTCAACCTGCTGGTCTGCCTGGTCTTCACCGCGCCCTGGATCGGCCTGCCGCTCACCATGACCGGCAAGGGCCTCGACCCCTCCGCGTACGGCATCGTCATCGCCGTCAACGGCATCGTGATCGTCGCGTTCCAGCTGCTCGTCAACAAGATCACCGAGCGTCGGTCCCCGGTCGCCCTGCTGGCCGTCTCCTCCCTCCTCTTCGCCGTCGGCACCGGCGCCACCGCGCTCGCCGGGACGTCGGTCGCGTTCGCCGCGACCGTCATCGTGTGGACGATCGGCGAGATGATCCACGTCCCCACCAACGCCGCCGCCACCGCCCGTCTCGCCCCCGAGCACGCCCGCGGCCGCTACCAGGGCGTCATGGGCATGTCCTGGGCGGTGGCCGGATTCGTCGCCCCGATCCTGGCCGGCGCGATCGTCGACGGCCCCGGCCCGAACGTCCTGTGGATCTCCTGCGCCGTCATCGGCGCGGTCGCCGCCGTCGGCTACCGGACCCGGCTCGCGTCCGTCCTCGCCGAGGCCGAGGCGGACGCCGTGACGGACGCGGTGACGGACGCCGTGACGGACGCCAACAGCAAGACGATGACCGAGGCCGGCACCGCCGACAAGAAGACCGGCACCGCCGTCAGCTCCTCCTGAGGTCCACCGACCACCGCTGCGCCTCGTAGAGGTTCCGGGGGCGTACGGCGCCGGGCGCGCCGTACGCCTCCACGCGCGCGTGGAGCTCGCCCGCGAAGTCCGGCACGTCCGTCTGGTCGAACTCGGTCACCTCGCTGATCCCGACCGTCGCGCTGTACGGCGCCACCGTGTCGATCTTCACGAGCCCGGCCCTGCCGTTGGTCACCGTCACGTTCCAGTGCGCGAAGCGCGCGCCGTAGAGCGGGCCCGCCGAGGCGTCGCCGCCGTGGCGCCCGTTGTTCTCCACGGTGATCTCGGTGCGCACGTTGGCGAACGGCATCCCCCGGTGGGTGTCGAACGTCCCCATCTCCATCAGGCCGCGCGACCAGACGTTGTAGCTGGAGAGCCCCTCGACATTGATGCCGTGCAGCTGCGTGCCGGCCGGGGCGGGGACCGTACGGGCGGCGATCCTGAAGTCCTCGATCAGGTTGTCGTGCGCGCCCTCCCGGCAGAAGTACGGGTGGTGCGAGCCGCGCCCCTCGACGGCGGTACGGCGCAGGGTGCAGGCGGACGCGGCGACGAGCCCGAAGCCGTTGTCGACGTGCCGGACCACCACGTCCTCGGCCCAGCAGTCGTACGCGCACTGGAACGTGACGCCGTTGTACCCCTTGTCGAGCAGATGCGGGGACTGCGGGGTCTCCACCGCCTCCAGGGTCAGCCCGGTGACCCCCGAGCCGGTCAGGGGCGCGTACCCGGAGATGAGCCGGGGGTCCCATGCGGGGCGTACGTCGAGCGGCAGCGGCCGTTCCAGGGTGACCCGGCGGCCGCGCACCGACCGGACCCGTACGGGCCACTCGTAGGGGACGTAGCTGGTCAGCTTGGTCTTGTCGTCCCAGACGTACGACTCGGGGCCCGCACCGCCGCCCGCCATGTGCTCCAGGAGGGTGTGGTCGGCGTCGTCGGCGAGCCGCAGCACCACGAACTGGCCTCGGCACAGCGCGCCCGGGTCGTCGACGGTGATCGTCCGGTCGCCGCGGCGGGCCGGGCGGACGGTGGTGAGGGTGGTCCACTCGTCGCGCTTGTTGCCGGTCCAGCCCTCGAAGGGCCATGCCTTCGCCTGGACGGCGGCCACCAGGGAGGTGTGCCGGGCCCGCGGCGACAGCCAGATCAGGCCACCGGCCCAGGACCAGGCGGACTTGTCGCCGCCGTAGCGCGAGCCGTAGACGCCGATCAGCTCGGTGAGGCTGCGGGTGGCCTTGAGGGTGGTCCGGCCGGAGCCCGCGCCGCGCAGCACCACGCCGCTGTCGCCGATGTGGATGTAGCCGTCGATCCGGTACGTGCCGGGCGGCACGAGCACCGTGCCGCCGCCCCGCCGGCCGGCCGCCGCGAGAGCCCGGTTGATGGCCGGGGTCGAGTCGGTCGAACCGTCGGGGGTGGCCCCGTAGGCACGGACGTCGGCGACCACCGGCGGGCGCGGCATCCGGCCCTCGCCGCCCCGGGCGCCCGCGGCGCCCACGTAGGGGATCTGGGGGTGGGTGTAGGGGGCGTCCAGGTACTCCGCCCAGAGACCCGAGGGACCGGGAGCGGGGACGGGGCCGGGGCCGGGGGCGGCTCCGGAAGCGGGGGCGGCTCCGGGAGCGGGGGCGGCGGTGGCCGTCGCGGTCCCGAACCCGGTCGCCGTCGCGGCGGCGGCCACCGCCGTCGCCCCGCCGACGAACGTCCTTCTGCTGATCCTGCCGTGCCTGCCGAGTGCCATGAACCCGACCCCACCCTTCATGTATATGAACAGTGTTCAGATCTGCGTTGGGCGCGAGCATGGCATCGCCCCGCCCTTACCGGAAGGGGGCGGGAACGAGTCAGTTCGTCGATTCGCCGGAGGGCCGCTCGGTCCGCTGGGTCCGCTGGGCCGGACCCTGGGTCAGATTCTTGAACGCGTCGAGATTGCGCGTCGATTCGCCGCGCGACACCCGCCAGGCGTACTCCCGGCGGATCGCGGTCGCGAACCCCAGCTCAAGGAGGGTGTTGAAGTCGCCGTCCGCCGCCTCCAGGACCGACCCGAGCAGCCGGTCCAGCTCCTCCGGGGTGACGGCGGCCAGCGGCAGCTTTCCGGCCAGGTAGATGTCGCCGAGCCGGTCGATCGCGTAACTCACCCCGTACAGCCGCAGATTGCGTTCGAGCAGCCAGCGGTGGACGGCGGGCTCGTTCTCGTCAGGGTGCCGGACGACGAAGGCGTTGAGGGAGAGGGAGTGGCGGCCGACGCGCAGCGAGAGGGTCGTGAACAGCTTGCGGGTGCCCGGGAGTTTGACGACGTAGGAGCCCGGTTCGGGGGACTCCCACTCCAGCTCCGCGTCCTTGAGGGTGTCCTCGACGGTCCGCCGCGTGCTCTCCGCGCTGTCAGCCTCGACCTCAGCCATGGTGCGAGCGTACGCGACGGCGGTGCTCGCGCGGCCGGTGGTCGTGGTGCGCGGCCCGGTGGTCGTGCATCGCCGCCGTGTAGACGTCCGCCGTGCCCGAGGCCGCCGTGTCCCAGCCGAACGAACCGGCGTGGCGGGCCGCCGCCGCGCCCATCCGGCCGGAGAGGGAGGGGTCGGCCACGAAGCGTTCGAGGGCGCGGGCGTAGTCCGCCGGGTCGTGGCCCTGCACCAGGAAGCCGGTCAGGTCGTCCCGTACCGCCACCGGAAGACCGCCGACCGCCGCCGCGACGACCGGGGTGCCGGCCGCCTGCGCCTCGATGGCGACCAGGCCGAAGGACTCGCTGTACGAGGGGACCACGAGGACGCTCGCCGCCCGGAACCAGTCGGCGAGCCGGTCCTGGCCGACCGGCGGGTGGAACCGCACGACGTCGGCGATGCCCAGCTTCGCGGCGAGCTTCTGCAGCCCCTCGGGCTTGGCGAGGCCGCTGCCGCTGGGGCCGCCGACCACCGGCACCACCATCCGGGAGCGCAGCGTGGGGTCGCGGTCGATGAGCAGGGCGGCGGCGCGCAGCAGGATGTCGGGGGCCTTGAGGGGCTGGATCCGGCCGGCGAACGCGGGGATGAAGGCGTCGACGGGCAGTCCCAGCCTGGCCCGGGCGGCGGCGCGGCCGTCGGAGGGCCGGAAGTGGTCGAGGTTGACGCCGGGGTGCACCACGGCGATCTTGCCCGGGTCCGCCTCGTAGAAGCGGGAGAGCTCGTCCGCCTCCTCGGCGGTGTTGGCGATCAGGCGGTCGGCGGCCTCGACGATCTGGGTCTCGCCGATCACCCGGGCGGCGGGCTCGGGCGTGTCGCCCTCGGCGAGCGCCGCGTTCTTGACCTTGGCCATGGTGTGCATGGTGTGCACGAGCGGGACGCCCCACCGCTCGGCGGCGAGCCAGCCGACGTGGCCGGAGAGCCAGTAATGGGAGTGCACCAGGTCGTAGTGGCCGGACCGGTGGCCCGCCCACGCCTGCATCACGCCGTGCGTGAAGGCGCACAGCTGGGCGGGCAGCTCCTCCTTGGCGAGGCCCTCATAGGGGCCGGCGTCGATGTGCCGGACGAGCACGCCGGGCGCCAGCTCGACGACCGGGGCGAGGCCGCCGGTGGTGGCGCGGGTGAAGATCTCGACCTCGACGTTGATCGCGGCGAGGCGCTTGGCGAGCTCCACGATGTACACGTTCATGCCCCCGGCGTCGCCGGTGCCGGGCTGGTGGAGCGGCGAGGTGTGGACACTGAGCATCGCCACACGGCGCGGGCCGCGCTGCCGGCCGGGAATCCGGATCCGGGGCGGCGCCGCCAGGGTGCCGGCGAACCGGGACACGTACTGGCTCACGTCGGCGGTCCTTCCGCTGTCGGGCATGGCAGAGGGAGAGCGCTCGCACCCTCCAGGTCGCCAGAACACCGGAACGGTTCCTTTCATTTCCGCTGGGAGGGTGTTTTGCCAATTTGTTACGGGTGAGGGGGAGGCCCTATGTCCGGGACCACTCCGCGGACCACCCCGGACCGGCCAGGACCGGCCCTCAGGCTCGTTAGGCTCGTTCCATGGCCCCGCGCACCACCCGCCCCACCGCCACCGCCCGCCCGGTCGGCACCGTGACCCGCGGGACCACCAACCCCAACCGGCTCCGCCGCCAGGACCGCTGGATCGCCGCCACCCACGGCCCGGCCCTGCGCCGCTCCCCCGAGCCGCCGCTCGCGGTCGACCTCGGGTACGGGGCCGCGCCCTGGACCCCCGTCGAACTGCTCGCCCGGCTGCGCACCGCCGACCCCCGCACCCAGGTCGTCGGCATCGAGATCGAACCGGCCCGGGTGGCGGCCGCGAAGCCGTACGAACGGGACGGGCTCACCTTCCGGCACGGCGGCTTCGAGCTCCCCGTCCCCGGCCGGGTCGCCCTCATCAGGGCCGCGAACGTGCTGCGGCAGTACGACGAGGAGCAGGTCGCGGCGGTCTGGCTGCGGCTGTGCGACCGGCTCACACCCGAGGGCCTGCTCGTCGAGGGCACCTGCGACGAGATCGGCCGCCGGCACGTCTGGGTGACCCTCGACCGCTCGGGCCCGCGCACGGTGACGTTCGCGACCCGACTCGGTTCGCTCGACCGGCCGTCGGACCTGGCGGAGCGGCTGCCCAAGGCGCTGATCCACCGCAATGTGCCGGGCGAACCGGTGCACGCCTTCCTGCGGGACTTCGACCGGGCATGGGCGGCGGCGGCCCCGTACGCCTCCTACGGCGCCCGCCAGCGCTGGATCCGCTCGGTCCGCGACCTGGCGGCGGACTGGCCGCTGACGGACGGTCCGCGGCGGTGGCGACAGGGCGAGGTGACGGTCCGCTGGGAGGCGCTGGCACCGCGCCGCGTAGGGTGAGCGGGCGCGGTCGGACGACGCCGAGCCCTTCACGTAGGTGGCCGGTGGGCGGACCCGGAGGCGTACCCGTAGGTGACCGGTGGGCGTCCCCGGATGCGTACCCGTGGACGTACCCGTAGGTGTACGGGTACGTGACCTGGGGGCGTCGAATCGGGGTCGTGGGCGTCGACTTGCCGAACTGCCCCTTAATTTCCCCGGTCCGGGGAACGCGGGGGCCGAAACGATCGTCCAGGGTGGGGGAGAAGTGACCCGACAGGCCCCGCTTGCCCCTGTTGCTTTCAGGGCTCGCGTGGCACCATCGCGAAGGTCACGAGCAAGTTACTGACGGTAAATCAGGTTTGCTGGCCATGGGCGGCAAACAGAAGAAGTCAGAAGTGAGAAGTCAGCCGTGGTGGGGGGCAGGACCCGGTCCCGCGCCGCATCCGGTGTCCTGAGGGGGAGCCAGTGAACCGACGCCGCCATGCCATCGCCACGCTCGGCGTGGTCTGCGCCCTGACGGTGCTCGCCTCGCCCGCGCTCACCCTGCAGGCATCGGCGGCGCCACTGCCGCCCCCGCCGCCGACCCAGCCGAAGAAGACGCTCGAAGAGGTCCGCCAGGAGATCGACGGGCTGTACCGGCAGGCGGCCGTGGCCACCGACGCGTACAACCTGGCCGAGGAGAAGGCCAAGGAGCAGTCGGGCGAGATCGTGAAGCTGGCCCGGATGGTGGTGTCCGGCCAGAAGCGGATCGACGACCTCAAGGCGCGGGCGGGCGCGGCGGCGCGGGCGCAGTACCGCAACGGCGGGCTGCCGGACGGCGCCCAGTTCGTCCTCACGAACGACCCGCAGCTCTTCCTCGACAACGCCGGGCGCCTCAAGGAGGGCCAGAAGGCCACCTCCGACCTGCTGGCCGAACTGACCGCCGAGCAGGAACTGCTGACCACGTACACCACGGACGCCAGCGTCAACTGGACCAAGCTGGAGGACAACCGGCTCAAGCAGGCCGCGGCGCGCAAGGAGATCAACAGCAAGATCGACGCCGCGAAGAAGCTGGAGTCGCAGCTCGCCGCCGAGGAGCGGGCCAGGCTGCTCCGCCTGGAGGAGCAGGCGCAGTACCGGGCGCAGACCGCCTGGGTGAACTCCGGCGTCCTGAAGGGCCTGACCGGCAAGGCGACCCCGGAGGCGCGGCGCGCGGTGGAGTTCGCGACGGCGCAGATCGGCAAGCCGTACGTGTGGGGCGCCGAGGGACCCGGCTCGTACGACTGCTCGGGTCTGACGCAGTCCGCCTGGGCCTCGGCCGGTCGCCCGATCCCGCGCACCTCGCAGGAGCAGTGGCGGCTGCTGCCGCACGTGGACATCAAGGACATGCGCCCCGGCGACCTGATCGTCTACTTCAAGGACGCGAGCCACATCGGCATGTACGTGGGCAACGGCGCGATCGTCCACGCGCCGCGCCCGGGCCGGAACGTCACGATCGCGGGCGCGGGCTCGATGGAGATCCTGGGCGTGGTGCGCCCGAGCTGAGGGCGGGGCGCGCCCGAGCTGAGGGCTGTCCCGGATCCCGTGGCCCGGGTCCGGGAGGCGCGGGGCGCGGAGTGGTCCGCGTGGGCGGGGCCGGGCCCGTCCGGGCCAAGCGCCCGGGCCCCTGAGGCGCGGCGACGGGCAGCAGCAGGGCCCCCTGGGAGGCCCGCACCCCGATCCCCCTCCGATCTTCCTCCGGCCTTCCTCCGGTCTTCTTCCGAGTGAGGTTCGTCATCCTCGCCGCGCGGCCCGGCCCGCTCCCCGTGGCGGCTACCTCCCCTTCCGTGGCATATGCCATACCGCCGTGGCGGTTCAGAACGTGATCGCCATTCCGTCGGCCCGCGCGCTACCGCTATGGTCGGTGCCGGCCCTCGGGGGGAGGGAAGGAACCCAGACCGATGCCCGTACCCGTACCGCGCCAGAGAATCGATTCTCCCGCGGCACCCGGAACGCCCGGCACCGCCCACGACCTCACGCTCCTGGTCGTCGAGGACGACCCCGCGGGCGCCCTCGCCGTACCCGAGCTGCTCGACGCGGCCGGGACCCGGGTCCGTATCCGCACCGCCCGCAACCTCACCGAGGCGGAGCGGCTCCTCACCGACGACGTGCACTGCGTGCTCGTCGACCTCTCCCTGCCCTCCCCCCGCGGGGCGGAGGACGACCTGCTCGCACCGCTCCGGCACATCCTGCGGCTCGCGCCGCGGCACGCCGTACTGGCGCTCGCCGCGTCGGCGGACGCGGAGCTGGCGGCGGAGGCGGTACGGGTCGGGGCGCAGGACCACCTGTTCCGCGAGGAGCTGGACGGGCGGCTGCTGAGCCGGGCGATC
Organism: Streptomyces sp. NPDC090025; assembly: GCF_044748125.1. Taxonomy (NCBI): domain Bacteria; kingdom Bacillati; phylum Actinomycetota; class Actinomycetes; order Kitasatosporales; family Streptomycetaceae; genus Streptomyces; species Streptomyces sp. NPDC090025. Next base: position 70,204 of record NZ_JBIVFL010000001.1, on the reverse strand, counting down.
CGTTACGCGGTCGAGCGCAAGCGCAACGACGTCGTGAAGATCAAGCTCGCCGAGTCCCGGCTGCGGGCCCAGGAGAACGCGCGCCTGGAGCGCGGGCTGCTGCCGACGCCGCTCCTGGAGGGCTCCGACCTGCGGTTCGCCGCCCGCTACCGGCCGGGCCGGTCGCGCGCGCTGCTCGGCGGCGACTTCTACGACACCGTCCGCACCCCGGACGGCACGGTCCACGCGATGATCGGCGACGTCTGCGGGCACGGCCCGGACGAGGCGGCGCTCGGCGTCGAGCTGCGGATCGCGTGGCGGGCGCTGACCTTCGCGGGGCTGTGCGGGGACGAGCTGCTCTCGACGCTCCAGCAGGTCCTGGAGCACGAACGCGAGAGCGACGAGATCTTCGCGACGCTCTGCACGGTCGACATCTCGGCGGACGGGCGGCGCGCCGGGCTGTGCCTGGCCGGGCACCCCGCGCCGCTGATCGCGCGCCAGGGGCGGGCCGCCGAGCTCCTGCCGTACGAGAACGGCGGCCCGGCCCTCGGCCTGCTGCCGCGCGCCCGCTGGCCGCGCCGGCAGGTGGAGCTGGGCGGCGCGTGGAGCCTGCTGATGTACACGGACGGGCTGATCGAGGGCCGCTCGGCGGGCCCGGGCACGCCCCGGCTCGGCCAGGAGGGGATGCTCGGGATGATCAACCGGCAGCTGGCGGCGGGCCTGCGCGGCGAGGAACTGCTCGACGCGGCGGTGACGGAGGTGCGGTCGCTGAACGGCGGCGAGCTGACGGACGACGTGGCGGTGCTGGCGCTGGAACGCGACAAGGCCCGGGCGTAGTCGCGTACGCGGAGACGGAGGCGTAGCCGTCTGCCTGTCCGTACCCGGGGCCCGGGCCGTCTTCCTCGCCGTGTTCCTCGCCGTGTTCCTCGCCGTCGGGTCGCCTTCCGGTCACCGACCGCCGTTGTACGGGCCGTACGGGCCGTCGCTGCTGGAGCCGCCTCGGCGACCGCCGCCGCCGGTGACCCCGCGGAGCGCGGGGCGCACGTCGACCATGAAGACGATGGCGGCGATGAGCCCGGCGATCTGGAGGAAGAGCATCGGCAGCAGCAGATTGAGGATCAGGTTGATGCCGAGGAGGATCAGCCAGAACTTCTTGGTCTGCTTGTCGGCGGCGCGGTAGGCGTCCTCGCGCGCCATCGCGGCGAACACGAACGCGGTGATGGCGAAGCCGGTGAAGACCAGGAAGGTCACCAGGGAGAGGAGCGAGTCGAAGCTGTTCGCCAGCATGCTGAGCACCGCCTAGGTGTGTCGGGGGGAGCGCCTCGCGGCCAAGGTACCGGTTCAACGCCCGGGACACCGGGTTTGGTGCCCGGGCGGGCCGGTCCTCGTGCCTACTGCTCGGCGGCGGCCTTCTTGGCGGGCGCCTTGCGGGTGGTGGCCTTGCGGGGGGTGGCCTTCTTGGCGGCGGGAGCCTCGGCGGCCGCCGCGTCGGCCTCCTGGGCCTCGGCCTCCTCGGCCTTGATGCCCGCGTCCTCGGCGTCCTCGGCGGCCTTGGCGTCCTCGGCCTTGGACTCCTCGGGCTCGACGGCGACGGCGATCTCGGTGATCTCCTCGGCGACCTCGCCGCGCCAGCCCTTGACGGCCTCCTCGCCCTGAGCGGCGAGCTCCTCGTACTTCTCGCGCGCCTTCACCGCGTACTCGGCGGCGACGCCGACCCCGCGCAGCGCCAGGTCCTGGGCCTGCTCGCCGAGCTTCTTCAGGTCGGTGTCGATGCCGCCGACCAGCTCGGCGAACTTCGCCTGGGCCTTCTCCTGGACCGCCTTGGTGTCGGTGTTCTTCACGGCCTCGATACGGGCGGGCGCCTCGGCGGCCAGCTGCTCGATGAGACCGGGCACCTTGCGGGCCTGCTTGACGGCGAGCTCGGCGGTGCCGGCGGCGAAGTAGAGGGGGGTACGGAGTTCGTCGATGATGGCCATGGTCGTGGTCCTCCCGGAAGTGCTACGCGTCGGTGGGCTGCGCTTGCTCTGCTTGCTGCGTTGCTTGCTGCTCTGCTTGCCGCTCCGCCTGTTCGGCGGCCTGCTCGGCGGCGTTCTCCTTGCGGAAGGAGTCGTAGATCTGCAGCAGCACCTGCTTCTGCCGCTCGTTGATCGACGGATCGGCCAGGATGACGGCACGCGTCTCCAGCTCGTCCCGCTCCTTCTCGTCGAGAATCCCGGCGCGCACGTACAGCGTCTCGGCGGAGATCCGCAGCGCCTTCGCGACCTGCTGCAACACCTCGGCACTGGGCTTGCGCAGCCCCCGCTCGATCTGACTCAGATACGGATTCGACACCCCCGCCGCCTCGGCGAGCTGCCGCAAGGACAACTGCGCGGTCCGCCGCTGCTCGCGGAGGTACTCACCGAGATTTCCGACGTTGAGTGAAGCCATGCTCCGTACCCTGCCAGCTCCCGCTAACTATTGCAAGCAGTTGCTTGCACCAGTTCCCTCCCCGCCCTCCTGCCCGCGATGAACGTGCCGAAGCACAACGTCCTCGCCGAGGGGGTTGGGCCGGGGCCCGCCGGCGCAGGCCAGGACCTCGGCCCCCGAGGCGTTCAGGAAGATCGTGAACACGGACGACAGGTCCACGGAGTGGATGAGACCGGTGCGGAGCGGTTCCTCCCCGGCCCGTCGGAGGATGTCGACGGTGGCGGCAAGGCCCCCGACCGCGTGTCCGCGCCGAGCGGCCGTGCGCATGCGCCTCCCGAACACACCGGCGTGCCGGTTGGCGGGGACCAGTCCGTCCCAGACCACGAAGCAACCCCCGGCGATCAGAGCGTCGCGGGCAGGCCCGCATGCCGAGGTCTGTTCCCCCAGCAGAGCGATGAGGTCCTCGCGGGTCACACTCCACCTCTCTCGTGACAGCCGGGCCGGTCCGTCCGGGATCGGTGAGCCCGGGCGGACGGTCCGTGAGTGCGTCGGCGGCTCGCCGCCGAGCTCAGCGGGCCTCGCCAAGGCGCCTCAGTCTGTCTGGTCACCGGGTCACCGGGGCAGCTGGGCACCGGGGCACGCCGAAGCCCTGCTGCACCGCTCGGACGACTTCGTCGGCGGCGGCGAATCCGCATGACGGCCGGGGCGGCGCCCGCCTAGCGCTCTGAACGGGAACCTTCACCGGGTTGACGTCGGCGGGGCCGGAACCGGTTGGATGAGACGGACATCCAAGAGAAGGGCCTGCGCTGGGGAGGAAGGATGCTCACCGTAGCGACATGAACGGCCCGCCTCTGCAAGGTCACGGACCGAGGAGCTAGCTCGGCACGCGGACAAAGCCCTCGGTCCAATCGTCCTCGTCGAGGTCGTACTCTCCGATCTGGAAGCAATCCGGTTCGTCGGCGAAGCCCGGTAGGAGACGCGCGCGGCGCATCCGCTCCTGTGCCGCGGCCTTGGAGGAGTAGATACCGAGCAGCTTGACGTCGTCGCCGTCCTGCTCGTCGATGAACACGACCTCATCGTCGAGGTGAATCGTCTCTTCGTCGGGGCCCGCTTCGTTCTGGTGGCCGATGTGCCAGAGGGGATAGACCTTCACGGGCGCAGGCTACCCCGCGCCCATCCGGTGAACGTTCCCGGTCAGAGCACTAGCGTTGGCGCATGAACTCCCCGTACGGCGACCCCCGTGACCTCGACGGCCTCAGCGGGGCGCGCGCGTGACGGCCGGGATCCGGATCCGCTGGGCGCTGACCGGGGCCGGGTGGGCCGACTGCGTCCTTGAGGGCCATGGGGCGAAGGCCGAGCTCAGCGTCTCGTCGCTCAGTGAGGCGCCCGAGGAGTTGCTGACCGCGGTGGCGCGGCTCGTGGGCGGCGCGGCGGAGACCCGGGCGCAGTTCGAGGCCGAGCCTCCCCCGCCTCGAGCTTGAGGGGCTCCGACGTCTCTGGGAGACCCACCGGCCGCTTCAGGACACCTAGCCGGGGGCCGGCGCCTAGTCCGGGCCGCCCGGGGCGGGGTCCGTGGCCAGGCGGGCGTACACGTACATGTCGCGGCGCTCGCCGGACACCTCCTGCCAGTCCCGGAGCAGGCCCTCCCGGGTGAAGCCCGCCTTCTCGGCGGTGCGGAGGGAGGCGGTGTTCCAGGGTTCGATGTGGAGTTGGAGGCGGGGGATGCGGAGGGTCGTCAGGGCCCAGGTGGTGACCGTGGTCAGGGCCGTGGTGGCCGCGCCGTGGCCGCGGGCGGTGGGGGTGAGCCAGTAGCCGAGGGTGGCGCGGCCCTCGGGGAGGTCGCGGAGCCAGAGGCCGACCGTGCCGGCGGGGCGGGTGTCGGGGAGTTCGATGACGAAGGGGTATCCGGCGCCGTCGGTCGCCCGCTGCCACTGGCGGTGGACGAACGCCTCGCCCGCCGCGTCCGTGCACGGCACCGGGACCGTCGTGATCAGCGGGATGTACGGGTCCCGCGACGCCTCGCGGACCAGGGGAAGGTCCGCGAGGCGCCACGGGCGCAGGGTCAGGCCGGCGGGGGCGCGCAGCGTCGGCACCTCGACGGCGGCGGGCCCGGGCGGAGGCACGGGCACGGACGGAGGCACGGGCACAGGCACGGGCACGGGCACGGGCACGGGTCAGGCGCCCACGTAGTCGGCGAGGTGGCGGCCCGTCAGGGTCCCGCGGGCGGCGACCAGGTCGGCCGGGGTGCCCTCGAAGACGATCCGGCCGCCGTCGTGGCCCGCGCCGGGGCCCAGGTCGATGATCCAGTCGGCGTGCGCCATCACCGCCTGGTGGTGCTCCACCACGATCACCGACTTGCCGGAGTCCACCAACCGGTCGAGCAGACCGAGGAGTTGCTCGACATCGGCCAGGTGCAGACCGGCGGTCGGCTCGTCCAGGACGTAGATGCCGCCCTTGTCCCCCATGTGCGTGGCCAGCTTCAGCCGCTGCCGCTCACCGCCGGACAGGGTGGTCAGCGGCTGGCCGACATGGAGATAGCCGAGGCCCACGTCGACCAGGCGCTCCAGGATCCGGTGCGCGGCCGGCGTACGGGCCTCGCCCGCGCCGAAGAACTCCTCCGCCTCCGCCACCGACATCGCCAGCACCTCCGCGATGTTCCGGCCGCCGAAGTGGTACTCCAGGACCGACGCCTGGAACCGCTTCCCCTCGCACTCCTCGCAGACCGTCGCCACCCCCGCCATCATCGCCAGGTCCGTGTAGATCACCCCGGCGCCGTTGCAGGTCGGGCACGCGCCCTCCGAATTGGCGCTGAACAGGGCCGGCTTGACGCCGTTCTCCTTGGCGAACGCCTTACGGATCGGGTCGAGCAGCCCCGTGTACGTCGCCGGGTTGCTGCGCCGCGAACCGCGGATCGCCCCCTGGTCGACCGACACCACGCCCGCACCCGCCGGGATCGACCCGTGCACCAGCGAGCTCTTGCCGGAACCGGCGACACCCGTCACCACCGCCAGCACACCCAGCGGGACGTCGACGTCCACACCCTGGAGGTTGTTCGCCGACGCGCCCCTGATCTCCAGGGCGCCGGTCGCCTCCCGCACCGACTTCTTGATCGACGCCCGGTCGCCGAAGTGCCGCCCGGTCACCGTCCCGCTGCGCCGCAGCCCCGCCACCGTGCCCTCGAAACAGACCGTGCCACCACCCGTACCGGCGCCCGGACCCAGGTCCACCACATGGTCGGCGATCGCGATCGTCTCCGGCTTGTGCTCCACCACCAGCACCGTGTTGCCCTTGTCGCGCAGCCGCAGCAGCAGCTCGTTCATCCGCTGGATGTCGTGCGGGTGCAGACCGGTGGTCGGCTCGTCGAAGACGTACGTGACATCCGTCAGCGACGACCCCAGGTGCCGGATCATCTTCACCCGCTGCGCCTCGCCGCCCGACAGCGTGCCCGAGGGCCGGTCGAGCGCCAGGTAGCCGAGGCCGATCTCCACGAACGAGTCGAGCGTCTGCCGCAGCGTCTCCAGGAGCGGCGCCACCGCCGGGTCCTCGATCCCCCGCACCCACTCCGCGAGATCGCTGATCTGCATCGCGCACGCGTCCGCGATGCTCACCCCGCCGATCTTCGAGGACCGCGCGCCCTCGTTGAGCCGGGTGCCGTCGCAGTCGGGACACACCATGAACGTCACCGCGCGCTCCACGAACGCCCGGATGTGCGGCTGGAGCGAGTCGACGTCCTTCGACAGCATCGACTTCTGCAGCTTGGGGATCAGCCCCTCGTAGGTGAGGTTGATGCCCTCGACCTTGATCTTGGTGGGCTCGCGGTGCAGCAGATCGGCCAGCTCGCGCTTGGTGTAGCGACGGATCGGCTTGTCCATGTCGAAGAAACCGCTGCCACTGAAGATCCGCCCGTACCAGCCGTCCATCGTGTAGCCCGGGATCGTCAGCGCGCCCTCCGCGAGCGACTTCGAGTCGTCGTAGAGCGCGCTCAGATCGATGTCGGTGACCGAGCCGCGGCCCTCGCAACGCGCGCACATGCCGCCGGTGACCGTGAAACTGCGGCGCTCCTTCACCGTACGGCCGCCCTTCTCGACCGACACCGCGCCCGCGCCGCTCATCGAGGCGACATTGAACGAGAACGCCTTCGGGCCGCCGATCTGCGGGGTGCCGAGACGGCTGAAGAGGATCCGCAGCATCGCGTTGGCATCGGTGGCGGTGCCGACGGTGGAGCGCGGGTCGCCGCCCATCCGCTGCTGGTCGACGGTGATGGCGGTGGTCAGACCGTCGAGCACGTCGACGTCGGGCCGGGCGAGGGACGGCATGAAGCCCTGCACGAAGGCGCTGTACGTCTCGTTGATCAGTCGCTGCGACTCGGCGGCGATCGTGTCGAAGACCAGCGAGCTCTTGCCGGAGCCGGAAACACCCGTGAACACCGTGAGGCGGCGCTTCGGGATCTCGATGCTGATGTCCTGGAGGTTGTTCTCGCGGGCACCGTGCACGCGGATCAGATCGTGGCTGTCGGCGGCGTGCGGCTTGGTCATCGTGTCTCGTCTCCCTGCGCCCTGCGGTGATCAGTGATCGGTGATCGGCGATCGGCGATGCGGTCGGTCGGTGTGCGGCGTACGGTGTGCGGCTTGGCGGCCCGGCGGCTCGGCTCGGCGGTTCTCGCCGCGGCTGTTCTGACAGCCAGGCTAGGCGGCCGGGCGCCCCGCTGCTTCTCGATTCGTGACCACCTGTGGACAACCCCCAGCCTGTGGAAAACTCCCGGCCCGCTGTCCGCGGCCCGTGCCATCCTGGGGACTGTGACTCCGCCGAGCCTCGACGACCTGGCCCGCCTGCGCCGCGCCCGCGACATGATGGACCGGGACTACGCGGAGCCGCTGGACGTGCCCGCGCTCGCCCGCGCCGCGCTGATGTCCGCCGGGCACTTCCAGCGCAGTTTCCGGGCCGCGTACGGGGAGACCCCGTACAGCTATCTCATGACCCGCCGCGTCGAGCGGGCCAAGGCGCTGCTGCGCCGCGGCGACCTCAGCGTGACGGAGGTCTGCTTCGCCGTGGGGTGTACGTCGCTGGGGTCGTTCAGCACCCGGTTCACGGAGCTGGTCGGCGAGAGCCCGAGCGCGTACCGGGCGCGGGACCACACGGCGGGGGAGCCGATCCCGGCGTGCGTGGCGATGTTCCTGACCCGGCCGACGCGGGGGACGCGGGCGACGTGAACAACGCGAACACCGGGCGGGGCGACCGGCGACGGGGCCTGATCGACGAGCGGTCCACCCACCGGTTGCCGGCAACCGGTGCCGGCAACCGGTGCCGGCAACCGGTGCCGGCAACCGGTCAGGAACGGAGAAGCGGAAATCCGGGGCGCCTCGTAGCGTCGTCGGCATGAACACCATCAACCTCTCCCAGTGCTTCATCGCCGTCGACGACCATGACAAGGCGCTCGCCTTCTACCGCGACGCCCTCGGTCTCGAGGTCCGCAACGACGTGTCCTTCGAGAACATGCGGTGGGTGACCGTCGGCTCGCCGGACCAGCCGGACGTCGAGATCGTCCTTGAGCCCCCGCTGGCCGACCCGAACGCCCCCGCCGCCGACCGCCAGGCCGCCGCGGAGCTGCTCGCCAAGGGGATGCTGCGCGGGGTGATCTTCCGTACGGACGACGTCGACGCGACCTTCGAGAAGATCCGCGCGGCGGGCGGCGAGGTCCTCCAGGAGCCGATGGACCAGCCGTACGGCGTCCGCGACTGCGCGTTCCGCGACCCGGCGGGCAACATGCTCCGCTTCAACCAGCCCCGGGCCTAGGCGCTCCCGCTGGCCCCGCTGGCCCCGCTGGCCCCACCAGCCAGGCCCTGACCGCCGCGAAGTCCGCGCCGGTGAGCCCGCACCGCAGGTCCACCTGGCGCGGGTCCACCGGCGCGGGCCCCCCGGCTCGATCGTTTCCTCGTCGATCGTCCGCAACGGAACGGTCTTCGTTACCCTGGCCGTATGACTGCCATGGCGCCCCTCAGGACCGAGCCCGATCTCTCCTACCTCCTCGACCACACCAGCCACGTGCTCCGCACGCGGATGGCGGCCGGTCTCGCCGAGATCGGGCTGACCGCGCGGATGCACTGCGTGCTGGCGCACGCCCTGGAGGAGGAGCGGACCCAGGCGCAGCTCGCCGAGCTGGGGGACATGGACAAGACGACCATGGTGGTGACCGTGGACGCCCTGGAGAAGGCGGGACTCGCCGAGCGGCGGCCGTCGAGCGCCGACCGGCGGGCGCGGATCATCGCGGTGACCCCGAAGGGGGCCGAGGTCGCCCGGCGGAGCCAGGCGATCGTCGACGGGGTGCACGCGGGCACCCTCGACGCGCTGCCCGCCGACGAGCGCGAGGTACTGCTCCGCGCGCTGAAGCGGCTGGCCACCGGCCATCTGGAGACCCCCGCCGAGGGCCCGCACACCGCCCGCAGGGCACGCCAGAGCAAGTAGACCGAGAGGCCCCGCGCGCGCCCACCCACAATTGAATCCGAGATAGATAGTCCGCAACAGAACTATCTGCTAGCGTCCTACCTGTCGCCACATCCGACAGGAGAACCGCCATGACTTCCCGATGGACCGCCCTCGGCGTCCTCGCCACCGCCATGCTGATGACCGTCCTCGACGGCAGCATCGTCACCGTCGCCATGCCCGCCATCCAGGCCGATCTCGGCTTCACCCCGGCCGGCCTGAGCTGGGTCGTCAACGCCTACCTCATCGCCTTCGGCGCCCTGCTCCTCCTCTCCGGCCGCCTCGGCGACCTCTTCGGCCGCAAGCGGATGTTCCTCGCCGGAACCGCCGTTTTCACCGCCGCCTCGCTGCTCGCCGGAGTCGCCGCCTCACCCGCCGTCCTGATCGCCGCGCGCTTCCTCCAGGGCGTCGGCAGCGCCATGGCCTCCGCCGTCAGCCTCGGCATCCTCGTCTCCCTCTTCACCGAACCCCGCGAACGCGCCAAGGCCATCGCCGTGTTCAGCTTCACCGGCGCCGCGGGCGCCTCCATCGGCCAGGTGCTCGGCGGACTGCTCACCGACGCCCTCGCCTGGAACTGGATCTTCTTCATCAACCTGCCGATCGGCGCCGCCGCCCTGCTCCTCGCGCTGCCCGCGCTCCCCGCCGACCCCGCCACCCCGCCTGCCACCCCGCCCGGCACCACCGCCCGGCGCGGCGCCGACGTCCTCGGCGCGCTGCTCGTCACCTCCGGCCTCACCCTCGGCATCTACGCGGTCGTCAAGATCGAGGAGTACGGCCCCGGTTCGGCCCACACCCTCGGTCTCGGCGCCCTCGCCGGCACGCTCCTCGCGGGCTTCCTGATCCGCCAGGCCAAGGCCGCCCAGCCCCTGATGCCGCTGCGCGTGCTGCGCTCCCGCCCGGTCGCGGGCGCCAACCTGGTCCAGATGCTGATGGTCGCGGCGCTGTTCTCCTTCCAGATCCTCGTCGCGCTCTACCTCCAGAAGGTGCTCGGTTACGGCGCCACCGCCACCGGTCTCGCGATGCTCCCCGCCGCCGCGGTGATCGGCGCCGTCGCCCTCGGCCTCGCCGCCCGGCTGATCGCCCGCTTCGGCGAGCGCAACGTGCTCCTCACCGGCCTCGTCCTGCTCTTCGGCGTGCTCGCGCTGCTCGCCCGGGTGCCGGTGCGGGCCTCGTACGCCGTCGACCTGCTCCCGGTGATGCTGCTCGCGGCCGGGTTCGGACTCGCGCTGCCCGCGCTCACCTCGCTCGCCATGTCGGGCGTACGGGACGAGGACGCGGGGCTCGCCTCCGGCCTCTTCAACACCACCCAGCAGATCGGGATGGCGGTCGGCGTCGCCGTCCTGTCGACCCTCGCCGCCGGCCGCACCGAGTCCCTGACCACCGCGGGCCGCCCCGCCGCCGAAGCCCTGACCGGCGGCTTCCACCTCGCCTTCGGAGTCGGTGCCGCACTCCTCGTCGCCGCCTTCGCCCTCGCCTGGTTCGTGCTCCGCACCCCCCGCCCCGAGGCCGGGCCCCAGCCCCAGCCCCAGCCCCAGCCCCAGGTGCGTACCGAGGCCGCCCGCCCCACCGCCGGGGTCACCTCGTGACCGCTTCCCGCAACGCCGCTGGCAGCGGCTCCACGTGGACCAGGTCGAGGCGGGACACCGCCCGGGTCAGGACGACGTACAGCCGGTGCAGGCCACGCGGCTCCGCGGCGACGATCGCCGCGGGTTCCGCGACCACCACGTGGTCGTACTCCAGGCCCTTCGCGAGACCGGCCGGGACGACCGTCACCCGCTCGGAGAAACCGGACTCGCGGTAACCCGCGGACTCGGCGAGTGCGGCGCGCAGGGCGGGCACCAGGGCCTCCGGGCCGATCACCCCCACCGAGCCCTCCTCCGCCAGGGCGTCCCGCACCGCCGCCACCACGGCACCCACCAGACCCACCAGGCCCTCCCCGGCCGCCCCTCCCCCCGCCTGACGTACGGTCACCGCGCCCCCGCCGCGCAGCGAACGCCCCGCCGGAACCCCCGTACCGAGCTCCGGCAGCAGCCGGTTGGCGAGGTCCACGATGGCCGCCGGGACCCGGTAGCCGGTGGTCAGCGGGATCACCGGGGCGTCGGGCTTGCCCAGGTGGGCGAGTTGTTCGCGCCAGTCCCCGGCCGCCCACGGGGTGGTGCCCTGCGCCAGGTCGCCGAGGACCGTCAGGGAACCGAAACCGGCCCTGCGGGCGATCGCCCGGCACTCCATCGGCGACAGGGCCTGGGCCTCGTCGACGACCAGGTGGCCGTACCCGGCGGGCCGTTCGAGCAGTCCGGCCAGTTCGTCGAGGAGCACCAGATCGGCCGCGCTCCAGCGGGCCACGCGGTGCGAGCGCGGCGGCTCCGGGCGGCGGAGCGCCGCCGCCTCCGGGGCCGCGAGCAGCGGATGCCCCGGCGCGGCCAGGAACTCCGCGAGCACCTCCTCCGGCGTCACCTTCGGCCAGCACGCCTCCACCGCCGCCGACACCGGCCGGGCCCGCTCGACCCGGCGCACCCACGCGCCAGGCTGCGGACCGGCCCTGCGCTCGGCGCGCAGTTGCAGGGAACGCACGATCCGGGCCCGCACCCGCTCCCGGCCGATCGCGTAGGGCGGCGCCTCCTCCCGTACGTCCGCGACGATCGCGGCGAGTTCGGCGGCCGGCACCCGCCAGCGGTACGAGCCGTCCGGCACCACCACGTCCCGCGCCGGAGCGGGGTCCACGCGCGCGTAGAGCACGTCACGCAGCACCTCGGCCATCCGCACGTCGTGCTTGATCCGCGCCGCCGCCTCGTCGTCCGTCGCCCGCACCTCGTGCCGGGCGATCTCCTCCAGGACGGTGGACTGCCGCTCCCCGGTCTCGCCGAGCGCGGGCAGCACCTCGGAGATGTAGGAGAGGAAGGTGCGGCTGGGGCCGAGGACGAGCAGCCCGGAGCCCTTGACCCGCTGCGGATGGGTGTAGAGAAGGTACGCGGCACGGTGCAGGCCGACGGCCGTCTTGCCGGTGCCCGGCGCGCCCTGCACGCACAGGGAGGCGGCGGGCCCCGACCGTACGAGCGCGTCCTGCTCGGGCTGGAGGGTCGCGGCGATGTCCCGCATGGGGCCGACGCGCGGGCGCTCGATCTCCCCCGCGAGCAGCGCGCTCACGCCCCCGCCCGCACCCGAGCCGCCGGTCAGGAACTCGTCCGCCAGGAGCTCGTCCGCCAGGAGTTCGTCCTCCAGGGCCGTGAGGTCCGCCGACTCCCCCAGGCTCCCCGGCGCCCAGCCGAACCGCCGCCGCCGTACGACGCCCTGCGGGTCCTTCGGTCCCGCCTGGTAGTACGCGCGGGAGACCGGCGCGCGCCAGTCGACGACCAGCGGCGGCGCGGCCGGATGCTCGGCGACCCGGCGCCGCCCGATGTGGTGGACCTGGCCGTCCGCGAGATCGAGGCGCCCGAAGAACAGCGGGCCCGGCGGCAGTTCGCGGAACACCTTGGCCCGGCTGCGCAGCGCATAGCCGAGGACCTCCGCGTCGGCGCCTGACGCGGCGGTGTCCTCGCCGACGACGACCTGTTCCTCGACGCCCTCGGTCATCCGGACGAGCGCGGCCCGGCAGTCCTCGTGGTGGGCCCGCTCCCGTTCCAGGTCCTGGCGGAGCCCGTCCGGTTCGGGGCAGGCGTCCGCCAGAGGGCACTCGTCCGTCACAGGGCGGCCATCGGACGAGGGACGGGCATCGGACGGGGGCCGGACGTCGGACGAGGGACGGGCATCGGACGGGGGACGAAGGGCGTGCGGGGGCGGCCGGCGGGAGGACTTCATACCGCCAGCGTAGACGAAAAGCATTACTCGGTTAAGTTTTTTACCGGGTGAAGTGGCTGGTACCCCGCTCAAGACCGCCCGGGCGCGCTCAGCAGGGCAGACCCCGCTCAAGGCCGCGGAACGCCTCCCGGGCCGCCGCCACCGCCCCCGGCAGCCGCGCCGCCGCCCGCTCCCCCGCCATGATCCGCCGCACGTTCTCGTGCGCCAGGACCCGCTGCACCGCCACGATCTGCGCCGCCGCGAGCCGCGCCGCCAGCGGGTCGGGCCCGCCGAGCGCGGCGGCGAGCAGCTCCTCCGAGCGGCTCTGGTACGCGGCCATCCGGGCCACCAGGGCGGGCGTGCCGTACAGCAGGCGCAGGAAGGCGAGGATCCGCGGGTCGTCGTTCAGCCCGGTCACCGGGTCCCGCCGCTCCAGGCCCGCGAGCACGTGGTCGCGCAGCGCCGTGAGCGGCGGCACCCCGTCGGCCAGGGCGGCGTTCACCACCCGCGCGGGCTCGTCCTCGTGGTCGGCGAACCGGTGCAGCGCCAGGTCCTCCTTGGCCGGGAAGTACCGGAACAGGGTCGGCTTCGACACCTCGGCGGCGGCCGCGATCTCCGCGACCGACACCGATTCGAAGCCCTTCTCCAGGAACAGCCCGATGGCCACCTCGGAGAGCAGCTGCCGCGTCCGCTCCTTCTTCAGCTCCCGCAGCCCGCTCACGCGGCCACCTCCACCTCGCCGTACCCGTACCCGAATCCGTACTCGAACCCGTACCCGAACTCGAACTCGAACTCGTCCGTGCCCGTGCCCGTACTCGTGTCCGCACCCGTGCCCGTCAGAAGAAGTCCATGCTCCACGGTCGGCGCGGCGTCCGCATCAGCAGGTCCGCCCGGGCCGCCGCGCCCGCCGACGCCTCCTCGATCCGGCCCAGCGCGGCGAGCCGTACCGCCGACGCGTCGCCGAGCGCCAGCGTCGCCAACTCCGCCACGTCCAGGACGAGATCGGGCGCCGCGTCGGTCCGCGTGCACGCGCCGCCCTTCGGCGAGGCGTCGAGCCGGAACCGCCCGGCCGCGAAACCGGCCGCGTCCCGCACATCGAGCACGAGGCTGCCCTCGGTCCCGTACGTCCGCGGCTCGAACACCTTCGGCACGTCCAGGATCCGCACCCACAGCATGTCGGAATGGGTCACGACCCTCGCGGCCCGCGCGTCCGGCAGCAGCCCCGGTACGAGGTCGTCGGCGGCGCGGTACCCGGTACGCACCCGGGTGATCCAGTCGACCGAGCAGACGAACCGCCACAGCGCCCGCTCGGCGGCCGGGGTGGCCGCGATCAGATCGCGCACGGTCGCGGTGTTCGTGGGCTGCTTGCCGTCGCTCCAGCGGTCCTCCGAGCGGTACGAGACATAGCCCTCGGGCTCCCCGGCCGCGTTGCGGTGGACGGCGTAGAACGGCTCGGTCCACGGGGTGCTGAGCACCGCGTCGTGGCCGGTGCCGTAGTCCCAGTCGCGCGGCGTGCGCTGGGTGATGCCCGCCCGGCCCGCGGCGAGCCGGCGGTGCAGACCGGGGCCGATCGCGCGGATCTCGGCGCCGTCCGCCAGGTCGATCCGGCCACCGCCGTCCGCGTCGGTCGGCCCCGCCCAGCGGCGGTCCAGACCGGCGCGGGTGACGTCGATCTCCCACTCGGTGATCCAGGTGGCCGCCCCGAAGCCGAACCGCCCGTAGATCGGGTACTCGGCGGCGATCAGCGTCGCGCACGCGTCGCCGCGCTCCTTCGCCAGCGCCAGGTCGGCGTTCATCGCCCGGCTGAGCAGCCCGCGCCGCCGGTGGGTCGGCAGCACCGAGACCCCGCTGACCGCGTCGGCGGCGAGTTCGGCGCCGCCGACCGTGCTCAGCCGCTGGTCGAAGGAGTGGAACGTGGAGACGAGCCGGCCCCGGTCGAACGCGCCGTAGGTCCGGCTGAGGTCGTGGTGCGGCAACCGGTCCGCGACCTCTTCGTCGGACACCACAGGAGGCTGCTGGAAGGCGACCTTCTTGGCCCGCAGCCAGTCCCGGAACTCCGATTCGTCGATCGCGCGCAGCTCAAGACGCTCAAGGCTCATCCCGCGAGGCTATGCGCCCGACTCCGGCCCCCGCACCCGAGTTTCACCCCCGGGCGCCGGGACCCCGGGCCGTCCCAGCCCGCGGCCTCGGCCCGCACCCCTCACGCGAGCAGGTCGTCGACCTGCGCCTCGCCCTCCCGGTAGCGGCGGGCGATCTCCGCGCTGCAGTCGTCGGCGGTGTGCTGGAGCTGCTGCCTGCGCCGCGACACCTGCTGCTCGTACCCGGCGAGCCGCCCCATCGCGGCGTGCAGCTCCTCGTCCGTACGCGCCGTCAGGTCCGACAGCTCGACCTCCGACAGCATCTCGGTCGCCAGCCGCCGGTACTCCTCGCTGCGCGGCGTCGACAGCGTCACGTGCCGCGCCGAACGCGCCACCGCGCCCTGCCGCCGGGACGGCGTGTCCGCGAGGATCTCGGAGAGCCGGTCGAGCACCGGCGCCTCCGGGTCCGTCCGCCGCGCCAGCTCGGCCCGCAGGATGTCGATCCGGCCCTGCAGCATCCGTCGTACGTAGCTGAGGTCGGCCTCGTCGCCCTGCGCGTCGCGGCGCAGCGTCCGCAGCTCGGGCAGCCGGAGCCCGGTCAGATCCGGCTGGGCGGGCCGCTCCGGCAGATCGGGTTCGGCACTCCGCTGCACGGGCGGACGCCCGACGAAGCCCCCGGAGCCCCCGGAACCACCGGCGGAACCGGACCCACCACCGGAACCGGCGGCGGCAGCGGTGCCGGAACCGGCGGCGGCGGTGCCGGAACCCGCACCGGAACCGGCACTGCCGTCGACCGTACGGGCGGTGCCGCCGACGCGGGTCAGCGGTACGGAACCGGACGGCGTGTGCCCGGTGCCAGATGCACTCATGTGAATCGTCCCCTCGACCGGTGCGGAACCGCACCGCCTGACAGGCATGGTGCCACCGTGGACCCGGCCGACGCAGGCGGTCTGCACCCGTTCGGCCCTCCCCGTGTCGATCGGGGACCCGATCGGTAGGTTGGTCCGCATGCGAGCAGTGGTGCAGAGGGTGGACGGCGCGAGCGTCGTCGTCGCAGGGGAGACCGTCGGCGAGATCGTCGGCGAAGGGCTGTGCGTCCTGGTCGGGGTGACCCATGAGGACACCCCCGAGAAGGCGGCGCAATTGGCCAGAAAGCTCTGGTCCGTCCGGGTGCTGGAGGGCGAGAAGTCGTGCTCCGACGTGAACGCGCCGCTGCTCGTGATCTCCCAGTTCACCCTGTACGGCGACGCCCGCAAGGGCCGCCGCCCCACCTGGAACGCCGCCGCGCCCGGCCCGGTCGCCGAGCCGCTCGTCGACGAGGTGGTGGCCCAGCTGCGGCAGTTGGGCGCGCACGTGGAGACGGGCCGCTTCGGCGCGGACATGCGCGTGTCGCTGACGAACCACGGCCCGTTCACGGTCCTGCTCGACGTCTGACCTGCCCGAGGTCTGACCTGCCCGAGGTCTGACCGCCCCCGACCGGACACCGCCGACCGGGGGGGGGCCGGGGGCCGGTGCGGTCCTACGGCTCGACGACCGTCTCCTGCGCGGCGGCCGTCGTCCCCACGATCAGGTCGGCGTCCACCGGCACGTTCCGCTTCACCAGGGCCAGCGCGATCGGGCCCAGCTCGTGGTGGCGCGCCGACGTCGTCACGAAGCCGAGCTGGCGCCCCTCCTCGCCGTCCGCCGCGAGCCGCACCGGCGTGCCGTGCCCCGGCAGCAGCACCTCGCTGCCGTCCAGGTGCAGGAAGACCAGGCGGCGCGGCGGCTTGCCGAGGTTCTGCACCCGGGCGACCGTCTCCTGGCCGCGGTAGCAGCCCTTCTGGAGGTGCACGGCGCTGCCGATCAGGCCGATCTCGTGCGGGATGGTCCGGTGGTCGGTCTCGAACCCGAGCCGCGGCCGGTGCGCCTCGACGCGCAGCGCCTCGTACGCGAGGATGCCGGCGGCCGGCCCGTGCGAGGCGGCGAACGCCTCCAGGTCCGCGCGCGGCAGGAACAGGTCACGGCCGTGCGCGGTCTCCCGTACGGCGGCACCCGCGGGCAGCTCGGCGATCGAACCGGCCGGCAGGTGGACGACGGCGAAGTCGTCGGTACGGTCGGCGACCTCCACCCGGTAGAAGAACTTCATCGACTCCAGGTAGGCGATCAGCTCGCCGACCGTGTCCGGCTCGACGTGCGCCCAGGTCGTCTCGCCGTCGTCGACGAGGTACAGGGCGTGCTCGATGTGGCCGTTCGCGGAGAGGACCAGGGCCTCGGTGGCCTGGCCCACGGGCAGCTCGCTGACGTGCTGGGTGACCAGCAGGTGCAGCCAGCTCAGCCGGTCGTCGCCGGTGACGGTGAGGACGCCGTGGTGGGAGAGGTCGACGAAGCCGGTGCCGTCGGCGAGGGTCCGCTGCTCGCGGAACAGATCGCCGTAGTGCGCGGCGACACCTTCGTCCCGGCCTTCGGCGGCGACGGCGCCGGGCAGGGACAGCAGAGGGCTCTTCGGCACGGGGCGCTGGCTCTTCATGGGAAAAGCGTACGACTACGCGACGGCGTCCCGGCGGGGACATTCGTTCAAGGCCGGCCGACGGCCAGGACCGAGCCGTCGGCTAGGACGGAGCCGTCGGAGGCGCCTCGGCCGACCCGGGGGGCGCCGCACCCTCCGCCACCTCCGCCGCCTCCGTCTTCGCCGTCTTCGCCGTACAGCCCTCGCACCTGCCGAAGATCGCGAAGTGCTTCATGTCCGTGTCGAAGCCGAAGGTCTCGCGGAGCTTGCCGGTGAAATCGGCGGCCATCTCCACGTCCACCTCGATGACCTCGGCGCAGTCCCGGCAGACCAGGTGCAGATGGTGGTGCCGGTCGGCCAGGTGGTAGGTCGGCGAGCCGTGCCCCAGATGGGCATGGCTGACCAGACCCAGCTCCTCCAGGAGCTCCAGGGTCCGGTACACGGTGGAGATGTTGATCCCGGAGGCGGTCTTGCGTACCTCGACGAGGATGTCGTCGGGGGTGGCGTGCTCCAGCACGTCCACCGCCTCCAGGACAAGCTGGCGCTGAGGCGTCAGCCGGTAGCCGCGCTGCCTCAGGTCGCTCTTCCAGTCGGTGCTCACCACGCCCCCAGTGTAGGAGGGCGTGGCGGCCGAACGGGCGGGCCCGCGATCTCCTACTTGAAGAAGGCGATGCCGTCCTCGGGCAGGTCGCCGAGGTTGCGCGCCATCTCGGCGACCTCCTCGGGCGTGACGACCTTCTTCAGGTGCGCCGACATGTAGGGGCGCAGCGGCACCTCTGGGGTGGCCTTCTCGCCGACCCACATCAGGTCGCTGTTGACGTAGCCGTAGAGCCGCTTGCCACCGCTGTACGGGCCGGACGCCTCGGTGCGGGCGACGGCGTCGGTCGCGACGTCGATCTGCGGCTTCTGGTGGGCGAGCTCGCCGTACCAGACCTCGACGACGCCCTGGTCGCGGACCATGACGATCTCGACCTTGCGGTCCTTGTCGATGCGCCAGTATCCGCTCTCGCTCTCCAGCGGGCGGACCTTGTTGCCGTCGGCGTCGAGCACCCACGAGTGCGAGTGGTACTCGAGGAAGTCACGGCCGTCGTGACTGAAGGTCACGGACTGACCGAAGTTGCACTTCTCTGCGCCGGGGAAGTCGGAGACACCCGCGCCCTCCCACGTACCGAGCAGGAACGCGAGGGGGACGAGCCCCGGGTTGAGGTCGGACGGAATCTGGATCATGAGCAGCTCAGGCGATCTGTGTGGAGGGGGTTCAGCGCTGGCCCTGGTACAGCTTCTTCACGGCCAGACCGGCGAAGGCGAGCACCGCGACGCAGACCAGCGCGAGCAGGACTTCGAAAAAGACGATCACTTGGTGCTCCTCGGTGAGCGGCGAAGGCGGACGGGCCGGCCCCCAGCTTAGTGGGCGGGGGCCGGGCCCTCTCGGTGAGGTGGGTCTCGCCGGGGGATCTCCGACGGATCCCCGGCTGTTCTCCGACGGGTCTCCGGCTGATCTCCGGCTGATCTCCGAAGGCGGTGGGCGTCAGCCCAGCAGCTGGTTCTGCAGGGTCACCGTCTGCCGGAACGGGACCGGGGCCGCCTCGCCCGCGCGGGACTGGACGATCAGGGCCAGCGTGTCACCGGCCTGGACGTAGCCCCAACGGGTCTGCTCGGGGCCGTACGGCTCCTTCTCGGTCACCCCGTAGACGGCCGTGTCGGTGACGTCGATGTCGTCACCGAGCGCGTCGGTCTCGACGCCCTGCACCCCGTCCAGGAGCACCGGCGAGGACGAGCCGGCCTCGACGGCGTCGTCCTTGAACGCCTCGGAGAAGTCGGCGGACGTGAAACGCAGCAGGTAGATGGTGCTGCGGGTGCCGTCCGGCATCGTCCAGGCGCGGGCGGCGACGTGCCGGAGCGCCGAGTCGTCCAGGGCCTGCTTCAGCGCGGCGCGCTTGTCCTTGCCGTAGACGGCGAGGTACTGGTCGACGCTCACCCAGCCGCCGTTCAGCTTCGGGTCGACGGTCGCGCCTGCGGGCGCGGGCAGCAGCAGCGCGCGCAGGTCGGCGTGGTGCACCTCGGCCGGGTTGCTGTCCGAGAACGGGCGCGGGGAGCCCTCGGGCAGGGCCGGCAGGCTCAGCTTCGGGTAGTCCCAGCGGCCGTCGCTCGCGGTGGCGAGACCGGGCACGTCGGTGCGGTCCATGGAGGTGATCGCGGCGGCCGTGCCCGCCCCGAGCCCGCCGCAGACGACGACGGCGGCGGTCCACCGGGCGACGGCGCCGAGGACCCTCCGGGAGCGGGAGCCGGATCCGGAGCGGACGGCGGGGGTGGGCTCGATGCCGGGCTCGGACACCTGGGCGGTGGGCTCGGACACCTCGACGCCGGTCTCGGGCGCCTCGGCGGTGGGCGCGGGCTCGGTCATACGTACTCCCCCGGGGACTTGATGTGGTCGAGCTGCTGCCGCACCAGCTTCGCGACGGCGGACGTGTCGAGCGGCCTGCTGCCGCTGGCCGTGACCTGCACCGTGTACTCCGACTCGGACGCGGAACAGACCATGGTCGCGACGCCGTTCCGGGCTTCCTTCTTGTCCTCGGGCGGCGGCGCGGTCCAGCAGGAGGCGTTCTTGTACCCGGGGATCTTCGGGCCCTTGGGCAGCTCGAACAGGTCGGCGAGGTCGCTGCGCAACCGGTGCAGCTCGGCGCCGAGCTTCTTGTCCTTCAGATGCACGACCGTCACCTCGACGACCGGCGCCGAGGCGTCGGTGCGGGACACGTACGAGCGCAGCGCGATGCCCTCGATGCCGAGCTTGTCGATGCGCCGGTCGAACTCCCGGCGCTTCTTGCCGCTGAGGCCCTTGCCGCCCTCCTTGACCAGCGCCCGGGCGTCCCGCGCGCTGATCTCGGTGTCGTTGCCGTACTTGTCGATGTCCGGGCCGAGTCCGTAGCCGTCGGGCACCGGCAGCAGCAGCTTGCTCAGCGGCGTCGAGGCGCGGCCACGGTCGGCGGCGGCCGCCGGGTCCTTGCTGGTGACCGGCGGCTCCTCCCAGGCGATGGTCGGCGCGTGGCGCTCGGCCGAGGCGACCGTGACACCGGTGTACGTGGCTCCGCCGGCGACGCCGAGGACGAGGACGCCGGTGAGGACGTACGGGAAGAGGCGCCGCGCGGGGCGGCGGGGCGGGGCGGCGGTGTCCTGCTCCGGCTGCGGCTGCTGCTCCGGCTGAGACTGCTCCGGCTCCTGCGGCTGAGCCGCCGCCGTCACGTTCTCCGCGCTCTCCAGGCTCTCCGCGTCGTTCACGTTCTCCGTGTCGTTCACGTTCTCCGTGTCGTTCACGTTCTCCGCGTTCACAGGCGCCCCAGCTGCCGCTCGGTGAGCGAGGTGATCTCGTTCAGACCGATCTTCTTGGTGTCGATGACGAAGACCTCCAGGAGGAGGTCGCCCCGGTGGACGATCCCGCGCGCCCAGTACATGTCCTCGTAGCCCGCCTCGCGCTTCACCGGCTCCACATAGGCCCGGCCGTCGGCGCTGCCCTTGAGCGGCCCGCTGCTCACCGCGTCACCGGCGACGCTCTCCCGCTGGTCGGACGCCCAGTCGGCGGCGTGGGCCCCGTCCTCGGGCCGGAACTGCACCAGGCGGATCGTGACCACCTTGGTGTCGCCGGTCATCCACCCGGTCCCCGCGACCCGGCGGATCCCGTCATCGACGAGGCCGTCGAAGGCCCGGCCGGGGAACTCGTACTCGCTCGCGAACTCGGCGGTCGTCATCCACCGGGGCTTGTCCCCCGTCCCGGCGGCCTTCGCGCCCGCGGGCCTCGGCAGCAGCAGCTTCACGAGATCGCCGTTCCGCGCCGTCTGCCGGTCCTCGGCCGCCGAGAGCGGCGTCGGCTCCTGGCCCTTGGGCAGCGGCTTGGCCGGGTACGCGAGAGCGGGCTGGTTGAGCGCGGGCAGCGCGGTGGGCTCGCGGTCGGCCTGGATGCCGTAGCCCACCGCCGTACCGCCGACGACGCCGAGGACGGCGGCGACGGCGATCAGCGCGAGCGTACGGCCGAGGCGGCGCGGCGGCGCGGAAACCGGCAGCGATGCGGGTTCCGGGAGCGGCGCGGGCGCGGTCCGCTCCGGGATCGGCTCGGCATCCGGTGGATTCGATGCGGTCTGCACCACTTCTGTGGCTTCCAAAACAGTCCCCCCACGAGACTAGAAGCGCGGATTCCGTTATCCGCGTGCCTAGCTGACACGTGAGAGCCGCATGAGGTTGCCGACCACCGCATTACAGTTCGGTATATGGCGAAGAAACTCGTGCTCAAGGTGACCGCGGGAGCCGACGCTCCCGAACGCTGCTCCCAGGCATTCACCGTGGCCGCCGTCGCGGTGGCGAGCGGCGTCGAGGTCTCCCTCTGGCTGACCGGCGAGTCCTCGTGGTTCGCCCTGCCGGGCCGCGCGGCCGAGTTCGACCTGCCGCACGCCGCCCCGCTCCCCGACCTGATCGACTCGATCCTCGCGGCGGGCCGCGTGACCCTGTGCACCCAGTGCGCCACCCGCCGGGAGATCACCGAGGACGACGTCCTGAAGGGCATCCGCATCGCGGGCGCGCAGGTCTTCGTCCAGGAGGTCATGGCCGACGACACCCAGGCCCTCGTCTACTGACGACATCCAGGCCCTCGTCCCTTGAGACCCGTCCACCGAGTCCCAGTCCGCCGAGTCCCGCCTCAGGGATCCTTGCGCTTCTTGCCGTCGAGCTCGTCCCACCAGTCGTCGGACTGCCGGTCCCCGGACGGGTCGTCCCACCAGCGGTCGTCCGGGCCCCGCCGGTTCGCGGTCATCGCGGCCACCGGCGGGATCAGCATCGCGACCACGCACATCGCGATGGCGGCCGGCACCGAGAACAGCCGCACCACAGCCCAGGCGCCCACGAAAAGCACCAGGCAGACGCCCATCATCCAGAAGTAGACACGCCGTCGCCGTGCGTACACACCTTCAGCGTACGACCGCGAAGGCCCCCCCCGCCCAGAGGAACACGGGAAAGCCGAGGGGCCGTGCCTCGTGTCCTGGTTCGGCGTCCAACCCCCCAGGAGGCACGGCCCCTCGGCCGTCATGAGTGACCCTTCGGGTCGGACCGCGATCAGACCGCGATCAGACCGCGATCGGACCGCGATCGGACCCCGGTCAGTCCGCGATCAGACCGCGATCGCGACCTCGGCGAGGCCGCCGTGCTGCGCCACGACCTGACGGTCGGCGGTGCCGCCGGGGATCAGGGCGCGGACGGTCCAGGTGCCCTCGGCCGCGTAGAAGCGGAACTGGCCGGTGGCGGAGGTCGGGACCTCGGCCGTGAACTCGCCGGTGGAGTCCAGGAGTCGGACGTAGCCGGTGACCGGCTGGCCGTCCTTGGTCACATAGCCCTGGATGGTGGTCTCACCGGGCTTGATGGTCGAGGCGTCGGGGCCGCCGGGCTGCGCTCCGCACATGATGGGAATCCTTACGGTCGAGGAGAGGGGTGAGGCGGGGGCGAAGGGTTACTTCGCGGCGCCGAGCTCGATCGGCACGCCGACGAGGGAGCCGTACTCGGTCCAGGAGCCGTCGTAGTTCTTGACGTTCTCGACACCGAGCAGCTCGTGCAGCACGAACCAGGTGAGCGCGGAGCGCTCGCCGATGCGGCAGTAGGCGATGGAGTCCTTCGCCAGATCGACCTGCTCGTCGGCGTAGAGCGCCTTCAGCTCGTCGTCCGACTTGAAGGTGCCGTCGTCGTTGGCGTTCTTCGACCACGGGATGTTGCGGGCCGAGGGCACGTGGCCCGGGCGCTGCGACTGCTCCTGCGGGAGGTGCGCCGGGGCGAGCAGCTTGCCGGAGAACTCGTCGGGCGAGCGCACGTCGACAAGGTTCTGGGTGCCGATCGCGGCCACGACGTCGTCGCGGAACGCGCGGATCGAGGTGTCCAGGGCCTTGGCCTTGTACTCGGTGGCCGGGCGGCTGGGGACCTCGGCGCCGTCGACCAGGTCGCGGGAGTCGAGCTCCCACTTCTTGCGGCCGCCGTCGAGGAGCTTCACGTCCTGGTGGCCGTAGAGCTTGAAGTACCAGTAGGCGTACGAGGCGAACCAGTTGTTGTTGCCGCCGTAGAGGACGACCGTGGTGTCGTTGCCGATGCCCTTGGCCGAGAGGAGCTTCTCGAAGCCCTCCTGGTCGATGAAGTCACGGCGGACCGGGTCCTGGAGGTCCTTCGTCCAGTCGATCCGGATCGCGTTCCTGATGTGGTTCTTGTCGTACGCCGAGGTGTCCTCGTCCACCTCGACCAGGGCGACCTGGGGGTTGTCGAGGTTGGCCTCGACCCAATCGGCGTCGACCAGGACGTCGCTGCGAGCCATGCTGTTTCTCCTCCGGGGCAGTGTGCGGCGGTTCGTGCGGGGTGGTGCGGGTACGCGTCGGCGCGCGGCGACGGCGGCGTACGGCTGCGCAGGGGCGGCCCCGACGTCACGTCGAAGGGCCTGAGGGAATGCGGGACGCGTACGGTCCCGCTCAGACTGAGCGACAGAGCATGGCGGCGACGCGGCACAGGTCTACTGCCCGCCGCTTCGTGAGATCCGCCTGTCGCTTCATGCCCTCGATCGTAGGGACGGACAGGCGGCCGTGTCACCGTCGTGTCGCATTTTGAGACTCGATCATCCAACATGCGGGATCAGAAAAGGGTACGGATCACCCCCGAGGGCCCCGCGCCACCCGGCTCGCCGAAGGTTTCTACGGATCGGACAGACCCGTCTCACGATGTGATCAAAGGTGTGATCGCCGGGCGGTCCCCCCGGCGACCGGGAACGCGCGGGCGCGCCCAGTCCGTGCCCAGCCCGCCCAGTCCGTGCCCAGCCCGCCCAGTCCGTGCCCAGCCCGCCCAGCCCGCGCTCAGCTCACCCGCAGCGACACGTCCTGGCCCGCCACCGTCGCCACCAGGCCGTCGGGCCGCGCCTCGACCTTCGTGAGCCGCACGCCCTTGGGCAGTCCCTCGATCTTCCGGTCGAAGTCGGTCCGCTCCCGCACCAGGCCCTCGAGCCCCGGGATGCCCTCGCCCGGCACCTCGTCCGCGCGCACCCGGATCGTGTCGCCGTTCACCAGGGTCACCGAGGACAGCACGCTGCGGGTGATCTCCCGGCCCAGGATCCGCACCCCGCCCGTGACCTTGAGCTTCCCGGCGCCCGCGCCCTTGCCCGTACCGCTCGTACCGTTCGCACCGCCCGTACCGCCGTACTCGACGCGGGCCTCGCGGCCCGAGGCCGCCTCCAGGTCGGGGTAGCCGATCACGGCGGTGCCGTCCGCGCGGCCCGCGCGGTCGATCGCGTAGTCCCCGTCGAGGGTGACGTCCCGCAGGTCCAGGGCCAGTTCGCCGATCCGCACCGGCCGGCCGCCCGCCTGCGCCCGTACCCCGGTCAGTCGCACCTCGACCTCGTCGAAGCGCCGGTCGGCGGCCTGGGTGAGGAACGGGAAGCCCTTGATGTCGACGTCCGCCGACTCGGGCCGGACGGCTCCGACGCGCGCGGTCGCGGCGGCCTCGGACTCCGCGTACGAGGCGGCGACCCGGTCGGCGCCGACCCCGAGACCACCGAGCACCACGGCCAGGATCAGCACCACCCGCAGTGCCCGCATACGTCACAGCCCCTTTCCCCGACAGGTCGGGGGCAGGCACGAAAAACCGGCCCCCCGACACGAAGATCGACGTGTCGGAGGGCCGGTCGGTTCCCGGCGGGCCGTCGGGGCGGTCCCGGGGGCGGCCCCGAAAGCAATCAGGCGAGCGCGCGGCCGAGCAGGTAGACGGCGGGCGCGGCGGCGGTCAGCGGAAGGGCGACACCGGCCGTCATGTGCACGAACCGCGACGGGTAGTCGTAGCTGGCCGCCCGCAGGCCCACCAGGGCGCACACCCCGGCGCCCAGGCCGAGCAGCGCGCCCGAGGAACCCAGGTCGGTCAGGCCGCCGGCCGCGATCCCGGCGCCCGCCGCCGCGAGCAGCGCGACGACCAGCGAGACCGGGCCCGGCAGCGGCAGCGCCTTGGCGACGGCCGCCGCGGCCACCGCGAGGGCGCCGACGACGACCGCGTCCGGCTCCGCGCCGAGGTGTCCGGTGGCCAGGATCGTCAGCGCCGCCGACGCGACCGTGGCCATCAGGCCGTACATCCGCTCGTCGGGATCGGCGTGGCTGCGCAGCTGGAGCACCAGCGTGAGCAGCACCCAGACGCCGAGCGTGCCGATGATCGCGCCGGGCGCGTGCTCCCGGCCGACCGCGAGCAGCGCCGCGTCCGCGACGACACCGCCGAGGAAGGCGAGCGCGATGCCCTGCCGGGCGGGCCACATGCCGTTGAGCCGGAACCAGCCGGCCGCGGTGACCGCCTGGAGCAGCAGCAGCGGGACGAGCAGCCCGTACGGGCCGACGGCCGCGCCCACCGCGAGCAGCACGCCGAGTCCTGCGGTCAGCGCGGCGGGCTGGAGCCCGGGCTCGATGACCGGCGACCGGCCCTCGGCCCGCGCCCGCTGGGCGTCGGTGACCCGGGTGTTGCCGGAGAGGGTGGGCGGCGAGTAGGCGGGCCCGCCGTCGGCGCCGGGGGCCGCGGGCTCCGGCGCGGGAGCCGGGACCACGGGCTCGGCCGCCGTCGCCGGTACGGAGGCGTAGGGGGCGGCTTCCTGGGCGGCGGCCTCATAGCCGGTCGTCTCGTAGCCGGTCGCCTCATGGCCGGCCGGCTCGTACCCGCCGTCGTACGCCGGGGCGTGCGGGGCGGCCGGGGCGTACGCGGGCTCCGGCGCCGGGGCGGCGGCCTCGTACCCGTACCCCTGGCCGTACTCCTGCCGCCCGTACGCCTGGCCCTGCCCGTACGCCTGTCCGTACGACTGCTCGTTTCCCTGCTGCCCGAACGCCTGTCCCTGCTGCCCGTACGGCTGCTGCTCGTACGGCAGTTCCGGCGGCAGCGGCTGGGCGATGCTCTGCCCCTGCTGCGGGAACGGGGTGGTGGGCTGGGACTGGGGCCGGGGCTGGACGGTGGGCTGGAACTGGGTGTCCCAGGTCTGGCCCTCCCACGTCTGGGTGACCTGCGGGTCGTACGGCTGACCCTCGGGCTCGTACGGATACTGCGGGTACTGCTGATCACTGCTCATGGTGTGCGGTTCACCCTCCTGCGAACGGGGGGAGCACCTCGACCGTGCCGCCCTCCGCCAGCCGTACCGTCTCATGCGCGCGGGTCCCGACCGGGTTGCCGTCGATGAGGAACGAACAGCGTCGCAGCACCCGGGTCAGCTCGCCGGGGTGCCGTTCGCGGACCGCCGCCAGTGCCTCCGCGAGGGTCTCCGCCGTGTACGGCTCCTCGGCGACCCCGGCGGCGGACTTGGCCGCCGCCCAGTAGCGGATGGTTCCCGCTGCCATAGCGGCACTCCCTTCGTTCGTGTGCGCGCCGCCCCCCATGATGGGCTATGGGCGGGCCAGCCAGGCCCCGAGCCGGTCGAGGAGTTCCTCACCCGCCGCGTTCTCGGCGTGGCCCATGCCCCGCTCCAGCCACAGTTCGGCGGGCGCCCCGGCCGCCGCGGCCGCGTCCACCAGCATCCGCGGGTGGTCGACCGGGAAGTACGGGTCGCGGTCGCCGTGCACCACGAGCAGCGGGGTCGGCGCGATCAGCGGCACCGCCTCGTACGGGGCGAGCGGCACCGGCGACCAGTCCTTGCGGTCGATCCGGGTGCCGAGGCCCACCCGGCCGACGAGCCGCCCCACCGGCCGGGTCACCACCCAGTGCACCCGGCGCATCGACGGCGTGCCCCGGTAGTACCAGCGCGCGGGCGCGCTCACCGCCGCCACCGCGTCCGTGTGCGCGCCGGTGCCCCGCTCCAGGGCCGCGTGCCGCAGCACCACCGAGCCGCCCATCGAGAAGCCGACGGTCACCACGCGCGCGTGGCCGAGTTCACGGGCCCAGCGGACGGCGGCGGCCAGGTCCAGGACCTCACGGTCGCCGACCGTGGAGAGGCCGCCGGAGCGGCCGTGGCCCCGGAAGGAGAAGGACACGACGGCGGCGTGCCGGGCGAAGGCCCGGACGGCGCGGCGCAGCGCGGGCCGGTCGACCGAGCCGGTGAACCCATGTGCGACGACCACGGCGGTGGAGGAGGTCAGGGCGGCCGGGCCCCCGGGGACCGGCACGGCGCGGGACGAGTCCGTCCCGGTGACCGCCGTCGCGGTGACCGCCGGATCGGTGACACTTGCGGTGCACGGCTGATAAATCGCCTCGATCCGGACACCGTCATCCGTACGCAGATCCGTACGGATCGTGTCCCGCAGAGGACTGGAAGTGATCTGAGAGACATCCACGATGTGAAATCGCCCCTCTGCCTCGGAACTCATGTGGGCTATTCTGCTTGCCAGAGGATCCGGGCAATGCGGCCCCCGGGTCCTTTTGTGTTTTCCGACCGTTGTTACGGCCAGATGAACAAAAGCTCTCAAGGCGCGCGAGAGCCACACCACGTCCTCGCAGGGACCGAGGAGGAACCGACGTATGGACGAGCGAACCAAGCACGACCGACCGACGATCGTGGCCCGGGCAGGTGAGCCGCGATGAGCTCGCTGCTGCTCCTCACCAACGCCCTCCAGCCCTCGACCGAGGTGCTGCCCGCCCTCGGCCTGCTGCTGCACAACGTGCGCGTGGCGCCCGCCGAGGGCCCCGCCCTGGTGGACACCCCCGGCGCCGACGTGATCCTCGTCGACGGGCGGCGCGATCTTCCCCAGGTGCGTTCGCTGTGCCAGCTGCTGCGCTCCACGGGGCCCGGCTGTCCGCTGATCCTGGTGGTCACCGAGGGCGGCCTCGCCGCCGTCACCGCCGACTGGGGCATCGACGACGTGCTGCTCGACACGGCGGGCCCCGCCGAGGTCGAGGCGCGGCTGCGGCTCGCGATGGGCCGCCAGCAGCTCGGCGCCGACGACTCCCCGATGGAGATCCGCAACGGTGACCTGTCGGTGGACGAGGCGACGTACAGCGCGAAGCTGAAGGGCCGGGTGCTCGACCTGACCTTCAAGGAGTTCGAGCTGCTCAAGTACCTGGCCCAGCACCCGGGCCGGGTCTTCACGCGCGCCCAGCTCCTCCAGGAGGTGTGGGGGTACGACTACTTCGGCGGCACCCGCACGGTGGACGTGCACGTACGGCGGCTGCGGGCGAAGCTCGGCCCCGAGCACGAGTCGCTGATCGGCACCGTGCGCAACGTCGGCTACCGCTTCGTCACGCCCGAGAAGCCGGAGCGCGCGGCGGCGTCCGACGACCCGCGCGGCGCGGCGGGCGGCCGGTCCTCCGGCACCCGGCCGAGCACCCGCCAGGACGCGGTCGAGCGGGCCGCGCGGGCGGGCTCGCGCGCCGAGCTCTGAGCCGTACGAGATTCCCGTACGCGAGATCCGCGTACGGGAGATCCCCGGGGGCCCGGCCTCCGGGGACCTACGGTCACCGCCCTCCGGGGACGGCCCTCCGGGGAGGCGCTCCCCGGACGGGTGAGCGCACCGCCGCCGGGCCCGGCAGGGGCGCAAGGGGGCGCTCGTCAAGGAAGCCGCGCCGTGGCTCACTCCCCCGGGCTACGTCCGACGTGGCGTATGCCACAGCGGGCCCTGCCGGAGGCAAGGTCACCACGCGTAGACTCCCGCACGTGGCCAAGGTGACGCGGGACGATGTGGCGCGACTGGCGGGTACTTCGACCGCGGTCGTGAGCTACGTCATCAACAACGGACCCCGGCCGGTCGCCCCGGCCACGCGCGAGCGTGTCCTCGCCGCGATCAAGGAGCTCGGCTACCGGCCCGACCGGGTGGCGCAGGCGATGGCCTCCCGGCGCACCGACCTCATAGGCATGATCGTGCCGGACGCCCGGCAGCCCTTCTTCGGCGAGATGGCGCACGCGGTCGAACAGGCCGCCGCCGAGCGCGGGAAAATGGTCCTGGTCGGCAACTCCGACTACCGCGACGAGCGCGAGATCCACTATCTGCGGGCCTTCCTCGGCATGCGCGTCTCCGGTCTGATCCTGGTCAGCCAGGGCATGAGCGAGCAGGCCGCGAGCGAGATCGAGGCGTGGGACGCCCGGGTCGTGCTGCTGCACGAGCGGCCCGAGGCGCTCGACGACGTCGCCGTCGTCACCGACGACATCGGCGGCGCCCAGCTCGCCACCCGGCACCTCCTGGAGCACGGCCACCCGTACGTGGCGTGCCTCGGCGGCGTGCCGAACACCCCGGCCGTCGGCGACCCGGTCGCCGACCACGTCGAGGGCTGGCGGCGGGCCATGCTGGAGTCGGGCCGGTCCGTCGAGGGGCGCCTCTTCGAGGCCCCGTACAACCGCTACGACGCCTACCGGGTGGCGCTCTCGCTGCTCGCGGGCCCGGACCGGCCGCCGGCGATCTTCTGCTCGACCGACGACCAGGCGTTCGGTGTGCTGCGGGCCGCGCGCGAGCTGCGCATCGACGTGCCGACGGAGCTCGCGGTGGCGGGCTTCGACGACGTCAAGGAGGCGGCGCTCGCCGATCCGCCGCTGACCACCGTCTACTCCGACCGCCCGGCGATGGCCCGGGCCGCGGTGGACCTGGTGCTCGACGACTCGCTGCGGGTCGCGGGCTCGCGGCGGGAGCGGGTGAAGCAGTTCCCCTCGGCGCTGATCGTGCGCCGCTCCTGCGGCTGCGGCTGAGCCGCCAGGGCCCGGGGCCCGCCCTGGGCCCGAAGGGGCCTTTATTTCGGGCATACGGGCTTCTGTCGGGCTTCTCACTCCCCCCTCAGACGGTTCTCATGTACGGCTCCGAGAGTCATAGCCATGACGGACCACGAGCAGCCCCAGCCGCAGCAGCAGCCGTACTACCCGCCGAAGCCGGCTTACGAGCCCGGCCACGAGTCCGGGTCCGGCTACCCGTCCGGCCACGAGCCGACGCGGCCGGTCGAGCGGCCGGTCGAGCCGATCGTCACCGAGCCCGGCACCACCGTCTGGCCCTCGGCCGCCTCGTACGAGGCGGCCGCCTCCTACGCCGCCTCCGGCGGCCGGGTCCCGCCCTTCGGTCCCCCGGCCGACCCCGGCCCGCCGGCCGCCGGGGCGGGCCCGGTGCCCACCCCGCACCGCAGGGCCCGGCGCGGTGTGGGTCTGCTCGCGGCCGTGGCCATCGCCGCCGCGGCGGTCGGCGGCGGTACGGCGACCCTCGTCGAGCGGTGGACCTCCGACGGCGGTGGCGCCACGGCGAGCGGTGTGAACGGCACCAACGTCTCGGCGAGCAGCAAGGGCACGGTCGCCGGGGTCGCGCAGGCGGTCGCCCCGTCGATCGTGGAGATCTCCGCGAGCTCGAACTCCGGCAAGTCCACCGGCTCGGGCGTGATCATCACCTCCGACGGCGAGATCGTCACCAACAACCACGTCATCTCCGGCGCCTCCTCGATCAAGGTGCGGCTCTCGGACGGCAAGACCTACGACGCCAAGGTGGTCGGCACCGACCCCGACAAGGACCTGGCGCTGATCAAGCTGCAGGGCGCGTCCGGCCTGAAGGCGGCGAAGCTCGGTGACTCGTCCAAGCTCGCGGTGGGCGAGCAGGTCGTGGCGATCGGCTCCCCCGAGGGCCTGACCGGCACCGTCACCAGCGGCATCGTCTCCGCGCTCGACCGCGATGTGACCGTCGCCAAGGAGGACGGCGGCAGCGGGGGCAACGGCGGCGACGGAAGCGGCGGCCAGGACGGCAGCGGTGGCGGCGGGCAGCAGTGGGACCCGCGGCAGGGCTGGCCGTTCGAGTTCGGCGGCCAGCAGTTCAACGGCGACACCGGCTCGTCGAAGACCACGTACAAGGCGATCCAGACCGACGCCTCGCTCAATCCCGGGAATTCCGGCGGCGCGCTGATCAATATGAACGGCGAGATCATCGGAATCAATTCGGCCATGTATTCGCCCAGTTCCTCCTCGGGTTCGTCGGCGGGCAGCGTCGGCCTCGGATTCGCGATCCCGGTGAACACCGTGAAGGCCGATCTCGACAGCCTGCGCTCGGGCAGCGGCAGCTGACCTCGGGCGACGGGACGCATGCGACGCTGATCCCATGACGACGGGACACACGGGACACCACGAGAGCACCGCGGGCGGCGGGCACGGTGGCGGGAGCGGGCACGGTGGGAGCGCTGGGCCCGGCGGGGCCGACGAGCACACGAACGGCGCCGAGCGCATTCTCATCGTCGACGACGAGCCCGCGGTGCGCGAGGCGCTGCGGCGCAGCCTCGCCTTCGAGGGGTACGACACGCGGGACGCCGTCGACGGGCTCGACGCGCTCGCCGCGATGGAGTCGTACGGCCCCGATCTCGTCGTCCTCGACGTGCAGATGCCCCGGATGGACGGGCTGACGGCGGCCCGGCGGATCAGGGCGGGCGGTTCGACCGTGCCGATCCTGATGCTGACCGCCCGCGACACCGTCGGCGACCGGGTCACCGGGCTCGACGCGGGCGCCGACGACTATCTGGTGAAGCCGTTCGAGCTGGACGAGCTGTTCGCGCGGATCCGGGCGCTGCTGCGGCGCAGCTCGTACGCGGCCGCGGCGGCGGGCGGGCCGTCGGCGGACGGCCCGGGCGGCGACGTGCTGTCGTTCGACGACCTGCGGATGGACCTGGCGACCCGCGAGGTGACCAGGAGCGGGCGGCCGGTGGAGCTGACCCGCACCGAGTTCACCCTCCTGGAGATGTTCCTGGCGCACCCCCGGCAGGTGCTGACCCGGGAGCAGATCCTGAAGGCGGTGTGGGGCTTCGACTTCGAGCCGAGCTCGAACTCGCTGGACGTGTACGTGATGTACCTGCGCCGCAAGACCGAGGCGGGCGGCGAGCCGCGCCTGGTGCACACGGTGCGCGGGGTCGGCTATGTGCTGCGCGGCGCGGGCACGGGCTCCTCCGGTGTCGGCGGCGGCACCGGTCCGGCCACCACGGGCCCGGTCACCGGGGGCCCGGCCACCACGGGCCCGGTCACCGGAGGTCCGGAGTGACGAATCCGGCCGTACGGGCCGCCGCCTGGTTCAGGACCCGGCCGCTGCGCTCCCGGCTCGCGCTGCTCACGGCGCTCGCCGTGGCGGTGGCGGTGGCCGCCGTGTCCCTCGCGTGCTGGTTCGTGACCCGGGCGCAGCTGGAGCACGAGCTGGACTCCTCGCTGCGCGGCAGCAAGGTCGACAACTCCTATCTGAACCTGGTCCTGACCGGCTGCCGGCAGGGCACCCAGGTGCCGCCGCTGCCCCCGTACACGGTGCAGATCGTGCTGGCCGGCGGCGGCGTGTGCACCTCGGGGAAGGCGCCGATCCCGGCGCAGACCGCGGACGTGGAGGTGGCGCGCGGGCTGCTCGCCGAGACGCTGCACACCACGAAGGACGAGGACGGGCGCGAGATGCGCGTCTACACCTACGACGACCCGAGCAGGCCGGGGCAGGCGGTCTCGCTGGCCCGGCCGCTGTCGGAGATCGACAACTCGATGTCGACGCTGGGCTGGGTGCTGCTCCTGGTGTCGGGGATCGGGGTGGTCGGCGCGGGCGCGGCCGGTCTGTGGGTGGCGCGGACCGGTCTTGCCCCGGTGGACCGGCTGACCGGGGCGGTCGAGCACGTGGCGGCGACCGAGGATCTGACGGTGCGGATCCCGGTGGAGGGCGAGGACGAGATCGCCCGGCTGTCGCGCTCGTTCAACGCGATGACGGCGGCGCTCGCGACCTCGCGGGACCGGCAGGCGCAGCTGATCGCGGACGCGGGGCACGAGCTGCGGACGCCGCTGACCTCGCTGCGGACCAATGTGGAGCTGCTCGCGCGCAGCGAGCAGACCGGGCGGGCGCTGCCGCCGGAGGACCGGCGGGCGCTGATGGCGTCGGTGAAGGCGCAGATGACGGAGCTGGCGGCGCTGATCGGCGATCTCCAGGAGCTGTCCCGGCCTGAGGCGGCGGCGCCGGGCCCGCTGGAGGTCGTACCGCTGCACACCATTCTGCGGTCGGCGCTCGACCGGGCGCGGCTGCGCGGTCCCGAGCTGGTCTTCGAGACGGATCTGGCGCCCTGGTACGTCCGGGCGGAACCGGCGGCGCTCGAACGGGCGCTGGTCAACGTCCTGGACAACGCGGTGAAGTTCTCGCCGCCGCGCGGGACGGTCGAGGTGCGGCTGATGCGCGGTGAGCTGACCGTACGGGATCACGGGCCCGGGATCGCGCCGGAGGAGCTGCCGCACGTCTTCGACCGGTTCTGGCGTTCGCCGTCGGCGCGCAGTCTGCCCGGGTCCGGGCTCGGTCTGTCGATCGTGGCGCGGACGGTGGGCCGGGCGGGCGGTTCGGTGGCGCTGGCGGCGGCCGACGGCGGCGGGACGGTGGCGACGGTACGGCTGCCGGGGGCACCGACCCCGCCGCCCGAGCCCGCCGCGCCGGCGGGTGGGTCAGTTGTGCCGGATGAGGGATTCGACCAGTCCTGAGCGGGTGTTGGGGAAGTCGATCGGGACGATGCCGAGGCCCTTCCAGGCGGCGCCCTCGCCGTCGAGCAGGGCGTGCACCTGCGGGTTGAGCCGGTCGGCGTTCCAGCGCGGCGGGAGCCCCGCGGCGGTGGAGACGAAGTTGACGTGGAAGGGGCCGGTCCGGCCCGCGGCCTTGCGGAACTGGTCGCGGATCTTGGGCCACTTGGCGAAGGGCTCGGCCTGGTAGTCGTCCTGGACGTCGAAGTAGGCGCTGTCGGCCCAGCGCAGGCCGGGCAGTCCGGCGTTGTCGGCGAGCAGCACGACCTTGCCGCGGGCCTGCCCGAGGGTGGGCACGCCGTCGGCGATCCGGAACAGCGGGCGCCAGCCGCGGTTGTCCAGGTAGTCGTCGAAGATCGCGCGGAAGGTGGCGTCGGAGTCGGTCGAGTACTCCTGCTTGACCCGCATGAGCAGGGTCTCGGTGGGGTGCGCGGCGAGGAAGTCCCAGCAGGCGCCGAGGACGTCGCCGAACATCAGGTTCTGGTAGGCGGCCCCGTGGTGGATCGCGAAGGACCCGCCGGTGACCCGGCAGCGCACGTCGAGGAAGCGGATGCCGCTGTCGAGCTGCTGGGCGACGGTGGTGTTCTGGCATTCGGTCCAGGGCCCGCCGTAGCGGGCGCCGGTGTCGTGGGTGCCGGGGATCGTGAGCCTCTGGAGCGGGGTGGAGTCGCCGTGGGCGGCCATCCAGTCCTGCGTCCCGAGGACGGTGGCCGCCCGGGCGGAGCCGGCACCGGCCCCTACGAGGAGCGCGGCACCGGCTGTGGCGGCGGTACCCGCGAGAAAGCGTCGTCGGTCCATGCCCGCACTATCGCAGTCATTGACGTGCCCCTGCCAGACCTAGGTGGGGGACGCCTTGGTGAACCGTGTACGGACCGGGCCGTGCGGCCGATGCCGGTACGGGCCCGGCGAAAGCCGGGCCCGTACACGGTTCAGGTCTGCGTGAGTCAGCCGCCGTAGTAGCCGAACACGTCCACGATCACATCGGTCGAGCCCGCGTGGTTGTACAGGTACAGCTTCCCGTCAACCACCGGCACCACCACCAGGTTCGGCACCGTCCCGCCCTTCGGCAGGTTGATGTTCGAGACCTTCGGGGTCCCGGGGCGGGTGGTGGCCGCCAGATAGGTCGTGGCGGTCGCGTCGGTCGCGGTCACGTTCAGGACCACGGCCGACGCACCCTGCTTCGGCACCCCGCCGAGCCCCGCCACCGGCAGCGCGACGCTCCGCGCCGGACCGAGCGTGCGGCCGCCGAGACCCTGCCGGGTGTCCATCACCCGAGCCGGGGCCAGCGGCGTGAACGCGGACCCGCGGCCGGTGTTCCCGGCCGTGAAGTAGCCGGAGACGTCGGCGATCAGGTCGACGCTGCCCGCGTGGTTGTACAGCGTCACCTTGCCGTCCCTGACCGGCACGATCACCGAGTTCGCCACCGTCCCGCCCGCGGGCGGGTTGAGGCTGGAGGCACTGGACCGGGCCGTGCCGTACGGGTACACCGACACGAACGTCGACGCCGTCGGGGCCGTCGCGGTCACGTTCAGGACCACCGCCGACACGCCCGTCGCGGGCACCCCGCCCCGCCCGGCGACCTGGACGGAGACCGTACGGCCCGCACCCGCCTTCGCCTTGGCGGCACCGAGCCCGGCCCGGGTGTCGAGCACCCGCGCGGGCTCCACCGGCAGGAACCGGTCGCCCTCACCGCTCAGCGTGTAGTGACCGGAGACATCGGCGATCAGGTCGACGCTGCCCGCACGGTTGTACAGCGTCACCTTGCCGTCCCTGACCGGAACGGTCACCAGGTTCGACACCGTGCGCCCGGCAGCCACGTTGAGGTTCGAGGCACTGGACCGGGGCGTGCCGTACGGGTGGACCGACACGAACGTAGACGCCGTCGGGGCCGTCGCGGTCACGTTCAGAACCACCGCCGACACCCCGGTGGCGGCGACCCCGCCGCGCCCGGCGACCTGGAGCGTCACCGACTGCCCCGGGCCGACCTTCGCCTTGGCGGCACCGAGCCCGGCCCGGGTGTCGAGCAGCCGAGCGGGTGCGACCGGCCGGTAGGTGCCACGCCCGGCGCGGGTCACGAACACCTCGCCGCTGGTGCGCAGTTCGGGACCGGCCCCGTCGGCGGGGACGGCGCTGAGCTCCCAGGTGTAGCGGCCGTCGGCCGCGTCGCCACCGTCGGCCGTACGGCCGTTCCAGCCCGCGTCCACCCGGCCGCGCACCGCACCACCGCTCGTGGCGCTGACCACGGCCCCATCGCGGTCCTTCACGGTCAGCGTCCACGAGGCGGCGGGCTTGCTCAGCCACCAGCTCGCGGCCCAGGACGCACCGGCCGAAGCGCGGTCGAGCACCTCGGGCGTCTCGGCGTCGAGCGCGGCGAGCGCGGTGGCGGGGAAGCCGGTGGGGACGACGTGGATACGGTCCTCGTCGTCCGCGAAGGCGACATGACCGCCGAAGCGGTCGACGGCCACCGTGCCCGTCTTGCTCGTGGTGCCGAGCACCCGGGTGCGGCCGGTGCCGTCGAGGGCGAGGGCCGAGACCACGCGGTCCTGCGCGTAGGCCAGGTAGCCGTCGCCGAGCCAGGCGAGCTGGTGCTTGGGCAGCTGGACGTCCTGGCCGGTCCGCAGATCCCGCAGGTGGGCGCTGCCGTCACCGCAGGTCCCGTACAGGTAGCTGCCCCGCACCTGGAGGGTGGAGAGGTAACAGGAGGCGGTGGTGAGTCGCAGGCTCCGCAGGACGGCACCCGTGCGTACGTCCACGGCGGTCACCCGCGCGTCAGGCTTGGCGGACGCCGCCCACAGCGTGCCGCCGTCGAGGGCGACGGGGCCGGTGTCCGGCCGACGCAGCACGATCCGTCGCGTGTCGAGGTCGTAGACCACACCGGTGTCCTTCGGATCCCAGGTGCGGTAGGCCACGAAACGGCCCGAGGCCGCCGGCGGCCACGCCTTGTCGACGCCAGGCAGCGGCTGCGCCGGAAGCTTGTTGTCCGCGCCGAGCACGACGAGCCCGTCGCCATCGCCCTCGTCCTGGTGCACCACCCGGCCGTCACCGGTCGGTACCCCGGCCTGACAGTTCGCGCTGTACCCGCAGTTGCCGGCCACGTGGGGGTCGACACCGAGGTCCGCACGGGCCGTGGCGGCGGGCCCGCCGTCGACCGGAAGCTCCGCCGACCGGATCCTGGTGCCGTTGCCCGCCACCACGTCGGTGGAGCGCAGGACGCCCTGCCCCAGCGAGATGCTCTGAATGTCGGTCCGCACCGGCGGAACGTCCCCGAGCCGCGTCGCGACCGGCACGCCGCCGCCCTCCGGCACACGCACCAGATGCAGCGTGCGCTCGGTCCCCGCACCCTGGCGGGCCGCCACCACCGTGCTGCCGTCTGCGCTCACCTGGGTGTTCCCGATGACCTGGTCGAGGACCTGACGCTCGGTGCCGTCGGCGACGGACCGGGCGACGAGGACGGCCGGGGCGTCCGGGCTCGCGCCCGGCACACGGGCGAGCACTTGGCCGCCGAGGAACGCGACCGGCGTGCCGCCGCTCCACGGCATCGTCGCCTCAGGTCCGGACCAGTCGCCCGTCACGTCCCAGATCTGGAGCCGGTCGCCTGTCGGATAGAGCAGGAACCGGTCCGCGATCACCGCGTCGTACCAGTGCTTCCAGCGGTCCCCCGTGAGATCCGCCGACAAGGGGCGCAGGGCGAAGGAGTCGTCGACCCAGCCCACTGCGCCACCCCCTCGGGACCCGTAGATGGCGAGAAAGCCGTGCCCGTTCGCCCCCGCGTGGACGCTGCCGACGTACGTTCCCGCGGGCAGCCCGGACAACTGCTTGTCCCGCACGACACCTTGAACGGCGTACCGGAGGATGAGGTCGTGCGGGGCCGTCCTCGTCCGGGTGACGACGCCGAGGCCCATCGTCCCGAGGTGGTACCGGTCCTGCGGAATCGGGAGGAAAGTCTCGGTCCCGCTCTTCGGGTCGTAGATGTTCCCGCTCAGTCCCTCGACCCGGATCACGGCATCGCTGCCGGTGGGCTTGCCCTGCCATGCCCACCACGGGAGCTCCTTGCGCGAGCCGTCGGCGAACGACACCCACTGCGGCCTGTCCCTGCCCTGCACGAAGCCCGTCAGCCCGGCCGCCGGAATCACACCCGCAGAGGGATCCGCGCTGAACTCCGCCGGGAACACCGTCTCGGCCGGCCCCTCCGCCGCCCAGGCCGCGCCCGGACCGAACGGTCCCGCCGCTCCTCCCTGAGCCACCGGTGCCACCGAAAGCAGCGCCGTCGCCAAGGCGATCGCCGCCAGGGCCTTCGGCCGGCGCAGGCGCCCGCCCCCCGTACCCAGTCCTCGCACGCTGTGCGTCCCCTCCCCAGAGGTGTCAAAGTCGGCCGAGGTTACCAAAACTTGAATTCCGTACAAACTCAAAAAAGGAGGAGGCGGGGCCGCCGGCTCGGCGGCCCCGCCTCCTCCTTCAGACGTCAGCCCTTACGGCACCAGGGTCACTGCACGACCGTGATCCGGTCCGCCGCCGGCACCGCCAGCGGGGCCGTCGCCGAGGAGTGGGCCGCCAGGTAGGCGTTGAACAGGTCCAGGTCGGAGGCGCCGACGAGCTTGTTGGTGCCGGTGGCCAGGGCCGGGAAGCCGTCGCCGCCGCCCGCCAGGAACTCGTTCATCGCGACCCGGTAGGTCTTGCCCGGGTCGATCGCCTCGCCGTTCAGCTTGATGGTGCCGTCGACGACGCGGTCCGCGCCCGTCTTCGTCATGTCGAGCTTGTAGGTGAGGCCCTTGGAGACCTGGAGGATCTTGATCGAGTTCAGGTTGGCGCCGCTGACCTGCTGCTTCAGCGCGGCGATCACGTTCGCGCCGGAGAGGTCGACCACGTTCATCATGTTGGTGAACGGCTGGACGGTGAACGCCTCGCCATAGGTCACCACGCCGTCGCCCTCGGCGCCGGACGCCTTGTGGACCAGGTCGGCGCGGATGCCGCCCGGGTTCATCAGGGCCAGCTGGGCGCCGCCCTTGTCGGCCGGGGCGAGACCCTCCAGCTGGGCGTCGGCGATGACGTCGCCGAGCGGCTTCTCGTACGCCGAGGAGCCGCGGCCGTTGATGTCGGCGGCGATGTAGCCCTGCGGGCGGTTGGCGACCGGGGCGGCGAGCGCCTTCCAGTCGTCGATCAGCTTGGTGAGGTCCGGCGCCTTCGGCACGTCACGGGTGACGACCTTGTTCGCCGAGGCCACCGCGGTGCGGACGATGTCCTTGGTGCGGCGGTCGTAGGTCAGCGTGGTGTCGGTGAACACCTTGCCGTACGAGGAGGCGGAGGTGACGAGGCGCGGCTTGCCCGACGGGTCGGGGATGTTGCACACGTACGCCTGGTGGGTGTGACCGGTGACCAGGGCGTCGACCTGCGGGGTGACGTTCTTGGCGATCTCGGTGATCGGGCCCGAGATGCCGTCGCCCGCGCCGGGGCTGTCGCAGTCGTAGTTGACCGAGGCCGAGGCGGGCATGCCGCCCTCGTGCACCAGGGCGACGATGGACTTGACGCCCTTGCGCTCCAGGACCTTGGCGTACTTGTTGATCGTCTCGACCTCGTCGCCGAACTTCAGGCCCTTGACGCCCTCGGCGGTGACGATGTTCGGGGTGCCCTCCAGGGTCACGCCGATGAAGCCGATCCGGACGCCGTTCTTCTCCCAGATGAAGTACGGGTCGAGCATCGGCTTGCCGGTCTTCTCGTTCGTCACGTTGGCCGCGAGGTACGGGAAGTCGGCGCCCTTGAACTTCTTGCCGGGCACGAAACAGCCGGCCGTCGGGTGACAGCCGCCGTTCTGCATCCGGGCCAGCTCCTTGGCGCCCTCGTCGAACTCGTGGTTGCCCACCGAGGTGACGTCGAGGCCCAGCTTGTTCAGCGCGCCGATGGTCGGCTCGTCGTGGAACAGACCGGACAGCAGCGGCGAGGCACCGATCAGGTCACCGGCACCGGCCGTGATGGAGTAACGATTCCCCTTGCGCGCGTCGCGCAGATGGGTGGCCAGGTACTCGACACCACCCGCGTCGATCTTCTCGGTGGTGCCGTCGGCCTTGTTCCGCACGACCTGGCCGGAGGAACCGGCCGGCGGCTCCAGGTTGCCGTGCAGGTCGTTGAAGGACAGGAGCTGGACGTCGACCATCCGCCCCCAGTCCTTGCCGTGCCCCTTGCCGTGGCCGTGGCCGTACGAGGCCGAGTCGGCGCGGTCCTGCGCGGCACCGGCCGGCATCGCGGCGACCAGCGCGCCCACGGTGGCCAGCCCCGCCCCCGCGACGAGAATCCGCCGCACCGCCGTGTTCTTCTTCCGTGTCGCTGCCATGTCTCCCCAGTTCCTACGACTCCGGTCCTGCCCGCGCAGCCTATGGTCAACGCGCGTAGCGCAACAGGGGGTCACGGGTTACGAGCTGGTTGCCGTTGCCCGCCCGCGAGGCCGCCGCCCGCCCACCTGACAGTGTCCTGACGATCTCCCACAGCACCTCCCGGCACCGCCGTAGGCTCTTGGGCATGACTTCCGACGACGTGGCGCCGGCCCTCGAGCCCGGCCGGCAGATCACCACTCACGACGCGCTGAGCCCCGAGCAGGTGGCGGACGTCCTCGACCTCCTGGCGGCCGCCGACGAGGCCGACGGCGTGCACGCGGTCTCCGAGCAGGGCCGGCTGTACCTGCGGCACGGCAGCCGCGCGGGCGTCCGGCACCTGCTGCTCACGGTCGGACCCCGGCTGTACGGCTACGCCCAGCTGGAGGAGACCGACCCGGTCGAGGCCCCGGCGGCCGAGCTGGTGGTGCACCCGGCGCAGCGCGGCCGCGGCCACGGCCGGGCGCTCGGCACCGCGCTGCTCGACGCGTCCGGCAAGCGGCTGCGGGTCTGGGCGCACGGCGGGAAGTCGGCGGCCCGGCACCTGGCGCAGGTGCTCGGCCTGACCCTGTTCCGCGAACTGCGCCAGCTGCGCCGCCCGTTGGTGCCGCTCGACATCCCGGAGCCGGTGTGGCCCGAGGGCGTCACCGTGCGCACCTTCGTACCGGGCCAGGACGACACGGCCTGGCTCGCGGTGAACGCGGCGGCGTTCGCGCACCACCCGGAGCAGGGCTCGCTGACCCAGCGGGACCTGGACGACCGGATGGCGGAGCCGTGGTTCGACCCGAAGGGCTTCTTCCTCGCCGAGCGGGACGGGAAGCTGATCGGCTTCCACTGGACCAAGACGCACGCGGCGGAGCAGCTCGGCGAGGTGTACGTGGTGGGGGTCTCGCCGGACGCGCAGGGCGGCGGCCTCGGCAAGGCGCTGACGGCGACCGGCCTGCGGCACCTGGCGGCGCAGACGCTGCCGACGGCGATGCTGTACGTCGACGCGGACAACACGGCGGCGGTGCGGGTGTACGAGGGCCTGGGCTTCCGGACCCACGAGGTCGACCTCATGTACCGCACGGAGTCCTGACCCTTCCTCATCAAGGGGTCGACCGGGGGCGGTCGGCACTGTCTCTCGCCAGGAGACGGTTGACACCGCCCCTCCTTTCCACCACCCTTTCACTACTTCCTTAGTGAAAGGGTGGTGGACGTTCAGGTGCTCGCCTACCGCATCGACCGGCGCAGCGGGGTCGCCACCTACCTCCAGATCGTCCAGCAGACCAAACAGGCCCTCCGGATGGGCCTGCTGGAGCCGGGCGACCGGCTGCCGACCGCCCGCGAGGTGGTCGAAGCCACCGCGATCAACCCCAACACCGTCCTCAAGGCCTACCGCGAACTGGAGCGCGAAGGACTCGTCGAGGGCCGCCGCGGCCTCGGCACCTTCGTCCGCGCCACCCTCGGCACCGGCCCCGCCGACTCGCCGCTGCGCGGCGAACTCGCCGACTGGGCCCGGCGGGCCCGTACCGAAGGACTCGACCGCGACGACGTGGCCGCGCTCTTCACCGCCGTACTGGACCAGCACTTCCCCGACGAGCCCGCGCCCGCCCAGCAGCCGCCCGACGCCACCCATCCGGCCGACCCGAACGAGGGGGCCCTCGCATGACCCACGACATATCCCTGGCCACGACCGGTCTCGGCCTGCGCTACGGCCGAGGACCCCGCTCCCGGCAGCGGCCCTGGGCGCTGCGCGACTGCGCCTTCACCCTGCCCGCCGGCCGGATCTGCGCCCTCGTCGGACCCAACGGCGCGGGCAAGTCCACCCTGCTCGCCCTCGCGGCGGGCCTGCTGCGCCCCACCGAGGGCACCGTCACCGCCCCGCCCCGCGAGGAACTCGCCTACGTCGCCCAGGACAAGCCGCTCTACCCCCGGCTCACCGTCGCCGACACCCTCCGCCTCGGCCGGGAACTCAACCCCGGCCGCTGGGACCCGGCCGTCGCCGCCCGGATCCTCGCCGACGCGGCCCGCCCCGACACCCTGGTACGGGACCTCTCCGGCGGCCACCGCACCCGCCTGGCCCTCGCGCTCGCCCTCGGCAAACGGCCAGCACTGCTGCTCCTGGACGAGCCGATGAGCGACCTCGACCCGCTCGCCCGGCACCAGCTGATGGGCCATCTGATGGCCGAGGCCGCCGAACACGGCACCACGGTCGTGATGTCCTCGCACATCCTCACCGAGCTCGAAGGCGCCTGCGACCACCTCCTCCTGCTCCAGGACGGCCGGA
Organism: Streptomyces sp. NPDC090025; assembly: GCF_044748125.1. Classification (NCBI taxonomy): domain Bacteria; kingdom Bacillati; phylum Actinomycetota; class Actinomycetes; order Kitasatosporales; family Streptomycetaceae; genus Streptomyces; species Streptomyces sp. NPDC090025. Next base: position 27,951 of record NZ_JBIVFL010000001.1, on the reverse strand, counting down.
TCCGCCTCGACGGCGCCGTCGACGACCTGCTCGCCGGACACGCCCTGCTCACCGGCCCGGCCGCGGCGGCCGACCGGCTCGCCCCCGGCTCGGTGATCGAGTCCCGCACGACGGGCCGTCAGCTCACCGCCCTGGTCCGCCGCCAGGCCCCGGCACCGGCCGCGGACACCTGGCAGATCACCGACCCCACCCTGGAGGACCTCCTCCTGGCCCACCTCCGCACGCCCCACGGCACGGAAGGAGCAGCGGCATGACCAGCCCCAACGGACTCCACGGACTCCACGGCACCGCCTGGCTGACGGCCCGCCAGCACCGCCGCGTCCTCTGGGCGGCCCTCACCGCCGTCCTCCTCGCGGCCGCCGCGATGACCGCCCTCCGCATCTGGGACGCCCGTCACCCGGCCACCAGCGACGACAACACCGCGTACCAGACCCTCACCTGGGCCATGGAGAACGCCGGTCCGGCACTCCTGCTGCTCCCCCTCCTCGCGGGCGCGTTCGTCGCGGGCCCGCTGATCGCCCGCGAGTTCGAGACCGGCACCCACCGGCTCGCGCTCACCCAGTCGGTGACCCCGGCGGCCTGGCTGCGCGCCAAACTCCTCACCGTCACCGCCGCCCTGCTCGCGGGCACCCTTCCCCTCCTCGCGGTCTGGCACCTCGGCTGGACCCGGATCCACGGCACCGCCCTCGGCCAGTGGGGCGAGCGCGGCCCGTACGAGGCGAGCGGCATCGTCCTGATCGCGTACGACCTGGCGGCGGTCGCCGTCGGCGCGCTCGTCGGCCAGCTGATCCGGCGCACGCTGCTCGCGATGGCGGCGACCGGCACGATCACCGGCCTGATCCTGCTCACGCTCGGCGCGCTGCGCTGGTCCTTCCTGCCGACCACCCGGGCGACCGGCCCGGCCTCCCCCATCGGCAGCTATCCCGAACTGCCCCACGACGCCCTCACCGTCGACTCCGGCCTGCTCACGGCCTCCGGTGCCCGCTTCGACGGGTCGGCCTGCTGGTCACCGGCACAACGGGCCGCGGAATCCGGCGGCACCTGGTCCGACGGAGCATGGAACACGGCGTACGACAGCTGCCTCGCCGACCACCAGGTGACCACCCGCTACACCGACTACCACCCGGTGTCGCACTTCTGGCCGACCCAGCTGATCGAGACCGGCATCGTCCTGACGATCGCCGCGCTCACCCTCTACGCGGCCTTCCGGGTCCTGCGGTCCCGACTGCCGTAACCCGAGAACGGCGAGAAGCGGGGGGCGGGCCGGGGGGTGGGTCCGGGACGTGGAGCGTGATGTGCGGGGCGGGGAAAACAGGGCGTCCAGGTCTCTTGTGGCCGCGCCCCGCGCCGTCAATCATGCAGTCCCGGACCCACCCCCGGCCCGGCCCCCGCGCACCCACCGCGCACCCCCGGCGCACCCCCGCGCACGGGCCTCCAGAGGGCCGGAAAACGCCCCACCCTCGATCAGCCCCATATTCCCGGAGGACATGTCCTCGTTACCCATCATTCAGACGCGCTTGCGACGCTCACGCAATGAAGCGCTCCGTGCCCGCCCCCCTGAAGGGAAGACTTCCCAAGGGGAGGCTCCCCTCCACCGCGGCCCGCTCCGACGCGCCCGACCAGCCCTTCGCGCGGAAGAATGGGGCCATGAACCAGCAGCCCGCCGAGGTCCCGGTCCAGCCGTCCACCCCCGCTTCCGCCACGTCCGGCAAGAAGAGCGACAAGAGCGACAAGAACGCGAAGGGCACCAAGGCGACGGCCCCGCGCTCCGCCGCCGACCCGGCCCTCGGCGCGATAGCCGCCCACCGCCCGCACGCCGTCAACGGCGGCACGGCCACCGGCGGCGACCTGGACCCCGATCTGGACGCCGACCTCGACGCGTACGAGGAGGACCTCGCCGCGGGCGAGCTGCCGCACGGCCGCTTCCTCGACCGCGAGCGCAGCTGGCTCGCCTTCAACGAGCGGGTCCTGGAGCTGGCCGAGGACCCGACCACGCCGCTCCTGGAGCGCGCGAACTTCCTGGCGATCTTCGCCTCGAACCTCGACGAGTTCTTCATGGTCCGGGTCGCCGGTCTGAAGCGCCGCATCGCGACCGGCGTCGCCACCCGCTCGGCCTCCGGCCTCCAGCCGCGCGAGGTCCTGGAGCTGATCTGGACCCGCTCGCGCGAGCTCATGGCCCGGCACGCCGCCTGCTTCCAGCAGGACGTCGCCCCGGCGCTCGCGGACGAGGGCATCCACCTCATCCGCTGGCCGGAACTGACCGAGAAGGAGCAGGCGCGCCTCTTCACCCTGTTCCGGCAGCAGATCTTCCCGGTGCTCACGCCGCTGGCCGTGGACCCGGCGCACCCCTTCCCGTACATCTCGGGCCTGTCCCTGAACCTCGCGGTCGTGGTCCGCAACCCGGTCAGCGGCCACCGCCACTTCGCCCGGGTGAAGGTCCCGCCGCTGCTCTCCCGGTTCCTGGAGGCGTCCCCGGAGCGCTACGTCCCGCTGGAGGACGTCATCGCGGCGCACCTGGAGGAGCTGTTCCCCGGCATGGAGGTGCTGGCGCACCACATGTTCCGGGTGACCAGGAACGAGGACCTGGAGGTCGAGGAGGACGATGCGGAGAACCTGCTCCAGGCCCTGGAGAAGGAGCTCATGCGGCGCCGCTTCGGTCCGCCGGTGCGCCTGGAGGTCGAGGAGTCGATCGACCCGTACGTGCTCGACCTGCTGGTGCGCGAGCTGAAGATCTCGGACGCCGAGGTGTATCCGCTGCCCGGGCCGCTCGATCTGACGGGCCTGTTCGGGATCGCGTCGCTCGACCGGCCGGAGCTGAAGTTCCCCAAGTTCGTCGCGGGCACCCACCGGGACCTGGCGGAGGTGGAGTCGGCGTCGGCGCCGGACATCTTCGCGGCGGTGCGCGAGCGCGACGTGCTCCTGCACCACCCGTACGACTCCTTCTCCACCTCCGTGCAGGCGTTCCTGGAGCAGGCGGCGGCCGACCCGGACGTCCTGGCGATCAAGCAGACCCTGTACCGCACCTCCGGCGACTCCCCGATAGTCGACGCCCTGATCGACGCGGCCGAGTCCGGCAAGCAGGTCCTCGTCCTGGTCGAGATCAAGGCGCGCTTCGACGAGCAGGCCAACATCAAGTGGGCCCGCAAGCTGGAGGAGGCGGGCTGTCACGTCGTGTACGGCCTGGTCGGCCTGAAGACGCACTGCAAGCTGTCCCTGGTGGTCCGCCAGGAGGGTGACGTGCTGCGCCGCTACAGCCACGTCGGCACCGGCAACTACCACCCGAAGACGGCCCGGCTGTACGAGGACCTGGGGCTGCTCACGGCGGACCCGCAGGTCGGCGCGGACCTGTCCGACCTGTTCAACCGGCTCTCCGGCTACTCCCGCCGGGAGACCTACCGGCGCCTGCTCGTGGCGCCCAAGTCGCTCCGCGACGGCCTGGTCTCGCGGATCAACAAGGAGGTCGCGCACCACCGCGCGGGCCGCCCGGCGTACGTGAAGATCAAGGTCAACTCGATGGTCGACGAGGCCATCATCGACGCCTGCTACCGCGCCTCCCAGGCGGGGGTGCCGGTGGACATCTGGGTCCGCGGCATCTGCGCGGTACGGCCGGGCGTCGAGGGCCTGTCCGAGAACATCCGGGTCCGCTCGGTGCTCGGCCGCTTCCTGGAGCACTCCCGGATCTTCGCCTTCGGCAACGGCGGCGAACCGGAGGTGTGGCTCGGCAGCGCCGACATGATGCACCGCAACCTGGACCGGCGCATCGAAGCCCTGGTCCGGGTCTCCGACCCCGCCCACCGGGCAGCCCTGACCCGGCTCCTGGAGACCGGGATGTCCGACACCACCTCCTCCTGGCACCTCGGCCCGGACGGGAACTGGACGCGGCACGCGACCGACCCCGAGGGCCAGCCGCTCCGGCACGTCCAGGAGATGCTCATCGACGCGCGGAGGCGCCGGCGTGCACAACCCTGACATCACCTCGGACACCCCGCCGGGCCTCGCCCCGGACGGTACGCCCGCGGTCTCGACCATGACGTCCGGCACGGCCTCGTCCGGCTTCCCCGCCGTCCCCGCCGCCCCCGCCGTCCTCACCTCCCCCGCACCGGCCCGGGCCGGGCGGCGGGCGGCGGGCGGCAAGGGCGCCGCCGGTCTCGCGGCCCCGCCCGAGCACACGCCGGAGCACGCCCCCGGGCTCGCCCCCGGGCTCTCGTCCGGGCTCGTGGCGGAGTTCTCGCCCGAGCTCTCGGCGGGCGAGGTGCTCGCCCCCTATCTGCACGCGCGGGCCGCGGACTTCCTGCGCGGGCTGCGGCTGCACACCGAGAGCGGCGCCGACACGGCGGGCGCCGAGGAGGCCGCCCGTACGCTGCGGGCCGCCGCCCGCCGGATCAGCGGCACCCTGCACACCTTCCGGCCGCTGCTCGACGCCGCCTGGGCCGACCAGCTGCGCACCGAACTGGCGTGGCTGTCCGGCACCCTGGCCCTCGAACACGCCTGCACCTCACGGCTGGTCCGGCTGCTCGACGCGCTGTCCCGGCTCGCCGGTGACGGCACCGGGCACGCGGGTCCCGGCGGGGTGCCCGCGGCCCGCGCCGGCGACGGCGCCCGCGGCCTGACCGTCGGCGCCGCCCGGGCGGGCGCGCTGCTCGAACGCCAGCTGACGCTCGCCAGGACCCGCGCGCACTCCGCCGCGCTCCAGGCCCTGGGCTCGTCCCGGTTCCACGCGGTGGCCGACGCGGTGGCGCTGCTCGCGTCCGAGGTGCCGCTCGGCCCGGCGGGCGCGGCCCGGGCGACCGAGGTGCTGCGGGCGCCCGCGACGGTGGTCGAGCACCGGCTGCTCGACCAGGTGGGGGTGCTGCCGCTGAGCCGCGCCGCCCACCCGTACAACGCGGAGGCGCTGGCGCTCGCGGCGGGCGAGGCGCAGGACGCGCCCTGGCACCAGACCCGCAGCCTGCTGCGGCTCCACCGGTACGCGGGTGAGGTGGTGCACGGCACGGCCGAGCAGGATCCGGTGCTCCGGGAGGCCGGGCGGGCGCTCGACCAGCACCGGGACGCCGCCGAGGCGGCGGGCGCCGCGGCGGCGGCGGCCCGTACCCCTCGGATCGCCCCGGCGACGGCGTACGCGCTGGGCGTGCTGCACGCGGACCAGCGGCACGAGGTGGAGGCGGCCCGGTTCGCCTTCCAGCGCGCGTGGTCGCGCACGGCGGCGCCGGCGGTGTCGTGATCCTGGCGGCGGGCTGTGTGCTGTGGCGCCCGGTTCCGGCCATGCGCGCCACACCCGGCACCGCGCCCGGCACCGCGCCCGGTGTCACACCCGGCGCCTCACCCGGGCCGGCCCCGGCCGCCTCCCGCGCGGCCGGCCCGGGCATCGAGGTCGCCCTCGTGCACCGCCCCAAGTACGGCGACTGGTCGCATCCCAAGGGAAAGCTGAAGCGCGGGGAGACCCTCGCGGCGTGCGCGCTGCGTGAGGTCAAGGAGGAGACCGGCCAGTTCTGCGAATTGGGCGCGCGGTTGCCTTCCGTCTCCTATCTGGCGCACGGCCGCCCGAAGGAGGTCCACTACTGGGCCGCCCGCGCGCTCGGCGGCGCGTTCACGCCCTCGGACGAGGTCGACGCGGTGTGCTGGCTGCCGCCCGCCGAGGCCAGGGAGCGGCTGACGCAGCCGCGGGACCGGGAACTGCTCGACGCGCTGCTCGCCGCTACCGTTCGGTAACGGGACGATCACGGAATCGGGGTCCCCGACCACCCCCGAGGCGGGTTCTGCTGGCGTCCGAGGATGACGCACCCGCACTTACGGCACGGTTCACCTTCCGTTCACTCTCCCCCGTCGACCGCTTCACCTGATCTGCCTAATTTCGGCTGTACACGGTGCACGCCTCAGTGGTGCACCGATCACCCCGACACACGCCGCCGTACAACGTTCTGGACAGCAAAGGTCCACGGCAGGCGAATTCTGGAAGGAACAGCCGAAAGTGAAGCTTTCGCGTAAGAACGGGCTTCGCGCCTCCGCGATCGGTGCCCTCGTCGTTTCCGGCGCGCTCATGCTCTCGGCGTGTGGTTCGGACAACAACAGCGAGCCCACCAAGGGTGGCGACAAGACCTCCGCCGCCGCGTCGAACATCAAGTGCGACGGCGCCAAGGGCCAGCTGCTTGCCGCCGGCTCCAGCGCGCAGAAGAACGCGATGGACCTGTGGGTCAAGAACTTCCAGGCCGCCTGCTCCGGCGTCGAGATCAACTACCAGCCCATCGGTTCCGGTGGCGGTATCACCAAGTTCAACCAGGGCCAGGTCACCTTCGCGGGTTCCGACTCCGCCCTGAAGGACGAAGAGGTCGCGGCCTCGCAGAAGATCTGCACCGGCGGCAAGGGCGTCAACCTGCCGATGGTCGGTGGCCCCATCGCCATCGGTTACAAGCTGGACGGCGTGGACAACCTGGTCCTGGACGCCCCCACCCTGGCGAAGATCTTCGACAACAAGATCACCAAGTGGAACGACCCGGCGATCGCCAAGCTGAACTCCGGCGCGAAGCTGCCCGACTCCACCATCCAGGCGTTCCACCGCTCGGACGAGTCCGGCACCACCCAGAACCTGGGCAAGTACCTCTCCGCCGCGGCCCCGGCCGACTGGAAGTACGACCCGAAGAGCAAGTCGTGGCCCGCCAAGGACGGCCAGGCCGCCAGCGGCTCCTCCGGTGTCGCCACCGCGGTCAAGGACGCCGAGGGCTCCATCGGCTACTTCGAGCTCTCCTACGCGACCGCCAACAAGATCAGCACGGTCAGCCTGAACACCGGTGCCGCCGCCCCCGTCGCCGCCACCGCCGAGAACGCCTCCAAGGCGATCGCCGCGGCCAAGGTCAAGGGCACCGGCAGCGACCTGGCGCTGTCCCTCGACTACACCACCAAGGCCGAGGGTGCCTACCCGCTGACCCTGGTGACGTACGAGATCGCCTGCGACAAGGGCAACAAGGCGGAGACCCTGCCGACCCTGAAGGCGTTCCTCAACTACACCGTCAGCGAGGAGGGCCAGAAGGTCCTCACCGACGCCGGCTACGCCCCGCTCCCCGCGGAGATCGCCGCCAAGGTCCGCACGATCGTCCCCACCCTGTCCTGACCCCCGACCGGGGACGGCCCTCCTCCTCCCGTAGGGGGGCCGTTCCCGGCATCCGGTGCACCGCCGCCAGGGGCCGTACGTCATCCGTACCGGCCCCGTAGACCGGAGAACTCAGATGGCTACGACCACACCCGACACACCCGACATACAAAGGAGCCGGCGCGCCAAGAGCGCGACCCGCCCCGGTGACCGCGTCTTCAGCGGCCTCTCCAAGGGCTCCGGCATCGCGCTCCTCGTGATCATGGCCTCCATCGCGGGCTTCCTCACCTGGCGCTCCGCACTGGCCATCTCCAAGGACAGTGCCAACTTCTTCACCACCTTCGAGTGGAACCCCGCGGGCACCCCGCCGGTCTTCGGCATCGCCGTGCTCGCCTTCGGCACGATCGTCTCGTCGATCATCGCCATGGCCATCGCCGTGCCGGTCGCCATCGGCATCGCGCTGTTCATCTCGCACTACGCCCCGCGCAAGCTGGCCAAGCCGCTCGCGTACGTGGTCGACCTGCTCGCCGCCGTGCCCAGCATCATCTACGGCCTCTGGGGCGCGATCTTCCTCGTGCCCTACCTCGGCGGCCTGAACAAGTGGCTCGACACGTACTTCGGCTGGACCTACATCTTCGACAAGGCCAGCGACGGCGTCGCCCGCAACATGTTCACCGTCGGCATCCTGCTGGCGATCATGATCCTCCCGATCATCACCAACGTGTCCCGCGAGGTCTTCCTCCAGGTCCCGAAGATGCACGAGGAAGCCGCGCTCGCCCTCGGCGCCACGCGCTGGGAGGTCATCCGCATGTCGGTGCTGCCCTTCGGCCGCTCCGGCATCATCTCCGCCTCCATGCTGGGCCTCGGCCGCGCCCTCGGCGAGACGATGGCCGTCGCCGTCGTCCTCTCCCCCAGCTTCGTGCTCTCGGGCCACCTGCTCGACCCGGGCGGCGGCACCTTCGCCCAGAACATCGCCGCGAAGTTCAACGAGGCCAACGAGTACGGCCGCGACGCCCTGATCGCCTCCGGTCTCGTCCTCTTCGTCATCACGCTGCTGGTCAACGGCGCCGCGCGCATGATCATCGCGCGCCGCAAGGAGTACTCGGGGGCGAACGCATGAGCCACGCCATACAGGATCGTCCGGTCTCCGTGGCCGCCCGCCGCCCGCTCGCGCAGGCCCAGCTCCCGCGCTGGACCCCGATCGCCATCGCCATAGGCTCCATCGCCGCCGCGATCGGCCTCAGCCTCGCGGCCGGCTGGACCAGCAAGGTCCAGTGGGGCATGATCGCCGCCCTGTTCTTCGTCATCGGCACGTTCGCCATCACCACCAAGGTGGAAGGCGCCCGCCAGGCCAAGGACCGCGTCGCGACCAGCCTCGTCTGGGTCTGCTTCGTCCTCGCCGTCGTCCCGCTGGTCTCCCTCGCCTGGGTGACGATCAGCAAGGGCGTCGAGGCGCTCGACCCCTACTTCCTGACCCACTCGATGAACGGCGTCCTCGACGCCGAGGCCGGCGGCGGCATCTACCACGCGCTGCTCGGCACCATCGAGCAGGTCGGCATCGCCACCCTGATCGCCGCGCCGATCGGTCTGCTCACCGCGGTCTACCTGGTCGAGTACGGCAAGGGGCGGCTCGCCAAGGCGGTCACCTTCTTCGTCGACGTCATGACGGGCATCCCGTCGATCGTCGCGGGTCTCTTCGTCCTCACCACGTGGACCCTGATGCTGGACTTCGGTCCTTCCGGGTTCGCCGGTTCGATGGCCCTCGCGATCCTGATGATGCCGGTCGTCGTCCGCTCCACCGAGGAGATGCTGAAGCTCGTCCCGAACGAGCTCCGCGAGGCTTCCCTCGCCCTCGGCATCCCGAAGTGGCGCACGATCCTGAAGGTGGTCCTGCCCACCGCGATCGGCGGCATCACCACGGGCGTCATGCTCGCGGTCGCCCGCATCACCGGCGAGACGGCCCCCGTACTCCTCCTCGTGTTCGGTACGAAGCTCATCAACCCGAACCCCTTCGAAGGCGCCCAGTCCTCCCTGCCGCTCTACGTGTACGAGCAGTACTCGGTCGGCACCGACGCAGCCGTGGCCCGTGCCTGGGCCGCAGCGCTCGTCCTGATCGCCTTCGTCATGATCCTCAACATGGTGGCCCGCGGCATCGCCCGCTGGAAGGCCCCCAAGACCGGCCGCTGACCGCGGCGAACTGGAAGTGATTCAGATGGCCAAGCGAATCGACGTCAGCGGCCTCTCCGCGTACTACGGCGCCCACAAGGCGATCGACGACATCTCGATGACCGTCGAGCCCCGCTCCGTGACTGCCTTCATCGGCCCGTCCGGCTGCGGCAAGTCCACCTTCCTGCGCACCCTGAACCGGATGCACGAGGTCACCCCCGGTGGCCGCGTCGAGGGCAAGGTGCTGCTGGACGACGAGAACCTGTACGGCGCCGGGGTCGACCCGGTCTCGGTGCGCCGCACCGTGGGCATGGTGTTCCAGCGCCCCAACCCGTTCCCCACCATGTCGATCTTCGACAACGTGGCGGCGGGCCTGCGCCTCAACGGCTCGTACAAGAAGTCCGAGCTGAACGACATCGTCGAGCGCTCCCTCAAGGGCGCGAACCTCTGGAACGAGGTCAAGGACCGCCTGAACAAGCCGGGCTCCGGCCTCTCCGGCGGTCAGCAGCAGCGTCTGTGCATCGCCCGCGCCATCGCGGTCGAGCCCGACGTCCTGCTGATGGACGAGCCCTGCTCGGCCCTCGACCCGATCTCGACGCTGGCGATCGAGGACCTGATCGGCGAGCTCAAGGAGCGCTTCACGATCGTCATCGTGACGCACAACATGCAGCAGGCCGCCCGCGTCTCCGACCGCACCGCCTTCTTCAACCTGGCGGCGGTCGGCCAGCCCGGCAAGCTGATCGAGCTCGACGACACCGAGCGCATCTTCTCCAACCCGAGCGTCCAGGCGACCGAGGACTACATCTCCGGCCGCTTCGGATAAACACGTTGTACGGCGCTGCATGGCGGTGCCGCCGTACGACGAACCGGGCCCGGCTCCCCTCAGGGGAGCCGGGCCCAACCATGTGCCGCTGTTCGTTTGTCCGTACCGTACGGGGCTGCCGCCCGGCCTCAGCCGAAGAAGAGCGCGACGACGTAGTAGCTCAGCGCGGCGACAAGAGCTGCGGCCGGCATCGTGATGAACCAGCCGAGGATGATGTTCTTGGCCACGCCCCAGCGGACCGCGTTGACCCGCTTGGTCGCACCGACGCCCATGATGGCGGAGGTGATCACGTGGGTCGTCGAGATCGGCGCGTGGAAGAGGAACGCCGAGCCGAACATGATCGACGCACCGGTGGTCTCCGCGGCGAACCCCTGCGGCGGGTCCAGCTCGATGATCTTGCGGCCGAGGGTCCGCATGATCCGCCAGCCACCCGCGTAGGTGCCGAGCGACAGCATCACGGCGCACGCGATCTTCACCCAGACCGGGATCTCGTCGCCCGCCTGCTGCACATCGGCGATGACCAGGGCCATCACCACGATGCCCATCGTCTTCTGGGCGTCCTGCAGACCGTGGCCGAGCGCCATGCCCGCCGCCGAGACGGTCTGCGCGATCCGGAAACCGCGCTTCGCCTTGTGCGGGTTGGCCTTGCGGAACATCCACAGGATCGCGCACATGACCAGGTAACCGGCGATCAGACCGACCACCGGCGAGACGAACATCGGGATGACGACCTTGTCGAGCACGCCCGACCAGATGACCTCCGTGCCGCCCGCGAGCGCCGCGCCCACCATGCCGCCGAACAGGGCGTGCGAGGAGGAGGACGGCAGTCCGAAGTACCAGGTGACCAGGTTCCAGATGATCGCGCCGACCAGCGCGGCGAAGAGGATGCCCATCCCCTTGTCGCCGTGCGGGGTCTCGATCAGGCCCTCGCTGACGGTCTTGGCGACGCCGCTGCCGAGGAACGCACCGGCCAGGTTCATCACCGCGGCCATGGCCAGCGCCGCCCGCGGGGTCAGCGCCCGGGTCGACACCGAGGTGGCGATGGCGTTGGCGGAGTCGTGGAAGCCGTTCGTATAGGTGAAGCCGAGCGCGACGCCGATGGTCACGATCAGGGCGAAGGTGTCCACGAAGCCTCAGGACTCCTTGACGGCGATGGTCTCCACCGTGTTCGCCACGTGCTCGAACGCGTCCGCCGCCTCTTCGAGGACATCCACGACCTGCTTGAGCTTCAGCACCTCGATGGCGTCGTACTTGCCGTTGAAGAGGTGGGCGAGCAGCTTGCGGTGGATCTGGTCGGCCTGGTTCTCCAGCCGGTTGACCTCGATCCAGTACTCCGTGAGGTTCGCCATGGTCCGCAGGTTCGGCATCGCCTCCGCGGTCAGCTCGGCCGCCCGCGAGAGCACCTCGATCTGCTGCTCGACGCCCTTCGGCAGCTCCTCGATGTTGTAGAGGACGACCAGGTCGACGGCCTCCTCCATGAAGTCCATGATGTCGTCGAGGCAGGACGCGAGGGAGTAGATGTCCTCGCGGTCGAACGGCGTGATGAAGGAGGAGTTCAGCTGGTGGAAGATGGCGTGGGTCGCGTCGTCGCCGGCGTGCTCCGCTGCCCGCATCCGTTCCGCGATCTCGGCCCGGGCGGACGCGTCCGCTCCGAGCAGTTCCATCAGGAGCTTCGAGCCGGTGACGATGTTGTCCGCGGACGCGGCGAACATGTCGTAGAAGCTCGTCTCCCTGGGGGTCAGACGAAATCGCACGTGGGGTCCTCGGGGTGCTGGGTTTCGGTCAGGCTGATGCTAGGCGCATCATCCGGCCACGGCTAACCGGCGTCCCTTCAGTGTCGCCCATCAGGCACAGTGATCTGCACGGGCCCCCGCCCCGTTTCGCGGGGCTCGGTACCATATACCCACGAGGGGTATACACACCCTTTCTGGACAACGGAGGGACGCGATGACGACCACCGAGGCGGACCAGCTCACCCCCGAGACCGCCACCCCCGAGACCCCTGCTTCCGGCGGAGCCGCCGCGGCCGGTACCGACCACGACCACGGCGTGCACGGCTACCACAAGCAGAAGGACGAACACCTCAAGCGGCTGCGCCGGATCGAGGGCCAGATCCGCGGTCTGCAGCGGATGGTCGACGAGGACACCTACTGCATCGACATCCTCACCCAGGTGTCCGCCTCCACCAAGGCGCTGCAGTCCTTCGCGCTGCAGCTCCTGGAGGAGCACCTGCGGCACTGCGTGGCGGACGCGGCCACCAAGGGCGGCGACGAGATCGAGGCCAAGGTCGAGGAGGCCACGAAGGCGATCGCGCGGATGCTGCGGACCTGACCGGAGCCGTCGGCCGGGGCAGCTGCCTCCGGCCGTCGGCGACCGGCCACCGGCGACGAGCCACCGGCTCCCGGCTGTCCGCCTTATCCGTCCCGTCCGCCCTGTCCGCCGTCCGTGCCGACCCGCAGCACCCGCAGCACCTCGTCGATGCGGTCGGCGCTCAGCCGCTCCTCCTCGATCGCCGAGGCCGCGATGATCAGCTCACCGCACAGTTCGATTTCGGCCAGGGCCACGCACTCGGGGTCGCCGAGCGCGATCGCGGTACCGGGCGGCGGAGCCATGCGCTTTCCCCTCTTCTGCCGTCATCGGTCTCCCAGCGTAGGGAGCGCCCTACGCACCGCACATGACACGTCCGGACCATTTGCCGATGACGCACCCGTCCTAGAGGGGGTGCCCTACGCCTTGATCCGTCCGGCGTAGATGTCCCCGTGGGCCGGCAGCCGTACCGTCACCCGGGTCCCGAACCCGTACAGGAGTGTGGTCGAGGCGACCGCGACCGTACGGCCCTGGTTGCTGAAGCTGAACTGGTGGCGCACCTTGCGCAGCCGGCCGGCCTCGTCCAGATAGGCGTCGAAGGGCACCGCGTCGGTGGTGAACCCTTTCGCCGCGGCGGCGAGCGCGCCGCGCACCTGGGGCGCGGCGAGCCGGGCGGCCTCGGCGAGGTCGGCGACGCCCCGGTAGTGCCGGACCCTGGCCCCGGCGAGGTCGACCTCGCCGACGTAGGTCACCTTGCGGGCGCCGCGCAGCAGTTCGGCGGCGGCGGCCGGGTCGGTGGCGCCGCCGGTGACGAGGTTGCCGTCGTCGAGGGTGGTGGTGTCGACCCGTACCCACTTGTCGGCGGGGACCCCGGCGCCGCGGTTCTTCATGTAGAGCGCGCCGGGCGCGAGGAGCTCGGTGATCGGGCGGTGCGCGCTCTCGCCGGACGCGTCCTTGGGGAGCACCACCCGCAGGGTGCCGGTGCGGCGGCGGAAGTCGTAGGCGCCCTCGCCGCGGATGGTGACCCGGGTGCCGCCGGACGCCATCTCCATCGAGGTGCTGGCCTTGGCCGTACCGGCCCTGGCCAGTGCCTCGGCGGCGTCGCGGACGCTGCTCGCCGGGTCGCCGCCGCCGGGGGGCGCGTCGTCGGTGGGGGCGGCACAGCCGCCGACCATCAGGGTGGCGGCCACGGCCCATGCCCCGCCCGTGCGTCCGCTCCGCAGCACCATCGCTCGCCGACCCCCAATGCCGTCCCTACGGCCGCTGTCCGGATCCCGCCCACCGGATAACGATGGTCGGGACCGGTCGTCACGCGCAGTACGGTGGTTGACGTGCACGAGCAGTCCGCGGAGCCTCCGCAGCCCCTCTCCGACCAGCACCCTTCGTCTTCCCGGCACCACGCGACGACGGCCGAGAACGGTCCGTTCGCGTTCGCCTCCTGCAGCTGCGGCTGGCGCGGCCCGGCCCGAAGATCCCGCGACCGCGCGCGCCGGGACGTACCGGAGCATCTGGCGTCGGCGGCCGCGGACGACAGCTCCCCCTGATGGCCCGTCGGCCGGGCGCCTCCGGGCTGCTGCGGGGTGCTACGCGGCGAGGTCGTTCTCCCCGTTGCCCGGCCCGGCCTGGGCCCCGAGCCGGGGGTCGGGGATGACGGCGGTCCCGGCCAGCGCGGGCTGCCGGTCCCCGGCGCGCCGGGAGCGGACCAGGCGGCCGGCCCGCGGCGCGCGGGCGACGGCGGAGACCAGCGGGGTGAGCAGGGCGAGCGCGAGCGGCGCGAGGAGCAGGGCGACCGCGGTGCCGAGGGCGAGCCCGCCGAGCACGTCGGTCGGATAGTGGACGCCCATGTAGACCCGGCAGAAGCCCTCGACGAGGGCCAGGCCGATGGCGAGCAGCCCGTACCTGCGGTGGGCGACGAACACCCCGACGGCGAGGGCCATCGCGAGGGTGGCGTGGTCGCTGACGAAGGAGAAGTCGGTCTTGCCGCCGATGAGGACCTCGAGTCCCTGGTGGTCCTTGAAGGGGCGGGGCCGTTCGACGAAGCCGCGGATCGGGATGTTCACGAGCACCGCGATGCCGGCCGCGAGCGGCGCCCAGAGCAGTCCGGCGAGGCCCGTCACCGAGTCGTTGACGGTGCCGCGGCGGCGCACGCTCCACCAGCAGCCGAGCACGACGAGGACGAGGGCGAGCATGATCCCGTACTCGCCGACGAACTCCATGACGCGGTCGAACCACGGCGGGGCGGCCTTCGCCAGCCCGTTGATGTCGTAGAGCAGGCTGACATCGGGGTTCGAACCGTCCGATGCGAGTCCAGCCATCTGCCGCCGCCCCTTGCTTGTCGTGTGCGAGTGTCCAACCCCCGTGGTCAGAACGGTCGGATCGGGAAACGATCCGTTCGAGGGCAGCGTTCCGCTCACCGCCCAAGATCACTACGACGTTACCCAAAGGTGACGCCCCGTCGCAGCCCAGGGCCGTAGCCTCACGCTGCGTGGCGCCCTCACGCCTGCTGCGGCAGATGCGTGGGCAGTGCCGCCGCGCCGTCCTCGGTGACCCGGGTGGCGCCGAAGTAGTCCGGGGTGTCGATGCGGTCGAAGCGGATGACGGCCCCGGTGCGCGGCGCGTCGATCATGTAGCCGCCGCCGACGTAGATGCCGACGTGCCGGATCGCCCGCGAGTTGGTCAGGTCGTCCGAGAAGAACACCAGATCGCCCGGGAGCAGTTCGTCCCGGCTCGGGTGCGGCCCCGCGTTGTACTGGTCGTTGGCGACCCGTGGCAGCTCGATGCCCACCGACTGGTACGCCGCCTGGGTGAGCCCCGAGCAGTCGAACCGGCCGCCCTGCGCGGCCGTGCCGGTGCCGCCCCAGAGATAGGGCGTGCCCAGCTTCTGCTGCGCGTAGTAGATCGCCCCGGCCGCCTGCCGCGACGGATCGACCCGGCCGACCGGCCGCGCGAAGCTCTTCTCCAGGGACCGGATGATCTTCACGTAGTGCTGGGTCTCACGGATCTGCGGCACCCCGCCGGACCTGATGACCCGGTAGGCGCCCGCGTTGTACGCCGCCAGCATGTTGTTCGTGTTGTCGCCCGGGACCTTCTTCACATAGCCGGCCAGCTCGCAGTCGTACGAGGCGGCCGACGGGATCGCGTCCTTCGGGTCCCACACGTCACGGTCCCCGTCGCCGTCCCCGTCGATGCCGTGCGCGGCCCAGGTGCCGGGGATGAACTGCGCGATGCCACGGGCGTTGGCGGGCGACACGATCGTGGGGTTCCAGCCGCTCTCCTGGTACAGCTGCGCGGCGAGCAGCGCGGGGTTGAGCGCCGGGCAGAGGTTGCCCCACTTCTGCACCAGAGCCTGGTACGCGGCGGGCACGGCGCCCTTCGCGAGCGCCACGGTCCCGTTCTTGCCGCCCCCGCCGCCGAGCATCCCGGCCGCGGCGGAGTAGGTACCGACGACGAGCAGCGCGACGAAGGAGAGACAGACCCCGATCGCCCCGCCGCCGAGCAGCCACGCCCCGCGTGCCTTACGCACCGTCAACCACCCCTCGGCTCCGGCCAGTACGGCTCTGGACACCCCGTCGGACCAGTCTAGGTGGCGGCCCGTCACTTCCGGGCGTGGACGAACCGGACGTCCGGGAAGTGTCCGGCTCCCGGCCGGATCCGGATCCCCGTCCGGACACCCGGACGGCGCCCCAAAGGTGCCACAACGACAATCATTGCCCGGAGTCACCCCCCGTGATACACAGAGTGACCATACGCTCCCTCGCGCAGAACCGGCCGCCCCATCGCAGGTCAAGACGGTCGGATCGGTCATGTGTACGGGGATCGGGTAAAGAGAGCCGCCAAGCCGTCACACGCGGGCGGTTTCATCAGCGAAGATAGGGTCGACGACCCATGCCATCGGGCATGGGCGACGAACTACCCAACAGGGGCGGTGAGTTACATGTACCTGGCGGCCGAGAAGGGCGACATCACCACCATCATCGGTGGAATCGCCCCGAACTGGGGGCCTTTCGGGAGCCTGGGCGCCGAGGCCAAGGTGATGATCGAGGTCGTGATGGCCGTGGCCATCCTGCTCTGTCTCGGCATCGCCATCTGGGGCGCGGCCAAGCAGCGGATCGGCGCCACCGCGCTCCGCGACACCTTCAGCGCCGAACAGGGCAAGGGCCTGATCGTGGCCGGACTGACCGGAGTCTTCATCATCGGCTCCCTGGGGACGCTCTTCACCATCGTGTACGGGATGGCCGTCTAACCCGTTTCTCACCAACGAGGTCGCGTTCCCTGATGTCCAGTCACCACGCCGCGCCCGCGCGGCAACCAGCCCGCCATTCGTCGTACCCGCGAACGGTCGAGGGAGCGTACCCGGCATGAGCTTCGGCGAAGAGCACGACGGCCAGACCCGCACCCGCCTCCCCGACCCGACCCCCGGCACCCCCCGCCCCACCGGCCGCGGCTCCCGCTCGCTGCTCGCGGTGCTCGGCGTGGTGGCCCTCCTGATCGCGGCGATCGCCCTCGCCAACCGCGGCGGCGACCCCACCGACCCCCCGACCGCAGGCTCCCCCCAGGCCACCGGCCCCGCCTCGGCGGCGCCGACGAACCCGACGGGGGTGGCCCCGGTGACGGGTAAGAACGGGGCGATCGCGGCGGGCTTCGCGCGGGACGAGCAGGGGGCGCAGAGCGCGGCGGCGAACTACGCGGTGGCGCTGGTCTCCGCGGACATCCTCAAGCCCGACCGGCGCGGTGACATCGTGCGCGGGGTCTTCGCCGAGGACAAGGCCGCCGAGATGGAGTCCAGGCTGAACGAGGCGTACAGCAAGGAGTTCCTCGACAAGCTCGGCCTCGACGCCCAGGGAAATGCCGCCGCCGGGATGACCTATGTGTCGCGCACCGCGCCCGTCGGCACCAAGGTGACCCGGTTCGACCAGAACACGGCCACCGTCGAGGTGTGGTGCACCGGCGTGTTCGGTACGGCCGGGGTCGGCTCGAAGAACCCCGTGACCAACGACTGGTTCACGATGACCCTCGCCCTGCGGTGGACCGGTGGCGACTGGAAGCTCGACTCCTTCGCCCAGAAGGAAGGCCCCGCCCCGGTGAACGGCGACCGCGTCGCGTCCGACGCCGACGTCATCTCCAAGGCCGTCCAGGAGTTCGGAGGCTTCACCTATGCGCGCTGACTCCCGTCTGCCGCTCCGGCTGACGACCGCCCTGGTGGCCGTCCAGACGACCGCCGTCCTGCTGGCCGCCCGCGCCTACGCCGCGCCGACACCGACCCCCACACCCCCGGGAACCCCGACACCGTCGCCGTCCGGCAAGGGCCAGTGCGACCTCATCGTCGGCCCCGCCCGCGAGTACTGCGAGAACGGTCAAGGCCCGAGCGGCGGAGCGCCCCGCCTCGACGACCCCAACGCCTCCCTCGACCCCCTCTCCTCCCTCGCCAACGGCTGCGCCAAAGCCGCCGCCTGGGTCGTCGACACCCTCTCCTCCGCCGTCAAGAGCACCGCCACCGTCGACTTCACCAACCTCGAATTCCTCGGCCGCTACGCCATCGTCTTCGCCGCCGCCACCTTCCTCACCCTCCTCCTCTGGCTCCTCGCCGTCGCCAAGCGAGCCATCCGCGGCGTCCCCCTCGCCACCGCCCTCTCCGAAGCCGTTGGCTTCCTCTGGCTCACCGTCCTCGCCTCCGCCTTCACCCCCCTCATCCTCTACACCGTCGTCAACGCCACCGACGCCATCACCGAGGTCATCGCCTCCGGCACCGGCCAGCAGACCGACGTCTTCTTCGGCAGCTTCAAACAAGCCCTGGAGAAGGGCGACAGCATCGGCGGCGGGCCGATCATGCTCATCATCGTCTCGCTCGTCACCGTCCTCGCCGCAGGCGTCCTCTACCTCGAACTCGTCCTGCGCGCCGTCCTCCTCTACGTCGGCGCCCTCCTCGGCGTCGTCGTCTACTCCGGCCTCGTCGACAAGAACATGTGGGGCCACGTCCGCCGCTGGGCCGGCATCATGATCGCCGTCATCCTGGTCAAGCCGGTCATCGTGATCGTCCTCGGCCTCGCCGGCGCCCTCTCCTCCGGCACCGGACCCGACTCCTTCTCCGCCGTCGTCTCCGGCCTCGCCATCATCCTGCTCGCGATCTTCGCCTCCGCGATGATCTACCGCTTCGTCCCCGGCTTCGGCGACGAGATCATCGCCTCCCGCAACAACCGCCTCCACCGCGCGGGCGAGAACACCGCCGCCGCCGTCATCTCCTCCCCCGCCTCCCTCGTCTCCCAGGGCATCAAGACCCACAGCAGCCGAGGCGACGGCGGCGGAGGCGGCGCCACTCCGGCTCCCCGCCCCGCCAACCCGCTCTCCGGCGGCGTCGCCGCCCACAGCAGCCGAGGCGGCCAGGGCGGCGGAGGCACCGGAGGCGGCGGCACCCCACCGCCCGCCCCCCGCAGCGGCAGCCCCACCGCGGGCACCCCGCACACCAGCCGTAACAGCGGCACAGGCAACATCAGCAAGAACACAGGAGCAGGAGGTGCAGGGCGTTGACGACCCAGTCCCAGCCGGTCTCGCCCCGCCGCACGTATCTCATCGGCCGCGCCCGGCCGAACGCGATCGTCGGCAAGAACCGCGAGACCGGCGAGATCGCGCTCATCATCGCCGGCGCCTTCCTCGGCATGATGAGCGGACTGATCGTCCCCGTCCTGTCCCTGCGCATCGTGCTGCTCATGGGCTTCCCCATGCTCGCCCTCGCCGCCGTCTACGTGCCGTACAAGCACCGCACGCTCTACAAGTGGTTCGAGATCAACCGCAGTTACAAGCGGATGCTCAAGCGCGGCACCGCCTACCGCTCCACCGCCGCCGAATCCGGCACCCGCCTCGACGGCCGCGAGATCGAGATCGGCCCGCCCCCCGGCATCGGCCGGATCAGCTGGCTCGCCGCCCCCTTCGGCCCCGACGAGATCGCCGTGCTCCTGCACGCCGACCGCCGCACCGTCACCGCCGCCATCGAGATCGAGGGCCCCGGCGTCGGCCTGCGCGACTCCGAGGACCAGGAAGCCCTCGTCGACCGCTTCGGCACCCTCCTCAAGCACGTCGCCAACGGCGACGGCTTCGTCACCCGCCTGCAGATGCTCGCCCGCACCCTGCCCGCCGACCCCGACGCCCACGCCAAGGACGTCGCCCAGCGCGGCGACCACCAGGCCCCCGGCTGGCTCCAGGAGTCCTACGACCAGCTCCAGTCCATGGTCTCCACCTCCAGCGAGCAGCACCGCGCCTACCTCGTCGCCTGCATGCACTACACCCGCGAACTCGCCGCCGAGGCCAACGCCATGGCCCGCGCCACCCGGCACGCCGCCGGCACCCGCCGCCTCGACCGCGACGCCGGACTCGCCGTCGTCATGGCCCGCGAACTCACCGACATCTGCGCCCGCCTCGCCGAGGCCGACATCCGCGTCCGCCAGCCCCTCGGCCAGTCCCGGCTCGCCTCCCTCGTGCACTCCATGTACGACCCGGACCACCCCATCGACCACATCCAGGCCATGACGAAACGAAACGCTTGGCCGGCCGAACTCGACGCGATGGAACCGACGTACCTCCAGGCCAAGACCCGCGAGTCGACCACCCGCGCCCCCTGGTGCCACGCCACCGCCTGGGTCAAGGAATGGCCGATGACCCCCGTCGGCGTGAACTTCCTCGCCCCGCTCCTCGTCCACACCCCCGACGTCATCCGCACCGTCGCCGTCACCATGGACCTGGAGCCCACCGAAGTGGCCATCGAGCGCATGCTCACCGAGAAGACCAACGACGAGGCCGAGGCGTCCCGCCAGGCCAAGATGAACCGAACCGTCGACCCCCGCGACATCGCCGCCCACGGGCGACTCGACCAGCGGGGTGAAGATCTCGCCAGCGGCGCGGCCGGCGTCAACCTCGTCGGGTACATCACCGTATCGGCGCGCTCACCCGAAGCCCTGGCCCGGGACAAGCGCACGATCAGGGCCTCCGCCGGCAAGTCCTACCTCAAGCTGGAATGGTGCGACCGCGAGCACCACCGGGCCTTTGTGAACACCTTGCCGTTCGCGACCGGCATCCGCCGCTAGGGCCGAAGGGGCACAGACCGATGCGAGATCCGCTGTCCGTCCTCACCGAAGCCTTCACCTCCTTCCTCTTCGGCAAGGTCGAGACGACCCGCCTGCCCGTGCGCACCTCCACGGGCCAGGCCCAGGCCGTCTACCTGCCGACCGCGGCCCCCGGCCTCGGCGACTCCGGCGTGATCATCGGCCGCGAGGTCTACAGCGGCAAGGGGTACATCTACGACCCCTTCCAGCTGTACGGCCAGCAGCTCCCCGCCCCGCACTGGCTGGTCCTCGGCGAGTCCGGCAACGGCAAGTCCGCGCTCGAGAAGACCTATGTGCTGCGCCAGCTCCGCTTCCGCGACCGCCAGGTCGTCGTCCTCGACGCCCAGGGCGAGGACGGCGTCGGCGAATGGAACCTCATCGCGCAGGAGCTGGGAATAACTCCCATCCGGCTCGACCCGATGGTCGCCAACGACTCCGGCATCCGCCTCAACCCCCTCGACCCGGCCATCACCACCACCGGCCAGCTCGCGCTGCTCCGCACCATCATCGAAGTCGCCATGGGCCACGGCCTCGACGAACGCTCCGGCTTCGCCCTCAAGGTCGCCCACGCCTTCGTCACCGAGCACATCACCGAACGCCAGCCGATCCTCACCGACATCGTCGAGCAACTCCGCCACCCCGAGGCCGAGTCCGCCGAGGCCATGAACGTCGACATAGACGATGTACGGGCCTGGGGCCTCGACGTCGCCCTGGTGCTCGACCGGCTCGTCGACGGCGACCTGCGCGGCATGTTCGACGGCCCCACCACCGTCGGCATCGACCTCGACGCCCCGCTCATCGTCTTCGACCTCTCCCACATCGACCGCAACTCCATCGCCATGCCGATCCTCATGGCGATCGTCGGCGTGTGGCTGGAACACACCTGGATCCGCCCCGACCGGAAGAAGCGCATCTTCCTCGTCGAGGAGGCGTGGCACATCATCAACAGCCCGTTCGTGGCCCAGCTGTTCCAGCGTCTGCTCAAGTTCGGCCGCCGCCTCGGCCTGTCCTTCGTCGCCGTCGTCCACCACCTCAGCGACGTCGTCGACGGAGCCGCCGCCAAGGAGGCCGCCGCGATCCTCAAGATGGCCTCCACCCGCACCATCTACGCCCAGAAGGCCGACGAGGCCCGCTCCACCGGCCGGGTCCTCGGCCTGCCCCGCTGGGCGGTCGAGATCATCCCCACCCTCACCCCCGGCATCGCCGTCTGGGACGTCAACGGCAACGTCCAGGTGGTGAAACACCTCATCACCGAGAAGGAACGCCCGCTCGTCTACACCGACCGCGCCATGACCGAGTCCTCCCACCCGGGCGACCCCGAACTGGAATGGGAGACCGAGCAGCGGGCCATGCTCATCGAGCAGCAGATGAACAACCCCTCGCAGTCGACGGTGGCATGAACGACGGCACGGACGGCGGCACGAAGGACGGCACGGACGGCGGCACGAAGGACGGCATGAGATGAGCAGAGAGGCACGGGAAGCACGGAAGGAGGGCGGCATCCCCGACGGACTCGTCGTCGGACTGCTCGCCCTCCTCCTCGCCCTCGCCGTCCTGATCTGGACGGCGACCGGCCTCTCCGGCCTCCTCGCGCACGGCGGCTGGCCGCCCGGCGTCACCTTCACCGCCACCCCGCCCGCGCTGCGCTCCCTGCTCACCGCCCCGACCGACCTCCCCGCCGCCTGGCCGGCCACCCCGCCCGGCGCCCTCTCCGGCTACGGCCTGTTCTGGGGCCTGGTCATCGGCGAGGCGATGATCCTCGCCGTGCTCGCCGTCTTCGCCCTCGGCACCCTCGCCCGCTGGCGCACGGTCCGCGCGAGCCGACGGGCGGGCGCGTACGAGAAGCGGATGGCGTACGGGAAGGGCGCGGCGTACGGGAAGGGCGCGCGGCGCGCCGAGCGCGAGCAGCGCCCGGAGCCGCACCCGTACGAGCCCCCGGCCCCGCTACAGGCCCCGCCCCCGCCCCGTACCCCCGTGGACCTCGCCGAGCCCGCACCCGGGCTCGCACCCACCCCCGCACCCGAGCCCACCCCGCCGGTGGCCACCCCCCGGATCGTCTACGCCCCCGCCGCCGCCCGCCGCCCGCTCGCCACCCAGGCGGTACGGGACGCGGAGGGCGCGGTCCTGGTCGTCACCTCGGACCCCGCCCTGTGGGCCGACACCAAGGACGCCCGCGGCAAACTCGGCCCGGTCCTCGTCTACGACCCCTCGCACCTCTGCGACACCCCGGCCCGGCTGCACTGGAGCCCGTCCGAGCAGTGCGAGGACCCGGACACCGCCCGCGACCGGGCGGCGGCGCTGCTCGCGCCGGTACGCCCGCAGGCCCGGCTCGACGCGGCCGTCGCCGACACCGCCGAAACGCTCCTGCGCTGCTGGCTGCACGCCGCCGCCGTAGACGGCCGGCCGTTCAAGCAGGTGCACCGCTGGGCCCAGGGCACCGACGCCCACGAACCGGTACGGATCCTCCGCACCCACCAGAAGGCCGCCGCGGGCCACGCGGGACTCCTCGAATCCGCCCTCACCGCGCACCCCGAACGCCGGGCCGCCGCCCAGGAACTGACGGCGCGCGCGCTGTCCGTCCTGTCGTCCGTCCACATCCGGCAGGCATGCACGCCGAATCGAACTGACTCGCTCACGCTCGCATCTTTCGTCGCCGAGCAGGGCACCCTTTACGTGGTGGGTGAACCGATCGAGGACCCGCGCACCCACCCGGGCGCGATGCCCCTCCTGACCGCGCTCGCCGCAAGCGTGGTCGAGCACGGCCGCCGCATGGCCGCACGGTCATCCGACGGTCGGCTCGACCCACCACTGACCCTGGTCCTCGACGACGTCGCCGCCGTCGCCCCGCTCCCCCGGCTCCCCGAGCTCACCGCCACCGGCCATGACCTCGGCCTGCCGACCCTCGCCCTGATGCGCTCCCAGGAACAGGCCCGCGCCCGCTGGCCCGAACCCCTCCCCCAGCTCTGAAGGACCGCTCGGCCCGCGTACGGGACCAAGACGCCCGCCTCCGCCTCCTCGTCCCTCCGGGCGCCGTCATCGGCTCCTGGCCACTCCGTTGGCCATCAGGACAAGCCCGACGACGAACGCGACCAGGAGCAGCCACGGCTGACTCATCACCAGCCCGACCAGCACCCCGCCGACGCACAGCACCGCCCCACCGATCGCGGCGAACCGCCCCGGCGTCAGCCACCCCCGGTCCACCTCACCCCTGGGCCTGGGCCGGACGACCCGCGACGGCGGTACGGGCGGCTCAGGAGGCTCCGACACCTCGGTGACCACAGGCGCCACAGGCTCCACAGCCCCCGGCTCCGGCCCCCACCCGGCCACCGTCACCGTCACGGTCGCCTCCGCACCGCCTCCACCTCCCAGCCACGCCACCAACTCGTCCGCCGTCGGCCGCGCCCCCGCGTCCTTCGCCAGACAGCGCCGTACGACACCGAGCAGCTCCTCCGGCACCCCGTCGAGCACCGGCTCGTCATGCACCACCCGGAACAGCAGCGCGGGCACGCTCCCCACCCCGAACGGCCCCTCCCGCCTCGCCGCGAAGGCCAGCACCGCGCCCAGCGAGAAGACGTCGCTCGGCGCGCCCACCGGCCGCCCCAGGGCCTGTTCCGGCGACATGAAGCCGGGCGTCCCGACCACGAGCCCCGTCCCGGTCAGCGCCGTCGCACCCTCCAGGGCCTTCGAGATGCCGAAGTCGATGATCCGCGGCCCGTCCTCGGTGACCAGCACGTTCGACGGCTTGAGGTCCCGGTGCACCAGACCGCTGCGGTGGATCGTCTGCAGCGCCTCCGCGAGCCCCGCCCCGATCAGTCGCAGCTCCGCCGCTCCACCCCTGCCAAGGCGAGGGGACACCGGGCGGCCGGGCCCGTCAGAGCTCCCGCCACCGCGGCAGGCGATCGTCCGGCACCTCGGGGGAGGCGAAGTGGAACGGCACCCCGAGCCGCTCGGCCAGCGCCCGCCCGGCCACGGCCGCCGCCGCCCCGGGCGAAGGATCACCGGCCCGCCGGTACACGACCGCCAGTTCACCCTCCCCCCCTCGACTCCCCGTCCGACTCCCCGTCCGGCTCTGCCAGGACCGCGACCAGCACCACGAACCAGTCGTGCACGGTGTCGCCGTCCCACAGCCCCTCCACCGCCACCACCCGACCGGGCAGCGCCTCGGCGCGGGCCACCAGCGAGGGCAGGTCGAGCGGATCCGGCGGCGTGCGCCGCACCCGGTCACCCAGCGCCTCGTACCGGGCGTGGACGACCGCCTCGGCCTCGTGAAGGCCGACGCCCAACGGACGCAGCGCCTCCCAGACCGACTTCACCGCCGACATCCGACGGTCCCGCAGCACGTCCGCGTCGACCTCGGCACGCGTCCGCTCCTCCAGCCAGCGCCACCAGCCGCTCACACCCCGGCGCCCTGACCCGTCTCCCTGCGCACCTCGTACTCCACCTCGTCCAGGTGGTCGCTGCCCGGCGTCGCCATCCGCGCGCCCGTCGCGACGAAACCGAAGCGCTGGTAGAAGGCGGCGGCACGCGCGTTGTCCTCGTGCACATACAGCCGGACCCGCTCCACCACCGGCTCCGCGAGCCCCCACGACCAGTCGACCGCAGCCCGGAACAGCGCGTCGGTCACCCCGATCGCGGCACCGCGCGCCTCGGGCCGGACGAACACCCCGACCACATGCGTCTGCTCGCACGCCGGCACGTCCCCGAAGTACGACTCCACCCCCGCGCGCTCGACGAGCACCGACGCCGTGCCGACCCAGCGCCCGTCCACCGTCTCCGCCACGAACTGCCGCACCTGCCCGTCGCCCGTCTCGGCGGCGCCCGCCGCCCGCTCCTGCCAGAACGCGTCGGAACGGCCGAGCCCGTCCTCGTACGACTCCAGGAAGGCGATGTGCGCGACCGGGTCCTGGAGCGCGGCGAGCCGCAGCTCACGCACCCGCTCCCACTCGTCGGCGCGAATGCTGCGAATTGAATAGTCCATGCGCCGATCCTCACCATCGACACGCCCCCTGACAAGCAATTTTGTCCCTCGGGCCTGCTGCGGGTACGCCCCCGGGTACGACTCCGGTACGACCCGGGCACGCCCCCGCCCCGCGCGTACGACCCTGGTACGACGCCCGCCCCGCGCCCACCGACGAGGATGTACGGGTGACCCGCGCCGAGCCCCCGAAGCCACCCACCAGCACCACGAACGTCAGCACCACGAGCGTCAGCACCACGGGCCCCACCCGTTACATCGGTCGGCTCCTCGCCCGGGCCCGGGCCTTCGACGCCGTACGACCGTGGGTGTGGGACACGGCGGTGACCGGCACCTGGACGGTCGCCGCGCTCGTCGACGCGGCGGGCGGCTGGCGGTCCGTCGCCGCCGACCCGACCGTGCCGTCCTGGCTCGTCGTCGCCGTCAGCCTGGCCCTCGCACTCCCGCTCCACCTGCGCCGCCGCCACCCGACGGCGGCGCTCGTCGTGATGGCGGCGGCGACCCTGGTCAGCGAGGTGTCCGGCGCGTTCCTGCAGGGCGCCTTCCTCCAGGTCATCCCGCTGTTCCACATCGCCCTGACCCGCCCGCCCCGCGCCCTGCTGTGGGCGGCCGCGCTGCTCGTACCGCCGCTCGTCATCGGCGGTCTGCGCTTCCAGGCCGACACCTGGGACGCGCACGCCTCCCCGGCCGTGTGGTCGTACCTCTTCGTCGCGCTGCTCGGCATCACCGTCCGCTCCCGCAGGGAGGAGCGCGACCAGGAGGTCCGGCTCGCCGCGGCCGACGAACGCGCCCGGATCGCCCGCGAGATGCACGACATCATCGGCCACAACCTCGCCGTGATCACCGGTCTCGCCGACGGCGGCCGCTACGCCGCCGCCAAGAACCCCGAGCGGGCCGCCCAGGCCCTCGACGCGATCGGCACCACCAGCCGGCAGGCCCTGGCCGAACTCCGTCGGCTGCTCGGTGTCCTCGGCGACGAGGAGACGGCGGTACGGAGCCCCCAGCCGGGTCTCGACGAACTCCCGGCCCTGATCGACGGCGTACGGAGGGCGGGCCTCCCGGTCGACGCGCACCTCGCCGCACCGGCCCACCCGCTGCCGCCCGGCGCCCAGTTGACGGTCTACCGGGTGGTCCAGGAGTCCCTGACCAACACCCTGAAGCACGGCGGCCCGGCCGCCACCGCGACGGTGACGCTGGCTCCGGCCCCGGCTCCGGACGACGGCGGCCTCGTCGTCACGGTCACCGACACCGGCCGCGGCCGGCACATCGACGGCATCGACGGCATCGACGGCGTCCACGCCAACGGCAACGGCAACGGCATCGCCGGAATGCGCGAGCGGGCGGCGCTCTACGAGGGCACACTCGAATGCGGCCCGCCGCCGACCGGTGGCACCGGCTGGCAGGTCAGGCTCCGCCTTCCCGCCCGCCTTCCGGCTCACCTTCCCGCTCCCACTCAGGAGGACTCCCGCCCGTGACGACCGTGCTGATCGCGGACGACCAGCCGATGCAACGCTTCGGTTTCCGCATGCTGTTGGAGAGCCAGGACGACATGACGGTCGTCGACGAGGCGGCGAACGGCACGGAGGCGGTCCGCCTCGCCGACCGGCACCGCCCGGACGTGATCCTCATGGACATCCGGATGCCGGGCCTCGACGGCATCGAGGCCACCCGCCGTGTCGTCGCCACCGGCGCCCGCACCCGCGTCCTGATCGTCACCACCTTCGACCTGGACGAGTACGCGTACGAGGGCCTGCGCGCGGGCGCCAGCGGCTTTCTGGTGAAGGACGCCCAGCCCGAGGAGCTGCTCGCGGGCATCCGCGCGGTCGCGAGCGGCGACGCGGTGGTCGCCCCGAGCCTCACCCGCCGGCTCCTGGACACCTACATCCACCATCTGCCGAGCCCGCTCCCGAAGCCCGCGGCCGCCGAACCCGCCGTGGTCCGCCGGAGCCAGGACCCGCGCCTCGCCGGCCTCACCGAGCGCGAGCACGAGATCCTCACGGTCATCGGCCGGGGCTGGACGAACACGGAGATCTCGGCCCGGCTCCACCTCGCCGAATCGACGGTGAAGACGCATGTCACCCGCGTCCTCGCGAAGACCGGCTCCCGCGACCGCATCCAGGCGGTGATCCTGGCGTACGACACGGGCCTGGTGTCCCCGGCGGACTGAGCCGCAAAAGTTGGTCCGGTAAATTGGTCCGGAAAAATGCCCCGGAACGCAGAAAAGCCCCGCACCATAAGGTGCGGGGCTTTCCCACAATGATTGTTCGGCGGCGTCCTACTCTCCCACAGGGTCCCCCCTGCAGTACCATCGGCGCTGAAAGGCTTAGCTTCCGGGTTCGGAATGTAACCGGGCGTTTCCCTAACGCTATGACCACCGAAACACTATGAAGTTCGACCGGAAAAACACACGGTCGTTGCTTCAGAACAAACACAGTGGACGCGAGCAACTGAGGACAAGCCCTCGGCCTATTAGTACCGGTCAGCTCCACCCATTACTGGGCTTCCA